>JAZNIH010000099.1:0-15743 GCA_045577395.1 Acutalibacteraceae bacterium | reverse complement strand
ACTATAACAATGTAACACATAAAAAGAAAAAAATCAATCTGAAAGTGACAGTAAAAAAAGCAGAGGATGTTATGCCGACTTCCCATAAGGCGGTGTTTGTTTCTCGATGAAAATTCCCCGTATTTTTGCCAAAAGCCTCGCAAGGCGACAGCCTTGCTGCATTTTATGGCTTCAATACAAGAAATTTTCTTATCTTACGAAACTGCGAAGCACTTTAAAATGAAAATTTTGAGTGCAAGAGAAGGAGAAAACACCCGATAATGCTGACGCATATCGGGTGTTTTTAACGCATTATTGTGCCAAAAGTTTACATTTTAAAGAAATACTTACTTATTGGAAGTCGGCATACGGTAATGAAACCGTATGCCGTTTTTAATATTAAAGACCTGTCTTTTCTCTGATGTAGTTTCTTGCAAGGACTGCATATTCATAGGGATTTGCCTTTGCGGGATCCTGCTCGGCTTCAACAACTACCCAACCCTCATAGCCTGCTTCGTCAAGCACGTCAAATACGGGAGTAAAGTCGAAATCGCCGTCACCGGGAACGGTGAATGAACCTGCACGTACTGAATCAAGGAAGGAATATCCCTTAACCTTTGCATCCTCAATTACATCCTTACGGATGCTCTTGAGATGAACGTGCTTTGTTCTGTGAACGTACTTCTTGAGAACACCGATTACGTCCTCACCGCTGAATGAAAGATGACCTGTATCAAAAAGAAGATAAACGAGATCGGGATCGGTGATTTCCATAAGCTTATCAATTTCAGCCTCTGTCTGTACACCTGTACCCATATGATGATGTACTGTAAAGTACATACCCTTTTCCTTTGCAAGTCTGCCCATTTCGTTAAAGCCCTTTGCAATAAGCTCCCACTGCTCGTCTGTGTATACGGGCTTTTCACCGAAGATGCTTACATCCTTACCCTGAATGCTGTTACCCTGCTCAGAAGCACCGATAACCTTAGCACCGAGAGCGTGAAGGAAATCTCTGTGCTTGATGAAAGCCTCTATAGTTGCCTCATAGCCCTCGGAAAGAAGAAGTGAAGAGGACCATGCATTACAGATTCTCATACCTCTTACGTCAAGCTTGTGCTTGAGTGTTTCAACATCCTTGGGGTATTTGTTACCGATTTCGCTGCCTGTGAAGCCTGCGAGTGCCATTTCACTTACGCACTGCTCAAAGGTGTTTTCTGCACCGAGATCGGGAAGGTCATCGTTTGTCCATGCGATAGGTGCGCATGCAAGATATACTTTTTCTTTGTTAAGCATTTTATTTTCTCCTTTTAATTAATATAAGCGGGCTTTTGCAATATTGGCCTTCATATCCTCATAGCATTCCTGAACTCTTTCACTTTCGGAAACTTCAGCAACGCCGACTCTCCACCATGAGTCGTAGCCGTCTGTCATACTCTTGTGACCGACCTTCATATCAAAGAGAGTGGAAACTGTCTGCTTCTTACTGTCTTCAATAGCGGCATAAAGCTCTTCCTCGGTAGTAATGCGGTATGCCTTACAGCCGTAGCCCTCAGCAATCTTTGCATAATCAGTCATAATAACCTCACCGTCAAGAAGACCGCTTTCTTCATTTCTTCTTGTAAAGCGTGTGCCGAAGGTGTCGGTACCCTGATTGTTCTGGAGGTTTTCGATACAGCCCCAACCGCTGTTATCAAAGAGCATAACGTTGATTTTTTTATTTTCCTGAACGGCGGTATAAAGCTCACTGTGAAGCATAAGGAAGCTTCCGTCACCTACCATTGAATATACTTCTCTGTCGCCGACTGCAAGCTTTGCACCGAGTGCACCGCAGATTTCATAGCCCATACATGAGAAGCCATATTCAACGTGATATGTATCAGGAGCCTTTGACTTCCAGATTCTCTGAAGACAGCCGGGAAGTGAGCCTGATGAGCCGATGATAACTGCATCGTCAGCAACGGTTTCGTTTATGATGCCGAGAGCTCTCTTCTGTGAAAGAACACCGTCAAGCTTTTCGTTATAGCAACGGTCGATTTCCTTATCGAAATCTGCCTTGGCAAGAGCATATTCATCCTTCCACTCAGACTTATAGTCGAGCTTGGCGGCAATAGCATCACAAGCAGCCTTGGCATCAGCGATAACTGCCGTGGAATCCATCTTGAAAGCATCAAAGGAGCATACGTTGATCGAGAGCATCTTTACGTCGGGGTTCTGGAAGCCCCACTTTGAGCAGGTTGTAAAGTCGGTAAGTCTTGTACCGATTGCAATAACAAGGTCAGCCTGCTTTGCGATCGCATTTGCCGCTGCACCGCCGGTTACACCGCATCCGCCCATATTAAGAGGATGTGCAAAGGGAATCTGTCCCTTACCTGCCTGAGTTTCACCGATGGGAATATTGAACTTTTCAGCCATAGCGAGCACAGCCTTGTCACTATCGGAATAGGTAACACCGCCGCCTACAATAATCATAGGCTTTTTGCTGTTTTTAATAAGCTCGCAGGCTGCATCGATTTCTCTTTCAGAGGGTACACGTCTGTCAATATACCATACTCTCTTTTCGAGGAAATAATCAGGATAATCAAAAGCCTCTGCCTCTACGTCCTGAGGCATAGCGATACATACCGCACCGGTATCTGCAGGGTCGGTAAGAACACGCATAGCATTGATGCAGGCAGTCATAAGCTGCTCGGGACGGTTGATTCTGTCCCAATATTTACAAACGGGCTTGAAGGCATCGTTTGCGGTAATTGCACAGCTGTCATATTGCTCAATCTGCTGAAGCACGGGGTCTGGCTGACGGCAGGCAAAGGTGTCACCGGGAAGCACGAGAAGAGGAATTCTGTTTGCGGTTGCGGTGCCGCAGGCAGTTACCATATTAAGTGCGCCGGGGCCGATTGATGATGTGCAGGCGATAATTTTGCGTCTGTGCATTTGCTTGGCGTAAGCAATAGCGGCGTGAGCCATACCCTGCTCGTTGTGGCCCTGATAATATCTGAGATTGTGGCCGCCCTGCTCAAGAGCCTGACCGATACCTACAACACATCCGTGACCGAATATGCCAAAGATACCGTCAACGAACTTGGTTTCCTTTCCGTCAAAGCAGATATACTGATTATCGAGGAATTTAACAAGAGCCTGAGCCATCGTAAGTTTCATAGTAATCAATCCTTTCGGGTTTTCGTTCTTATAAAATACTTCGAGGAGCACCTCCCTTACGGGAAGTACTCCTTAAAAAATTAGCCGATTTCTGAAATCTTTACTGCTCTGCCTTCTGCTACTGACTTCTTTGCAGCGAGAGCAACAAGAATTGAGTTAAGGCCGTCAAGACCTGTTGTAGGTGTGGGCTTATCGTTCTGAACAGCGTCAACGAACTGAAGCATCTCATCACGGAATGACTGCATATATCTTTCAAGGAAGAAATAGAGGGGCTTATCTGTAGTAACGCCTTCTGCATTCATAACAGTTACGTTTGTGGGAGTATCGTTAGCTGCCATAGCTGCGCCGAGTGAGCCGAACACTTCGATTCTCTGGTCATAGCCGTAAGCTGCACGGCGGCTGTTGTCGATAACACCGAGAGCACCGTTTTCAAACTTAAGGTTGATAATAGCTGTGTCAACGTCACCAGCTTCACCGATAGCAGGATCAACAAGGCAGGTTGCATTTACATATACCTCTGTAACATCGCTGCCTGCAAGGAAGCGTGCCATATCAAAATCGTGAATTGTCATATCAAGGAACATACCGCCTGATACTGCTGCATACTCAGCTGAGGGAGGCTCAGGGTCACGTGATGTAATCTTGATAAGCTCGAGGTTACCAACCTTACCCTCGTTGATAAGTGAACGAACGTGTGCAAAGTTGTGGTCAAAACGTCTGTTGAAGCCTACCTGAAGCTTAACGCCTGCCTTTTCAACTGCAGCGATAACTGCCTTTACCTTTTCGGGAGTAAGGTCAACGGGCTTTTCGCAGAATACGTGCTTACCTGCCTGGGCTGCTTCGATTGAAATATCAGCGTGAGTGTCTGTTGAAGAACAAACAAGAACTGCATCGATTTCTTCGTCAGCAAGCATCTCCTTATAGTCGTTATAAATCTTGGGAATACCGTACTTTTCTGCAAGGCCGGGAAGTGCGTCCTTAAAAACATCTGTAATGCCGAGAACTCGTGCTGAAGGTACATTATATGTAATTGATTCCATATGCACCTTACCGATACGGCCTGCACCGATAATACCAATGTTTAACTGTTTCATAATTTCTTCCTCCGTAATTTTTGAATATGATAGGTTAAATGCCCTAATCAATGGAATTATAACACAACGAACTGCCATATTCAAGAAGAAAATGGCAGTTCGTTAAAAGAAAAATTTAAATTATTTTTTAACAGGAATGATATAGAAGGCAAATTCAAGCTCTTTCTTAAAATCAATTCTGTATTTTTTCAGCGTCTGCTGACCGCAGCTGTTGGAGCCGGTGCCTCTCATAAAGCCGTCAATGCTGACGCTTGTAAGCTTGCCTCTCCTGATATCCTCAATGTGCTTTGCCTCACGGATCTGCTTTTCGGGATAATCATGAACGCTGAATGAGAAATAATCATCACAGTTAAAGAATCTGAGTCCCCTGCCCTCGCTGTCGGTAACGCTCATCCACCGGGTACATCCGTGGTTTCCGTTATCCTGAGGCTTGATATAATCAACACACATATCCTTTACGGTTGACTTGTATATACCGACTATGCTCTGAGCACGGAAGTCGTTAAGATTTTCGAGCTCACCGAGACCGTAATATTCGACCTCTGAGAGAGAAGAGTCAAGAAGAAGATTAATTCCGAATCTGGGAAGGTCATAAGAAGTGAAATCGAAGAGCTTCTTTTCCACCTCTGCCTTTACCTTGATTGAGCCGTCGGGATAGAACACGTACTTGTATTCAAACTCGAACACCTTTTTATCCTCGGCAAAAAGCCAGCCCTCACTCTTGATTTTAACGGTGCCGTTATCCTTGGCCTTGCAGGAAACAATCTTACCGTTAAACTTAAGCTTGTGGAGATTCTGCTTTTTCCAGGTGTTGACGATATTTCTGTCGTTATCAAGATATGCTCTGTAAAGCTGAGGCACCAAACCGTCATCGTTATAAAGCATTTCCTTGCCGTCGATTATGTAGCTTATAAGCTTGCCCTCGTTCTTTGAGAATACGGCACAGCCGTTTTCAAAGGTTACTGTAAGCTTATCGTTCTTCTCGGTATACTTAACCGCCTTACCTTCGGGTGCAACAAATTCTGCAACAACCTCGTTAAGTGCTATCTGCTCCTTTGAAACCTCATTGCCGTTCTTATCCCTGCAGATAAAATTAATATGAGCGTCTGCGTCCTTGCCGAGCATTTTATGAGCTATTACAACATTTTTTGAAGCACAGGGCTCTATATTGAGCTCAACTCTGCCGCTTTCTACACATACGGCATTTTCACAAAGCTCATACGTAATTTCATATTCGTCTGAGGATGTGAAGCAGTTTGTATTTCTGAAGCAGTAAACATTATCGCTGATATGCTTTACAATAATGGGACGGTAAACCGCTTTCATTTCATAAGCACCGGTATGAGGTGTTCTGTCAGGATAGAAAAGACCGTCAACGCAGAAATTGCCGTCGTGATATTTTTCACCGTGGTCGCCGCCGTAGGTGTACTTATACTTTGCATTGGGATCGTATACGCTGTGGTCTGCCCACTCCCATATACATCCGCCCGTGAGATTATCGTGAGCATAAATGCTTTCCCAGTATTCCTCAAGGGAACCGGGTCCCACACCCATAGCATGACAGTATTCACAAAGGAAATAGGGCTTACCCTTATATCTTGAAAGGAACTTGTGCTGACCGATTTTTTCAACAACATCGCTGTGCTGATACATTTCCGAAATAACGTCGTAAGCGGTTCTCGGAGTTCTGATAGCAGCCTCATAATGTACGGGAATATCCGTTACAGTCTTGAGCCAGTCGTAGCAGGCGTCCTGATTTTTCCATCCGCCAGATTCATTACCGAGGCTCCACATTGTTATAGAGGGATGATTCTTATCTCTTGCATAAAGGCGCTGCACTCTGTCAAGGAATCTCGGACGCCACTCCTTGCCGTTACTGATAACGTTGGGCTTTCCTGTAAATCCGAGCTTTTCATTGAACTGAGTTCCGTGAGTTTCAATATCTGCCTCGTCAATAACATAAAGGCCGTATTCGTCACACATTCTTATAAACATCGGATCGGGAGGATAGTGTGATGTTCTTACAGCATTTACGTTGAATTCCTTCATAAGAAGAATATCCTTAAGAAGGTCCTCACCTGTCATAACGTAACCTGTTATATAGTGAGTATCGTGATGGTTAACACCCTTGAACTTGATAAGCTTTCCGTTGAAGAAGAAAAGCTCACCCTTGATTTCTACATTTTTAAAGCCGACGGTTTCTCTTATACACTGAATACTTTCTTCACCGTCAAGAATTGAAAGATAAAGCTCGTAAACCTCAGGCTTTTCGGCGTTCCACTCAACAACGTCAAGTGTACCGAAATCAAACTTAATCTCTGAACAGAGGTCCTTTTCTGCCGAAGCAACCTCTTCACCCTTATAAAGAAGCTTTGCAGAAAGCTTTTTGCCCTCAAAGCCGCTACCTTCGGCAAAGGTATTGACTGTCATTGAGTAGCCGTTCTGCTCCTTCTTTGTTCTGACCTCAAAGTCAAAAATATACTGCTCGGGATTTTCGGTAATATAGACGTCACGGAATATACCGTTTTCACGGAACATATCCTGACACTCAAGGTAAGTACCGTTACACCACTTGGAAACGATTGCCATAAGCTCGTTTTCACCCTCATGGACAAAATCCTTTATGGCAAACTCTGCGCTGTTATGGCTTCCCTCGCTGTAGCCTACGAACTTACCGTTGATATAAAGAGTAAGACATGAGCAGACACCAAGGAAGGTAATGATGGGATACTTTGCCTTGTCTGAAATATTGAACTTCTTAACATATATACCCGCAGACATTTCCTCGGGAACATTGGGAAGTGTCATGGGGAACTGATATCTGGTGTTGAGATAATAAGGAGGCTCGTAACCCGTTCTCTGCCATGTAGAAGGTACGGCAAGCTTATCCATCTGAGTTTTTTCACTGTCAAAATTAGAAGGAAGACGTGAAATTTTACTGTAGTATTTGAAATTCCACTCACCTGAAAGAACGGTTACCTCGCTGCTGTTATATCTTTCCGTAAGAACGGTTTTACCCTCGAGGTCAGCCTGACTCTTGTAGGGTATAAAATAACTTCTTTCCCTGAGCTTGTTTTTTTCAAAAACAGAGAAATCGTTAACGTAAAGCTTTTTAATCTGATATTTCATATTCGTCTCCTTTTCTGTCAGCCGAGTATGGGTGTATCGGTAAATTCAATTACCGGCTCACCCTTGATACCGTCAGACTCAAATACTATTATTTCATTTTTTCCTTCCTTAAGAAGAGAAGCGGGAATATACAGCGTCCTCTGCGGACCGATTTCCCAATATCTGCCTATATTGTAGCCGTTGACCGTAACAAATCCCTTTGTAAAATTATCGAGCTTAAGGAACGTATCGTAAGCTTCATCAATCTCGAAGCAGCCCCTATAGAATACTGACTTTTCTTCGATAGGCTCATCGGTATAAATTACCTTGTCGAGATTATCCATCGGCAAAGTGTAGGCATCCCAGCCGAAGTGAATCTTTTTATCTAAAAGACATCTGCCTGCAATACCCTTCTTGCGCATCATCTTACTGCCGAAGTTTGCTCTGCCCATATTTTCGCAAAGGACCGTAAGAACGTCCCCCGCCTTGGCATTGATAACTGTTTCAAGGCTGTCGTTGATGTACAGAATATCAATAAGCTCCTTATTTATGTAAATCTGAGCTCTGTCACCGAGGCTTTCAAAAATAAGCTTTGTATCGGTGTAATCTCTGCCGAGGACCGATCTGTAAGCAATAAATCCGTAGCCCTGACCGTATTTTTCCATATTGAAGGGAACGTCGGTATGGACCGGTGAAGAAAGAACGTCGAGATTTGCAAAGATACCGCCCTTTTCGGTAAGCGTAAATCTGCCGTAGGCCTTTTTCCTTCTGTTAGCAGGAACCTCGGGAAGCTCACAGCCTATATGCTTCTTTATAACCTCTCTCACGGCGTGATACTTAGGTGTAACGTCACCGCACTCCGAAAGGATTGCATCATAGTCATAGCTTGTAACGTCGGGAGCAAAGCGTTCGTAATGATTGGCTCCGCTCATAAAGCCGAAATTGGTGCCGCCGATAAACATATACATATTGAGGCTGCCCTTAGCAAGCATATCATCAACTACCTTGGCATAATCCTCAGCTGACGTTGTGTGATGATACTCATCACCCCAGGCATCAAACCAGCCGTTCCACATTTCCATACACATCTTGGGCTGGTCGGGGAAAAGCTCCTCGTGAGCACGGAAGTTTTCCTCTACCCTGCTGCCGAAATTGAGAGTAGCCATACAGCCGTCTATATAACCGTCAAGAAGATTATCCTTACTTGTACCGTCAGACGTGAACAAGGGTACGTCTATCCCTTTATCTCTGTAGCTTTTGTAGAGATATTCCAGATATTTCTTATCGTCGCCGTAGTAACCGTATTCATTTTCACATTGAAGCATAATCACAGGTCCGCCGTTTGTCACGAGCAAGGGACGTACCTGCTCAAACATTTTTTCAAGATATCTGTCAAAGTATCTGATATAAGCTTCATTGGAGCAGCGGATTTCCATTGTGTCATCAGTCTGAATCCACCAGGGAAGACCGCCGAATTCCCATTCTGCACAGATGTAGGGACCGGGTCTTACAATAACCATCAGCCCCTCTGCTTCTGCCGCTCTGATAAACGAGGCTATATCAAGGTTACCAGAGAAGTCAAACTCTCCCGGCTTTTTCTCGTGCATATTCCATGCGCAGTAGGTTTCAACACAGTTAAGACCCATTGCTCTCATTTTTTTAAATATATCCGTCCAGGTATCGGGCATATTTCTGAAATAGTGAACTGCACCTGATATGAGCTTTACAGGTTCACCGTCTTTGATAAACTGATTTCCTCTGATTTCAAAAGTCATAAATCTCCGCCTTTCCAGACAAGAATATACATAATAGAATATTAACAAAAATTACTGCTTATGTCAATAAGAAAAGCTCCGTCAATTAAAAATAAGACGGAGCTTAAAAGCATTATCCTATAAGCAGTTCTATGCTTTCCTCAAAAAGGTCAAAGAATCTGTTTACGATTTTCTTATCCTCCTCGTTTCCGCGTACACACATGGACATTGTAATCACGTTTCTCATAGAGGTTGCGGAAAGAAGAACGTAGGGCTTATATTTGACCGCACCGGTCATAAAGCCGTCAATGGGCTCATTGCCTGCAAGTGCAAGGGCCTTGTGGTCAAGAATACCGATATTACTCATCGCAAGAAGCGGATTTGAATAGCCGATCTTTATAATCTCCTCGCTTGCGGAATGAGGAAGAATTTTATAGGCAAATTTCAGAAGGGGCAGACCGTAGAGACCCATAAACTTATCCTTTTTGAAAAGATTCGAGCTATTCACGACATATCGGAGAGTTTCAAATATATCTCTGCCGCGTTCGGGAATATTGCACTGCATAAAGGCGGTATGATTGGTGACCCCCTGACCGTCGTCATCCTTGAGGTGGCGTCTTAAATCGATAGCACAGGAAATAGTCACGCTTTCATCATTGCCGTAGCCTGCAAGCTCATACAAGGCATAGAAATAAGCCGCAACAAGCATATCGTTAACGGTTGCATCGTTCTGCTTACCTACCGCCTTAAGCTTCATAAAGGTTTCCTCAGATATCCTTCTTCTTGCAATAAAGGAAAAATCATCCTTTCTGCTTTCGGTAAGAGGAAACTTATGGGTATCCTTTGCACAGACGTTTCGGTAAAGGTTGGTTGCCATTTTTTTCTGAGTCTTCGAAAAATCAGAATAAACCGAATCGTATGAGCGTGTGCCCTCTCTTAAATTAAGAGGACTTTTACCCTCAAGAACGTATTCGCTGTACGCCTTACAGAAGCTTCTGATAAAGTATTTGAAATCGCCGCCGTCCATACACATATGATTTTCAATCATACAAAGAGCAGTTTTTCCTTCGTAATAGAAAACGCCGACCTTCATCTGAAGCTCACTTTCGGGCGGTATGTACTGAGTAAGGAAGCGGTCAATATCCGAAGCGACGTCCGTGCTGTGCTTTACAGTAATAACATCCTCAATGCTATAGGGCATTACCTCCCAATAGGGACTGACCTTATTGTCGACAAATTTGGAGTGAAGCACAGGCGCCTTCTCGAAAAAGCAGATAAGCACGGTTTTAAGTGCTTCAAGGTCAATTTCAAAATCATAATGGAGCTCGAGATGTACCATTCTGTCGTTGAAATCACGGAACAGATAGTGCATCTTATCCCAGAGCTCGGCATTTAAGCGTCTTCCCATTGTTCATCCTCAACTTCCATCTTTGATGAGCCAACGATTCTTGCAGCTACAACAGCTATATCAAAAATAACCGAAATAAGTATGATAACCCAGCCGGGATGCCAGGGAACTGCACCGAGAATACCGAGAATTACGTATAAAAGTGCACCTATTGCGGGAATATTGAGCACAAGGGTGATAATTGCACTTTTTTGCTTACAGGCAAAAGCCATAGCGGCATCGGTAATAAGACTGAGCATAGCTGCACCGAGGAAAATGAGCCAGCTCTTTCCGATACCGGCAAAAACAACCATAAGTAAAAACGAAACGGTCGCAACAAGGAATATAGCACCGGAAATAAGCATACGTGAGGCAACGCTTCTTACGAAGCCCTTACCGCCTGATTTTGAAGCGGCAAGAACACAGAAGGCCGCCACGGGAAGCAGTATACCTGCAACGAGAATAAGCCACGTTTTTCCCCATGAGCCGGTTACAAAGCTTGCGGCAAGATATGCGGTCACAAGAAGAATTGTATAGCCGAACACACCGAGAACCGAAAGTGAAGCCTTCTTCTTTCTGGCAGTTTTAAGGTTTCTGCTCTGTCTGCTGAGATAGTATTCCTTTTCAATATTTCTGAACTCGCTGATGACAAGCTCGTTGATAACGTTACTGTCACTAAGACCGCTCTTTACAAGCTCGTTTGCTCTTGCGGTCATTTTAGAAATAACCTCCTGCTTATAAAGATAGGCTGATTTTGTATTAGGTAAGTTTTTTAAAGCTGATTCTGCATAATCTGTAAAAGTCATTTTCAAATGCCTCCGTTTTTTCTATATTGTAAAGTCTACACTTAAATTATATTTAAAAATCCGACTTATGTTTTAACAATATGAAAATTTTTTACTCCCAGCATCTTATTTTAAACAAAAAAGATAACTACCTCATACTGAAAGTAGTTATCTCTTCGTTTTTACTGCTTCTGCTTATAGCTTTTGCAGAAATGAGGAACTGCAATCGCATCAGGGCTTGTCTTTTCGTGAGTAACCTCAATCTTGTCAAGTCTGCACTTGTCACAACCTACGTGATACTCACATTCGCTTACAGAACACTTAACGCCTGAATTTTCCATTGTTGTCACCTCCCGAAACGGTGAACGCACCGTCAGATATATTATCGCTCGGATAATATATTTTTATTCAGGCTCACAACAACAAAGTTTTACAATTTTATTTTGCAAACATTCCGATGATTTTTGAAATAAAATCATAAATTTTCATAACGGTTTCAAAAACAACCGAAACGATTGTCTTCACACCGAATTTTTCGAGAATATCAACAGTTTCTCCGCCGATTGTTTCCTCAAGTCCGTTGGAATACTGAGCCGAGGTAAAAGGATTTTCACTGTCAAATTCCACGGCATCTCCGTTCATAACGGTAAAGTCAAAATTGCGGTAACCGACAGGAGTGATATTACCGATTGCATAAGCTATGCCGATTTCAATATTCTGAAGGCTTACGGTAGGAACAGCACCTGTGAATTTAACCTCTTTGCTTTCACCCGGTGCAAGGGTAACGGGGGCAAAAGCGAAATCAAAGGCATCTGTTCCCTTAACGGTGATCGAAGTTACAACCAGACTGCTTTCGGCGCAGATGTTTGTGATAACAAGAGCACTGTCCTGTGAAGATAAATAACCCTCACCGCTCACATCAAACTGAGCGTGAACAGCGTGTGCGGGATTGGTTGTAGCATGGAACTGAGGGAATCTTTCAAATGAAGTTACATCATAGCTCTCATCATTGAGAAGAAGAGTGTAGAGAAGGTCTCTGGTGTATTCATCCTTATAGGTCATACCGTGGTGATAATCCTGAACATACCATGTATGCATGGGAAGATAACCGACGGAAGCGTCAATAGTCATTGTGGGCGACACCTGATAAAGACCGGTATCAATCTGCTGAGTATAGCCGTCTGAAAATCTTTCGCCGAAGGGAGCACAGTAGGCACCTGTAGCTGAATCGGTAGGTATAATGGCATCGGAGGAAATTTCCATACCTGTTACAACCTGAACGTCATAGCCTGCCATAATGTAAATGTTTGTACCGGCCTGACGTGACTTTTCAAAGCCCTTTGCATAATGGTATTCTCCGTCCTCAGCCATAATCTCATAATGCATAAAGTCACTCTTTTCGATTAATCCTGCATTAAGCTCTTCGTCAAGAAGCTCTGTTTTGAGGTCTTCATAATGCTCAAGAGGTATGAAATCCCAAAGACTGCCCCAATAGCCTATAGTTTCAAAGCAATAGGGCACAAGTGCAGTTGCGAGGTCATCGAGGAAGCCGAGAAGACCCGCCTCAACAAGATACTGTAAATCCTGCTCAAGCATCATTGCGTGCTGAATGAACACAAGAAGACCCACATCACCGAAAGTGAAGCCGCCGTGGTTATAATTGAAGGCATCGTATGCAATACCCGCTCCGCCGAGTGCAGGGAAGGTAAGAACTGCATTGTTCACCTTGCCCTCTTCACCGTAAAGAGTGAGGTATGTGCCGGTAACCTGACCTCCGTGTGAAACTGCAAAGATATTTACCTTTTCACTGCCTGTATATTCGAGCACTGCATCGATATAATCCTTAAGGCACTCAGCAGCATCAACCGCGCCGAGCCTGAAATCGTAATTGAAGGCAAAGGTATTTTCCGCACCTACTGCATCACAGACGTGAGCCATAATCTCACTTTCGTGCTGATGTGTTCCCTCGGGATAATTTTCTCTGAGATATGCAAAATTTGTCTCCTCGGGTGAGCTTACGGCAAGATAAACCTCTTTGTTATAAGGTGTGCCGTCGGGATTAGACTTGATGTCGACAAAAATTCTGTTAAAGCCTTCACCGAGACGCTTTGCAATAGGGTCAACATCGCCTGCAAGAAGGTATTTTGCAAAATCGGTTACGATTCCGCCGAGATTGCCCGAGGATGCACCGCCCACAAGGTCTGCGGCAGCGCCCCAGCTCCATACGGTAACCTTTTCTCCTGTTTCTTCGTCAATTTTGTAAAGCTCGCTTGCCATAAAGCCCGGCACAACAATAACCGGATATTCCGTGAGCTCGTTTTTCTCGTAAGCCGCATTTATGCCTATCGAGCAAAGTGACACGAGCATTACAAGAGTGAGAATTAATGATAATGCTTTTTTCATTTTCATTTCTCCTTTTCTGACTGTATTTTAATATTTTTTCATCAAAGAAGATTTTACCACAAAGAAAATGCAAATACAATATCTAAATAAAAAAAGCTGCCACTTCAATGACAGCTTAATAGTATCATTTTTTGTCTTTTCGGATGATTACCGGCTTTCCGTCATTTTTTGGCTCGGTGTCATCCTTCTTATCTTCGGTGATTTCTTCCGAGGAGTCTTCATCTTCATAGTCTTCTTCATCCTCGCCGTCCTCATCCTTCTTCCTGATTTTCGGAAGCACGATGCAGATAACTATCACAAGCAAAGCCGCGACAGCGATTCCTGCAGGAATAAGGTAATCGCCGTCGTTGTCGCCTGTTGACGGATTGACATAGGTTTCATAGTATCCCTCATCAACCGCAAATACACTGACAAGAGCCGCACAGGCACTCAGAGCCATAAGCACAGCCATGATAATGCAGATTATTCTGATAGCTTTTTTCGAAAACATCCTCATTCACCTCCGTTTATAAATGCGGATATATTTTACCACTAGGCAGTATCGATGTCAAGTGCTTATTAAATGTGAAAAATCAGGTAAACTATTGAAATCGGCTCACAGTAGGTATATAATATAGAAGAATACTCACAGAAAGAGGTAGAAACAATGAAGAAATCAACGAAAATTATCGGCGGTGCTCTTATTGCCGCTACTGCAGCAAATGCTGTTCACGCCGCAATGTATAAGCCTAAAAAGACAGAGCTTACTCCCCTCCCCGTTGAAGAGTTTGATGTTCAGAGATACCGTGACAATCTCAGCAAGGCCATTCAGTTCAAAACTATTTCAAACAGAGTAACCGAAAAGGTTGACTGGAACGAATTTGAAAAGTTCCACAAGTTCCTTGAGGAAGCATACCCCCTTGTTCACAGTAAGCTTGAAAAGGAAATTGTTCCTCCCGCGAACCTTCTTTACCGTTGGAAGGGCTCAAAGCCCGAGCTTAAGCCTATCGCCCTTCTTGCCCATCAGGACGTTGTTCCCGTTACAAGCGGAACAGAAAAGGACTGGGTACACGGACCCTTCGAGGGCGTTGATGACGGTGAATTCATCTGGGGACGCGGCACAATAGATATGAAAAACCACCTCATCGCAGTTATGGAATCTGTTGAAGCTCTCCTTGCTGACGGCTTCGAGCCCGAAAGAGATGTTTATCTTCTTTTCGGTGATAACGAAGAAGTTGTTGCAAATGACGTAAACGGCGCTCACGACCTTATGATGACTCTCAAAAACAGAGGCATCGAGCTTGACAGCGTTATTGACGAGGGCGGTGCAATTATCCCCGTCAACGTACCCGGTGTGCTTAACGATAAGTATCTCATCGGTGTCGGCATTGCTGAAAAGGGCTATTCAGATATAGAAATCGTTGTAAACGGCAAGGGCGGACACTCCTCACAGCCTCCCAAGCACAATGCTCTCGGAGAGCTTGCACGTGCTATTCAGGCTCTCGAGGATCATCAGTTCAAGTCATCCTTCAATCAGCTTATGAAGGACCTTCTTGATGCTGTCGGCAGAGAATGCACTTACCCCGTACGTCTCATCACCTGCAACATTCCCCTTCTCAGACCTCTTATTCTTGAGGTTGCAAAGCAGATCCCCTTTGGTGCATGCTTTGTAAGAACTACAACTGCAGTTACCATGGCTCAGGGCAGCCCTGCCGCTAATGTACTTCCCCAGCGTGCTTCTGCAACCGTAAACTTCAGAGCTATGCCCGGCACAACAAAGCAGGACCTTGTTGATCACATCAGAAAGGTATGCAAGAACGATAATCTCGAAATCAACGTTCTTAACTCAAAGGAGGCTTCAAAGTTCTCACCTACCGATTCAAGAACCTTCAAAATCATCGGTGATATCTGTAAGAATCTTGAGCCTAACTCAATTATCGCTCCCTATCTTGTTATGGGCGGCACAGATGCTTATAACTACGAGCCTATCTGCGACAACATTTACCGCTACGCTCCCTTCAGAGTAAGCATTGAGCTTCTCAGAGGCGCTCACGGCACAAATGAGAAGATTCCCGTTGCCTGCCTTGAGGATGCACTT
>JAZNIH010000098.1:0-18302 GCA_045577395.1 Acutalibacteraceae bacterium | reverse complement strand
AAATCCGAATTGCGACAAACAAAGATAAAAATTTAAAAGTCTACCCGCCACGAAGGGTAGGAAAAATAATCAGTTAATAAATTAATCCATATAAATTAAAGAAAAAAAGGAATAACGTAAATTCGGCGGAATGATTGCAGGAATATAATAAAGCTTTTCCCGCGATTCCGAATTCCGAATTCCGCATTCCGAATTCACAAGGAGGTTTAGCCATGGATGAAATCAAGGCTAACGAAGAAATTCAGGAAATCGTAACAGAAGAAATTGAAACAATGGATACCGTTGTTACCGAGGAGTACAACGCTGATGCCATTCAGGTTCTTGAAGGACTTGAGGCAGTAAGAAAGCGTCCCGGTATGTATATCGGTTCAACAGGTCCCAGAGGTCTGCACCATCTTGTTTATGAAATCGTTGACAACTCAATCGACGAGGCTCTTGCAGGCTACTGTACTCACATCGAGGTTGAAATTTTACCCGGTGATATTATTACCGTCCGCGATAACGGACGAGGTATCCCCGTAGGTATAAACGAGCAGCAGGGACTTCCTGCAGTTACCGTTGTTCTTACCGTGCTTCACGCCGGCGGTAAGTTCGGCGGCAGCGGCTATAAGGTATCAGGCGGTCTTCACGGTGTCGGTTCTTCTGTTGTTAACGCCCTTTCAGAGTGGATGGAGGTTGAGGTTTCACAGAACGGCCACGTTCACCATCAGCGCTTTGAAAGAGGTAACATTATGACTGACCTTACCGTTATCGGTGACACAACCGAAACAGGTACCTTCGTCAAGTTCAAGCCCGATGCTCTCATTTTCCAGGAAACTACAATTTACGATTACGATACACTCAAAAACCACCTTCGTGAGTCTGCATTCCTTAATGCAGGTCTTGCAATCACCCTTTCAGATAAGCGTGACCCCGACAATATCCTTGAGGATTATTTCTGTTATGAGGGCGGTATCGGCTCATTCGTTGAGCACATAGGTGAAACCTACGGTCTTACTCCCGTTCACGATAAGGTAATTCACTTTTCGTGCGTTGACGGTGACAGAAGCGCCGAGGTTGCACTTATGTATAACGACGGCTATAAGGAAAGAATCTTCTCCTATGCCAATAACGTTAACACAATCGACGGCGGTACCCACGAGACAGGCTTCAAGACTGCTCTGACCAAGGTATTCAACGAATACGGCAAGAAATACGGCTTCCTTAAGGATGCAGATACAAAGCTCACCGGTGAGGACTGCCGTGAGGGTCTTGTTGCGGTTATTTCCGTAAAGCTTACAGAGGCACAATTCGAGGGTCAGACCAAGGGTAAGCTCGGTAACACCGAAATGACAAAGCTTGTGTCTAACACAGTTTATAATAAGCTTACTGACTTCTTTGAGGAAAACCCTGCAGTTGCAAAGGTTATCGTCTCAAAATCTCTTGATGCTTCAAGAGCAAGAGAGGCCGCAAGACGTGCAAGAGAGGCTGCAAGAAGAAAGTCTCCTCTTGAATCCAACTCACTTCCCGGTAAGCTTGCCGACTGTACCGAAAAGGACCCCTCAAAGACAGAAATCTATATCGTAGAGGGTGACGCAGCGGGCGGCACTGCAAAGGAAGGCAGAGACAGATCAATTCAGGCAATTCTTCCTCTTTGGGGTAAAATGCTCAACGTTGAAAAGTCAAGACCTGATAAGGTTATCTCAAACGAAAAGCTTCTTCCCGTTGTTACGGCTCTCGGTGCAGGTTTTGCCGACGATTTTGACGAAAGCAAGCTTCGTTACCACAAGGTTGTTATCATGGCCGATGCCGACGTTGACGGTGCTCACATCAGAACACTTCTTCTCACCTTCTTCTTCAGATATATGCGTCCTCTTATCGACGGCGGATATGTTTATATAGCTCAGCCCCCTCTCTATAAGCTCAGTAAGGGTAAGAAGCACGAATATGCTTACTCAGATGAGGAAAGAGACAGAAAGATGCTCGAAATGCCCGGTGCTGATATTCAGCGTTATAAGGGTCTCGGTGAAATGGACCCTGAGCAGCTCTGGGAAACCACAATGAATCCGGAAAACAGAATTATGCTCCGTGTTACTCTTGAGGATGCCATTGCCGCTGACGAAACCTTCTCAATACTTATGGGTGACAAGGTTGAGCCCCGTCGTGAATTCATTGAAAAGAACGCTAAGTATGTTCAGAATCTTGACGTTTAATACAAATTCGGAATTGCGACCGACAAGGAGATCAAATAAAGGCTCTGCCCGCAGAAAAAACGGTAATTCAACAAATTTATAAATAAAAAAAACGGAAGGACGTAAATTCGGCGGAATAAAGGTCGGGAAGTTATAAAAACTATTCCGCCATTCCGAATTCCGAACTCCGAATTCCGAATTTGCAAGGATTTGATACTATGACTCCATACGGAATTTTAGTGAAGGACGATATTTATTCATTTGAAAAATCGCTTACCTTCAGACAGAAAAAATTCGGAGAAATGAAGCCCTCATATATCATAAAGCTTTCCCTTCTTATGTGCCTTATAGCTGCACCGGTTTTTGCCGCCGTGGGAATTATACTCAAGGATAAAATGTATGCCTTTTATTATTTTATTCAGTGCGGGGCAACCTTCTTTACGGTCTATTCGGTAACAAAAACCGAAACGGTGATAAAGCCGACAAGAGCATCGGGTACAATGGCAAAGGGTCAGTTTCAGATAATTCTTTATGAGGACAGACTCATTTACGGCACTCCCTATTCAAGGGGCGAATACTATTATGATGAAATAGTGTGCTGTAATGAGGAAAACGGAATACTCACCATTATCATAAATAAGGATTTTGCACCCGTGAGTGTTTGCTCAGAGCAGCTTATAAAGGGAAATTACGGCGTTTTCTGCGGTATTCTCAGAGAAAAGCTCAGAGCGAGATTTCTGATTCAGGGGGTGGCACGGTAATGAAAAGTATTTCCTTAAGCTTTACTCCCCTGCCACATGAAACAACAGAATATATGAGATATTCCGAAGCGCCTTATATGAGGGTGAGAATCAGAAGAATGATAATTCCCTTTGCACTTTGCTGTCTTATGGGACTTCTTATAAATTTTTATATCTGTGTATGCTCACTCTGCTTTTTTGCGGTGAATACAATCGTTTCTGTGATGCTGAATAAAAACAATATAAAAGCACTTGAAAAATCACCCGTTGCGGTGAGAAATCAGACCGTTGATTTTTATGAGGACCACGTTGAAATTACCCTTCATCCCGATATGAATTTTAAGGGTACGACGGTAAAGCACGTTCCCCTTAAGGCCGTATTTTACGTGCTCGAGGGCAGGGACTGCATAAACTTCATAACAAAAAGCTTCGGTGCGGTTACAGTTCCCAAAAGAATCCTCAGCGAGCAGGATGAGGAAAAAATAAGAAACCTTATTGACAATCTTTTTTCTGATAAATATAAGAAAATAACAGACTGACGGTGATAATATGGAAAATTTAAATTATGAAAATCAGACTATAATCGACGTTGACCTTAATAAGGAAATGCGTAAAAGCTTCCTTGACTATTCAATGTCAGTTATTACATCCCGTGCTCTCCCCGACGTAAGAGACGGCCTTAAGCCCGTTCACAGACGTATTCTTTACACCATGCACGAAAACGGACTTTATCCCGAAAAGGCATACCGTAAGTGCGCCGATACCGTCGGCTCCGTGCTCGGCTCATATCATCCTCACGGTGACGCATCTGTTTACGATGCAATGGTACGTCTTGCACAGCGCTTCTCAACAAGATATATTCTCGTTGACGGTCACGGTAACTTCGGCTCCGTGGACGGTGACCCCCCGGCTGCTTACCGTTATACAGAAAGTAAGATGAGCAAAATCTCAATGGAGATGCTCACAGATATTGATAAGGACACCGTCGATTTTGTTCCCAACTACGACGACCGTCTTAAGGAGCCTACCGTTCTCCCCTCACGCTTCCCCAATGTGCTTGTCAACGGCTCAACGGGTATTGCTGTAGGTATGGCTACAAATATTCCTCCTCACAACTTAGGTGAGGTTATTGACGGTATGTGCTATTACATTGATAACCCCGACTGTGAGCTTGATGAGCTTATGCAGTTTATCAAGGGTCCCGACTTCCCCACTGCAGGTATTGTTATGGGCAGAAGCGGTATCAGAGCTGCTTATGCAACAGGCCGCGGTAAAATCGTTGTAAGAGCAAGAACCGAAATCGTAGAAAACAAGAACGGAAGATTTTCCATTGTTGTTACCGAGCTTCCCTATCAGGTCAACAAGCGCAGACTTATCGAGACAATCGCTGACCTTGTAAAGGATAAGAAAATCGAAGGTATTGCTGATATCAACGACTATTCAAACCGTGAGGGTATGAGAATGGTTGTTGACCTTAAGAGAGATGCTAACCCCCAGGTTGTGCTCAATCATCTTTTCTCACTTACACAGCTTCAGATTTCTTACGGTATTATTATGCTTACACTTGTTAACGGTGAGCCTAAGATCCTCACCCTCAAGCAGGTGCTCGGGCATTACGTAAACTTCCAGAAGGAGGTTATCGTAAGAAGAACACGCTACGACCTTAAAAAGGCTCAGGAAAGAGCTCATATATTAGAGGGTCTCAAGATTGCTCTTGATTTCATTGATGAGGTTATTAAGATTCTCCGTGCATCAAAGGATCAGGCAACAGGTAAGCAGGCTCTTATTGACCGCTTCGGTCTTACAGAAATTCAGGCTGATGCTATCGTAAAGATGCGTCTCGGTCAGCTGACAGGTCTTGAAAGAACTAAGATCGAAGAGGAATTAGCCGCTCTTATGACTAAGATTGAGGAATACAACGAAATTCTTTCCTCAGAGGAAAAGGTTAAGGAAATCGTTAAGAACGAGGCAAAGGTTGTTGCCGACAAGTTCAGAGACGAAAGAAGAACCGAAATCGCTGCAATCAGCGGTGAGGTTGATATTGAAGACCTTATCCCCGAGGAAGAATGTGTATATACTCTGACTAATATGGGCTATATCAAGCGTCAGCCCGCCGATGCCTACTCACTTCAGAGAAGAGGCGGCAGAGGTGTCAAGGGTATGACAAGAAGAGAAGAGGACGTTGCTCAGACAATGTTCACCTGCTCAAGCCACGACTTTATTATGTTCTTTACCACCAAGGGTAAGGTATACCGTCTCAAGGGCTACGAGATTCCCGAGGGCAGCAGACAGAGTAAGGGTATGAATGTCGTTAACCTTCTTCCCCTTGAGGCAGAGGAAAAAATCAGCTCAATGATAAAGGTACCCGATTTCGGCGGAGAGGAAACCAAGTATCTTTGCATGGTTACAAGAAAGGGTATCATCAAGCGTACAGAGCTTGAGCAATACAGAAACCTTCGTAAAACGGGTATTATCGCCATTAACCTTGACGAAGGCGATGAGCTTGCATGGGTATGGCTTACCGACGGTGAGGACGATATTCTCGTTGCCACAAGAAACGGTATGTCAATCCGCTTTAACGAAACCGACTGCAGACCCATAGGCAGAACTGCAAGAGGTGTTAAGGCGATAGAGCTCAGAGAGGGCGACGAGGTTATAGGTATGTGCGTTATCGCCAAGGGTCAGGATGACAGTAAGAAGATTCTTACCGTTTCCGAAACAGGTCTCGGAAGACTCAGCGAGCACAGCGAATACAGACTTCAGTCAAGAGCAGGTAAGGGTGTTATCAACTATCATATTGAAAAATACGGTCTTGTTACCTCAGTTATTCTCATTGATAACGAGGATGATGTAATCCTTATTTCCTCTGACGGTATCATTATCAGAATCCCCGCCTCACAGATAAGCACCGTTTCACGTACATCAAAGGGTGTCCGCGTTATGAAGCTTTCTGAGGGTGAAAAGGTAGTTTCTGCCGTTAACATTCAGGGCGAAAAGGAAGAGGAAAATGCTGAGGGCGAAGGGGAAGCTCAGGAGGCTCCCGAAGCTGAGGAATAATAAAAAAACGGAATATTATTCTTTATAAGAAAGAAGTGTAACCAATGAGTAAAAAGGATAATGCCTTTCTTAACTTTATATGGTTTGACAAAAAGCAGCGGGTAAAAAATATAATAGCCCTTTTATCGGTAATGATTATAATTGTTGCCTGCTGTGTAGGTTATATAAACTCAAAGCTTAACCTTATGGTTACGGGTGATGATGAACCGACTGTTCTCAACACTGCGGCCACTGAAGGCGAAGAAGACGAAAAAATATATATTCAGAATGACACGGAAAGCATTGTTGAGGACACGGTTGACGAAGAAGAAATTGAAAAGGTTGTTTCAAAAACCGGCAGACAGTATCTTTATGACTGGGCTCATAACGGGATTTCTCCTATTAAAAATGAAAACGTCATTAACGTGCTTCTGATAGGTCTCGACAGCAGAACGGGTCTGACAAAGGGAGGAAGAAGCGATACTCTCATTCTTCTTTCTCTCAATAAGGTCACAAAGAAAATCAATATGACCTCTCTTTTCCGTGACACCTACTGTAACATTTACGGCACCGAAACCTACAATAAAATTAACTCCTCTTATGCAAGAGGCGGTGCTGACTGTCTTATAAAGACCATCGAAAGTAACTTTAAAATAGTTATTGACTATTACGTTGCCGTTGACTTTTCTACCTTTGAGGATATTATAGACGGTCTCGGCGGTCTTACGGTCAACGTTCAGGAATACGAGGCGGCATATATAAGAAAAACAGAAAAAATCAGTATGCCATCGGGTGAAAACGTTACCCTTAACGGTAAGCAGGCACTTCTTTTTGCAAGAATAAGAAAGTGCGACCCGGACTCTGACGTGAGCAGAACAAGAAGACAGAGGATGGTTATCACCTCTCTTCTCAACAGAGTCAGAGGTGCATCGCTGAGTGAAATTGACGATATGCTCGACGTGGTTTTACCCTACGTCAAGACCAATCTTACAAAAAATGAAATAATATCCTATGCCACACAGGCAATTTTCGGCGGCTGGATGAAATATCCCATCACCGAAACGACAATAAGCGACAGAGAGGTTTTCAGAACGGGCTACGTCGGCAGAAGCTCGGTTGTGTTTATCGAGTTCCCCGTTGCCGCAAGAAGAATTCAGTATGCAATTTACGGCTGGACGAATATTACACCCGATATGGAAAACCCGAAATTCTTTTCGCTTCTTAAATCATTCTGAAAAAGAGGTTGACAATATGGAAACAGGAATAAAGCACGAGGTCAGAGCTACGGTTACTCCGGAGCTTACCGCAGCAAGCGTAGGGTCGGGCTCTCTGCAGGTTTATGCTACACCGTCCATGGTTGCACTTATGGAGCAGGCGGCGGCAGAGCTTTGTCAGGAGCATCTTGACGAGAGGCTTACTACCGTAGGCACTGCCCTTAACCTTCAGCACCTTGCGGCAACCTACGTAGGTGCAGAGGTAAGAGCTGTTGCTACCCTTACTGCCTTTGACGGAAGAAAGGCTGAATTTGAGGTTGAGGCCTATGACAATGCAGGTCTCATCGGTAAGGGTACCCACGAAAGATTTACAGTCAAGATTGATAAATTTATGCAGAAGGCTATGGAAAGAGCCGAAATGAAATAAATTGAAGGAGAGCCGGTTTGTAATTTTTATAAATCGGCTGTGTTTTCTATGTACAGATACGTTATTTTCGATTTTGACGGCACAGTCACAGATACCTCCGAGGGAATCGTAAAGAGCTTTGCTTATTCCTTTGAGGCTATGGGCAGAGAGGTGCCGGACCTTTCCGACAGAAACAAGTTCATCGGTCCTCCCCTCGATTACAGCTACGTTACCTTTTACGGTGTCAGCGAGGACGAGGCTCAGACCTATCTTGCAAGGTACCGTGAAAGATATGCGGTCAAGGGCATTTATGAGTGTGAGCTTTATAAGGGAATAAAGGAGCTTCTGCTCAAGCTTAAGGAAAAGGGTATAAGGCTCGGCGTAGCATCGAGTAAGCCTGAAAGGTTTGTCAACGAGGTTGCCGAATTTTTAGGTGTAAGAGAATTTTTTGACGTTACCGTTGGTATCGGCATCGGTGAGAAAACTCACCCTACGAAAAAGGAGCTTATCCTCACCGCAATGGAAAAGCTCGGTGCAGAAAGCAAGGCTGACTGTCTGATGGTAGGCGACCGCTTTTACGATATTGACGGTGCAGCTCAGGCAGGTGTGAAAAGCGTGGGTGTTCTCTGGGGCTTCGGTGATAAAAATGAGCTTACCGACCACGGAGCCGACTATATTATCGAAAATCCCGACGAGCTGACAGAAATAGTGTTTCACGGTGAATATTATTCCGAACAAGAACAATAAAGCGTATTATAATGCGATAAAAGAAATATAAACAGTGATTTCCGATTCTGTTTGATAGAATTTTTTAAAACATTGTAAGATACGTTGAAAAGATTTCCATTCAATAAAAATCAGTATGTTTTCGTCGTGTTTTCCGCAAAAAAAAACAGAGACGGTGTGGAAAACTTACGGACAACCTGAAAAATGAAAGCAAGTGATAAAATGAGATATTTTGCAAAGGAATATGACGTTGTTGTTATCGGTGCCGGTCATGCAGGTATCGAGGCAGGTCTTGCGGCGGCAAGACTCGGCATGTACGTCGGCGTCTTTACAATAAATATGGACTGGGTAGGTAACCTCCCCTGTAACCCCTCAATCGGCGGTACCTCAAAGGGTCACCTTGTCCGTGAGATTGATGCTCTCGGCGGTGAGATGGGTAAGGCGGCTGATGCCAATACTCTGCAGAGCCGTATACTTAATCTCGGTAAGGGCCCTGCCGTTCACTCTCTGCGTGCACAGATTGACCGCAGACGCTACAGCGAATATATGAAGCACGTGATGGAAAGGCAGGAGGGTCTTGAAATAGTTCAGGCCGAAATTACCGAGCTTACACGTACCGAAGAAAGCAAGTGGCAGGTGGTTACCAAGCTTGAGGCTATCTATCACTGTAAATGTGTGATTATTGCTACGGGTACCTTCCTCGGCGGTAAGATTTACGTCGGTGACGTTGTTTATGACGGCGGTCCCGACGGTATGTTTGCCGCAAAGGACCTTACAGTATCTCTTAAGGAGCTTGGTATACCCACAAGACGCTTTAAAACCGGTACACCCTCACGAGTCAACAGAAGAAGCATTGACTTCTCAGGTCTTGAAAGACAGGACGGCGACGAAAGAGTTATCCCCTTTTCCTTTGACGGTGAATACAAGCCCGAAAACAAGCTCCCCTGCTATATTACATACACAAACGAAGAAACCAAAAAGGTTATACTTGACAATATCCACCGCTCCCCTCTTTACAGCGGTAAAATTGACGGCGTAGGTCCCCGATACTGTCCCTCTATTGAGGATAAAATAGTCCGCTTTGCCGAAAAGAAGCGCCATCAGCTCTTTATCGAGCCCTGTGGAGAAAATACCGAGGAAATGTATCTTCAGGGTATGTCCTCCTCACTTCCCGAGGACGTTCAGCTAAGCTTCTTAAAAACAATCCCCGGTCTTGAAAACGTGCAGGTTATGAGAACTGCCTATGCCATTGAATACGACTGTGTTGACCCCACCTCTCTCAGAGCTACTCTTGAATTCAAGGATTTTTACGGGCTTTACGGTGCAGGTCAATTCAACGGATCAAGCGGTTATGAGGAAGCCGCAGCTCAGGGCCTTGTTGCAGGTATTAATGCGGCACTTAAAATCAAGGGTGATGAGCCTCTTGTGCTTGACAGAGCCTCATCATATATCGGTACACTTATCGACGACCTCGTTACCAAGGGCTGCTCAGACCCTTACCGTATGATGACCTCACGCTCGGAATACAGACTTCTTCTGCGTCAGGATAATGCTGACATCCGCCTTACCGAATACGGATACCGTGTAGGTCTTGTATCTGAGGCTAAATGGCAGAGACTTCAGGAAAAGCTCCGCCTTATTGAAGAAGAAAAGGAAAGAATATCTCTTCTCTCCGTTCCCCCGTCAGACGAGCTTAACGAGGTGCTTGTTTCACGTGAAACATCACCGCTGACAACGGGCTGCAGATTTATTGAGCTTCTGAAAAGACCTCAGCTCGATTATGAGGCCTTAAGTATAGTTGACAAGGACAGACCAGATTTACCCTATGAGATATTTGAGCAGGTTGAGATTGCCGTCAAATATGAAGGATATATCAAAAGACAGCTCGCTCAGGTTGAAGAAATGAGAAGACTTGAGGTAAGAAGGCTTGACATGATTGAGGATTATACTGAGGTTGTGGGTCTTCGCATGGAGGCTCAGGAAAAGCTTAATAAAATCCGCCCCGCAAATCTCGGTCAGGCATCACGAATCAGCGGCGTAAGCCCGGCTGATATTTCGGTGCTTCTGATTTACCTTGCAAAAAGGAAGTGATTAAATGTTCATACCCCTTGATTTACTTAAGGAAAAAGCAGAAAAATACGGGATTACCCTTGATGATAAGGCTCTTGAAAGATTCGACTTATATGCAAAGCTTCTTGTTGAATGGAATGAAAAGATAAATCTTACTGCCATAACGGAGCCCGAAGAAATAGTGATAAAGCATTTTCTCGACTGTCTTACCGTATTTTCTAAGGTCGATATAAAGGAAAACGCTAAAATTATTGACGTAGGTACCGGCGCAGGCTTTCCCGGTCTTGTTATGCTTATTGCAAGACCCGACCTGCAGATGACTCTTATGGACAGTCTTAACAAGAGACTTAACGTTATAAGAGATATTCTCGAAAGGCTCGGCCTTACTGCAGAAGTGGTACATTCCCGTGCAGAGGACGGCGGTCAGAACAAGGCTTACCGTGAAAAATATGATTATTCAACGGCAAGAGCTGTATCAAATCTGCGTGATTTAACCGAATACTGTCTCCCCTTCGTCAAGGTCGGCGGTGCATTCATTGCTATGAAGGCTGCTAAGGCTGAGGAGGAAATATCTGCCGCACAGAAGGCTATAAAAACTCTCGGCGGTACTGTTTCTGAAAAGCATACCTTTGAATTAGAGGATGCAGGTGAAAGAAACATCGTTTTAATCAAAAAGATTTCGTCAACTCCCGCCAAATATCCGAGACCTTCGGCAAAAATCGCTAAGTTTCCCCTTGAATAAAAGGCTTTTGTGTCGTAAAGGGCAGAAAAGCGGCATACGGTTTTTGTTTACAACCTCTCATTGTTGTGATATTATCACAGCAAAGGGAGGTTATTGTTTTACATGATTTCAGAAAGAAACAGAGCTGCCGGTCAGGTTTTGCTGATTCCCGGTGAAAAGATACTGCCAAATCCAAATCAGCCGAGACAGAGCTTTGACCAGAGTGAGCTTCTTAATCTTGCCCTGAGCATAAGAACAAACGGTGTTCTGCAACCCATAACCGTCAGAGAAACGGAAAAAGGCTATGAGCTTGTGGCAGGTGAAAGAAGACTCCGTGCCGCAAAGATAGCAGGTCTTCTGACCGTCCCTTGTATAGTTATTGATGCCAACACAATGAAATCCGCCGTCTTTTCTCTTATTGAAAATCTGCAAAGGGAGGATCTCGACTATTTTGAGGAAGCCTTTGCTATAGAGAGACTTATTAAGGATTTTTCTATGTCTCAGGAAGAGGTGGCAAGATACATAGGCAGAGCACCCTCCACCGTTTCAAATAAGCTCAGATTACTTAACCTGCCCGAGAAGGTAAGAGGTCTTCTGAGAGAAAACGGTCTTTCCGAAAGACATGCAAGAGCCTTGTTAGTGCTGCCTCAGGAGGAAATTGAGCCGGTTCTTGAAAGGATAATATCCAAAAGGCTCAACATTCAGCAGACCGAGGAGCTCATAAAGGAAATCCACGATAAAGCCGCTGCTCCGAAAAGAATAACAAAAAGGATGTTCAGCGACGTAAAGATATTCCTTAATACTATAAATCACGCCGTTGATACCATGCAGAAGGCGGGTATAAAGGCAGATATCAGGCGCAAGGATAACGGCGAAAGCTATATATATCTTATCGAGATTCCGAAAAATGCAATGTATAAATTTGCTGACAAAAAAGACGGATAACACCTTGCGGTGATTTCCATATATCATATCTTTCTCTTTCACACCCCGAAGAAGACTCCGTGTTATGCGGGGTCTTCTTCATTGTTTCACGTGAAACATTGAAAAAAATGTGCTCAAACCCTTTAAAACTGAAAAAGTATGTGCTATAATAAACGAAATACCCCGTGTTTTAACACAGAAAGGAAAAAAATATGGGAAAAGCTATAGCAATAGTTAACCAGAAGGGCGGTGTGGGCAAGACCACGTCAGCGGTCAACCTTGCTGCGGCAGTAGGAAATTACGGCTACAGAGTGCTTCTTGTTGATGCGGATCCTCAGGGAAATGCGACAAGCGGACTCGGTATAAACAAAAGAGACGTAAAGAAATCCTCTTATGATATTATTATCACAGGAACTGCGGCAAAAGAGGTAATCGTCAGAACCTCCTTCAAGGGGCTTGATATAATTCCTTCCAATATGGAGCTTGCAGGTGCAGAGCTTGAGCTGGTTGATACTGAAAACAGAGAAAACCGTATAAGAAACGCCCTTGCCCCGATAAAGAACGATTATGATTTTATTTTTATAGACTGTCCCCCTTCATTGGGACTTATAACGGTGAATATTCTTTGTGCCGTTGATACGGTTATTGTGCCGATTCAGTGCGAATATTATGCCCTTGAGGGACTTTCGCAGCTTATGAATACTGTCCGTCAGGTAAAAAGACTGTACAATCCTCTTGTGGATTTAGAGGGTGTGCTTCTTACAATGTATGACGGCAGACTTAATCTTACTCAGCAGGTGGTTACCGAGGTTAAGAGATTCTTCCCTCAGAAGGTATTTTCTTCGGTTATTCCGAGAAACGTAAGGCTTTCGGAAGCACCCTCCTTCGGTAAGCCGGTTTATTATTACGACAGAAGCTCAAAGGGAAGCCTTGCTTATGATGAATTTGCAAAGGAATTCCTTAAGAAAAACGGCAAAAGGTTAGGGTGACGAGTGTAATCTGACTCTCGCCTTAAAGCGTGAATTTTCACGGCTTTTCGGCGATTCGGATTAGAAAGGCGGTAGCCTGTCGTCATCCTCGTCTTCCAAAAATCCTGCAAAAATTCACGTTTTAAGGTCAAAGATTTTTTTAAAGCGGATTTTTGGCAAGTCAAGGCACAAAACACAGCAAATCCTACCGGATTTGCGAGTATTTTAACGAAGAGTTGGCGGAAATCCGCCCGAAAAAAACGGGATTCGGATTATACTCGCCACCCTAAATAAGGAGGTTTAATATGGCAGCTAACAAAAAAGGCGGACTCGGTAAGGGTCTTGACGCACTTTTTCTTGATAATTCAACTGAGGAAAGAGGTGGCTCGGTAATGGTAAATATAAATGATATTGAACCCAACAGAGATCAGCCCAGAAAAGATTTTGACGAGGATGCTCTTCGTGAGCTTTCAGAAAGTATAGCACTTCACGGTGTAATTCAGCCCCTGCTTGTCAGACCCTTATCTGACGGCGGTTATCAGCTTGTGGCAGGTGAAAGACGCTGGCGTGCATCACGTATGGCAGGTCTTACCGAGGTACCCGTATTTATAAGGGACATCAACGACAGACAGGTTGCCGAAATGGGTCTTATAGAAAACCTGCAGAGAGAGGACCTTAATCCTCTTGAAGAGGCAAACGGCTACGCTGTGCTTATCGAAAACTTTGGTATGACTCAGGAGCAGGTTGCACAGAGCGTAGGCAAGTCAAGACCTGCAATCACAAATGCACTCAGACTTCTTGAGCTTCCTGCAGAGGCACTTGAGCTTGTCAGACAGTGCAAGCTTTCCGCAGGTCATGCAAGAACTCTTCTTCCCGTTAAGGATAAGGAAGAGCTTATGAAGCTTGCTAATGAGATTATTGCAAAGGATATCTCCGTAAGAGGTACCGAAAGAATGGTCAAGGCTCTGCTTCATCCCAAAAAGGAAAAGGCAGCAAAGCAGAAGGAAAAGAGAGATCCTTATTACGATGAGTGCGAGATTGCTATCCGTGAGGAGCTTGGAAGAAAGGCTCAGATTCACGTATCAAAGGGCAACAGAGGCACAATCGAAATCGAATTTTTCAGCAAAACAGATCTGCAGAGCATACTTGAAGCTCTTGCAAGATAATTATATTTCTAAATTAGAATTAAGGAGACGGACAAATGTTAGATATCAAGCTTATCAGAGAAAATCCTCAGAAGGTTAAGGATGCAATGAAGACAAGAAACAAGGATATGGATGCTCTTGTTGATGAAATCCTTGAAATTGACCTTAAGGTACGTGAACTCACACAGAAGGCAGATGCTCTCAAGGCTGAGCAGAACGCCGCAAGTAAGGATATCCCCCGCATCAAGAAGGAAGGCGGAGATATCAGCGAAATTATGACAAGAATGAACGCAATCAAGGAAGAGGTCAAGGTTCTTGATGCTGAAAAGGCAGAGCTTGCCGCAAAGCAGAAGACAATGATGTATGAATTCCCCAACGTTCCCTCAGCTGCTACACCTATCGGTAAGGACGACAGCGAAAACGTTGAAATCCGCCGTTGGGGCGAGCCCAGACAGTTTGATTTTGAAGCAAAGGCACATTGGGACATCGGTGCTGATCTTGGTATTCTCGATCCGGAAACCGCAGCAAAGGTAACAGGTGCACGCTTCCATTTCTATAAGGGTCTCGGCGCAAGACTTGAAAGAGCTATCATCAGCTTCTTCCTCAACACACATACCGAGCACGGCTATACAGAGGTATTCCCTCCCTTTATGGTTAACAGAGCTTCAATGACAGGTACAGGCCAGCTTCCCAAGTTCGAGGAGGACGCATTCAAGCTTACAAACGACTATTTCCTTATTCCCACCGCAGAGGTTCCCGTTACAAATATGTTCCGTGACGATATTCTTGACGGTGACAAGCTTCCTATGAGCTTCTGCGCATATTCAGCATGCTTCAGAGCAGAGGCAGGCTCAGCCGGCAGAGACACAAGAGGTCTTATCCGTCAGCATCAGTTCAACAAGGTTGAGCTTGTTAAGTTTGCAAAGCCTGAAGAAAGCTATGCAGAGCTCGAAAAGCTTACCAACGATGCAGAAAGAGTGCTTCAGCTTATCGGCCTTCCCTACCGTGTTGTTGCTCTTTCAAGCGGCGACATCGGCTTCTCAAGTGCAAAGACCTACGACATCGAGGTATGGATGCCCTCTTACGGCAGATATGTTGAAATCAGCTCCTGCTCAAACTTTGAGGACTTCCAGGCACGCCGTGCATCAATCCGTTACAAAAACGGCCCCAAGGACAAGGCTCAGCTTGTACACACCCTCAACGGCTCAGGTGTTGCAGTCGGCAGAACAACCGCCGCAATTCTTGAAAACTATCAGAATGCAGACGGCACCGTTACAATCCCCGAGGCACTTATTCCTTATATGGGTACAGATATTATCAAGTAAGCAGAAAGCTCCCTTCGGGGAGCTTTTTTTGTTTAGGGATTAGTGGTCGGGGTTGCCTTCGGCAACGAACAGTCATTTTGAGTAGTAAGTAGCAAGTAGTAAGGGAAGTCCCTTCCGTCAGCCCTTGGTTGACACCTCCATCAAGGAGGGAAGCAAGAATCTCCCGTGGGAGATGTCAGCGAAAGCTGACAGAGGGCATTATAATGCGGCGCAGCCCCTTAACATTTTCCGAAGGAAAATATATCACTGCGAAGCAATATCACTCGCCGCAAGGCGAATATCACATCTGCGAAGCAGATATATCACTAATTACTAATCCCCGACACCCCCTTGTAAAACCTACACAACTGTGCTATAATAAGCCCGAATATAGCCAAAAGGGAGGTATTTCTTTGTCTTTAAGGTCAACCGTAAGCTATACAAAGAATAATTTTATGAAGTACCGCTATCTCCTGCAGGAGCTGGTGGTTAAAAATATAAAGCTTCAGTACAGAAACTCGGCGCTGGGAATGTTCTGGTCATTTCTTCAGCCTCTTCTTACAATGGTGGTGCTGTCGCTTATTTTTAGTCAGCTTTTCGGCAAGGATTCCGCTCAGGTGGTAAACTATCCGGTTTATCTTCTTTCGGGCCGTCTGCTTTATGAGTTTTATACCCAGAGCACCAAAAGAGCTATGAAATCTGTAAGAAAGAATGCATCGATAATTAAAAAGGTTTACGTACCCAAGTACATCTATCCCCTTTCGATGACCCTTTCGACCTTTGTAACCTTTCTTATTTCTCTTTCCGTTCTTGCGGCGGTAATAATTTTCTTTGCGATTATCAACTACAACCCGATAAGCCTTTCCTTTAATATTCTGTGGGGAATCGTACCCGTGCTTATTCTTTTTGTGCTTTCTCTGGGCGTAGGTCTTATACTTTGCACACTCAACGTCTTCTTTAAGGATATTGAAAACCTTTACGACGTATTTACTCTTCTTCTTTTCTATCTCACACCAATTGTTTATACTGTTGATAAGCTCAATTATCCTATGGATTCGCTTATCATAAAACTACTCAAATTAAATCCCCTTTACGGAATCGTGGAGGCCTTCAGAGCCTGTGTTATTCACGGAACAGAGCTTATGGCTTATCTTGATATTTACGCATTGCTTTACAGCGGTGCCTTTGCGCTTGTCTGCCTTATTGTCGGACTTATTATGTTCTCAAAGCAGCAGGATAAGTTTATTTTACATATTTAAGGAGGAGCATTATGAAGGATTATGCAGTTGAAGTAAATCACGTAAGTATGCTCTTTCACCTTAATAAAGAGAGAGTTGACAACGTCAAGGAATACTTTATCCGCCTTGTGACAAGAAAGCTCACCTTTACTGAATTCTGGGCCCTCAAGGACGTTTCCTTCAAGGTGGAAAAGGGCGACCGTGTAGGCATTATGGGCTTTAACGGTGCGGGAAAAAGTACCCTTCTCAAGGTTATTGCAGGTGTTCTCAAGCCCACTCAGGGCAAGGTTAAGGTAACAGGTCTTATTGCTCCGATGCTTGAATTGGGTGCAGGCTTTGATATGAACTACAGCGGTAAGGAAAACATCTATCTTTACGGTGCGACAATGGGCTTTTCAAGAAAATTCATCGACGAGAAGTATGACGAAATCGTTGAATTTTCCGAGCTTGGAGACTTTATCAACGCCCCTCTCAAGAGCTATTCATCGGGTATGAAGAGCCGACTCGGCTTTGCGATTGCAACGGCAGTCAAGCCCGACGTGCTTATTCTTGACGAGGTGCTGAGTGTAGGCGATGCCGCCTTTAAGGAAAAAAGTGAGCAGAGAATTCTTGATATGATGAAGGATGGAGCAACCGTTCTTTTTGTCTCTCACAATACCGACAGAGTCAAGAAAATCTGCAACAAGGCAATTATTCTCACCAAGGGTCAGCTTGTGGCCTCGGGTGAGGTAAATGAAATTTGTGATATTTATACTGAAATGGTTAACAGTAAATAAAAAAGCTCCCTTCGGGGAGCTTTTTTCAATGCGCAATTCGGAATGCGCAATGCGCAAAAACGCCCTTTGGGCGTCCAATGGCGTAGCCAATTCATGCCGAAGGCAATTCATTCTTGCCCACCCTGAAAGGGAGGGGGGACCGCGTAAGCGGTGGGAGGGTTATCTCTGTTTTTTCATCCACACGTGCTGTGGATATAACGGTGAGGTGGTTACTTTTTCACCTTTATGTTTAATCTCCCTTTCACTCGTCTAGCGCTCATGCTACTATTTCTTGCCCTCCTTGAAAGGGAGGGTGGCATCCGCAGGATGACGGGAGGGTCTATCTTTTTCACCTTTATATCCTACCTCCCTTTACTCGTCCTGCGCTCATGCCGCTATGGCACATCCTTTGTCCGGAGCGACAAAGGATGCAAAACGCTCTTGGGGGGTTGGACACGGCTCGTCATTTTCAGAATATACCTATAGTCCGCCTCCATCAACAAGCCTCGGCAGCGCACAACAGTCTTCCTTTACCAAACAATCAGATGTGCGCAACATACTACCTTTCCGACAGGTTATCCCCGCCCTGCGTCCGTTGATTCCGCAGCGGGGAAGGTCTTGTTTGATGTTCAGCCTTACTTGATTGTGGGGAGAATAGTCAGAGACTGCTTTAAGAAAGGCTATACGTACATAAATACTTTACGTAAGCACTTTATAGGTAGAAGGCAAAAGATAGAACATAATTTGCAGAAGGTCGGAGGCATTCTCTGACGTAAACGAATCCGTAGCGGCTATTGACTGTCAGAATATACGGCAGATAAGAAGCAGACGAGTAAATTAGACAAGTTTAACAACCTATATAAGAGGCACGGCGTAGCGGTCTC
>JAZNIH010000097.1:0-28022 GCA_045577395.1 Acutalibacteraceae bacterium | reverse complement strand
GCAGTTATATAATGCTACGCATTGTGTTATTGTCCTTCGGACAGTTTTATGCGAATAAAATAACACTGAAGCCGTAAGGCTTCAATATCACTTTTGATTTATCAAAAATATCACTGCAAATTTTAATTTGCAATATCACTGATACTAACCGAAAAGCTTATTTCAGAAAATGGTAATTGTTTTTAAAGTATATAACCCACTATGACACTTTCAGTACGAAAGTGTCTGTTTTTTATCAAAAAAATGTGAGACACCTTATAAAAAGCGTCTCACAACTGTATGGATATTTGTTTCTGTCCTTAGCAGCCCCGCAGGTTGTCTGCGGGGTTATTTTTATGCTTTTTTAATACGAAGCACTCTGCGGCAAAGAAAACAAGGCATCCCACACCGTAGCATATTATATCGGCAAGAGAAAAGGTTCGACCTAAAAGCACCGAGATAAAGCGGTTATTCTCAAGACCCAGAAGGGCGACAAAATCAAAATACTGACCGATTTCTACCGCCGCCGCAAAAAGGAAAACCCAAAGGGGAAGAAGCTTTGCTCTGATTGGTGTAACACCTCTTAAAAGCAGGCATATAACCACCGTTACAAGCACATCGCCCACGTAGGGACGTATGAAGGTATCCCTTACAAAAAGGGCAATCAACACCTCAACACCAAGAAGGATGAAGAACAGAAGAATGTATGAGAGCCTTCCCTTGCTTTTCATTTTATCACCGCCTGACCTGTACCGTCTTTTAAGAACGGAACATCTTTACCACTTTATATCATATATACCGTTATTTTTCAAGGTCTTGTTGACAGTTGTAAGAAATGTGCTAAAATAAAAGCAGAACATAAAAGGAGAAATAGTTATGCTTGATTTTCTGAATAAGATTAACGTGATACCCGAAACACTTTACGCCTCGACAATGCTCACAGAGGTTGAGCCCTACCTTGAAAGAAAGGGAAGAGAGGGAGTTTTACGGGCTGTTGACGGAGCCTCGCTTCACTATGAGGCTTATGAGAAGGTGCTTTCAAGGGGAAGCATAGTGATTTTACACGGCTTTACCGAAAGTGCGGAAAAGTTTCGTGAGACTGCTTATTATTTCCGAAAGGCAGGCTACAGCGTTTTTGTGCCCGATCTCAGAGGTCACGGTAAGTCTGAGCATAAATCTGCAAAGGCAGAAAGAGTAGAGATTGATTCCTTTGAGGAGTATGCCGATGACCTGCATTTGTTTATTGAAAGCGTCGTAAAGCCTGCAACCCTCAGCGGTAAGGTGTATGTCTATTCCCATTCACTCGGAAGCACGGTCGCTCTTCTTTATATGATAAAGCACCCCGATACCGTTAGCAGAGCCGTTCTTTCCTCACCGATGATATGCGGAAATATGGGTATGCCCGTTTCTCTTGCAGGTGCGGCGGCAAGGCTTATCTGTGCTCTCGGAGGCAGTAGGATATCAGCACCGGGAAGATGCGTTTTTGACCCCTCACAGACCCCTGAGGAAAGCGATGCGACCTCGGCGGCAAGATTCCTTTATTATCACGAAAAAAGGAAAAAAGAGCCTCTTTATCAGACAAGCGGACCCTCCTTCGGTTGGGTTAAGGCTTCTCTTGAGGCAAGGGACAAAATCCTTTCTGATGAGGGAATCGGAGCTCTGAGGGCAAGGCTTATTATTTTCAAGCCCGAGTCGGACAAGCAACTTTTAGGTGAGTATACGGAAAAATTTGCCGAAAAGGCACACGTGAAAATCAAGGACGTCAAAAACTCAAGGCACGAAATCTTTATGAGCGGTGACGAAGCTCTGAGATGGTATTTTGAAGAGATTTTTGAGTTTTTTGCAGATTAAAAAAATAAGTACCTGACAGGCCGTCAGGTACTTTTCAATTTAATTAACGCCTCAGCTGAACATAGCCTCAGCATCAGTTATGTCGATGTTTGTGAGAGTAACGATAACGGTCATAGCATATTTACCCACACATCTTATGTAATAAGCCTGCTTGAGTGTAGTTCCGTTTGATTCGGCTGTGAAAACGGTTCTGATAAACTCTGTGTCACCGAGACAGGCCTTGCCTTCGTTTTCAAAGGTATAATTGAGAGCAGTCTGTCCCTCGAGATTTGATTTGAGGATAGAGCCGTACTCTTCTGCAGTGATCTCACGTCCGCCTGAAATCTCTGTATTTTCAAAGCAGACCATAATGTTGTTGCCGTAAAGCTCGTCCTTGGCAACCATATCGTAAATTGTTGATTGTTCGGCAAGGGCAAGCTCAAAGTCGGTAAAGTCGAGAGCATCCTGACCGATGTTGATTGTTTCTGCGATTTCCTTATCTGAAAGGTAAACCCAATCAGCAGGCTTTGTAAAGGTTACACCGAGAAACTCGTTTGAGTAAGCGTCACCTGTGATTGCTCCTCGTGAAAGCTTGACAGCTTCAACGGGTGCTTCCGTAGTCTTTTCTACGTCATTGTCAAGCTCTTCTTTGCTTCCGCCGCAAGCGGCAAAGGAGAAAAGCATGGCAGCCGCAAGAAGTACGGCAAGTAGTTTCTTCATAAATATTTCCTCCGTTTCTTTTTTTGTGGAGCTATAGCTCCTGAGAAAATTATATCTCTGACACGGTTTAAAGTCAAGGGAGAATTTTGTGATTATCCGAAGAAAATCATCTGAAAGCCTGTCAGCACTATAAGCCCGATTAAATTAGCAAGAGTGAAAATACCGGCAAAGCGCAGGAGCTTTGCATTGGGAAGCTTAAGATAAAACTTAAGGGTTATAAGGCTTGCGAGGGAAGCGACGGGAGTGCCGAGACCGCCGATGTTTACACCTGAGAGCAGCTCTCTCCAGTTATCCGTAAAGCCCGAAAGAAGTACTGCGGCGGGGACGTTGCTTATAACCTGGCTTGCTCCTATGGAGGCGAGGAGAGTGCTTTTTTCCAAAAGACTGCAGAGAAGGTCTTTTACCGCCTCAATTCTGCCGAGATTTTCGGATAGCACGAAGAAGCACACAAAGGTCAGAAGAAGCATAAAATCTATCTCTCTGAAGGCCTTTCTGTTAATAATTAAAAAGACGAGAGCGGTTATTACCGCTGTCACCTGATAGGGGATAACTCTGAAAACGGTGAGAAGGGAAAGAGCAAAAAGCAAAATATAAACAAGAAGCCTTTTGCTGTCGGTTACAGATTCCTTTTTAAGATCCTCTCTGCGTATGCTTTTAGGTAAAAGAAAAAGTGAGGCGGGAATAAGGATGATAAGGCTTACTGCCGTAAGGGGCAGAGTGACGGAGAAAAATTCAGAAGCGGTCAGCTCAAAGGCTGAATAGAGAAAGAGATTCTGAGGGTTTCCGACGGGTGTAGCCATACTGCCGAGATTTGCAGCAACGGTCTGTATTACTATGACGGGAATAATGCTTTTACTGCAGCCGGATTCAGCAAGAAGAGCAATCGTGAAGGGAACGAAGATAATCAGAGCCACATCATTGGTAACAAGCATAGAGCTGAAGAAGGTAAGCATCACAAGGGTGACACCGAGAGCCCTGCCGCTTCGTATACGGCTTAAAAGACTGTATGTGAGCGCATCGAAAATACCGACGCTTCTGAAGCCTGCAACGACCGCCATAAGACAGAAAAGCAGACACAGAACACGGAAGTCGATATAGCCGAGGTACTCCTTATCCGGCGGAATAAAAAACATTGTTGCAGCTGCACACAATGCGGATATTATCAGAACGGGCTCTTTTTTTATAAAATCTCTGATAGCGGACATAGGTTTTCTCCTTTATAAAACTGAAAAAAATACTTCTACAGAATTATTTTTCGGTGCGAATGCGGTAATGGCGTTGCTGAAAATTTTAGTGTTATTTTATTCGCCGATAAACCCGCGAAGCAATAAAACCCGCCAAAGGCGAATAAAACTAAAAAGCACCTCTTCATAGTATAAATGAGGAGATGAAATAATGTCAACATTTATTGAAGAATTCTATTACGGTAACATTGAGCCGCAAGAAGTCAATTCCGAATTAACATCTAAGCTCAAGAAGAAACTGAGTAATCTTGCAGAGAAAGAAGAACAGCTCACAGCCGCACATTCAAAGCATACTACGTTTCCTTCTTCTGTTTCTTTTCCGCATTTCACACAAAAAGCCATAATTTTTCCTTCGTTTATGTTTTCTTACTTTTGATTATATTGTTTTTCAGCGCTTTATCAACAAAAATCTTACGTCGGGCAAAAAACAATATTTACCTGTGCCGTTCATCACGAAAAAAGGAGAATTGTATTCGCCGTTTGAAAAGGAGGTCTGTTTTTTATAGATAATGCTGTTAATTCGTTCTTAATTTTGTTAAATATTTTTTAACAATACCATTGAAACTATGTATAAACCCATGATATAATTAATTGATTAAAAAGTGGAGGTAGATATAATGAAAAAGTTTATTGCGATTATTCTTACTGTAATTCTCTCTCTTTCAATTATGGCACCTGCTGCCTGTGCGGTAGATGCAAACGACACACCTGTCGTTATTCTCAGAGGTGACGGTGTTGAACTGGTCAACAGAGACGAAAACGGCAACGAAACAGAAATCTGGCCCATAGGTGCAAGTGATTTCGACGGAAAAATCGGTGAAACCGCAAAGAACATTCTTATTCCGTTTCTTACAGAGGGTCTTCTTTTTGATAAATGGGATAACTACTACAAGGTTTGTTATGAAGAGCTTTCACCCATTATGGCAGACGTTGTTCTTGACGAAAACGGTTCTCCCCGCAACAGCTCAGGCATCAGCTCTTCAAGCTTGAATTCAAACAGAACAAGCTGTAATGCCGACCGCAGATACCAGGCTAAATACGGTGCTACCGATTACACCTTCTATTACGACTGGCGTCTTTCGCCCTACGATATCCCCTACGGTGAAACTGTAAGAATCGTTGACCTTCTTCACACATACATCAAAAATGTAAGCAAAGCTAATGGCGGCAGAAAGGTTACTCTTGCAGGCAACTGTCTCGGCGGTTCTTATGTTCTTGCTTACCTTGAAGAATACGGTGATGAGGGTTATGTCAAAAACGTATTTTTCAACTCAACAGTCGGTAACAGCGCCGCTATTCTTACTGACGTTTTCTGCGGTGACATCAAGGTTGATGCAAAGAGTCTCCAGAGATTCGCAGACGAATATATCGACGCTGATGCAGATACCATTGCCGGTATGATTGATGTTTCTCCCGTTATCAATGAGGTAATTGTTACAACACTGGATCTTTTTGTACAGCTCGGTATTGTTGATATGCTCGGTCAGACAATTGACGATATTTACCAAAAGGTATATGAAGTTCTTGTTCCCATGCTCGTCATCGCCTTCTACGGCACAATGCCCGGCTACTGGACAATAATTCAGCCCGAACGTCTTAACGAAGCAATCAACTTTGTATTCGGTCCCGAGGGCAGCGAATACCGCACAAAATATGCAGGCGTTATCGCAAAGATCGAGGACTACTTTAATCAGACGGGTAATTGCAAGGAAGATATCATCAAGGCTTGTCAGGAAAAAGGCATACACTTCGGTGCAACAGCCAAATACGGAGTTCAGATGTATCCCTTTGTAAAGAGTCAGGATCAGCTTTCCGACGAAATGGCAGATCTTGAGCACGCTTCCTTCGGTGCAACAGTTGCCAAGAGTGTATACGACGTGCTTCCCGATTCTTACATTCAGGCTGCCGTTGCAAACGGAACCGACAAATACATCTCACCCGACAAGCAGATTGATGCTTCAACAAGTCTTTTCAAGGATTCCGTATGGTACGAAAAGAATATGCCTCACAACGCATGGGCTTATGACTATAAGGTTCTTGAGGCTTTTGCCGCTAACGACAACTTCACTGTAAATTCAGACCCCGACCTTCCCAGGTTCGTTGTCCGTATCCCCGGCACAGGTGAAATTGATCCCGACACAGGCCGTGAAGATGCCGAAACGTCAAGAGTTGAAAAGATGACCGAAGAAAACGCAAACGTAAGCAACTGGAACGACACCTCAGAAGACACAAAAACACAGAAGCCTTCAGTAGTTACAAAGCTTATTGCTTTCTTCCGCTGGCTCACAGCAATGCTCAAGTTCCTCGTTCACCTTACAAACGAAAATCCCGGCTCACTTGAGAATGCGGTCAACGGATAATCACAAAAAATAATACCGAATAAAAGAACCAAGGCTATTTCTAACCTTGGTTCTTTCTTTGTTGTCAGAGATCCACTCTCACGGCGAAGCCGCTGCCGAAATTATAATAACATATATAAACAAAAAATCCGAAGCAATCGCCGATTGGCAATAGTTTCGGATTGTTTGTTTCTGGTGGGCAGGGATGGATTCGAACCATCGAAGTCGTTGACGGCAGATTTACAGTCTGCTCCCTTTGGCCACTCGGGAACCTACCCACATTCTGGAGCTGGTGGACGGACTCGAACCCCCGACCTGCTGATTACAAATCAGCTGCTCTACCAACTGAGCTACACCAGCACATTTTTATGTGCTCACGAGGTTTCCCTCGAAGAATGCTTGACTATAATATCATAAGAAATTATATTAGTCAATACCTTTTTGCAAAAAAATATAAAAAATTTGTCAGATTATTTTTTACACAAAAAGCCGCCGTACTTTCCGGTACAGCGGCATGACAGCATAATCAGAAAAGCTCAACGTTATCGAAGGAGGGCTTAAGCTTGCCGTCCTCAATGTCGTGAACGATTTCTACAACCTTTTTGTTGTAGGGAGTGGGTACGCAGTATTTTTTGCCGTACTCAACAACGATGCCGTTGATAAAGTCAACCTCGGTTTTCTTGCCGTGCTCGATGTCCTGAAGCATGCTTGCCTTTAAAAGACGGTGCTTCTTGATGCCGAGGGGGATAAGCATGAAGGAGATCTTCTTTTTGATAGCGGTCTTGAAGCCGAAAAGAGCGGTGATGTTCTTGCCCTGAACGGGAGCGATTTTTATGCCTGCCTTTTCTGCAACGTCAATACATTCCTGAATAATCATCTGCACCATAGGACGTGATGACTTGGTTTCTGCTGCTTCACCGAAGGTGCCGCCGGTTACCGTTGACATACCGCTGAAGGCAGCGTTTATAAGAAGCTTTGACCAGCGTACGCCGATGAAGTTATCCTCAACCTCGACGGGACACATAAGCTCAAGAAGTCTCTTTACCTCGTCAAAATGAGCGTTGGTTTTTCCTGTGAAGGAGCCGAGACCGAAGGAAAGGGAGTCAGGCTCACTTGTAAGCTCAACCACACCGGGCTCGAGAAGTGTAGCACCCCATGCAACCGTACATCCGAGAGTTCTGTCTTCACCCACAACCTCTGCAACGGAAAGCTCGGGAATACCGTTCTGAAGAGTACAAACAACGCAGTCGTCGTTCATAAACTCACTGATGCCTCTGAGGACCTCTACGTTATAGAGCTGCTTGGTAAGAAGGAAAATGATGTCGTACTTATCCTTCATCTGATCGGGAGTAATAGCCTTTACGGGTACTGTCATATCGACTGTACCGACGATTTTTGCGCCGTCTCTGTTGAGTGCCTCAACGTGTGCCTTGTTTCTGTTGATAAGATCAATTTCGCCGCCGTTTTTTGTGATGTAAGCGCCGAGAACCGTACCGAGGGAGCCTGCGCCGTAAATACATGCTTTCATTATTCTTCGCCATCCTTTTTTTTAAGCTTCTGCAATTATATCATATATAGCCTGCGGTTTCAATAGTATAGGGAATTATGCGGATATTTACTTTGCTTTTGTGTTGACATTGTAAATAAATTGGTATAATATATTTCCGCATTAGTAAAAAGGTGGTGATAACGTGAGAAAAAACCGTTCAATGCTCGAGGGGAGTCCCATAAAAAGCATCATACTTTTTGCTCTGCCTATTATGGCGTCGTCAATGCTTCAGTATAATTACTCTCTTGTGGATAATATCATCGTCGGCAGATACGTCAGCGACCACGCTCTTGCGGCGGTCGGCTCCGTCGGTTCTATCGGATCTTTTCTTGTCGGTACTGCCTTAGGCCTCACAAGCGGCTTTTCAATCCCCGTTGCCCACGCTTACGGTGCGGGAGACAGAAAAAAGCTTTCTCATTATGCAGGCAACAGTATAGTTCTTGCCTGCTGTATCGGAGTTGTTATTTCGGTTATTGCCCATATTCTTTCAAGACCCCTGCTCCGTCTTATCGGTACGCCTGATGAAATCATTGACCTTTCCGCTTCGTATATAAATATTCTCTATTACGGTATTCCCTTTCAGATGCTTTCCAACAACTTCACCGCAATTTCAAGAAGCGTAGGCGAAAGCAAGAAGCCTCTTTACTTTTTCTCGGCTACGGTGGTTATCAATTTCATTCTTGATATGCTTTTTGTTAAAAGCTTCGGCTGGGGAGTTGAGGGCGCCGCAGCGGCTACTCTTATTTCTCATATCTGTGCCGCACTTTTTAACGGGATATACGTAATAAAGTATAATAAGGATGCGAATATTTCTCTGAAGGACCTCAGACTTGATCTGAAAACCTCGCTCAGTCAGATAAAGCTCGGCGTACCGGTGTCTCTTCAGTTCACCATTACCTCAATCGGCTCAATGAGCCTGCAGAGTGTTGTAAACTCCTTCGGTACCGACGTTATCGCAGGCTTTACCGCCGCAGGAAGGGTCGAGGGTCTTACAAATATTCCTATGTCGGGTCTCGGTGTTGCTACACAGACCTTTGTCGGTCAGAACTACGGAGCAAAAAACTACGGCAGAATTACAAAATCCGTCAAAAAGATATTTATGCTTGACCTTGCCGTTTCCGTTGTGATGAGTATTACCCTTTACTCAATCGGTGAGCCGATGGTAGGACTTTTTATGACAGAGATAAACCCGGAAATTATGGAAGCGGCAAAAAGATATATTCTCGCCATTGCTCAGTGCTACAGTATGGTTGCCGTGCTTTTTGTTATGAGAAACACTCTTCAGGGTCTGGGCTTTACCTATGCGAACTCTATTGCGGGTATAGGCGAGCTTTTCGGCAGACTTTCCGTTGCTTTTATATTCACTCCGTGGCTCGGCTTTGATGCGGTCTGCTACGCAGGTCCCGCCGCATGGCTTTTTGCAGATATACCTCTTATCATTATATATATAACAAAGCACGTTAAATTCAAACGCCTTGCACGTGAGCAGGAACGGCAGTTATAAAACCTTTAAAGAAATATTGACATTATGAAGCTTTTGTTATAAAATAGAATTGGTTAATAACCCACAATAAATTTGGAGGTAAATAAAATGGATAACAAGTTTTCAAGCTTTGTAGAAACCTATGCTGAAGATATCAAGGCATTCTTTGAGGCTATCAAGAATTTCATCGCAGCTCTCATCGCAAAGCTTTCAGCTCCCGAGGAAGACGGCGCAACAGAATAATCAAAAGCAGATACGGTCGATGCAGTCAGCATCGGCCGTATTTTTTTGTAAAAAATATCCGCCGCAGGAGCTTTAAGCCTACGGCGGATTATTATATTACCTTTTATACCTCTACGGTATCCTCACAGATTTCTTCAGCCTGTGCTGACTCTGTTTCGTCTGCTTCAATGGCTTCAGCCTTGTTCTTTTTCTTGAATAATTTGTTTTCGGGCTTCTTTTCGGTAACAGCGGGAACCTCCTCGGGCTCGGGTCTGGGGATGAACTGAGGATTTTCGGGAGAGAAAATCTCAATTGCCTTTTCGAGCACGTTAATCATTACGTCGTGATGCTTACCGCCGAATTCACCGTCAAGAGTCCAGGGCACCTCCTCATCGGGAGCTGTTATCTTAAGCTTTCTTGTCTGGAACATCATAATCTGCTTGCCGTCATACTGCTGCTTTCTTACCTTGCTGAGAATCGGGAAGATGTTGCGTATGATAGAGGCGTTTTTAACGAGAAGCACCTCAAACAGACCGTCGTTGAACTTAACAGTATCCTTGGGGAGCTTGAAGAAGCCGCCGACTGAAAGAGAGTTGGAAACGGCACCGAATACAAATTCGTCCTCGATAACGCCGCCGTCGTATTCAATTCTCATCTTTGTGGGGTGAATTTCAAAAACCTGAGGTACGGCTGCGGCAACGTAAGCGGCATGACCGAATATGTTTTTGAGCTTCTGAGGTGTGGAATATGAGCTTCTTGCAAATGCGCCGAAGGACGCAACGTAGCAGAAGCAGCGGTTGTTGAAAAGACCGATATCATAGTCGTTGGTGTGACCCTCGATGATAACGTCTGTGGCATCCTTGATGGTGGTGGGGAGACCGATTGAATTTGCGAGGTCATTTGTTGTGCCTGCAGGTATGTAGCCGATAGGTACACGCTTAGGCATATCGATTACACCGTTGATGGTTTCGTTGAGTGTACCGTCGCCGCCGCAACAGACAACAAGGTCCTTACCGTCGAGCTCTCTTTTTACGATTTCGGTGGCGTCGCCCTGACATTTTGTGGGGTGAACGGAAAACTCGTAGTCGTTTGCCGAAAATTTATCGACGATATCAAAGGTGCCTGCTCTTGATTTGTTTTTGCCCGAGCAGGGATTGACGATGAGAAGGGCTTTCTTTTTATCTGACATATTTATGTACCTCGGTTTCTTTAAATTGAAATCTTTTAAAATTTTAACACTTATATCCGTCAAAGTCAAACAATTAACGGGAAAATGTTTCAAATTGATATTTTATGCGGTTAAAAATATGATTTTAGAAATAAAAAGCGGCAGAAATGGGCAGTTTGTGACATTTCTGTGAATGCAGATGAAAAACAACAAAGATTTTCATTGTACAACTTGCACAAAAAAACGTCTCAACATTCTTTCATATTAACCAAAAGGGAGAAAGCGTGAAAATGTGAGAAAAAGGCTTGATTTTCTTAATTTTTTGTTGTATTATACATATGCACTCGAGAGAGTGACACAGAACTCCACGGAGTTCGACTTAAATTAACTTACTCCTCTATAATGTTTTCTTCATATTTTCTCCTTTTTAAAAGCACTCGGTTTCTCCCCGGGTGTTTTTACCTTTTATAAAAGATTTTTTGCAACAAAACAACTCAGGCACCCTCCTTGCGGAGAGTGCCTTTTCATTTTATACAACTGTCTGCTCGTTGATAACAAGCCTGAAGGTAAGTCCGAGCTTTTCCGCCGCCTTGCGGCACATTATCATTCGTCCGAGGAAAATCTCAAAGTAATCCATCACCGAGCCGTACTCGGTATCGACGGTAAGACGGAGCGTTACGGTTTTGCTTTCCTTGTTTATTCTGAGGGTAGATTTTTCAACGGAGTAATTTACTCTGTCGTGGATGTCGAAGGTTGTTTTGTCGGTGTTTCTGACTCTGCTTCGGCGCACGTCGGATTTATCCGCAATAATAAGTGCTGCCGCGACGGGCGTGATAGCAACTCCCGTGCCCTCGTCGTGGTTGCCGATTGCCGCAACGATATCGCAAAGCTCATCAGTTTTCATACCCATATCACGAAGAAGCTCAAAGGCCATTACCGCCCCGGACTGAGAATGTCCGATACGGTTGACCATATTGCCGATATCGTGGATGTAGCCCGCTATACGTGCAAGCTCAATTTCACGGTCGCTGTAGCCTAAATCCTCAAGAATGTTTCCCGCTATATCGGAAACACGAAGCACGTGAGGAAAGCTATGCTCCGTAAAACCGAGAGCCGCAAGTGACTCGTCTGCCTTTTTTATATAGGTTTTGATTTTTTCGTCTTTTCTTATCTGTTCAAAGGTTGGCATAGTGTTCTCCTTAACATTAACATTTTCCGCAAGGAAAATATTTCACCCACGCAAGGCGTGGATTTCACACGCCGCAGGCGTATTTCACATTGCGAAGCAATATTTCACCGACGTACCGCAGGTACGTCTCAGCAGCCCTGATGGAAGGTTGCCGCAAGACCGCCTCTTGCAGTTTCACGGTACATAGCGTTAAGATCCTTGCCCGTACGGTACATAGTCTCAACAACAGTATCAAAGCTTATCTTTCTTGTTGTGGAAAGGAAGTTAGCAAGAGAAAGAGCGTTGATAGCCCTCATAGCCGCTACGGCGTTTCTTTCAATGCAGGGAATCTGCACAAGACCGCAGACCGGGTCGCAGGTGAGACCGAGCATATGCTCCATAGCAACCTCAGCCGCATATTCAATCTGTCCGATGCCCATTTTAAAAAGCTCACAAAGAGCCGCAGCCGCCATTGAGCAGGCAGTACCTATCTCTGCCTGACAGCCGCACTCGGCACCGCTTATAGAGGCGTTGGTCTTGACAAGGTTGCCGACAAGACCGCCGACGGCAAGAGCCTTACAGATATCGTCATCGGAAAAGCCTTTTTTATCCTGCATGTATTTGAGTACGCTGGGTAAAACCGCACAGGCACCGCAGGTGGGAGCGGTTACAATCACGCCGCCGCCCGCATTGTGCTCACTTGCCGCAAAGGCATAGGCACATACAAGTCGGTTTTCCCTTGTTATGTCGCTTTCGTCAATGTGACTCTGATTGTAAAGATACTGAGCCTTTCTTTCAACACCGAGACCGCCGTCAAGCACGCCTCTTGTGGAAAGACCCTCGTAAATGGAATTTTTCATAGCCTTCCATATATCGTGAAGGTAGTCCCAGATTTCCTTACCCTCGTATTTTTCGACGTATTCCCACAGTCTGATGTTGTGGGTATTACAGTATTCGGCAATCTGACCGAAGGTGCGAAGAGGGTAAATATCCTCCTCGTCAAGCTCTGACCTGCCCTCGATTACAATCTGACCGCCGCCGACAGACATGATTCTCTGTCTTGCGATTTCCTCGCCCTCTTTATAGGCAAAAAACTCCATTGTATTTTCGTGGGGAAGGTTTTTCGTTTCATAAGAACCGAAAACGACCTCTATTTCACCCTCAAAAACGTCGAGAATAGCCTCGTCGGTTTTATGACCCTTACCCGTCTCGGAAAGCGAGCCGTAAAGGATTACCTTGTATTCATCGGCATCGGGATAAGTTTCTTTAAAAAAATTTGCCGCCTTGTCAGGTCCCATTGTATGTGATGATGAGGGACCTCTTCCTATTTTATATAAGCATTTAAGTGACTTCATTTTTATCTCCTTTTCCGTCGCTTCACTTCTTAAACAGTCTTCTGAGCAAGAATTTTGTAAACCGCAGCAACATCGGATATGTTTTCTAAAGAAACCTTATTGCTTAAGAAGTCAAAAAAACCGAAATCGCTTTTCGAAGAGGTACCGTCTTCAAATGTAATGGTTCCGTTTCCGTTTTTGAAGACCTTCACGTTCATCTGAAAAATACAACTGCGATTAACCATGTTGATTCTGTTTTTGCAGCAAGCTAAAACCCTTTTATTTGTTATTATATACCTCGTGTTCTTTCGTCTGTAAGACTTGTGTATAAATCTACCCACGGATATGTATAATCCTACAGCTGAAAAGAAAATTCCGATAGGAATAAAGGGCAAAACAACATCAGAAACAGCAAAGGAAGTCCAAAGCAGTGCTCCGCCGCACCACACAATAGTGAAAGGAATAAGAAAAACATCTTCCGCCTTGAAAAGCCTTCCTTTTTCGGGCTTGCCTTTCCAGATTATGTATTCATCATTAGCCAGATGTGATTTAAAAATACCATACTCATCAATTTCTGTTATCATATTCTACCTCAGTTTTGCTTCTGCACTATTTTGTATTCATCATAGGGGCTGTAATAATGGCAGGAATCCATATTGCCCGACATATATTTTTCCATTTCGTCCTCGTCAAGATTGACCGAGCAGTAATACTCATCGTATTCCTCGTCATAGCAGTAATAAGAACAGCTTTCACACTGTACCGTTGACATAAAACCACCTCTTTGAGCTTATTATACCCTTTTTCTGTCGGTTTTTCAATGGAGTTTTACAGTAAAAGGAAAAACCTTGTTAATTTTTTGTTTTAATGTAGAAAAAAGCGCAAAAAAGTGATATCATATATCAGCAATATAATTAAAAGAACCTATGTTTACAAAGAAGGCTGATAAAATGAAAACCAATCGGAAGGGACTGCTGCGCAAGTGGTTCATCCCTTATTTTAAAAAGCATAAAATGACAATGCTTCTTGACCTTTTCTGCGCCTCGCTGACAACCTTGTGTGAGCTTGTGCTGCCGATGATTGTCAGAGAGCTTACCTCCATTGCCACAACGGATATTTCCAAGCTGACGGTAGAGCTTGTCCTTTCTATGGCGGGGCTTTACGGTGCTCTCAAAATTGTGGATATGGTTGCGGGCTACTATATGACCTACGTCGGTCACGTTATGGGCGTTAAAATCGAAAAGGATATGCGTGAGGATATGTTTTCTCATCTTCTTACGGCTCCCTTCTCTTATTTTGATACCACCAAGGTCGGCCAGCTTATGTCAAGAATCACCACCGACCTTTTTGATATTGCCGAGTTTGCCCACCACTGCCCCGAGGAATTCTTTATCGCAGGGGTCAAGGTAACCGTAAGCTTTATCGTTCTTGCAAGAATCAATCCTCTTCTCACCGTCTCAACCTTTGTTGCCGTACCCCTTATTTTCATCGGCTCACTTTATTTCAGACGCAAGATGCGTACCGCCTTTAAGGAAAGAAGAGTAATCACCGGTGACGTCAACGCTCAGACAGAAACAACCCTTCTCGGCATCAGAGTAGTAAAAAGCTTTGCAAACGAGGATATCGAAAGAGAGAAGTTCAACGCTGAAAGCGACAGACTCAGCAGGGTGCAGGCTGATTCCTACAAATATATGGCAAGGCTCAACTGTGTTACAAGGCTTTTTGACGGCGTGATGTATCTTGTTATGATTCTCCTTGGCGGATACTTTCTCATCAGCGGCAAAATCACCGCCGCGGATATGACAGCCTACCTTCTTTATATCGGTATGCTTATCGCCTCAATCAAGAGAATCGTTGAATTCACAGAGCAGTTTGAAAGAGGTGTTACGGGCGTTGAGCGCTTTGCCGAAATACTTGAAGCTCCTTCAGAGGAGGGTCTCACTGCAGAATACGAGCCCGAAGGTGTAGAGGGTGAGGTCGAATTCAGGGACGTTACCTTCAGCTATGAGGAGGAAAAGGGCGACGTGCTCACAGAAATCAACCTTAAGGTTGAAAAGGGAGAAAACATTGCCGTTGTAGGTCCCTCGGGCAGCGGTAAAACTACGCTGTGCAGTCTCGTTTCACGTTTTTATGAGCTTAAGGACGGAAAAATCACCCTCGACGGCAAAGATATAAACGAAATCAGTCTTTCCGCTTTGCGCAATGCAATCGGCGTTGTTCAGCAGGAGGTATATCTTTTCTCGGGCACGGTGCTTGAGAATATCCTTTACGGCAAGCCCGACGGCACAAGAGAAATGGCTGAGGAGGCGGCAAAAAGAGCAGGCGCTCACGAATTTATTTCCGCTCTTCCTCAGGGCTACGACACCTACGTGGGTGAAAGAGGCATAATGCTCTCGGGCGGTCAGAAGCAGAGAATCAGTATTGCGAGAGTGTTTATCAAAAATCCTCCCGTGGTTATTCTTGACGAGGCCACCTCAGCTCTCGACAACGAAAGCGAGCAGTACATCAAAAAATCCCTTGCAGAGCTCACCAAGGGAAGAACGACCTTTACTATTGCCCACCGTCTTTCAACCGTGAGAAACGCTTCAAGAATCATCGTACTCACAGGCAAGGGCATCGAGGAGCAGGGCACTCACGACGAGCTTATTGCAAAGGGCGGAATTTATGCAAAGCTTTATGAAAATGAAGCATGATTGCAGAAGAGACTATGAACCGGACAGGACAGGATGAAACATCCCGCCCTGAATTTTTATGTCATCTAATTCCTGCCGAAAATCAAAGCAGAGAGCGGACTCCCTGCTTTGAAGCAATATTAAGCTCAGCCGTGACACCTTACCTGAAGGCTATGTATCCGTAGGCACCGCCCGAGTCGTTAAGATGGGTGGTCGCACTGCTTGTAACCGTTGTCTTTACCCTGAAGCCCTTATCAAGAATCATAAGGCCTCGGGTATAGGTTGAGCCTATAGAGACGCCGAGATAACAGTTGCTTGTACCGTCATCCTTATTATAGGATGCAATGTGATAAGAGTTACGGTAAATGATAACAGCCTTGGGTCTGAAGCCGAGATTAATATCCTTACCGTCGGCGTTGCCGTCACCGGTATACGTGCCTATCACACAGGGAGAGTCGAGATACTCCTTCTGCTCCTCACTAAGATGGATACGACTGTTATTGACGTGGCTTTTGCAAAAGAAGGTTTCGGGAACGTTATCCTGAGAGTCTTCCTCAAGCGCACAGGAGGTATAGCTGAAATCCATATAGCAGGGCAGATATATGGCGTTGACGTCATCGTCATAGGTCAAGTCGCCGATTTCATAACCCTTAAGATTTTCTATATAGATATCGGCAAGATAATCCAGCACAAGCTCAGCAAAGCTGTTAATCTGTCTGCCGTCACGGTTGGTAGGCGCAAAAACACTCAGACGTATTCTTATATCGTTCCTTACACAAAGCTGTGCCTCATCGTCCTCAAAGTAGGTTGTTTTGTTTTCCTCGGGAGTGACGGAAAAGGTTATCTTGCTTATGGGAAGAACACCCGGAGTTTTCCTGAAGCCTCTGATTGCGGTAACGTAAAGAGTATAGAAGTCCTGCTCATTTATTTTATCTACAATTTCATCCACAAGCGGGTTTGTAAGCATTTTTTACGCCTCCTTACTGACGACTGCCCAGAAATAATATGGTGTTTTTCCGAAATATACCCTTTCACAGTGATCGACCTTGAAATAATCCTCACCGTGATAAAGCTTATAGGCATAGTCGTCGATAGTGTCAAGAGGAGCATCAGGATCAGCGATAAGCAGATATTTCTGAAGGGTATCATAGCTGAGCTCCGTGGGCTTGTGGCTCAGATACAGCTTATTTTTGTATCTGAGGGGCTGAAGTATTGCCTTGAAATGAGTCTCGTCGCCGGTTGCATAGTAAATCATTGTCATATCGAGACCGAATTTATCAAGGAACTGCTTGCTGATTTTATCTGCCACGGCAATAAAACCCGCAATCCTTCAGAATGGAGCAGGCATCGGCGAGTGCCTGCTTTCTTATCTCCTTTTCAAACTGCAGGAGCTTTAAGGGCTCCTGCTTTACCGTTATGTCGCCCACCTTGTAGTTCTGATACTTTTCGGGCTCACAAAGGCGTTTGAGAAAGAAGAAGAAATGTGCCATAGCGGCGGCTGTCGAAAGAATAAGCGGATCCTTTTCGTCTACACCGTCCTTAAGGTGTCGGTTCACCCACGAAAGTCCGTCCTCGCAGGAGGGGAACATCTGCTCATCGGTGTAGCCATCCATATCCGAATATCTCATCAGAGACTCATAAACATCATATGCGGTGTACATAATCCGCCTCCTCTCAGTTTACTTTAAGTGCAACTGCGGCATCGCCGAAGAGCTTTGCAAAGCCTGTTGTTGCTGTTACCGCTGCTCTTTCGAGCTGACGGTCGATAAGCTTGTCTGCCTCGGTGATTACTGAGCCTGCCTGCACCTTTTCAAGTGCAAAGCCCTTGTCAACTGCAAGAAGTGTGCCTGCGGGCATACCGTCGTAGCGGATAAGCTCAGCGCCAAAGGGAGTGATAACCTTACCTGTACCCTCAAAGGAGGATGAAACTGCAGAATCCTTGAACTCGGGCATCTTGATAATCTCTGCAAAAAGATCGGGTGAAGCCACGAGAGTTGTCATTGTATAGGGATAAAGGCTCATCCAGAGCTCAACGAGGTTTTCGTATGTAAGCGCATCGGTTGTGATAACCTTAGCGGCGTTATTGTTGCCGTCGCCGTTAAGAAGCACGTTTACTGCATCCTTTACCTGAGCTCTTGCGATAGCCGCACCGATCTGCTTGAGTGCGATGGTGAAAACGTCAAGGCGCTGGAAGCGGATTGCTTCGTATGAAGCGGTAAGAATTCTGCCGCGCTTATGAAGAGGCACGAGATTCTGCTGAGTCTGGATTTTTGTTTCGGGGATAAAGCTGCCCTCGTTGATTTCTGTTGCCTCATCAACGTCTGTTACGGATGAAATAGCTCTGTAATCGAGACCGTCAATGAGAGTTGTTGTTGCAACAAGTGATTTGAGAAGATCGTTTTCCTCAATACCCTGAAGCACAGCACGTGAAACATATTCGGGGAAAAGTGCAGCAGAGTCGGTTGTTCTGAAGAACTTTTCGATTGAGTCGCTGCCCTTGCCGCTTACTCTGATATCAAAGCGCTTGAGCTGACGCTGAAAGGCATCGAGACCTTCAAGCTCCGTGCCTGCATAGCTCTCGCTGGGGTCCATGCTTTCGAGTGTCTGTGTAAAGGATTTGCCTGAGGTATAAAGTCCCTTTTCGAGTCTGATGTTGTTGTATGTCATATTAAAATCTCTCCTTCTTACATTAAGATGTCAATTGTTTTTTCTGCTGAGTCAACCTCTACGACAAGGTATTCCCTGCCGCTGTCGCCGACCTTTACGCCGCCGTTACCGTCGCATACGAGCTTGCAGTAGCCTACTGCAGGTGCCGTACCGCTGTAGGAAACGGTTGTGTGACCTGTAAGTACAACTGATGCACGGTTGTTTCTTACTGCCGTACATACGCCGCAGAATGCCGCACCTGCTGAGGGAACGGTTACGGTGATTGAGTCCTTAAGACCTACTGCAGAGCCTACCTTTACGGTTTCTGCTGCCATAAGTGTGATTTCCTTTGTGTTAAAGCCTGTAAAATAGTTGTTCATTTTGTTTCCTCCTTAAATTCTGAATCCGTCATAATCGTTGCTTTTGTTCTGTGTGCTTACTGCCTTGAGCTGTGTGGCGGCAGGCATCTTTTCTCTTACCTGAGCCTCCATACCGTCTCTGAGCTCTCTGAGCTGAGAAACGCTCATATTTTCACAGCCGGCAATAAATGATTTGAAGTTAACCTTGGGCATTGCAATAAGTGCAAGTCTGCCGATTTCCTCTGTAAGAGCACTTTTGTAGATTCTCGCATCGGCAGCAAGAGCCTCAAGTGAAGCTACGTACTCCTTTACAGAACAGATTTCTTCTGCAGAAAGACCTTTTTCTGCGGTGAGTGTGTCAAAAATTTCCTTGGGTGTGTTCAATAGCTTTTCCTCCTTTTTGAATGACTTTGTTACCCCTGCGTTTCTCTGTGCGGGTACTGCCACAAAGGACCATTCGTAAGCATCCGTAGGCTCGGAAAGCTCGGCGTAGCAAGGCTTGCCCTCATAGCTTCTGCCCTTTACGTGCTTACAGGCGTGGCTTCTCATATCCGCCTTACAGATTGAGCAGGTGCTTTTATTCATACTGCAGCTGATGCTGACCTCTTTTTTGATGCCGCCCTCAATTTCCGCTATGAGAGATTCGTTCTCCCTGCTTCGGAGCATATATGCTCTTGCTTTAAGTGCGGTGTAAGGCTCGCCGACAGAGCTTTTGCTTCCGCTCTCCTCAAGATAGGTGCGGAATACACGGGCACGCTGATCCTTTGAGCGCATACTGTGATCTGATATGCCTGTCTTGCCGGGGAAAAGCTCCCTGAGCTTACACAGTGCCTCAAGAGTGAAGCGTTCGTTGTCTCTGTCAACCTCATTGTCGCAAAGAGTCACCGTAAAGATAAAAACATCCTCCGCCTTGAGCGGTACGGTAGCATAGCTGTTTATGATTTCAAGCTCTTTTTCCGGTGTCATTGTGTTATTCATCGGTTTCACCTGCCTTTTCCCTTTCTAATTTTTCTGCCTGAGCGTTATAAAGTCTGCTTTTTGAAAGCTCGGTGATATCCTGAAGAGTAATGCTTTCCCACTCGATGCTGAAGCGGTCCGCATAACCGTTCATACGAAGCCATAAGGAGCAGATTTTTCTGATTGCAGGCTCTACTGCTCTGCGGTAAAACTCAATTTCACTTGTCAGTATGTCTGCCTGCTGAGCGCTCATTCTTTCGGTTGTGGACCAGTTAAGGCCGAGAATAAAGGGCGGTATACCGAGCTTTGCCACAATCTGCTCGAGCATCTGTCTTACGGGCACCTCGCTGTCGAGAATCTGAATATCCGAGCCGATAGCCCTGATGCTTACGTCACCGACGGCGATGAAATCTCTGACCGAGCCGCCGCTGTCCATTGTCTTGCTCCACTCGTCAGCCACAAGGGTAGCTCTTTCCTGTGCGTATGCCATATCCAGCGTATCGTTCTGTGGCTTGTAATTGACGGCAAAGCGCACGTTTCCCACTCTTTCCCAGTTAACGCCGAGGGTGTGATAAATCTTTAAAAGAATATCACTTACAAAGGGAAGTCCCTTAAGCACCGACGTTCCGTAAAGCTTGCCCGGCTCGGGATTCAGCACAGACAAAAGCACAAGCTCCGGATATCGGACGGGAACAAATTCACCGCTGCCGTTATCAGCCGAAACGGTGATGTCAAGAGGGCTTTTTCCCTCGCTGAGCGCAACGGCACGAAGGTCGGAGTTGAAAAGGTGAGTTATTTCCCTTCCGTCGGTGACAATTTCACCCACGGCCGTTCCGTACGTAAGAAGCTGCTCCGTAAAAACGCTCATAAAGCTGTCGATACCCTGCTGAAAGCCGCCTACGTTAACGCCTCTGAGGAAATCAGAAAGAGCTTCTGTCGCCTCTTTGCTTTCACACACAGCCTCAAAGCTTCCCATCAGACGTACAATTTTCAATATTGCCGCATCGATAACAGGTATGGCTTCTCTGAGAGCCTTGTAAAGAGACATATCGGCGCTGTTGGCGGGTGAATAGGAGCCGAGTAAGGAAAAGGGATGGCTTCTGTTGCCCGTCTGAGGTACGGCAAGAGCGTTTTTTACTGTTTTCTGTTTTTTCTTTTTACCGATTGCCAAAACTTTCTCCTTTCAGGGAGCTTTACTCCCGATTTAGTCAGTACGTCTTTCTGCCGCAAGAGCAAAGAAGCCGTCACTGCTTTGCGTGAGCACGGTAGAGGTGAAATACCGGATTTCATCCATAGCGTGGTCGTTTTCCTTTTTAGGTGAATCCTTCCCCGCCTTTTCATCCCAGCGGTAAAGAGAAAACTCTTTGAGAGCCGCCTTGCAAACGGGTGAAATCCTGATTTTTCCCGACTTAAAGGCTCCCTGAACCTTTCTTATACCGTCAGTCACGTCGTTTTTTGCAGGTATTACCCTGAATTTTCCGTGTCGCCGTATACATTCCATAAAGGATGCCGCAGACGGGTCCACGATAACAGCCTCAATTCTCCGTCCCCTGCAAAGCTCTTCAAGGTCCTCATAGTATTCCTCATCGGTTTTTTGCTGACCCTGAAGGCGTGAGGAATAATAATACTCGTCAAAACGGTACCACACACCCTCCTGAAGTCCCCACAAGCCCATTGAGGTGGGGTTGACCGTTCCGTAGTCGCAGGAAACATAGCATTTTGAAAAGCTGTCTGTGAGAGGCGCTTGTGTATATCTGCCTTCGGCGGCCCCGGGATAGACCAGACCGTCAGCCGCAACCCACCTTCCGAGAACGAATCTTTCATAAAAGGCTCCGCTGTAAAGGCTCTCATATCTTCTGCGCACCTTTTTTGAAAGAGAGGGATTGTCGTTCATAGTGAAATGCAGATAAAGACAGTTTTTCTCCTCTGCCTTTTTAATCCACTCCTCATAAAACCAATGCTTCGGATTCTCGGGGTTGCAGTTGAACCAGAAGGTTGATTTGTTCAGAGAGCATCTTGCAAGAGCCTGTTCAACAAAGGAGCGGGGCATAAGCGCAACCTCATCGAGAAAGATTCCCGCAAGGGTCATACCCTGAATAAGCGAGGCGGAGCTTTCGTCTCTGCCGCCGAAAAGCCAGAACTTATTTGTTTTTTCCCCGTAGGTAATCTCAAGAAGATTCTGACTGAGCTTTTCCTTACACTCAAAGCCTGCATCTCTCAGCGCAGGAAGCAGAGCAGAAAGGATGTTTCTTTTCAGGGAGGCGATTGTCTTTCCGCAGATGGCAAAGCTTTCACCGTCAAAGCGATAAAACGCCCACGCCACAAAGGACAAGGTCATACAGGTGGTTTTACCGCTTCTGACTGCGCCGTCGCAAATCAGCCCGTCATAGCCGCAAAAAGGCGAGCTGTCATGCCACCAGGAAAGAGCAGCCAGCTGTTTTTTTGAAAATACAGTAAACTGTCTGCTACTCAATATCTGCTTCCCCCAGAGCTCTTGCACCCATTTCAATGGCAGAGTAAAGCGACGAGCCCTCACCCTTTCGCAGGGAAGAATCAAGGTCACCGAGTCTTTCAAGAGCCTTGATACGGTCAAAGAATTTTATTTCGATATCTCCGCCCTTTTTTCTCTTGATTTCGGAAATGTTGAAAAGATCCATTGAATCGATCTCCTCCTCGGTTACCTCGTCCTTGAAAAGAAGCTTGATTCCGTCACCGGAGCAGCCGAATGCCAATCTGTAGTATCCTTCCGATACATCCTGCTTTTCGTCGCTTCGCTGCTGTATACAGCGTCGGATCTCGTTTCTTATCTCCTCCCTTTTCAGAAGCTTCAGACCTGCTCTCTCGCCGAAACGGAAGCCTGATTTAGCCGCAGCCTCCGAGGGAGATCTGCCTGAAGCAAAATAGATGCAGAAAAGCTTTTCCTTTGATGTCAATTCCTTGATAAAAATCTCTCCTTTCGTTCTTGGTTTTAAAAAAGCCTCTCACTTATAGGCCGAAAAACGCAATTTGTTGCAGGTTTTCTGCAACAAATCGGCCAAAAATCGAAAAATTTTTTTATTTTTTATTTTTATTGCTACAATGGAAATATAGACATCAAAAATATCTGCTTGTTTTTGTGCATTTTAAACAAGGGAAGAATGTGAATTTTTTTTGAATAATATATTGACAAACGGGTAAATACCATAGTATAATAGACTCGCAAAGGGAAACCTTTAATAAAATTTATAGGGAGGAAAATAAAATGGTAGAATTCCTTACAAAGTACTGGGCAGAAATCGTAGCTCTTTTCGATAAGATCTATTTTGCACTTAAAGAGTACATCCTCAAAAACGCTGAATAATTAAAACAAAAGTATAAAAATCCCCTGACGTTAAGTCAGGGGATTTTTGTTGTGCTCTGTAAGTGTGTTCAGATACCATTTTCTCCTTCAAAAAAATATTTATCGAAAACCTATTGACAAGGACTCTTTATTGTGTTAATATGTTACCACGCTAAAGCGATAAAACAAATCGCACTTGAAAAAGAAAGGTAGATTATTATGAAAAAAATTCTCGCAGTTCTCCTCGCAGCTCTTATGCTCTTCTCATTTGCAGCATGCGGCGGCGAAAAGACAAACACAGACGCTGACACAAACACAGATGCAGAAACAGCAACTTCCGACCTTGCATATATCAAGGAAAAGGGTAAGCTTGTTATCGGTTATACAGAGTTCCCTCCCCTCAACTATCACGAGGGTGAAGAATTCCTTGGTTTTGAGACAGAATTCGCAAAGGCAGTCTGTGCAGAGCTCGGCGTTGAAGCTGAATTCCAGCTTATCAAGTGGTCAGCTAAAGAAACAGAGCTTAACGGCAAAACCATTGACTGTATCTGGAACGGTATGACTATAGACGCCGACAGAGAAAAGGCTTTCTCAATCTCAACTCCCTACATGGCTAACAAGCAGGTTCTTGTTGTAAGAGCAGAGGATGCTGACAAGTACTTAAAAGCAGAAGACATGAAGGATCTTGCAATCGTTGCAGAGCAGGGCTCAGCAGGTGAAAATGTTATCACAACAGATGCTCTCTTTGCAGAAGCAAGCTACACACCGGTTCTTGATATGGCAACAGCTCTTAAAGAGGTTGCAGCTCTTACTGCAAACGCCTGCGTAGTTGACTATGTTACATGCATCGGTATGATCGGCGAGGGTACAGATTATGAAAACCTCGTAGTTGTTGATGAATTTTCATTTGCAGACGAGCAGTACGGTATCGCATTCCGTAAGGGCAGTGATGTTACCGCAGAGGTTAATGCAGCTATCACAAAGCTTGTTGAAAACGGCAAGCTTGCTGAAATCGCAGCTACATATAAGCTCTCAGATCAGATTATTGCAAAATAATTTAAATTTAAAATAAGCCGAAATGCCGTCTTTTCCGGGCGGCATTTCAGTTGTGTATAAGGTTAGGAAAAAGATATGGATTTCAGTGTTGTAAACAAAATGCTGTTTGAGGGTGCCGTCGGTCAGGAAGGCGGATTCCTTCATAATATAGAGCTTTTCGTTGTAACCCTTTTATTTGCTTTGCCTTTAGGTCTGATTATTGCCTTCGGATCTATGTCGAAGTTCAAGCCTCTGAAGCTTCTGACAAAGTCAGTTGTATGGGTTATACGCGGAACACCTCTTATGCTTCAGCTTTTTGTGGTTTTTTACGGTCCCGGACTCATATTCGGCAAGCCCTTGTTTGTCGGTATGGAAGGAAGAATGAATGCGGCGATAATTGCCTTTGTAATCAACTATGCCTGCTATTTTTCCGAAATTTATCGCGGAGGTATCGAAAGCATACCCAAGGGGCAGTATGAAGCAGGTCAGGTGCTCGGTATGACAAAGACACAGACCTTTTTCAGAGTTGTTCTTTTGCAGGTTATCAAAAATATTGTTGCACCTATGAGTAATGAGTTTATGACTCTTATCAAGGATACCTCTCTTGCAAGAGTTATTGCGGTTGTTGATATTATTATGGTTGCAGAAAGCTTTTCGGCTAAGGGTATTATATGGCCTCTGTTCTATACAGGTCTTTACTTCCTTATCTTCTGCGGCGGTCTTACAATTATATTCAACAAAATCGAAAAGAAGCTCGACTATTTCAAAGCGTAAGGGGGAAGGAATATGGCAATTCTTGAAGTTAAGAATCTTAAAAAGAGCTTCGGAAAAAACGAAGTTCTCAAGGGCATATCTCTTTCTCTTGAGGAAGGTCAGGTTATGTCGGTTATCGGCTCCTCGGGCAGCGGTAAAACTACACTTCTCAGGTGCATCAACTTCCTCGAAACTGCCGACAGCGGTCTTATTACCGTTGACGGTGACGTGATTTTTGACGGCGATGATAAAAGCAAGCATAAGGCTAAGGAAACAAGAGAAAAGCAGCTCAAAATCGGTCTTGTTTTTCAGCAGTTTAATCTTTTTCCCCAGTATAACGTGCTTGATAACGTAACTCTTGCAGTCAAGCTCAAGGCTAAGGAAAGACCTGACTATAAGCAGAATAAAAAGCAGATTCTCAAGGAAATTGACGAGAAGGCACTGAAGCTTCTTGCCGATATGGGACTCAGTGATAAAATCGACCATTACCCCTGTCAGCTTTCGGGCGGTCAGCAGCAGAGAGTTTCAATAGCAAGAGCTATGGCTCTAGAGCCGAAGATTCTCTTTTTTGACGAGCCTACATCGGCTCTTGACCCTGAGCTTACGGGCGAAATTCTCAGAGTTATCCGTGAGCTTGCGGCAAAGAAGATGACAATGGTTATCGTTACCCACGAAATGACCTTCGCAAAGGAGGTTTCCGATTATATCGTTTTTATGGATGACGGTGTTATTGCCGAGGAAGGCAAGGCAGAGGAGGTTATCGGCAACCCCAAGACGGATAGGCTTAAGGCATTCCTGAGTAAAATCAGCGACTGATTCTGAGCAATAAGCGGCATCTTTGAGTAGTCAGTAGCCAGTAGTCAGTAGTCAGGGATGCCCTTCGGGCATTTTGTGAAATATGAAACAAAAAGCAGACACTTGAAAATGTCTGCTTTTTCTTATATAATTTAATAAAGGGTGTGATATTAATGAAGCTTCTGATTTCTGCTGCTTCAAAATTTACCGTCGGCCTTGCTTTTGTGATGGCTCTGCTATTTATACCTGCAGGAAGCATTAAATATATGAACGGTTGGCTTTTCATAGGTCTGCTGTTTATTCCTATGCTGATTTTGGGCGTTGTGTTGTTTATAAAGGCACCTGAGCTTTTAGAAAAGAGACTTAACGCAAAGGAAAATGAAAAAACACAAAAGGGTGTTGTTTCCGCTTCGGCCTTGCTTTTTCTTGCAGGGTTCATTGTTGCAGGTCTTGACTTTCGCTTCGGCTGGTCGTCTCTTCCTCTGCCCGTTATAATTGTCGCATCGGTAATACTTCTTGTTTCTTACGGGCTTTACGGTGAGGTTATGAGAGAAGACGCCTACCTTTCAAGAACGGTTGAGGTGCAGGAAAATCAGAAGGTAATTGATACGGGCCTTTACGGAATTGTCCGTCACCCGATGTATGCGGTAACTATATGGCTTTTTCTTTCAATTCCCGTTGTTCTCGGCTCACTGTGGTCATTGTTATGCTTTGTGCCCTATGTTTTTGTGATTTCCGTCAGAATAAAGAATGAAGAAAAGGTTCTTGAGGAAGGGCTTGAAGGCTATAAGGAATATAAGCAAAAGGTAAAGTACAGACTTATACCTTTTATATGGTAAAAGAAAAAACAACCGTTGATTTTACTTAACGGTTGTTTCTTTTTATGAATTGGCTTCGCCATGAATTGATTTCATCATGAATTGCTTCGCATGAATTGGCTTCGCCATTAAATGTCCGAAGGACATTCCCTGACTACTGGCTACTGACTACTTTAAACGAGCGCGCATTGCCTTAACCTCTGCTAAAACACACTCGGGTGAGGGTCCGCCCTTGACGGTACGCTTGCTTACACATTCGTCAAGGTCGATTGCCTTGTATACGTCCTCGTCAAAAAGGTCGCATACAGCCTTGTATTCCTCTATGGGGAGAGTCTCGAGGGTGAGGCCCTTATCTATGCAGGTTGCGACAAGCATACCCGTTGCCTTATATGCATCACGGAAGGGGAGTCCCCTGTAAACAAGATAGTCGGCGGCGTCGGTGGCGTTGATAAAGCCCTTGGCGGCAGCATTTCTCATATTCTCACGAAGCACCGTTGCGGTGTCAAGCATAGGTGCGAAGGTATCAAGGCACATAAGCACAGTATCAAGCGCATCAAATACTGCCTCCTTGTCCTCCTGCATATCCTTGTTATAAGCAAGGGGAATACCCTTCATAACGGTGAGAAGTGTCTGCAGATCACCGAATACACGTCCTGCCTTGCCGCGTACAAGCTCTGCGATGTCGGGATTCTTCTTCTGAGGCATAATGCTTGAGCCGGTGGAGAAGGCGTCGTCAAGCTCAATGAACTTGAACTCCCATGAGCACCAGGCGATAATCTCCTCGGCAAAGCGTGAAAGATGTACCATCACGATAGAAAGCACCGAAAGAAGTTCGAGGGCATAGTCTCTGTCGGAAACACCGTCAAGGCTGTTGTCGGTTACACCTGAAAGACCTAAAAGCTCAGCAACATACTCTCTGTCAAGAGGATAGGTGGTGCCTGCAAGAGCGCCTGAGCCGAGAGGGGAGATTGCCATTCTCTTTTTGCAATCGTAAAGTCTGTCGAGGTCGCGAAGAAGCATATTGCCGTAGGCTAAAAGATGATGGCCGAAGGTTACGGGCTGAGCACGCTGAAGGTGAGTATAGCCGGGCATAACCGCATCGTAGTTTTCCTCTGCCTTGTTAACGATTACCTCAATGAGAGCCCTGATGGACTCCTCAAGCACATCGCACTGGTCGAGAAGATAAAGACGAAGGTCGAGAGCAACCTGATCGTTTCTGCTTCTTGCAGTGTGGAGTCTCTTACCGCTGTCGCCGATTCTCTTTGTAAGCTCACCCTCAACAAAGGTGTGGATATCCTCGGCGGTCATATCAATTTCAAGCGCACCGCTTTCAAGGTCAGCGGCAATTTCCTTAAGAGAAGCAACAATCTTATCGCTTTCGCTCTTTTCGATGATGCCCTGCTTACCAAGCATTGTTGCATGAGCAACGGAGCCTCTTATATCCTGCTTTGCCATACGGCAGTCAAAGGGTATTGATGAATTGAAGTCGTTGGTTTTTTTATCAAGTGATTTCTTGAATCGTCCTGTCCATAAAGGCATAGTGTTTTCCTCCGGAGTTTATGTTTTATTGTAGGGGCGCCCATTGGGCGGCCGAGTTATTTTGTCATAGATAAATCGAAGTCGGATCGTAGC
>JAZNIH010000096.1:0-19743 GCA_045577395.1 Acutalibacteraceae bacterium | reverse complement strand
CCGACTTGAAAACGCGACGGAGTAATAAAAAATGAAAAATTATGATAACGTAGTAATATTCGATCATCCGCTTATTAAGCACAAGATCGCAATTTTGCGTGACGAAAAGACAAGCATGAAGGAATTCCGTGAGCTTGTTGAGGAAATCACAACATTGATGACCTATGAAAGCCTGAAGGACGGTGTTCCGACCACAGAAATAGAGGTCAAGACACCCCTCGAAACCTGCACCCAGCGTGTCGTCAAGGATAATGCTGTTGCTATCGTTCCGATCCTTCGTGCCGGACTTGGTATGGTAAACGGTGTGCACGTGCTCTTCCCATCAGCAAGAGTAGGTCACATTGGTATGTACAGAAACGAAGAGACCCTTACACCCGAAACCTATTACTGCAAGCTTCCCGACGGCATCGAGGACAAGGTTGTGCTTGTTGTTGACCCGATGCTTGCAACAGGCGGAAGTGCCTGCGATGCAATCAAGCTTTTAAAGGATAAGGGCTGTAAGCATATCAAATTTATGGCTATAATCGGTGCTCCTGAGGGTGTTTCAAAGGTTGCTGAGGCTCACCCCGACGTAAACATTTACGTTTCAACGCTCGACAGAGAGCTTAATGAGAACGGATATATTCTTCCCGGTCTCGGTGATGCCGGTGACAGACTTTTCGGAACAAAATAATCAAACATAAAACAAAAGAGGTAATGCGGATTTCCGTATTACCTCTTTATTTTATTCTTCGGTTTTTATGCTTTCAAACATTTCTCTGAGCGTGGGGCTATTTTTAGTGAGCTTCTTAATGCTGAGGTCCTGAGCCTTATCGTTTGCAAGTCGCAGATTTCGTTCGGATGACGTCAGGGCATCCTTAACCTTCTGAAGCTGAGAAATTGACTTATCAATCTCAGCTATAGCATCGTGGAACTTGCGGCTGGCAAGCTCATAATTTCTCGCAAAGCCCTCCTTGAATACATTCATATTGTTTTCAAAGTTAATAATATCAAGCTGCTGATTTCTGATAACCTGAAGCTCCTGCTGATATTGCAGCGAGTTAAGTGCCGCATTTCTTAAAAGTGAAATAATAGGAATAAAAAACTGCGGTCTTACAACAAACATCTTCGGGTATTTATACGAAACATCAACAATGCCGTTGTTATAATACTCGTTGTCCATTTCAAGCATCGAAACAAGAACGGCATATTCACAGCCCTTTTCGCTTCTGTCCTTGTCGAGCTCTTTGAAAAAGTGCTCGTTTTTGTGCTTGGTTGCAGTTGTCTCGTTTTCGTTTTTCATCTCAAACATAATTGAAATGAATTCGGTGCCGTCGGAAGCACACTCCTTAAAAATAAAGTCGCCCTTGCTACCTGTTCTCACATCATTATCCTTTTCAAAATAAGCGTTAGGAAATGCTGTCATTCTGATGGTATTAAACTGTGTCAGGCAATGCTGCTCAAGACTTTCGCCAACCATTTTGGTTGACTGACGGGCTTTGAAATCCTTATAATATGCAATCTGCTCGTCTTTATCCTTCAGCTGACCCTCATACTTTTCTTTAAGAGCTGTTTCTGTCAGCTTATTTTCCGTTTCCTTACTTACAAGCTTTCCTTTAAGCTCGGTGATTTCATTTGTTTTTTCAGCAAGCTCTTTTTCCTTCTTCTGTTCAGCCTGAGCAATTGCAAGCTTCTTTTCAGCTTCTCCTGCCAAAAGCTTTGCCTTGAGATCGGCAATTTCCATTTCCTTGTCAGCAAGCTCTTTTTCTTTTTTCTGCTGAGCATCGGAAACTGCAAGCTTTTTTTCTGTGTCACTTGCACTTATTCTTGCCCTGAGCTCTGCTATCAGCTTATCCTTATCTGCAAGCTCATTTTCTTTTTCTGCAAGAGCATCTGCCTGCTCCTTTTCTTTTTCCATTCGTGCAATCTGCAAATCGCTTTTATGAATTGACTCGAGCTCCTTTGAACGTCTCTCAAGCTCTTTTCTGAATTCTTCATCGCGGACCTGCTGAACTATCGCAGCGTAGCCTGATTCGTCCACCTGAAAAACCTCGCCGCAATTGGGACACTTAATTTCCTGCATACTGTTTATCTCCCCTCTTCATACATCATATTCAGATTATAACATCGACTGTATCAAAGCCGTAATATTCCATAAGCCTTGCGGCTTCCTCGGTGATGAATTCACCGCTTACGGCTATAGGAATCGCCGGCGGACAGGCAACCGTAGGTACAGCGCATATTCTGCCCACCGAATCGTGCACATTTACTGTCTCGTGTTCTGCAAAGAAGGCTTCTCTTATGCTTTTGATTTTTACGCCCGTTACGTCAGCTTCGGGCGGAGATATCTTCTCCCCTCTTGCACTTCGTTCAGCCGTTGAAAGAGCCTTATACACCCTTTTATAATCGATTTCTGCGTTTTCACAGGTGAACATAAGCACGAGATGTCTCCCGTCACACATTTCAGGCTCAACCTTGTTTTCTTTAAGAGCTTTTCGGATACCGTCAGTATCGATTCCTGTCTTTACAAGGTCTATAACTATCTTAAGAGGTTCTCCGTCGACCACAGAAACACCGACATTCTTCAGGTCAGCTTTAAGGGTACGTACCCTTACTACAGTCGATCTCAGCTTGTCTCTGTAATCGGTGTAAAGATAGCTGTTACACATATCAAGAGACTGCAGAATAAGATAAGAAGGGCTTGTCGAGCCCATAACTGACATCATGCTTTCCGTTGACTTAACATATTTCTCTGCTTTTTCAGATAAATGCAGATATGCGCCGCCCGTAAGCACCGGCAATGTCTTATGAGCCGAATCACAGCACATAAAAGCACCGTTGTTTATGGGGTGCTCCGATTCATCAAGAAAAGCCAGATATGCTCCGTGGGCATTATCAACTATAAGCGGAATATTATATTTATCACACACCTGCGCTAACGCTCTGACGTCAGTGATTCTGCCAAGATAATCGGGAGTAGTAACATAAACCGCATCAGGTAAAATATCCATTTCTGAAAATTTGTTTTTCAAAGCATCGGCATCAATAACGCACGAGCATAAATCGGTACCTTCAGAGGGGTACATCCACTCAACATCAACATCGCTGATTGCACAGCCGTAAACAAAGGCTTTGTGCGCATTTCTCGCCGCAAGAATCAGAGTTTTTCTGCTTTTGTTTCTGCGGTAAAGTGCAACAAGCGCAACCATAGCCTTTATGCAAAGAGATGAGCCCTCAACCGAATAAAAGGTGCGATAAGAGGAAAAGAGAGAAGAAGCATTATCTTCACTCTCTCTGATTATCCCTTTTGCAGCATAAAGCACATCTGCACCGTCAATTTCGGTAATGTCATATTTTTCCGCACCGAGAAAGCCGACGCCCTTATGCCCCGGCATATGAAGTCTCGATACATCTTTTTCTGCATATTTCAATACGAAATCCCTGATGGGCGTGTTCATTCCTCAGCCTCCGCAACCTTCATCATAACGGCACATTCGATACGCTTTTTGAAAAGCTCACAGCCATATTTATAAACACCCATAACACTGCCTGTAGCATGATATGAGTTAGCGGCACATCCGCCTGAGCAATAAAGCTTAGCCCAGCAATCCTTACACTCCGCTCTTGCGTAGGCGTTGCAATATCTGAATTCATCCTGAATTTTTGTATTTGTTACACCGTCCCAGATGTTACCGAGAAGATATTTTTCATCGCCCACAAACTGATGACAGGGATAAAGATCTCCCCAAGGTGTGACCGCCATATATTCCGTGCCTGAGCCGCAGCCTGTGATTCTCTTATAAATGCAAGGGCCGTTCTTAAGATCAAGCATATAATGATAGAAGGTAAAGCCTTCCCCTGCCTTTTTACGGCGTACCATTTCCTTTGCAAGAATCTCATACTGTTCAAACAGAACGGGAAGGTCCTCTTCAGTAAGTGCATAGGGATCGTCGGGAGGACAAACAACAGGCTCCATACTAAGCTCCTTGAAGCCGAGATCTGCCATGTGGAAAATATCGTTGGTGAAGTCTGTGTTATTGTGGGTAAAGGTGCCGCGCATATAGTAATCCTTGCCGCCACGCATCTCTACCAGCTTTTTAAACTTCGGAAGAATCTTGTCATAGCTTCCGTTTCCGTTATAGTCAACTCTGAAGTGGTCATGGATTTCCTTTCTGCCGTCAAGAGAAAGGACCACGTTGCTCATTTCCTTATTGAGGTATTCTATTACATCGTCATCAAGAAGGACACCGTTTGTGGTAAGTGTAAAGCGGAAATTCTTATTATGCTCCTTTTCAACCTTACGAGCGTATTCAACAAGCTGCTTGACAACATCAAAATTCATCAGGGGCTCACCACCGAAGAAGTCCACCTCAAGATTTCTTCTTGTACCTGAGTTAGCAATAAGAAAATCAAAGGCCTGCTTACCTGTTTCAAAGCTCATAAGCGCTCTGTCACCGTGATATTTACCCTGACTTGCAAAACAATATGAACAATTAAGATTACAGCTATGAGCTATATGAAGACACATAGCCTTTATAACCTTGGTGTTGTTTTTATAATCAAAGGCAAGATTTTCATAAACGTCTTCGCTGAAGAGCTTACCCTGCTCCTTAAGAGCTCTGACATCCTCAATACACTCAAGAATCTCTTCCCTTGTAACATCGGGAGCATCCTTATATTTATTTAATATTGCTGATACAATGTCCTCTTCCGAGCTACTTTCAAACATTTCAATAATATCATAAGCAACCTCGTCAACAACGTGCACAGAGCCGCTGCAGGTATCAAGAACTATATTGTAACCGTTTAATTTATACTGATGTACCATTTTATATCCTCACAAAATAAAACGCCGCCGATTGGCAGCGTTCATTCTAACTTTAATTATTTGTTGTTTTCACACTGCTGATTTGCAACGCCGCATGATGTCTTGCAAGCTGACTGACAAGATGTCTGGCATTCGCCGCAACCGCCGTTAGCAACTGACTTTTTCATATCTCTTGTTTCAACTGTCTTGATTCTGCTCATTTTATTTTCCTCCACAAAGCATAAAATTATCGTGATTATAATAACATATACACAATTAAAAGTCAATATAAAAGCATAAAAAAGAACGGCACCGAAGTACCGTTCTTTTATAATCACAGTATTAAATTACTGAGCGATTGTTGTGTACATGAAGTACTTGTAGCCAAGGGGGTTGGAGAAGAAGCCTTCAACACGTGAATCGATCATGTAGATATCTGTGTAGTAGTAGATGGGTGTAAGGCAACCTGTAGCCATAAGCATATCTTCAGCGATGTGCATAAGAGCATAACGAGTGTTATTGTCTGTGCACTTCTTGATTTCTGCGATAAGCACGTCATAGGTTTCTGCCCATGTGCCGTCTTCTACCTTGATATCATAACCGAGACCTGTGAGGTCAAGATCATACATAGCAAGATCCTTGTGTTCACCCTTACCGAACTGAACGTCGTTGTTACCTGAGTTTGAAAGCCACATATCAAGGAATGAGATGGGATCATTGTAGTCAGCGAGCCAGCCGTTACGAGCTACTGAATATTCACCGTTCTTACGTGTGTTGAGGAAGGTGTTCCATTCCTGGTTTGAAAGCTGTACGTTGATGCCGTACTGAGCAAGAGCGCTCTGGATGTATTCAGCAATAGCCTTGTGAGCGTCGCTTGTGTTGTAGATGTAGTTAAGAGTGGGAACATCTGTGAACTTGCCTGTAGCTTCGTCATAGTTGTAGTACTTCTTAAGAACTTCTACTGCTGCATCACAGTTAGCTGCATATGCATCCTTAGCTGTGTTGAAGTAACCGAAGAATTCTTCGCTGCTGCCTGCGTTCTGATAGAACTGAGTTGAACCGTCAGCATCTGTAAGACCCATAGCAACGAATGATGATGCGGGAACTTCACCTGCCTGTGAAACGTTTTCAACGATGTGATTACGCTCAAGGAAGAGTGAGATAGCATTTCTGATTTCAGCCTTAGCTGCTTCTGCTGCAGCACCTGTAAGTGTGCTTGATTCGGGAAGGATATCCTCGTTAACGTTCCAGCACATGTAGTATGTACCAAGCTGACCTGAAACTACGAGCTCATCAGGATAGTTAGCCTTAAGAGTCTGAATTTCTGCAGTGGGAACGTCATCGATGAGAAGCCATGCGCCATCCTTGAAGTTGGTGAGCATGTTGTTAGCATCGTCTGAAAGATAGAACTTGAGTTCGGGCATTGTAACACTTGCAGCGTCATGATAGTTCTCGTTCTTTGTGAGAGTCATAACACTGTCGTGCTCCCAAGCTGTGAGTGTGTAAGCACCGTTTGAAACATAGGTTGAAGGATCTGTAGCCCATGCTTCGTTAGCAACAGTTGCTTCATGAACGGGATAGTAGGTGGGGAATGCAAGAAGCTCGTTCCAATAGTTAACCTTGTTGTTGATTGTAACTACAAGAGTTCTGTCGTCTGTAGCTTCAACTGCAAGCTTAGCATCGGGATTAACGAATTCTTCAACAGGGTTGCCATCTGCGTCAACTTCGCCTGTTTCCTTTGTTTCCCACATTTCTGCGTAGCCCTTAACAACGTCTAACATGTAGCCGTAGTCAGCGCCGAGAGCGGGAGAAGCAGCTCTGTTCCATGAGAATACGAAATCCTTTGCTGTAACAGCGTCGCCGTTTGACCACTTAAGGCCTTCCTTAAGTGTGTAGGTGTAAGTAACAGTACCGTCTTCGTTTACTACACCTTCTGCGAGTTCTTCAGCAGCGTCAGCAACGATAACAAGCTTACCGTCAACCTCTGCCCACTTTGCAAGACCTGAGAAAAGGTGTGCAACGAGGGTAGCACCGTCTACTGCTGAGTTACGAGCCGGGTCGATTGTATCGGGCTCGGAAGCGAGGCAAACTGAAAGTGAATCAGTGGGAACCTCATTTTTCTGGTTCTTACCAGCATCTGTGTTGGTTTTGTCAGAACCACCGCCACAAGCTGCAAATGTGAAGAGCATGATTGCGGCTAATGCAAGTGCGAGAATTTTTTTCATGTTTTTTCTTCCTTTCATGAATTTTTATATTTCAAAATGCATTCTACATACATTTTTGAAACCTCAGTTAATTTCGTCAACTCTGTGACAAGCAACAAAGTGACCGGGACGAACTTCCTTGAACTCGGGCATAGCATCTGCACAAGCGTCAGTTGCATATTTGCAACGGGTACGGAAGGGACAGCCCGAAGGTGCATTGAGCGGACTGGGAATATCACCTGTAAGGGCAATTCTCTGGTTTGCTCTTGCGATTTTCGGGTCGGGAATGGGAACTGCAGAAAGAAGTGACTGTGAGTAAGGATGTAAGGGATTATCGTAAATCTCACCCGCATCTGCAAGCTCAACAAGTCTACCAAGATACATAACACCGATTCTGTCACTGATGTGACGGACAACAAGAAGGTCGTGAGCAATAAACAGATAGGTAAGACCAAGCTGGTCCTGAAGCTCACCGAACATATTGATTACCTGTGCCTGAATTGAAACGTCAAGTGCTGAAACAGGCTCGTCACAAACGATAAAGTCAGGATTAACTGCAAGGCTTCTTGCGATACCGATTCTCTGACGCTGACCGCCTGAGAACTCGTGTGCATATCTTGAAGCGTGCTCGCTGTTAAGACCAACATGGCTCATAAGCTCAAGGATTCTTTCCTCTCTCTCCTTCTTATTGGTGTACATCTTATGAATATCAAGAGGCTCACCGATAATATCGGAAACTGTCATTCTGGGATTGAGTGATGAATAAGGATCCTGGAAAACCATTGTTGCCTTTTTTCTGAATTCCTTGATGGATGCCTTTGACTTGATAAGCTGACCGTTATAATAAATTTCACCTGCGGTGGGCTTATAAAGGTTGAGGATTGTTCTGCCTACGGTTGTCTTACCGCATCCTGATTCACCTACAAGACCAAGAGTTTCACCCTTTTTGATTGCAAATGAAACGTCATCAACAGCCTTGAGGGGCTTGGAAGAGAACATTCCCGTTGAAATATCAAAGTATTTTTTGAGGTTCTTTACCTCAATTAAATTCTGCTTGTTTGTTTCGCTCATTTGGCGTCACCGCCTTCTATTTTGTCTTTATTGACCTCTTCGAGTATCTCAAGCTCCGTACCGTTTTCGTGAGCTTCCTTGAGACACATCCAACAGGATGATGAATGGTCATCGTTGATTTTTGCCTTCGGTGCTCTTTCTGTTATACAGATTTTCATAGCAGCATCACATCTGGGAGCAAAGGGACAACCCTTAGGCATATTGAGAAGGTCAATGGGTGTACCTGTAATGGGCTGAAGCTTTGTGCCTGCGGATGTTGCAGAGGGAATCGAGCGGAGAAGACCCTTAGTGTATTCATGCTTGGGGTTATAGAAAATTTCTTCTGCAGTGCCCTGCTCACAGATTGAACCGGCATACATAACGATGATTTCGTCACACATCTGTGCAACAACGCCAAGGTCATGGGTAATCATAATGATTGCCATACCGAGCTCCTTCTGAAGGGACTGCATAAGCTCAAGAATCTGAGCCTGAATTGTAACGTCAAGAGCTGTTGTAGGCTCATCGGCGATGAGTATATCGGGCTCACAGGCGAGTGCCATAGCAATCATAACTCTCTGACGCATACCGCCTGAAAGCTCAAAGGGATACTGCTTCATTCTTTTAAGCGGCTCATTTACGTTTACGAGCTCGAGCATTTCAACCGCTCTGTCGTAAGCCTGCTTTTTATTACGGTCGGTATGAAGAAGAATTGCCTCCATAAGCTGATGACCGATTGTATACGTGGGGTTAAGTGAGGTCATAGGATCCTGGAAGATTATGGAAATCTTATTACCTCTGACTGTCTTCATTACCTTTTCGCCTGAATTTACAAGCTCCTGTCCGTCAAGAACAACAGAGCCTTCCTTGATATAGCCGTTAGCGGCAAGAATCTGCATAACTGAGTAAGCAGTAACCGACTTACCTGAGCCTGACTCACCAACAATACCGAGCACCTTGCCCTTTTCAAGGCTGAAGGATACACCGTTAACCGCTCTGACCTCGCCTGCTGCAGTTTTAAAGGAGGTATGAAGGTTTTTTACTTCTAATAAAGCCATTTATAGTCTCCTTTCTTATTGCTTGAGCTTGGGGTCAAACGCATCGCGAAGACCGTCACCAAGAAGGTTGAGTGATAAAACGATTAACGAAATAACAATCGCGGGTATAACGAGAAGATACGGGTAGCTTTCGATTCCGTTAAGAGCATCTGATGCAAGAGAACCAAGTGAAGGCATCGGAGCGTTAACACCGAGACCGAGGAATGAAAGATAGCTTTCTGTAAAGATAGCGTTGGGAATCTGAAGAGCTGTTGAGATTATTATAACACTAATGCTGTTGGGAAGCAAGTGCTTTCTGATAATCCATGCGCCCTTTGCTCCTGCCGCTCTTGAAGCAAGTACATACTCCTGCTCCCTGAGTGAAAGTATCTGACCGCGGATAAGACGTGACATTGATACCCAGTAAAGAAGAGCAAAAACGATAAACAAGCTTATGATGTTGGTACCGATTCTTTCAAGCGGAGTACCCTCAAGTGCAGGACCTAAGGTCTGCTGAAGAACAGTTGCAAGAAGAATAACCATAAGCATATCGGGAAGTGAATAGATGACGTCAACCAGTCGCATTATGATAAGGTCAACCTTACCGCCGAAGTAACCCGAAATTGAGCCGATAAACATACCGACAACAAGAACGATGATACTTGCAAAGAAGCCGACGGTAAGAGAAATTCTTGTACCGTAAACTACTCTGATGAAATAATCTCGACCCTGACCGTCAGTACCGAAAATGTGAGGGAATACACTCTCCCCTGCTGCTATACGGTCCATTTCACTGTTACTGTATTCAAAGGGAGCAAGATAGTTGAAGGTGGGGTCGGGAACCTGTCCCTTTACAACGCCGAGAGCCTCCTCGTATCCGTAAGGCCAGAACATAGGCACTATGATGGATGTAAGAGTAACAATGACGATAATTATAAGTGAAAAGGTAGCAACCTTATTTTTAAGAAGTCTCTTGACGCCGTCCTTGAAAAAGGTTGTTGAAGGACGCATCTTAACCATGTATTCCTTTTCTTCTTCGGTTGCAGGAATAAATCTGTCAACGTCTACATGGAAATTTAAGGGAAACTTTTTCATATTTACTTTTTACCTCCTTAATTATTCCAGATTGATTCTCGGGTCGATGACCTTATAGAGAATATCGCTGACAAGGTTCATAACAACAATAAGAATTGCAAGAACGATGGTTGTACCCATGATAAGAGTATAGTCACGGCCTGTGATACTGTTAACGAAGTAACGTCCGATACCGGGAACAGCAAAAATCTGCTCAACAACAAGTGAACCGGTAACAATATAAGCGAGCATAGGACCGAAATAGGTTACAACAGGAATAAGAGAATTCTTAAGAGCGTGCTTGAAAATAATCTTTCCGCCTGAAACACCCTTTGCTTTTGCGGTTCTGATATAGTCCTGACCGAGAACATCAAGCATTGATGAACGTGTAAGACGGGTAATATAAGCCATAGGATAAAGTGAAAGGGTGATTATAGGCAATACAAGACCGCCCTCAGAAGCACCGTTTGCAGGGAACATCTTAAGCTTGAGAACGAAAAGAAGAAGCAGAAGAGTACCCATAATGAAGGAAGGCATAGAAACGAATGCCGTCGTGATAACCATAATAACTTTATCTATTATCTTGTTTCTTCTCAATGCGGCTATCGCACCGAGTATAACACCTGCAATAAGAGCAATGAAAGCAGCTGTAAGACCGAGATTGATACTGGTTGAAAGACCGTCAACAATAATATCAATAACGTTTCTTCCTTCCTTTGTGAGTGAAGGACCGAAATCAAACTCAGTCACAACATCCTTAAGGTAGGTTGTGTACTGCTCAAAAAGGGGCTTGTCAAGGCCGTATTTTGCCTCAAGAGCAGCCTGAGCAGCCGGAGTCTTTGCCTTTTCACTTGCAAAGGGGTCACCGGGAACTGCCTTCATTGTGAAGAAGGTTACCGTAATAACAACCCACACAGTGAGAAGAGCAAGTCCTATTCTCTTTAAAATATACATCAAAGTTTTTGTGTTCACTATTTATACCACCTTATTGTTTTATACGTATGAAGCTGTAGCTTTGTTCTTTATTCTCATTATTATACATATTTTTTTGATAAATTACAATAGAAAATTGAAGCTTACTGAATTTAACAATTACGAGAGTAAGAATCAAACAAGCTCATCACAAGCAAGAATATAATGAATAAGTATACGGAAGGCTGTGAAAAAGCCCTCAATATCAATCATTTCATCGCACTGATGTGCACCGCCGTGGCCGTCAGGCATCTTAAGCACGGGAGTTGTTCTGTCTTTTTTATAAGCATAGGTACCGATTGAAAAAGCATTTTTGATTCGTCTTGCATAGGTACCGCCCGACATACGGATTGAAGGTATCTTTTCACCGATAATTTCACCGTAAATATCCTCAAAAACTGCAGGATACGGACTGCCCTCTTCTATAGCAAAGCCGGGACTGTTATTACCGCCTACAACATCGAAGCCTTCACTATCAAGTCTTGCAGTGCTTTTATCTACAAGCTCTTCAGGAGAAAGTGTGCTTCCGTATCTGACGTCAAAGCTGACGGCTATCTTGCCGTTTTCCGTCTTGACCATACCGTTTACGGATGTAAGCTTGCCGAAGTTTTTATCCTCGTGAGCTATATCAAGGCTATGACCGTAACATGAAGAAAGAACCGACGTAACAGAACCCATGATTTTTCTGTCATTTTCGCAAAGGGATTCACAGCCTGTAAGAACCGAGCTGAGAAGATAGGTTGCATTGACAGAGCCCTCGGGAATGCTTGCATGCTTTGCAATTCCTCTTGCGGTAAGCTTAAGCTTGTCATTCTCTTTATCAAGAATAAAGCAATCCTTGCCGGAAATTCTGTCAGAAATTTCTTTTTCGAGAGCCTCGCTGTACTTAATTGTTACGGTAGCTTTATCAAGAACAATGTTAAAAGCTTCACCGCCGCAGAAATCAATAACATCTTCAAAGGTATTTCTGCACTCAGCCCAGAAGTGATAAATTCCTTTTTCGCCGATGCTGCAGGGAAAATCTGCATCGGGAACGATGGAAACATCGGGAACAATATGCTTTTCAAGATAAGCATCCATATCCTTCATACCGCACTCCTCGTCAGAGCCGATAAAGGTTTCAAGACGGTTTTTAAGCTCTATGTCGTTATCCTTAAGGAATTTATATAAGCAATAAGCATGGATGATACCTGATTTATTATCCTCAACACCCCTGCCGATAAGCGCACCGTCGACAATAACCGGTTCAAAGGGCTTGGTATAAATCCAGTCCTCACCTACAGGCACAACGTCGCTGTGGCTATAAAGACCGATTTTCTTTGCACCCTTACCGTAGCGTGCAAGAGCATATCCGCCCTCACGGTCGAGCTCACATTCAAAGCCCTCCTCTGAAAAAATTTCAGAAGCATATTCAAGAGCCTTTGCACAGTTAACACCGAAGGGTGCGTTTTCCGCAGGCTCAGATGTAATTGAAGGGATTTTAGCAAGATTTATCCATTTTTCCAAAACGGAAGCTTTGTTACTTTCAATCCACCCTGAAATAAGAGAATCAATTCTGCTGTTAATCACAGTATTTCAACCTTTCCTGTTGATTATTTCACTATATCACATTATCGCATTACCTCGTTAAAGCGGTAATGCGTACAGCATTTCAGCATAGCATATAGGCTGATATTATATCATAAAAAAGCATTTAAAGCAATAGCTTAACTTATAAATTTCATCAGTTTAATTTCCATTTTTTGTGTATTTTTCTCCTGATAACAGCAAAAGATATAAAATGTGCAACAAGAGTAACCGTCCAGCTTAAAGGATAGGTATAGTATATCATCTCAACAGTATGATATTTTTCAATCTGAAATACGGTTGCAAGCCATACAAGGCGCAATGCACATATACCGATAACTGAAACCGACATTGGTACAAATGAATACCCGAGGCCTCTTAATGAGCCGACAACAACGTCCATCATGCCGCAGATTGCATAAGACGATGCAATAATTACCAGTCTTCGCATACCTGCCGCTACAACATCGTCACTGTTAGTATACAGTCCGAGAAGACCTCTGCCAAAGGCTACGTAGATAACCGCAAACACCATACCGACGGTAAAAACATAACCGAGACCCGTATAAAGAATTTTATTAAGACGGTTTTCCCTTCTTGCTCCCATATTCTGACTTGTGAAGGATATGGTTGCCTGATGGAAGGCGTTCATCGAGGTAAGAGCAAAGCCCTCTACATTCGCTGAAGCTGAATTACCCGCAACAACAACCGTGCCGAAGGAGTTGACCGACGACTGAATGACTGTATTTGCAAGAGAGAAAAGCATTCCCTGAAAGCCTGCAGGTAAGCCTATCTGTATCATCCTGAGGAGCTTACCCTTATCAATACAAAGCTCTTTAAGGTTAAGCTTCAGGTCTCCGTTTTCTTTTATAAGACAATTCACTGTAAGCAAGGCGGAAATCACCTGCGAAATAACAGTTGCAAGTCCTACACCGAAAACGTCCCATTTGAAAACGACCACAAAAACAAGATTAAGTAAAACGTTGGCCACACCTGCAACAGTAAGATATACAAGCGGTCTTTTTGTATCCCCCACCGCTCTGAGTATACCCGCACCGAAATTATAAACCATAACTGCAGTCATACCCGTGAAATATGTTCTGAGATATATAACTGCAAGAGGAAGCACGTCCTCGGGGGTTTTCATTGCTTCAAGAACAACAGGTGCGAGAAAGAAACCGAGCGCAGTAAGAACAACACCGCTTATAAGCCCAATACTTATCGAGGTGTGAACAGTCTTTTTCAGATCCTCTTTTTTGTTTGCACCGATATAATTAGCAACAAGAACGTTAGAGCCGACGGACAAGCCAATAAAAAACGTTGTAAGAAGGTTTATCACCGATGAGGTCGCTCCAACTGCCGCAAGTGAGCTGTCGCCTGCAAAATTACCCACAACAACTATATCCGCCGCATTAAAAAGCAGCTGAAGAATACCTGAAAACATAAGAGGAACGGCAAAAGCAAGCATATTTCTGCCTATAGGTCCGTCGCACATGTCTATACTATAATCCTTTTTCTTTGACGATAACATAGTACTTCCTCCGGTAATCTAATCTTTATAGATTTTATCATATCCGTTAATTTATGTAAAGTGATTCCGGGCTTTTATTGACATTGCGCCGTTAAATATTGTATAATTCACAAGTAATAAACAAGGAGGCTTCATTATGAAAATTGGTTTTATAGGTCTTGGTATTATGGGCGAATCTATGTGTGAAAACATTGTAAAAAAGCACAATGATACCGTTTTTTGCAACGACCACAAGCAGAGTCAGATTGATAAATTAGCTTCTTTCGGAGCAGTAGGATGTGCAACAAATATCGAGGTAGCTCAGAAGGCTGACGTTATTATTACAATGATTCCTACATCCAAGCACGTCAGAGAAGCATATTCAGAGATGCTCCCCTACCTTGCTGAGGGTAAAATCTGTATCGATATGAGCACCATTGAGCCAGATGCTTCTGTTGAGGTTGCAAATATGCTCAAAAATAAGGGCATTCAGTTTGCCGACTGTCCCGTAGTACGCTCAAAGGCTGATGCCATTGCCGGCACCCTCGGTGTACTTGCAGGCTGCGATAAAGAGCTTTTTGATGTTATTGAGCCGATTCTCTCATACATGGGGAGCAAGGTCATTTATATGGGTGTTAACGGCAAGGGTCTTGCCGCAAAAATATGCCATAACACTCTCGTCGCCCAGATTCAGAACGGCGTAAATGAAACTCTCATACTCGCACAGAAGCTCGGTATTTCTATTGACAATTTTGCCGATGCGGTTGCCGCCGGCGGTGCACAGAATTTCTATATGAACGCACAAAGAGAAAAGCTCAAAAGCGAGGATTGGACCACTGCCTTTTCCATGGAAAATATGCACAAGGATATTACAATCTGCGCTTCTATAGCTGAAAGAGAAGGCTTCAATATGCCCGGTATGAAGGCGGCAAAGGCTGCTCTTGACGGAGGCATGGCCAAGGGCTGGGCAAAGGAAGATTACAGAAAAACCTATAAGATTGTCCGTGGGGATGAGGAATAATTTTTTTACTTAGCGTTGACATTTGATAATTACGGTGTTATACTGATAAAAAATTTAAAGGCAGGTGGACAAAATGATGATGAATAATAACTATTCTATGAAATCAGGCTTCGTTTTGTCCGTTTGCAGATAATATATTGATTTTATACGGATATATGCGTTTCTGATTTCATTGTCAGAAACGCATTTTTATTTTACGGAAGGATAAAATATTATGATTTTTCAAGAAAAGACAGTTATACTTAAAAACGGAACAATTGCCACACTGAAAACTCCCGACATACAGGATGCACAAATACTTCTTGACAATATAAAAAGAGCAAGTGAGGAAACAGTTTTCCTCTCACGTTGTGCGGAAGACTGGAACGGATTTACCGTAGCGGATGAGGAAAAGTGGATTTCAGCCAATCGGATGTCAAAAAACAATCTTATAATAGCTTGTTACATTGACGGTAAAATTGTGGGCTCTTGCGATATCACTTTCTTTAATGATTATAAAACCTCTCACAGAGCAGGGCTCGGAATTGCTATTCTGAAGGATTACTGGAATATAGGTATCGGCTCGGCAATGTTTTGTGAGCTTATCGGTATTGCAAAAGAACACAGCACAACTGAAATCATTGAGCTTGAATATCTTGAGGGCAACGTAAGAGGCAAGGCTCTTTATGAGAAATTCGGATTTAAAACTGTTGCTGTAAAGCCGAAAATCTGCAAGCTTAAGGACGGAACTTATCAGGATTTATTTTATATGCAGAAAGAGATAACAAGATGAAAAAGGTTATCGTAATAGGTTGTCCCGGCAGCGGTAAAACAACCTTTGCATTAAAGCTCGCTGAAGCTACGTCGCTCCCCCTCTATCATCTTGATGCTGTGTGGCACAGGCCTGACAAGACACACATACCACGAGAAGAATTTGACGAAAGAATCAGAGAGATATTCAAAGAGGACAAATGGATAATCGACGGCAACTATAAAAGAACCATTGAAATGAGACTTCAGCAATGTGATACGGTTTTTCTTTTTGATTTGCCCACATCGGTTTGCATACAGGGCGTGACCGACAGAATAGGCAAGGAAAGATATGATTTACCTTGGCTTGAAACGAAGCTTGACGAGGAGTTCAGAAAATTTATTGAAGAGTTCCCGAAGAATACTCTGCCTTATATATATGAATTGCTTGAACGGTATAAGGATGAAAAACAGATTGTAGTTTTCAGGTCAAGGGAAGAGGCAGATGAGTATATCGATAAAACAAGGAGCTGATAACCATGATAAGATATCCGGATTATGACAGAAGCATATTGTCTGTGGCTTCATCTGTGCTGAAATATTTCGGTGTTACAAATTGTGAGCATAAAAGCTTGCCTGAGCTTGATGAACTGTTAGATAAAAACTATAAAAATATAATAGTGATGCTCTTTGACGGTATGGGCGCTTCTATGCTCAAGGAACATCTTGCAGAAGATGCTTTTCTCAGACAGCATCATTTAACGGATATATCATCTGTATATCCTTCAACGACTGTTGCTGCCCTTACTGCAATCGAGAGCGGTTATTCTCCTACAGAAACAGGCTGGATAGGTTGGGATTTGAATTTTGACGAAATAGGAGAAAATGTCACTGTTTTTAAAAACACATTACAACGAAACGGTGAGCTGGCCGCAGACTATAATGTTCCGTTTAAATACATACCGTATAAAAGGATTTTTCAAAGAATAGAAGAAGTCAGAGGCAGAAAGACTGCTTATTGTGTGTCTGCTTTTTCAAAATACCGTTCAAAAAGCGTACATCATATCTGTAAAACAGTTTTGAGATTGTCAAGAAAAAGAAAGCAAAAGTACATGTACACTTATTGGCATCAACCCGATAATCTAATGCACATACACGGCGTACACAGTGTAGAAGCAAAGAACGAAGTTGAGATGATAAACAGAGAGGTTGAAAAGCTATGTAAAAAGCTGAAAAACTCTCTTGTCATTATTACGGCTGACCACGGACAAATTGATTGTGTAAACGAATATTTAGAGGATTATCCCGTGCTTAAGGATATGCTTAAAATACCGCCTTCTGTTGAGCCGAGAGCATTGAGTTTTTTTATTAAAGAGGGACAGGCTGAGGCTTTCAAAGAGGAATTTAACACAGCGTTCGGCGACTCATTCAGACTTATGACAAAGGAAGAGGTTTTTGCTGAGAATCTTTTAGGCTATGGCGCTACACATCCTAAAACCAAAGATTTTATAGGCGACTATTTAGCCGTTGCCACAAGCAATGTGATGCTCAATTTAAAGCGTTCAGATTTTGAGCCAATTGGCGGTCACGCAGGTCTTTTGGAAGAAGAAATGACAGTTCCGTTTATTGCGATTGAGGTGAAGTGATATGCAGATAATCAAATTCGAACCTAAATATCGTGATGACCTCATATTTATGATTCTTGAAGCAAAAAACGCCCTCGGCAGAGTACCTGGGCTTAACGAGGACTTACTCGATATTCAAAAGAACTATTTTGATAAAGGAGATATATTTTGGATTGCTCTTGATGATAATGATAGGGTTATCGGTAGTGTAGGTTACAATTCAACTCCGAACAGTAATGATGTTGTACTTCACAGGCTTTTTGTAAAATCAAATCTTAAGCATATAGGCATCGGCACAGCTCTTTTGAAAACCGTCGAAGAACATCTTAAAGCTATCGGTAAAAATGCGGCTATTGTTCATCTAGGAAACAAAGAGCATTTTTATGAATCGTGGCAGTTTTATCCTAAACACGGTTATGTAGAATTTAAGCCCGGATATATGATAAAGCATTTATAATTACATAACAAAAAGACCTACCGTAATTGGCAGGTCTTTTACATTACAAAAGGTTAAATAATCGAAATTATTTAAGTGATGCCTTTGCGCCAGCTTCTTCAAGCTTCTTAGCAGCAGCTTCAGCGTCGTCCTTTGACATTGCTTCCTTGATAACCTTGGGAGCGCCGTCAACAGCTTCCTTAGCTTCCTTGAGGCCAAGGCCTGTGATTTCACGAACAACCTTGATAACGCCGATCTTGTTAGCGCCAACTTCTGTAAGTTCAAGGTCAAATTCTGTCTTCTCTTCTGCAGCAGCTGCTTCAGCTACTACGGGACCTGCAACTGCAACTGCAGCAGCAGCTGATACGCCGAATTCGTCTTCTACAGCGTGTACGAGTTCTGAAAGCTCGAGAACTGTGAGACCCTTAAGTTCTTCAATAATAGCAGTAATTTTTTCTGATGCCATGGTATTTTACCTCCAAATAATGTAAATTTAAATTTAGATTATGCTTCTTCAGCGGGTGCTGCAGCTTCCTCTGCGGGAGCCTCAGCAGGAGCAGCTTCACCGTCTTTATCAACGATAGCCTGAATAACACGGGCAAATGCTGCGATAGGTGCCTGGAATGCACCGAGTACGTTTGCAAGAAGGATTTCTCTTGAGGGAAGCTTTGCAAGACCTGAAATCTTATCAAGGCCGATAACTTCCTTGTCGATGAAGCCGTTCTTAATTTCGAAATTCTTGTGTCCGTCTGCGAACTTGCTGAGAATGCGAGCTGCAGCAACGTAATCATCTGCACTTGTTGCGATAGCTGTTGTGCCGTCGAGTACAGTTTCAAGACCGTTGAGTTCAGTGTTTGCGATAGCAAGCTTAAGAAGAGTGTTCTTAACAACTGTGTATTCAACACCTGCTTCACGAAGCTCCTTACGGAGAGCTGTATCGTCAGCAACGTTGATACCCTTGTAGTCAACGATGATACCTGCAACTGAATTGTTGAGTCTTTCTGTGAGTTCAGCAACTACAACCTTTTTCTGTTCTAAAACCTTAGCGCTGGGCAAATGAATTCACCTCCTGTAATATTTTGATACCCTTGGTGTCAGAGATAATAAAAACCCTTTCCCTCATACCGAGAGAAAGGGTAACATAGTTAATTCAGATAAATCTAATTAAATATGCTCCGTTCCTCGGCAGGCGGCCATAAGCCTTTAAGTCTTACACCTGCTGTCTTAGGGCTGGACAGCTATAGTATAATACCACAAAGGTTACCCTTTGTCAAGTATTATTTATAATTTTTTGAAGTTAATTACTTAACCTCAGCAGCGGCTGCAGAACCAACCTTATTGGGGTTAACCTTAACGCCGGGGCCCATTGTAGCTGTAACTACGCAGGAACGGATGTACTGACCCTTTGCAGCAGCGGGCTTTGCCTTGATAACAGCGTCGAGAAGAGTTGTGAAGTTTTCCATAAGCTTCTCTGTGCCGAAGGATGCCTTACCGATGGGGCAGTGAATGATGTTTGTTTTGTCAAGACGGTACTCGATCTTACCTGCCTTAGCTTCTGTAACAGCCTGAGCAACGTTAGGAGTAACAGTACCTGCCTTGGGTGAAGGCATAAGGCCACGGGGACCAAGAACCTTACCGAGACGACCAACAAGGCCCATCATGCTGGGATGTGCGATAGCAACATCGAATTCCATCCAGCCTTCGCCCTGGATCTTTGCAACGAGGTCTTCAGC
>JAZNIH010000095.1:0-7179 GCA_045577395.1 Acutalibacteraceae bacterium | reverse complement strand
GGTTTTAGGTTCTCCTAACAAGTGGAAAATGTGATATACATTTTCCCTGCTTGCTAGCTAGGTATAAGACAAATTTAAAAGGAAGCACGAAAACGCCGACATCCCATAAGGAAGTATTTCTTTAAAATGTGAACTAACCGCACGATAATGTGTTAAAAACCACCGATATGCGTCAGCATTATCGGTGGTTTCCGTCTTTTCTCGCACGATTATTTCGTATTTTAAAGTGCTTCGCAGTTTCGTAAGAACTGAAAATTTCTTGTATTGAAGCCACAAAACGCAGCAAGGCTGTCGCCTTGCGAGGCTTTTGGCAAAGATACAGGGAATTTTGTTCGAGAAACAAATACTGCCTTATGAGATGTCGGCGAATTTAGTGCTTCCTTTTTTACTGTCCTTAGGTGTACGACTCATACCGCTTCCTTTTTGTTTTATCAGACTTCATCAAAAGCTAATGCTACATTGTAAGCCTTTACGTTTTTCCTGTCAAAAGCCGCTTCTTTGCCGCTCAGGAAGGTCGCAGCCGTATTTCTTCCGGCATCAAGCTTTTTGCCAAGATAAATTTTCATTACGCTGTTTCTTTCTCTGACGGCTGTAACGCTCTCATTTTCACCTAAGACATTACGGCTTATGAGCGTATCGTTACCTACTGTGAAGCGTACGTAGCCCTCGGCATCGACAGAAAGGCTTACCTCTGCATCCTGACAGAAAAGTACGGCATTCTTATCGGTTACCTTTTCAGCCTTTACCGTGAAATCACCGTCACCGTAGATACCGCCGTCTATACTGTTGTTTTTCCAATAGTCAAACTTCACTTCAATATCATTGCTGTTACCAAGCATATCAGATACACCCGAAAGAGTATATGTATTGAAGGTATCAAGCTTATCCTTAAAGGTGATTTTAAGAGTCATATAGTCTTCAAGAAGCTCAATCTCTTCAATTTCATTATCCTTACAGGATATATTTCTGTAATCAACAAACTGATTGAAGGAAGCCTCAAGAGTATATTCATCAAGAGCCTTCAGATATGTGGGCGCCATAAGCTTTGACTTTTTATTGTAATGGTATATCCTGGTTTCGAATCCGTCAAGCTCAACAACCATACTGTCACCGTAGCTGTAGGTACGGTCACTCTGAGCCGCAGTATAAGGAATCATAAGGGTTGCCTTTGCGTTGCTTAATCCCCTCTCTACGCCTATTTTCTCGTCAAGCACAAGGGTGTAGCTCTTCTTTTCTGAGGTACTGTTTCTCAGGCATACAATACCCTCATCGGCGCCGAAGCAGCTATAGCCGTAAACTCCGCCTGCGGCAGGGTCTGTACCGAAAATGACGGAATTTGAGAGAATATCCATATTATCCTCAAGGAAATTAAGCACGGAATGATTTATTCTCCACTTAGCCTCGTTAAACATAGTATGACTGTAATAAAGCTCCCAGAAGCAGGTGCCTCTCATCGCCATTGTGAACAGATATGACCTGAATTCATCATCGGTCATTTTCACCTTTGCATCCTTGCCGTAAATCGGGTCGTGATTGTAAAGCGCAAACTGCGGTACCTGGAACTGACGTATGTTGTAGAAATCATAGTAACGGCTGTCACGGTAGGTAAGAAGCCTGTCCTTGTCACAGCTCTTTTCACCCTCCATACCGTGGTCGTTGCTTATCTGCATCCACAGACTGTTACACCACTGTAAAAACCAGGGACTTGGCGGTGCATAGCTTGTAAGATTTATCCAGAAGCTTTCGTCAAAAGCATATACTCTTTCAAAAAAATCAATCCACTTTTCCCACACATCGGTGAAGAAATACATATCCTCATATCCGCCGGTACGGTGGTCATGCTTTTTGTTTTTACACGCTCTCTGCGCAAAGCCGTCAAGCTTGAAATAGTTAAGATTATAATCCTTCGCAAAGCCAAGCATCATATCTGATGTCCTGTCAACATACTTTTTACTGCCTACACAGATATCGTGAGCCGCCTTGTTGACATATCCGTTGCCGCCCTTTTCTATCTTGCGGGCAAACTTTATCGTATCATTTGTATATCCGCCTCTGGGACCGAGCCACAGTCCGAAGCGTGAGCCGAGATTCTCACTCAAATCTCTGAAATCCGCCAAACCATTGGGGAACTTATTGTTGAATCTCCAGAAGTCTGCTCCGTAATCGTTCCAGCCATCATCCATAACATAGGAATCAATCACTTTAGTTCCGTGGGTGGTAAGACCCTTATCGATGCTTAAGAATGATTCGGTGATATTCTGAATATTGATATTGAGCATATTATCGTACCATGAATTATACTGAATACGAAGCTTTATAGGCTTTGATATGCTCCTAATGTATGAGTAAAAAGCCTTCTGTACAGTCGCAAAGGTATCATTTTCACTTACACCGAAGACTGCCTTATAGCTCTTATACGTACCGTCGGCAGTTATTTCTGAAAGAGTTTTACCGACGTACGAGGTTACAACTATTCTGTTACCCTCTATTCTGTTGCTGGTTATAGGAAATTCACAGCCATAATAGAACGAATCAACGTAAACGGGCTGACCGACACTCATAAGAAAGCCTGATATGTGGGAATTTTTCTGCTGAGGAAGATACCATGTTTTAATACCTGATGAGAAAGAGGAGCTTTCAAGATCGATGCTTTCAAGAAGAAGCTTACCGTCAGCTTTTTCCGCAGAAAGCTCTATGTACTTTCTGCAGAAGGTATCGTCCTCACCGAGAGTGAAGTGCAGCTTTAACGTGAAAACGCTTCCTTTGAGCTTATATGGACTGAATATCACCGTAAGCTTTTTTTCCGTACAGGCTTCGTCAAGCTCAACACCGATAACAGTAAGGTCATCACTTTTAACGGATTGCTTTGAAAAGAGTCCGCGTCTGAAATATAGTATAAACTCCGTGCAGTCACCCCTGTGAGAAAGCTCACTTCCGCTGAGCTTATTCACCGAGCCGGTGTATACGATTTTTCCGTTCTCAACATTTATATCTTTTGATAAGTATTTATTTTCTAAACTGTAAACACCGTTAAGCTTCATTTAATACACCTCTTATGCTATAGTTTTTTCAATCCAGGAGATAACGTCCTCACAAACCTTATCGAAGCACTGTGATTCATTAAGAATTTCGTGTCTTGCATCCTTATAAAGAATCGTTTCAAGGTTTTGCTTACCTGCATCCTTAAGCATTGCCTCTACCTTTCTGATGCCCTTTCCATACTCGCCTACAGGATCCATATCGCCTGCAATCATAAGCACAGGGAGATCCTTGTTGAAGCCTGCAAACCAATTCTTTGAAGAGACAAAGTTCAGAAGAGAGAAAAGGTCACAGTAACCGGGAGCGGTGAAAAGGAAGCCGCAATAGGGATCGGCAATATATTTATCAACCTCATCATTATCCCTTGTAAGCCAATCAAAAGGAGTTCTATCCTCAAACTTACTGTTATATGTGCCGAAGCCGACAGAATTTATAAGCTTGCTTCTGTGATGATCGCCCTTAAGCTTTGTAATAACCTTAGTAAGAGCAATACCTGCACCTGCGGCAGGATTAGGACCTGCGGTACCGCAGAAAATTGCTCCGTCAATATTTCTCCAATACTTATAGGAATATGCTCTTGCAACAAATGAGCCCATTGAATGACCGAAGAAAATAAAGGGCTTACCCTCGTTTTCCTTCTTTGCAATAACGGAAAGCTCATAGCAATCCTCAACAAAGCACTTCCAGCCGTCCTTCTTGCCGAAGTAACCGAGCTCATCATCACTCTTTACGCTTTTGCCGTGACCGATATGGTCGTTGATATAAACGGCAATACCATTGTCGCAAAGCACTGAAGCAAATCTCTCGTATCTTTCAAGATGCTCCGCCATACCGTGTGCTATCTGCATAACCGCTTTTACTTCTCCGTTTTCGGGAAGATAGGAAGCGCAATGAATATCAGCAAGGCCTGACGTTGACGGAAATGTAAATTCGTTTTTGATAAATGACATAATGTTTCCTCCGATACTATATAATATTACATATTGATTATACCACAAAATGTTCGATGAAAAGAAAAAATGTTTGAATTTCTTAGGGTAATTATCAACAAACTTTATCTGTTTTTTTTGACAAAAGGCTATTTTAAGGCCTCAAAACGTATTTAAGTCCTCTTTTTGGGACTGCGTATCAAAAAATATCGAACATTTGTCTTGACATTTAAAAATTACGTGCTATAATTAAATCAAAATAAAAGAACGTATGTTCGACATTAAATAAACGGAGGTAATCATTATGTTCGCTAATTTAGAATCTTTCTCAATATTCTTCTTCGCAAGTCTTGCTTTTATTATCCTTGCTATTGCTTTCGAGGATAAGCTCGTTGCATTTGAAAAAAAGCAGATGAGAAAAAAAGCAAAGAAAAGAAACGCAGCCCGTTCAGTAAAATCCGCAGGCAGCAACAAAAATTTAAAGAAGGCTCCTGTAAGAAGCTACTCTGCACCTGAAAGAAAGAGCAGAGGCTTTGCCGCATAAAAATCTATTTTAATACAAAATATGGCCGTAAGTCTTTAAACTTGACTTTTCGGCCTTTTTTTTATATAATTGTTTGATGTTAAAATCATTTAAGGAGGTAACTTAAATGTCAGATAAGCGTTATTGTATGGGTTGTATGAGTGAGCTCGAGCCCGAATCAGTCATATGCCCCAGATGTCATTACGGCACAGACCTTGATAACAAGCTTACTCATATAGCTCAGGGATCAACTGTTTGTGACAGATATCTCATAGGCAAAGCGGTCGCAACATATAACGACAGTATTATTTATATAGCACTTGATAAGTCAACGGATAAAACCGTTACTGTTTATGAATTCTTCCCCGATAAAATCGCTTCAAGGGGTGAAGACAGGATTCAGGTCATACCGTCAGAAGACAAGGAGGCTCTCTATAGCGGATGTCTTCAGAGCTTTCTCGGTCTCTGGAGAGGCATCAAAATGTTTAATGATATCAAGTGTCTCCCCTGCGTTACCGATCTTATCGAAGAAAACGGAACCGCTTATGCAATAGCAGAATTCAAGGACAGCGTTGCTCTCAAGGATTATTTTGCAAAAACAAGAAAGCCCTTAAATTCAAACAAGGCTGTTTCAGCATTTCTCCCTTTGCTCAATGCTCTCAAGCTTCTTCACAATGCAGGCATTGTTCACGGTAATCTCAACCCTTCAACCATTCAGGTCGGCACCGACGGAAGACTCAATATCATCGGTTTTTCTATCCCGCAGTGCCGCTCGAGCATTCCTGAGATTGCAGCAAATCCGGTTTCAGGCTTCTCACCGCTTGAAATATATCAGGGCAACGGAGCCACCGCTCAGACCGATATATATTCACTGATGGCGGTTATGTATTATTCCGTCACCGGAACCGTACTCCCCCGAGCCACCGACAGAGTGAGCTACAGCAAGCTTTCTGTACCCGCAGCAGTCGCACAGAGCGCTTCTCGCTCCCTTCTCGACGCATTGTCACAAGGTCTTGCCGTACACCCCAACGATAGAATCAGAAACGCTGACGAGCTTATTTCTATGCTCGGCGGTTTAAAATCAGCACCAAAAGCAGCTCCAGCGGTAAAGCACGACGAAGCACCAACCTACGAGGAATATGCAGCACCAGATTACAACGGCGAAACTCAGGTTATTAAAACGCCTGCAGCACCTGCTCCTCAGCCCAGAAAGCCTCAGAACAATTATAAGGCAGAGGATGATTATGAAGATGATTATAACGAAGAGGATTACAAGGAGGACACCCTTCTTGAGAAAAAGCAGATTCCCCTTCCCGTTCTCGGCGGCGTTACCTGTGTAGCAGTAATATTTATCTGCTTCATTCTTTTCGCAGTTCTTTATGCTACAGTTCTTTATAAAAGCATTGAGGTTCCGATGTTTGACAATATGTTCTCATCAATAACCTTCCTGCCTATGAATAAGGATAACCATGACACAGACGTGACTCCTGACGTCACTGACGTGTTTGAAGAGGACACAACAACAAATACAACCTACGTCACAGTCCCCGACTTCACAAAGTTCACAGAGGATTATATCCGAGGCAATGCAAGCTTCCAGAATAATTTTGAGCTTATGTTTGATTATCAGTCAAGTGCCGAGGTTGAAAAAGGCGGAGTTATCAGTCAGAGTGTTCATAAAAACGAAAGTGTTCTTACAGGTACCGTCATTAAGATTGTTATCAGCACCGGTCAGCCCGAGGTTACTGTACCCGACGTACTCGGAAAAACCTTTGATGAGGCCAAGAAGATTCTTCAGAAGGAAGGCTTTACTGTAAAGAAGGAAGTAATTGAAAATCCTGACAAGAATCCTGCTGATACTGTTTCTAATATGAGTATTGAGCCGGGTATGCTTGCCGCTAAGGATTCAGAAATTATTCTTTACGTCTGGGATGAGGTTGAAGAGGAAACAACAACAGAGCCCGCAACAACAGAGCCAACCACAAAGCCCACCACGACAGAACCGACTACAACCAAGCCGACCACAACCAAACCGACGACCACTGAGCCCACAACAACAGAGCCTACCACAACAGAACCAACTACAACACAGAGTGAGCAGAGCTCTGAGGAATCTGTCGAATAATAAATAAAAAAACTTTAAAAAAACTATTGACTTTCTCAAGTGTATGGTATATAATAACTAAGCACTTGAGAAAGTGATATATCGCGGAGTGGAGCAACCCGGTAGCTCGTCGGGCTCATAACCCGGAGGTTGCAGGTTCAAATCCTGTCTCCGCAACCAGAACGAAGTACTCACCTTTTGGTGGGTACTTTTTTTATTCGTACAACTGCAACCGACGGGTGTAACCCGGGGCATAGAGCACGACCGCCTCCGGTGGAGGTTGAAGGGAGTGCGATTATGGCGTAGCGGTCGAAATTCATAGGCGCTCCAAGGCACTGAGAAATTTTGGGAACCGCAAGAGGGCCTTTGCAGGTTCAAATCCTGTCTCCGCAACCAGCATTTCGAACCGAAAAAGATATCGGTTCGAAAAACCCCGAAACCACTGCACTGCACCAATTTGTGCGGACAGCACAAAAAACCCCTATGGTAGAAATATTTCATTAAGCAACAAACTGACTTCGTTTTTCAAGCGGGGTCAGTTTCGTTTTGAGTTGGATTCGTTGGTTGTTGTAGAAATAGATATA
>JAZNIH010000094.1:0-9015 GCA_045577395.1 Acutalibacteraceae bacterium | reverse complement strand
GGTTAGCGTCAAGCTCCTCTGCGCTCCAAGGACAGTCGAGAAGGAATCTTCCGCCCGGCTTAACGTCGCCGATCATGTCGTACTTCTTGAGGTACGCGTTGTTGTGGCAAGCAACGAAGTCTGCCTTGTTGATGTAGTAGGGGGACTTGATGGGGCTGTCACCGAAACGAAGGTGAGAAATTGTGATACCGCCGGTCTTCTTTGTGTCGTACTGGAAGTAAGCCTGAACGTACTTATCTGTATGGTCACCGATGATCTTGATTGAGTTCTTGTTAGCGCCAACAGTACCGTCACCGCCGAGACCCCAGAACTTACATTCGATTGTACCTTCTGCTGCTGTGTTGGGAGCAGGTACTTCTTCGAGTGAAAGGTTTGTAAGGTCGTCAACGATACCGAGTGTGAACTGAGCCTTGGGCTCGTCCTTAGCAAGTTCGGTATATACTGCGAATACTGATGAGGGAGGTGTATCCTTTGAACCGAGACCGTAACGGCCGCCGATTACCTTGATACCTGTTCTGCCTGCAGTTGCAAGAGCGGTAACAACGTCAAGATAAAGAGGCTCGCCGAGTGAACCGGGTTCCTTTGTTCTGTCGAGAACAGCAATCTTCTTAACTGTTTCGGGGATAGCTGCGAGAAGGTGCTTGGCTGAGAAGGGTCTGTAAAGACGAACCTTGATAAGACCAACCTTTTCGCCTGCTGCTGTAAGGTAATCAACAACCTCTTCAGCAACGTCGTTGAATGAACCCATAGCTACGATAACTCTGTCTGCATCGGGAGCACCGTAGTAGTTGAAGAGCTGATAGTCAGTACCGAGCTTAGCGTTAACCTTACCCATGTATTCTTCAACGATTTCGGGAACTGCATCGTAGTACTTGTTACATGCTTCTCTGTTCTGGAAGAAGATGTCGTCGTTTTCGTGTGAACCGCGCATTACGGGGCGCTCGGGGTTGAGAGCTCTCTTACGGAATGCTTCAACAGCATCCATATCGCACATTTCCTTGAGGTCCTCGAAATCCCATACTTCAATCTTCTGAAGCTCGTGAGATGTACGGAAGCCGTCAAAGAAGTTGAGGAAGGGAACACGGCTCTTGATTGTTGCAAGGTGAGCAACTGCACCGAGGTCCATAACCTCCTGAGTATTTGTTTCAGCGAGCATTGCGAAACCTGTCTGACGGCAGGCATATACGTCTGAATGGTCACCGAAGATGTTAAGAGCGTGTGATGCTACACAACGTGCTGATACGTGGAATACGCAGGGAAGAAGCTCACCGGCGATCTTGTACATGTTGGGGATCATAAGAAGAAGACCCTGTGAAGCTGTGTAGGTAGTTGTAAGAGCACCTGCTGCGAGTGAGCCGTGAACAGTACCTGCGGCACCTGCCTCTGACTGCATTTCAACAACGTTTACTCTTGTACCGAAAATGTTCTTGAGACCCTGAGCTGACCACTGATCAACGTAGTCTGCCATGGGGCTTGACGGGGTAATGGGATAAATACCTGCTACTTCTGTAAACGCATAGGATACGTGAGCAGCGGCATTATTACCGTCCATGGTTTTCATTTTTCTTGCCATTGGATTTTTCCTCCTGAATGTTTTATTTTTCATAAAATAATTTACTAAAGAAATTACCACATAGTATTTTAACACTTTATTTTCAATATGTAAATAGCCTTTTATTAAAAACATTTGCCTTTAAGCCCAAAAAACGGAAAGTTTATGCCTTATCGGAACGAAGTAAGATTATCGCAGCAAAAAAGAACACCGGAAAATTCCGGTGTTCCGATTATCTTGTTTTACGGTACTCTTACTTTGCTTTCTTTTCCTTGGAGTTCATAAGAAGCATACCGATTGCCATAATCACAGCAAATACGATAAGGTAGAAAAGAACGGGACAGCTGAAGCCGGCGCCTGCTTCCTTTGCAGTGATGTAAGGAACGTAGCCGTGTGAATAAAGAGCGGCAACAACCATGAAGCCTGAGCCGATAATACCGAATAAGGGTAATAAGAATCTCTTTACGAAGGAGAGCTTCTTTTCTTTTCTCATGAACTGAATGAACATGGGAATGTAAAGAGCGTAGATTGTGATAATGGGAAGCTCTGATGAGTCGAAGCTGAACTTACCGAACCAGGGTGCGGGAGCAAGGTTTGCACCGTAGAAGTATACAAGCCATGCAGCAACAACAACAAGACCTATAACGCATGAGTTTGAGGGCATGCCTGAAGCGGGGTCAATCTGCTTCATAAGCTTCTTGTTGGGACCCATATTACGTACTGAAAGTGAGTACATACCGCGGATACAGCCGATAAGAAGACCGTTGAGAGTACCGAGACATGAAACTGCAACGAAGAGGTTGAGAATGTTACCGAGAACGTTGCCGAATACTGTAACGAATGCGGGAGCAGTACCTTCGTTTTTAAGAGTTTCAACTGATGCACCGCCTGCAACGCCGATGTAGTAGAAGAGGTAAATAGCGATAATGATTACGCCGCCTAATACAAGAGCGATGGGAAGATTCTTCTTTGAGTTCTTGATTTCGGAGTTGATTGATGTAGCAAGAATCCAACCCTCATATGCGAAAGCGGTAGCAACAACAGCACCGAAGAGAGGTGAAATATCGCCTGCGCTTGTAGCAAAGTTAGATGCAAGGATTGTTACGGGCTCGTTATCAAGACTGTGTGTAAGACCGTAAACTGTACCAACAACAGCCATAAGAAGAAGAGGGATAAGCTTGATGAAGGTTGCGCCGATCTGAAGCTTACCTGCAAGCTTTGAGGAAAGTGTATTTACTGCAAATACAAAAATAAGAATAAAGCCTGCGAGAAGGAAGGTTTCTGAGCCTGTTACAGGGTCGCCTGCGAGCTGGAAGTCAGGATTAACCGATACCATAAAGGTAAGGAAATATCTTGCTGTGAGCCATGAAAGAACTGATGTCATTGCGGGTGTGTAGATGATTGTTGCGAACCAGCCCATGAAATATGCATACTTGCTGCCGATTGTAGCCTCAGCATAGTCAACAAGACCGTTAACCTTTTCATAGCGCTGAGCCATAACGCAGAAGGCGAGAACGCAGAATATCATTACTACGCCGCCGATGATCCAAGCGAGAATTCCGAGGGGCATATCGCCGTTTGTTTTCTGAAGAATTGCCTGTGCCTTGAAGAATACGCCTGAGCCGACAACTGTACCTACAACCATGCAGATTGCCATCAGAAGGCCGTATTGCTTTTTAAGACCGTTTCCGTTTTCCATATTTTTTCATCCTTTTCAAAAAATTTTTATTCATTATACACCACTATTTCACAAAAGTAAATAATTTTCGCAAAAAATATTTTACTGAATTAAAGTGTTAGACAGATAAAACGCTCCGCATTGTGTTTTTTCAGAAAAATATTGAAATCATCGTTTTTGTGGTATATAATGGTATTACTATATTTTGAAAAGGAGTACTGTGAAAATGAAAAAAGTATTATCTATCATTCTTTCGGCAATTCTTATTTTCAGCCTTGCAGTTCCCGCCTTTGCTGCAGGTAACTATAAGGAATATCCCACAATTTACGTAACAGGCGCACAAACAAACGTCATTTACAACACCAACGGAGAAAAAATTTCCGACTTTGACCTTGATATTGAGGCTATCCTCGGTGAACACGGTGAAAACCTTCTCAAGGAATTCGCTCTCGGTATGCTCACCGACAACTATAAGCAGTGGGCAAGCGATTTCCACGATATCGTCGTTGATTGTCTCGGCAACTCAGCCCTCGATAAAAACGGTGAAGCATCCGACGGCTCACATCCCGAGCATCACTCATCAACCGTAGGCGTCGCAGAAAAGAAATCAGGCTTCGGAGTATGGGATTACCGCTTCTGGTATGACTGGCGTCTGAGTCCCATGGTAACAAGCAACGAGCTTGCCACTTACATCGACAGAGTTATTGCTGCTACCGGTGCTGAAAAGGTCAATCTTATCGGCCGTTGCTACGGTGCAAACCTTATTGCCGCTTACGTTGCAATGAACAAGGATCACGCTGCAAGGTATGTTGATGACATTTTCTATTTTGCCCCCTCAATTGAAGGCATCGATTTCATGACCGCTCTTTTCACAGGTGAGCTTTATCTTGACCCCGAAGCAGTAAACAACTTTGCTGACTGGTATATCGAAAACGAAAACCTTATCGAGGACGACGCTGTTGCAGCTCTTGTTATAACCCTCGTTGAGCTTTTCAAGCAGACTGAGGTTCTCGGCTTCACTGCAGAAATGGTTGACCTTCTTATGCAGAGAATCAAGTCAGACCTCCTTCCTCCCATCATCAGGGATACGGTAGGCTCCTGGACATCATATTGGGCTATGGTAAGCAACGGAAAGCTTGAGCAGTCAATCGATTTCGTTTTCGCAGGTGTTGAAGACGAATACAGCGGTCTTATCGCAAAGGTAAGAGATTATTATGAAAAGGTACAGTCCGTACACACCGAAACCGTAAACGAAATGATGGGAAGAGGCGTAAGATATAACATCTTTGCCAAGTACAATTTCCCCGAATATCCCATCTACAAGGGCTCAGCCGTTCAGAGTGACGGTGATACTCCCCTTCCTAAGCAGACCTTCGGTGCAACCTCAGCTAACTACGGTGACGTTCTGAGCGATAAGTATCTCGCTTCTGTTTCAGCAGAAAATCAGAAGTATATCTCAGCTGACCACAAGGTTGACGCTTCAACCTGTCTTCTTCCCGAAAACACATGGTTTGCAAAGAATCTCCATCACAACTACTGGGCAGCAATCGAGGGCATCAGCCTTGATATTATGAATAACGATTACACCGTTTCCAATCAGGACGTTTATCCTCAGTATATGGATCACAACAACAATATGGCTGAGGTAACTCCCGACGAGGATTTTGACAAGCCCGCTGACAATGCTCTTGCAAGCCTTATGCGCTTCATCACAGCACTTTTCAACTTCTTCGCAAAGCTTTTCAAGGGAGAGCTTGACCTTAGCTTCGGCAAATAATACAGCATAATGAAAAAAAGAAGTCACCTCCACGGTGGCTTCTTTTTTTAACGCAAAAAAGGCTTTGTTAATAATTTGTTCACAGTTTTAACCGTTCTCTGTGCTAAAGTATTATTGTAAAATTATTACAAAAGGAGAGAAAAATATGAATCTTCAGAAAATCATTGACAAAAAAGACGCTGCAGCTAAATATATGATTGATGAAATCACATATATCTGCAACACATTTGAAAAGCGCGCACCCGGCTCCAAGGGTGAAAAGCAGGCTTGCGAATACGCCGCAGAACAGATGAAGGAATACGGCTGTGACCGTGTTTACGTTGAGCCCTTCAAGGAAAATCCCGACTCCTTCTACGGCTGGATTTATTTCACCATCAGCTGCTGCTTCCTCGCTCTTGCAGCATACTTCTTTATGCCCGTTCTTTCAATCGTATTTATCGCAATCGGTCTTCTTATCTGTATTCTTCAGTTCGGCGTTTATAAGAAGTTTGTTGATAAGTGCTTCAAAGAAGAAACCGGTCACAATGCCGCAGGCTTCAAAAAGCCCACAGGTGAGGTTAAGCGCAGAATCATCTTTAACGGTCACCCCGATGCAACATGGGAATGGCCCTTCAAGTATAAGTTTACATACCTCGGCTTTGACATTCATATGATGATTTGCTTTGCCGGTGCCTTTTATACCCTCGGCATCGCAATCTGCCGTCTTGCAGGCATCATCCCCGACACTCTTTACAACACTCTCGGTCTTATCGGCCTTGTGTTTGCTCCCTTCTGGTTCGGTCTTTACTTCATGTGGAACAAAAAGAGAGTTGTTGACGGTGCAAACGACAACCTCACAGGCTGTTATATCGGTATGGCAATTCTTAAAATGCTCAAGGACGAAGGCATTGAATTTGAAAACACAGAAATCGGTGTTGTTCTTACCGGCTCCGAAGAAGCAGGTCTTCGCGGCGCAAAGGCTTGGGCAGGTGCTCACGCTAAGGAGTTCGAGGACGTACCCACATTCGTTTTCTCATACGATACAATCGCTCAGTCTGAGCAGCTTATGGTTAACTACCGCGACCTCAACAGTACCGTTAAGGTTGATAAGGATGTTTCCGACCTTTTCTACGAGGCTTGTGAAAAGCTTGACATTCCCTGTAAGAAGGGCTTTGTTCCTCCTCTCGGCGGTGCAACAGACTCAGCAGCATTCGCTCAGGCAGGTATGCGTGCAACAGGTATCACAGCTCTCAACCACGCTCTTCCCGACTTCTATCACACAAGACTTGACACTCCCGACGCTCTTAATGCAGACTGTCTTGAAAAGTGCTTCGCAGCAAGCGTAAAGGCTCTTGAAATGTTTGATAACGGCGCTAAGCAGTAAGATAAAAAACTCCCGTTTGATGCGGGAGTTTTTTAGTGGTAAGCAGTACGCAGTAATGGTATTTTTAAAACAAATCAGCATACAAAAAGGGACGCTCCTTCTGCAAATGCAGTCGGAGCGTTTTGTTATTTAACTGTTATATATACATTTCTCCCATACCGATAAAGAACATCATACCAAAGATAAAAATGAAATAAAGCACAAAAAACACTGCAGCTACACCCCATGAAATAAGTGACCATTTAAGTGCCGCTTTAGCTTTGTTTGGCTTGGTGTCTTTTTCCACAAAATAGAGCACCAAACCCAGAATGGGAATAAAGAATGAAAGCACATTGAGTGCGGTATCAGGCTTATCCTCAGGCATCGGATATCCGTAGGGAACTCCGTAGCCATACTGCTGTGCAGGCGGAACGGGAGGCTGCTGATAATAACCGTAATAAGGAGGCTGGGTCTGCTCTCCGGTCGGCTGAGCCTCAGACTGACTTGTGAGAGGCGGCATTTCAGCTCCGCAACGGTCACAGAGTCTGAATCTGTCATCAACATTATTTGAACATCTCGGGCAAATCATAGTTTTTTCATTCCTTTCTACTATACGTTTCAACCGTATTATATTTATGTATAACAGTTTTATAAATCCTCAGGGATTTTTACGTCTACTTTTCGGTCTCTGAAGTAAAACTCCCTGTCTCTTTCACCGATAGGACGAAGCACTCGGCAGGGGTTACCCACAGCAACCACATTGGCAGGTATATCCTTTGTAACAACACTACCTGCTCCGATAACCGAATTTTCACCTATTGTAACGCCGGGAAGCACCACGGAGTTTGCACCTATCCATACATTTCTGCCGATATGAACGGGCATATTATACTGCATCTGCAAATCACGAAGATGCACCTCAATAGGATGACCCGCAGTAGCAACTGTAACGTTAGGTCCGAACATAACCTTATCGCCTACGTAAATATGAGTATCGTCGACAAGAGTAAGGTTAAAGTTTGCATAAACAAAATCACCGAAATGCACGTGAGCGCCTGCCCAGTTAGCGTGAAGCGGCGGCTCGATATAACAATCTTCACCGATTTCGGCGAACATTTCCTTAAGCAGCTCTTCCCTTTTTTTTGCTTCTGAGGGTCTTGTAGCATTGTAGTCATAGAGCTTTTCAAGGCAGAGCATCTGACGTGACATTATTTCCTCGTCGCCGGGCATATAAAGTCTGCCGTCGTACATTCTCTCACGGCTTTCCTCAGAGCTCATCTCTCTCGGGTCAATCATTTTTTCCAAAGGCACGGGGGATACTCTCCTTTTTCTACCTTTTCTCTGATAGCCGAAACGACTACTTCCTTATCCTCTTTATATGTAACGCCGTACCACTTTTCCTTTGTGGAAAGCACCGTTACCTCAGCCTTATCCTCTTTGAGAAGCTCATCAACAACAAAGGGAAGGAAATACTCACACTTGAGCATATTGTCTTTGTTTCTTTCGAGGCAGGCGGCAAAGCGGCTTTCAAGCTCCTCCATCATAACGGGAGTAAAGCCCCAGCAGTTCATTGAAACGGTTGTACCCTCGGGAATTTCCGTCCATTCCTCGCCGTCCTCGGTAAACATAATCTTATCCTCACGGATAGCAATCTTTGTTCTCTCAACAATATCGGTAAGATAGCCGTCAGCACTTGTCTGACAAACACCTCTTGCAACCGTACCGTTTTCTGTAAGTGTATTTTCTACTCTGAAGCCGACCATGCAGAACTCATATCTGTCACTCTCAGCCTTTTCCTTTGTAAGCTCGTTAAAGATAAGCTCAAAGGTTTCTCTGCCGTAATAGTCGTCAGCGTTGATAACTGCAAAGGGTCCGTCAATCATACCCTTGCAGGAAAGCACGGCGTGACCTGTACCCCAGGGCTTCACTCTGCCCTCGGGAACCGTAAAGCCCTCAGGAAGATTGTTGATATCCTGATATGCAAAGTCAATATCCACAACGCCATCAAACTTGTTACCGATAATTTCCTTGAAATCCTTTTCGATTTCTTCCTTGATAACAAATATAACCTTATCAAAGCCTGCCTTGACTGCATCGTAAACCGAATAATCGAGAATAATCTCCCCTGCGGGACCAATGGGATCAATCTGCTTTAAACCGCCGTAACGGCTGCCCATACCTGCAGCCATAATTACAAGAGTTGCTCTGCTCATAAGAATTCTCCTTTTTTCTTAGTTTTTATCATTTTAACATTAACCAAGACAAATATCAACCGCTATTTCGATTTATGTAAAAAAAGTTAAAAATACAAAACTATTGACAAAACAGTTTATAGATGGTATTATACTTTTGTAAACAAACAATTAACGAAGGAGTGACTATGATGGAAGAAGTTCTCAGCCTCATCCAGATGATTTTTGATACTATCTTAAAGTATATCTCTCTTATTTTCGGCAAAACCGACACTAAGGAATAATCCCCATACATTTAAAGCAGTTGCGACGGGCAACTGCTTTTTTGTTTGTTTAAGTTGGCGAATGTAATCCGAAACAGTTTTTTGAACGAGGATTTCCGCCAATCTTTTGTTAAAATACTCGTGAATCCAAAAGGATTCACTGTGTTTTGTGCCTCAGCTTGACAAAAATCCTCTGTTCAAAAAATCTTCG
>JAZNIH010000093.1:0-4149 GCA_045577395.1 Acutalibacteraceae bacterium | reverse complement strand
GAAGGTCCGCCCTTGACTGTGCGCTTGCTTACACATTCGTCAAGGTCAATCGCCTTGTATACATCCTCGTCGAAAAGGTCGCATACAGCCTTGTATTCCTCGATGGGAAGTGTCTCAAGGGTGAGTCCCTTGTCAATGCAGGTGGCGACAAGCATACCCGTTGCCTTGTATGCATCACGGAAGGGGAGTCCCTTGTAAACAAGATAGTCTGCGGCATCGGTGGCGTTGATGAAGCCCTTGGCGGCTGCGTTTCTCATATTCTCACGGAGTACTGTCGCAGTTTCAAGCATAGGTGCGAAGGTGTCAAGACACATAAGTACGGTATCAAGAGCGTCGAAGACTGCCTCCTTGTCCTCCTGCATATCCTTGTTATAGGCAAGGGGGATACCCTTCATAACAGTAAGGAGTGTCTGCAGGTCGCCGAAAACTCTGCCCGACTTACCGCGTACGAGCTCTGCAATGTCGGGATTCTTCTTCTGAGGCATAATTGATGAGCCTGTTGAGAAGGCATCGTCGAGCTCAATGAATTTGAACTCCCATGAGCACCAGGCAATAACCTCCTCGGCAAAGCGGGAAAGGTGTACCATAATAATTGAAAGCAGGGAAAGAAGCTCGAGGGCATAGTCTCTGTCGGAAACGCCGTCAAGACTGTTGTCCGTAACGCCGCTCATGCCTAAAAGCTCGGCAACGTACTCTCTGTCGAGGGGATAGGTTGTGCCTGCAAGAGCGCCTGAGCCGAGAGGGGAGACAGCCATTCTTTTCTTGCAATCGTACAGTCTGTCAAGGTCACGAAGAAGCATATTTCCGTAAGCCAGAAGATGATGTCCGAAGGTTACGGGCTGAGCACGCTGAAGGTGAGTATAGCCGGGCATAACCGCATCATAGTTTTCCTCTGCTTTGTTGACAATAACCTCAATAAGAGCCTTGATTGATTCCTCAAGCTCGTCTGAGCGGTCGAGAAGATAAAGTCTGAAATCAAGTGCAACCTGATCGTTACGGCTTCTTGCGGTGTGGAGTCTCTTGCCGCTGTCACCGATTCTCTTTGTAAGCTCACCCTCAACGAAGGTGTGGATATCCTCGGCGGTCATATCAATTTCGAGAGCACCGCTTTCCAGGTCTGCGGCAATTTCTTTAAGTGAAGCAACGATTTTCTCGCTTTCGCTTTTGTCGATGATACCCTGCTTGCCGAGCATTGTGGCGTGAGCAACGGAGCCTCTTATATCCTGCTGAGCCATACGGCAGTCAAAGGGTATTGATGAATTAAAATCGTTGGTTTTTTTATCGAGTGATTTTTTGAATCGTCCTGTCCAGAGTGGCATGTTTTTTCCTCCTTGGGGTGGTTTTTATTTGGTAGGGGCGCCCATTGGGCGTCCGTGTTATTCAGATGTTTGAAAATCGATGTAATCTTCGTCTTCAAGCCATTTTCGAGTGTTATCATCTATATATTGCCATTTGTTTATATATTCTTCTTCGTCTCTGATTATTCTGTCGTGGTATAATTTCTGCCAGATTGAAAATCCGATTTGTTTTGAAACATTGCCTTTAAGTTGGTTTATGATTATCGGGATTTTTGCAGACGGATTATCTGTTTTTTTATGTATAGTCAAAATCAGATGTACATGGTTGGGCATTATAACATATTTATCAACCGTAACAGTTGAATATATATTTGGAATTTTTACAATGAGTTTGTCAACAATTTTACCGTAGTCAGACAATTCATAAATCTGCGGACGGCCAATGGCCGCCCCTACGCTATCTTCCCATAATAGCGGATATCTGTTTTTTGTGCATATGGTTATAAAATAAGCATTGGGCGATGAATAATCATAATTTTTTAATCGGTAATCTTTTCTTTTGTGTTGCATCGTAGGGGCGCCCATCGGGCGTCCGTGCACCCCTTCCGAAAAAATATTTTGTATATATAATTATCCTAAAAAACATATCTTTTGTCAATAGCCGTACAGCAAAATGCCCGCAGGGCATCCTTACTACTTACTACTTGCTGCTGACTACTTAAAAAAACGGGTGTCTTGCGACACCCATGTTTTTTTACTTAATGTCCCAATCCTTTGAGAGCATAGCCTTAACCTTGAGGGGAAGACCGAAGAGGTTGATGAAGCCTGCTGAATCCGCCTGATTGTAGCAGTCGTCCTCGTCGAAGGTTGCCATATCTTCACTGTAAAGTGAGTAGGGTGATGTCATACCTGCGCCGATGATGTTTCCCTTATAGAGCTTAAGCTTAACTTCACCTGTAACTGTTTCCTGAGTCTTATCAACAAATGCTGCAAGAGCCTCACGGCAGGGAGTGAACCACTGACCGTAGTAAACGAGCTCAGCATACTTAACAGCAAGCTGTTCCTTAAGGTGAGCGGTGTCTCTGTCGAGGCAGAGCTGCTCAAGCATTTCGTGAGCCTTGTAAAGAATTGTTCCGCCCGGTGTTTCGTAAACGCCACGGCTCTTCATACCTACAAGACGGTTTTCAACCATGTCTGAAATACCGATACCGTTTGCACCGCCGATTTCGTTAAGTGCCTTAACCATTGCAGGGCCGTCAAGCTTTTCGCCGTTGAGTGTTACGGGGATACCTTTTTCAAAGCCGAGAGTGATGTATGTGGGAACATCGGGAGCCTTTTCGGGAGTTACGCCCATTTCAAGGATTTCGTCATACTTGGGCTCGTTTGCGGGGTCTTCAAGGTCGAGACCCTCGTGTGAAAGGTGCCAGAGATTCTTATCCTTTGAGTAGTTTGTTTCTCTCGTAATCTTAAGAGGAATGTTCTTTTTGATAGCGTATTCGATTTCGTCCTCACGGCTCTTGAATTCCCATGTTCTCCAGGGAGCGATGATTTCCATTTCGGGAGCGAATGCCTTGATAGCAAGCTCGAAACGTACCTGGTCGTTACCCTTACCTGTGCAGCCGTGGCAGATAGCGTCTGCGCCCTCAGCCTTTGCGATTTCAACGATTCTCTTAGCGATAAGGGGACGTGCGAAGGATGTACCGAGAAGGTACATGCCCTCATATACTGCGCCTGCCTTGAGGGTGGGGTAGATGTAATCCTCAACGAATTCCTTATTGAGATCCTCGATGTAAAGCTTTGATGCACCTGTCTTGATAGCCTTTTCCTCGAGACCGTCAAGCTCTGTACCCTGACCTACGTCACCTGAAACTGCGATAACCTCACAGCCCTCGTAGTTTTCCTTAAGCCAGGGAATGATGATTGATGTATCAAGACCGCCTGAGTAAGCGAGTACGATTTTCTTAATCTGTTTCATGTTATTTTCTCCGTTTCGTTTTAGAATATGCACCCAATTATACACTCTTTTGCATAAAAGTCAATAGAAAAACGGAACTTTTTGAAAAAATATGCAAAATCGTTGAATATAGATATCGGCAAAATGAATATTACTGTGAAATTGTGCATAAAAGACATAAGAATGTGTATAAAATCGGCGTTTTAAAGCGATAAAGTGTATTTTTATAAACAGGGGTTTATCTTTTTAACCTTTATATCCTACTTGCCTTTCACTCAACTAACGCTCATTCTGCTATTTCTTGCCCTCCTTGAAAGGGAGGGTGGCATCCGCAGGATGACGGGAGGGTCTATCTTTCTCACCTATATCTCCTACCTCTCTTTCACTCGTCCTGCGCTCGTGCCGCGCGGGCACATCCTTTGTCCGGAGCGACAAAGGATGCAAAGCGCTCTTTGGGGGTTGGACACGGCTCGTCATTTTCAGAATATACCTTCAGTCCGCCTACATCAACAAGCCTCGGCAGCGCACAACAGTCTTCCTTTACCCGACAATCAGATGTGCGCAATATTCTACCTTTCCGTCAGGTTATCCCCGCCCTGCGTCCGTTGATTCCGCAGCGGGGAAGGTCTTTGTTTGATATACTGCCTTACTTAATTGTGTGGAGAAATAATCAGAGATTGCTTTAAGAAAGGCTATACAAACATAAATACTTTACGTAAGCACTTTATAGGTAGAAAGCATAAGGTGAAGTATAAAGCAGAAGTAGAAGTATAAACTGCAGAAGGTCGGAGGCATTCTCTGACGTAAACGAATCCGTAGCGGCTATTGACTGTCAGAATATACGGCAGATAAGAAGCAGACGAGTAAATTAGACAAGTTTAACAACCTATATAAGAG
>JAZNIH010000092.1:0-6886 GCA_045577395.1 Acutalibacteraceae bacterium | reverse complement strand
GCGTTAAAAACCACCGATATGCGTCAGCATTATCGGTGGTTTCCGTCTTTTCTCGCACGATTATTTCGCATTTTAAAGTGCTTCGCAGTTTCGTAAGAACAGAAAATTTCTTGTATCGAAGCCACAAAACGCAGCAAGGCTTTTGACAAAGATACAGGGAATTTTGTTCGAGAAACAAATACTGCCTTATGGGATGTCGGCGAATGCCCGTCAATTTTTTGTATATACCGCCCGATTTTGCAAAATATAATATAAATGAAAGGCGGTGGATTATGAAGCAGCTTGTGACAGTAGGGGATATTCTTTCACAGAGTGCGGAAATATATGCAGGAAGGACGGCTTTTCTTCTTGAGGACGGTACGAAGGAAATAAGCTACGGTGATTTCGGTGCTGATGCAGCGGCACTTGCGGCGGCACTTAAGGAAAAGCTGAAGCTTGAAGGTAGGCATATTGGCATAATGGCAAAAAATTCATATTATTGGTGTGTTGCTTATTTTGCGGCTGTCCGTATCGGCGTTGCCGTTCCTCTTGACAGAGAAAGCAGGGGTGAGGCAGTAGCGGATTTTATAGACTTCGGCGATGTTTCCGCAGTAATCTGCGACAGCGTATGTGCGAGGGAGCTTAAAAGGTGTGCGGTCAGGTGTACTCTTATCTGTACAGATGCCGACGAAGAGCTTGAGAGCATAGAAGGTCTTATCGGATACGGAAAAGCTCACGGCAGTAACGAGGCCTTCAGAGACAGAAGAAATCCCGACGAAATGGCTGTGCTTCTTTTTACCTCGGGCACAACAGGAAAATCCAAGGGTGTTATGCTTTCTCATTCCAATATACTTTCCGACCTTGCGGCAGTTGAGGAGAGGGTGAAAATAACCGGTGATGACAGAAGTCTTTCGGTCTTGCCTTTGCACCATACCTACGAGGCAATTACTATGCTTATGATGATAAGCAAGGGCGCTACGGTCTGCTTTTCGTCCTCATACAAAAATCTTATCCGTGATTTTTCCGTTTACCGTCCCACGGTGTTAGTCTGCGTTCCGCTTCTTTTGCAGAAGCTTTATAAAAGGATAGAAAAGGAAATGCACAGGTCGGGCAGATACGGCAGAAGCAAGCTTGCTTCCTTAGTTTCGGGTGTTGTCGGCGAAGAGGGCAGACGGAAGCTTTTTTCTCCTGTTCACGAAAGCTTCGGCGGAAGGCTTAAGAAGATTATCGTAGGTGCAGCTCCGATTGAAAAAAAGATAGCCGAGGGCTTTGAGGACTTCGGCTTTGCGGTGATAATAGGGTACGGCCTTACCGAGTGCTCACCTATAGTAATATGTAACGGCGATACCGACAGGAAAACCGATTCCGTCGGTAAGCCGCTGAAGGGAGTCAGTATAAAGCTGCTTGAGCGTGACGCTGAGGGTATCGGTGAGATTGCGGTCAAAGGACCGATGGTTATGAAGGGATATTATAAAAACAAGGGGGCAACCGATGCCGTTCTCTGCGACGGTTGGCTTCGCACGGGTGATCTGGGATATGCTGACAGTGAGGGCTATTACTATATAACAGGCAGAAGCAAGAATATAATTGTTACTCCCGGCGGCAAAAATATTTACCCCGAAGAAATTGAAATGCAGCTTCTGAAAAGTCCGCTGGTGAGTGAATGTATAGTTTTTTCGGGTAAGAACGGAGAGGTCAATGCTGAGCTTTTCCCCGATTATGCCGAGCTCAGAAGTAAAAGCGGAAAGGAAAGCCTGACGGAAAGGGATGCGGAAAACTATATGAATGCGGTTATCAGAACGGTGAACCGCAGACTCCCGCCCTATAAAAGGATAAAAAGCTTTACTCTGAGAGAGGAGCCCTTTGAAAAAACCTCAACCCGTAAGATAAAAAGATGAAATCCGATTGATTTTTTGCTTTTCGGTATGTATAATAAAAAAGTACCTTTTCCTTATGAGAAGAGGTACTTTATAACATAATTTCCTTGAATGTGTTTTTTTCGGGGATGAAAATTCTGTAGGGCTTATTCTGCTTACGGCATTCCTTTATAACGTATGCGGTGCCGCTGCTTTTTCCGTCCCAGAAAATATAAACAGTATCGCTTCGGCTTACTATAATATCGTTTCTTACAAGGGGCGCCCGTCTGCCGTAAAGGTCGTAAGCGGGTACGATTTCTTCAATAAGAATACGGTGCGACAGAGCATATTCTCTCGCACGGAAATCCATTCCCCTTGCACCGCCCGAAATTATCTTAGCGGTACCGTCGGGTATAAGTCCGTCGGGTATGGGTATATCGAGGCTTCTTGAGCCGATTATTGCAATAGTCAAGTTTATCACTTCCTGTTGAATATAATAACATAACGGTTTTTAAAAATCAACAGTACAAAACTTCCGGAAGGAGAAAAGTATGTTTGAAATCAAAAAAATCAAAGGCAATACTTTTTATTTTGAGAGCTTTTCCAATGTAGGTATATATATCCCTGACGGAAAGAATGCCTTGCTTATTGATGCCTGCGACCATCCGAGAATGGTCAGGTCTCTTGACAGACAGCTTACTGAAATGGGAGTATCGGTTTCTGCGGTAATTGATACTCACGGCCACGTTGACCATATATGCGGAAATAAATTTTTTCAGGAAAAATACGGATGCAGACTTTTCTCTACCGAAAAAGAGCAGGCATTTATAAAGTATCCTTCTCTTGAATCGGAATTTCATTTTGCAGGTGTCGACGTCAAAAAAGTAAATAACCCTTATCTTCTTACCGAAAGCTCGGAAACGGAGATAATCGACCGTGACAATGCCCCCTTCGGAGTGAAAACTGTTGACCTGCCGGGTCACAGCTTTGAAATGATAGGCGTGATAACGGGGGATAACGTGTTTTTTATGGCGGACTCTATTCTTTCCGCTAAAACATGGGACGAATACAGACTGCCTTTTTTTAACAACGTCAACAAGAGTATAGAAACCCTTGAAAAAATCAGAACAGTCGAAGCGGACGTTTACGTTCCCTCCCATGCTGAGCCTACAGACTATATAGCGGAGCTTGCTCAGTATAACATCGACAGACTCAGAGAAAAAAAGGAGCTTGCTCTTTCTCTTTGCGAGGGCAGAAGCTTCGATATGATTTTTGAGGAGTATGCCCGTATTGAGGGATTCAGAATCAGAGCTGACAAATATCCTATGTTTGCGGCAATGCTGAGAAATATTCTGCAGAGCCTTGTTGAGGATGAAAAAATCCATGCGGTTTATGAAAACCACCGGCTTGTATATGAAGTGAAAAAATAATAGTCCGACAGGGCTTGGGACGGGATCAGACATCCCGTCTTTTTTATTGTTCCGTATATTGTTTCAGGGAAAAAATAAAATTTTTCTGTTTACCTATTGACATTTGCTGGCAATAATAGTATAGTTATGACAGAAGTTAGCACTCGACAGGTCTGAGTGCTAAAACATAGCAGATATGACCCAAGGGTGAAAGGATGTGAAGAAATGGAGCTCGGAAAAAGAAAAGAGCTGATACTTGCCGCTATAGTTGAGCAGTATATCAAAAGCGGAGAGCCTATAGGCTCAAAGCTGCTTATGCAGTCACTTCCCATATCTGTTTCTTCCGCTACCATCCGTAATGAGATGAGTGAGCTTCACGAAATGGGCTTTCTCGAGCAGCCTCACACCTCGGCGGGCAGAATACCCTCTCAGGCGGGCTACAGATACTACGTTGATAAGCTTATGAATACCGACGAGCTTTCCGATGAGGACAGACGGCTTATTAAAAACGAGCTTGAAAGAATGGCGGGTGACCCTGATAAGCTGCTTGAAAAGGCAGGGGAGATGCTCGCAAGGCTTACGGGCTGTGCGGCGGTTGCAACAACCCCCACGGACGAGGGCGCAACAATCAAGCATATCGAGCTTATGCCGGTAGGAAGAAAAATAGCGATGATAGTTATGATGACCTCCTCAGGTATAATCAAGAACGGCGTGTGCAAAACTGAAACAGAGCTTACTCCCGATATGGTGCAGTGCTTCTACGATATAGTAAGTGAGTGCTTTATCGGACATCCCGTATCCGACGTAGGAACGGTTATGATACAGACCCTTGTTGCTTCTCTGGGTGCCAATGCACTTGCGATGAGTCCTTTGTTTGTTGTTCTTGCAGATATTGCCAATCAGGCTCTGCAGGCAGAGATAAGGCTCGAGGGTGAGCAGAATCTTCTTCATCACAGAGAGTTCGGCAACGATATTTACGATATGATGCAGTTCTTTGATGAAAAGGAAAAGCTTGAAAGAGCGATTTCCGCCTCGAAGAACGGAATACAGGTTATTATCGGCAAGGAAAATATGTACCGTCAGCTTGAAAATTCAAGCATGATTATTTCCCGATACTCAATCGGCGGTCACGATGGCGGTGCAATCGGTATCATCGGTCCTACAAGGCTTGATTATGCAAGGCTTATACCGAGCATAGAATATCTGACAAATCTTGTCGGTGAATTGCTGACAGATACATTAGAGGAATAAGGAGGCTATGAAATGGCTAAGGATAAAAAGCAGGAAACTGCAGCCGAAGAGGAAGTAAAGGTTGAAGAAACCGTCACAGAAGAAGCTCCCTCAAAGGAATCAGAGCTCGAAAAGGAGCTTGCGGCGGCAAAGGAGGCTCATATCAGAACCCTTGCCGAATACGATAATTACAGAAAGCGTACCGCAAAGGAAAAGGAAGGAATTTACGGTGATGCCAAGGCAGACTGTATGAAGCAGCTGCTGGGTGTACTTGATAACTTCGACAGAGCACTCGGCGTTGACAGCTCAGATTTTGAATCCTATAAGAAGGGCGTTGAAATGATATACACAAACTTCTGTGAGATTCTCAAGGGCTTAGGCGTTGAAGCCTTCGGAGAAGCCGGTGAGACCTTCGATCCCAACTTCCACAACGGTGTTATGCATATTGAAGACGAGTCTCTCGGTGAAAACGTAATCGCTCAGGTCTTTTCAAAGGGCTATAAAATAGGTGACAGAGTTCTCCGCCCCGCAATGGTGCAGGTAGCAAATTAAAGTAGTCAGTAGTTAGTAGTCAGTAGTCAGGAAAAGTCCTTCGGACTTTTTAAAATAAAAAACAATCACTAAAACATATATTTAACTTGGAGGTAACAAATTATGGCAAAGATTATCGGTATCGACTTAGGTACAACAAACTCATGCGTAGCAGTTATCGAAGGCGGCGAGCCCGTGGTTATCGCTAACGCAGAAGGCGCAAGAACAACTCCTTCCGTTGTTGCTTTTTCAAAGACAGGCGAAAGAATGGTAGGTCAGGTTGCAAAGCGTCAGGCAGTTACAAACCCCGACAGAACAATCGCATCAATCAAGCGTCAGATGGGCTCAAACTATCACGTTACAGTTGACGGCAAGAACTATACACCTCAGGAAATTTCAGCAATGATTCTTCAGAAGCTCAAGGCTGATGCAGAGGCATATCTCGGCGACAGAGTAACAGAGGCTGTTATCACTGTTCCTGCATACTTTACCGACGCTCAGCGTCAGGCAACAAAGGACGCAGGTAAGATTGCAGGTCTTGAGGTTAAGAGAATCATCAATGAGCCTACAGCCGCAGCTCTTGCTTACGGCATTGACAAGGAAACCGATCAGAAGGTTATGGTTTACGACCTTGGCGGCGGTACCTTCGACGTATCAATCATCGAAATGGGTGACGGCGTTCAGGAGGTTCTTGCAACTGCAGGTAACAACCGTCTCGGCGGTGACGACTTCGACCAGAGAATTATTGACTGGCTTGTTGCAGGCTTCAAGGCAGAGCAGGGCGTTGATCTCCGCGGTGACAAGATGGCTATGCAGAGACTTAAGGAAGCTGCAGAAAAAGCAAAGATTGAGCTTTCAGGTGTTACAACCTCAGCAATTTCACTTCCCTACATCACAGCAGATGCAACAGGCCCCAAGCATCTTGAAACAACTCTTACAAGAGCAAAGTTCAACGAGCTTACAGCAGACCTTGTTGAAGCAACAATGGCTCCTGTTCGTCAGGCAATTTCCGACTCAGGTCTTAAGATTTCTGAGCTTGATAAGGTTCTTATGGTTGGTGGTTCTTCAAGAATCCCTGCTGTTCAGGATGCAGTTAAATCCTACACAGGCAAAGAGCCATTCAAGGGCATCAACCCTGACGAATGCGTTGCAATCGGCGCAGCTCTCCAGGCAGGTGTTCTCGGTGGCGACGTAGAAGGCCTTCTCCTTCTCGACGTTACTCCTCTTTCACTTGGTATTGAAACTCTCGGTAACGTTTGCACAAAGATTATTGAAAGAAATACAACCATCCCAACAAAGAAGAGCCAGATTTTCTCAACAGCAGCAGATAACCAGACATCTGTTGAAATCCACGTTCTTCAGGGCGAAAGAGAATTTGCAAGAGACAACAAAACTCTTGGCATGTTCCACTTGGATGGTATTCTTCCTGCACGCCGTGGCACACCACAGATTGAGGTTACCTTTGATATAGATGCTAACGGTATCGTTCACGTATCTGCAAAAGACCTTGGCACAGGCAAGGAGCAGTCAATCTCCATCACTTCATCTACAAATATGAGCAAGGATGATATCGAAAAGGCTATCAGAGAGGCAGAGCAGTTTGCAGAGGAAGACAAGGCCCGTAAGGAAGAAGTGGATGCCCACAACAATGCGGAGCATCTGATCTACCAGACGGAAAAGACGCTGGCAGATCTGGGCGACAAGGTGACCGCTGATGAGAAAACTGCCATTGAGGCTGCCATTGAGAAGCTGAAGGAAGCCAACAAGGGCACCGATGTGGCAGCAATCAAGGCCGCTATGGACGAAGTGCAGAAGGCATTCTATCCTGTGGCAGAAAAGCTGTACTCCCAGGCTGCTCCCCAGGATGGCCAGGGCTGTGAC
>JAZNIH010000091.1:0-31832 GCA_045577395.1 Acutalibacteraceae bacterium | reverse complement strand
ACCTTCGTTTTAAATTTAAATTTTAAAACGCATATAAAAAGCAAAAATGTCGCATGTTCATTCACAGACAACATCTTGTTAAATATATTTGTTAAATATAAAGTCGGAGGGCAAGCGGTCTTAGGAAGACAAGTGTTAACTACAACTCCTTGGCTCACAGAACGACATGGCTACGATCCGACTTACCTTCGTTTTAAATTTAAATTTTAAAACGCATATAAAAAGCAAAAATGTCGCCTGTTCATTCACAGACAACATCTTGTTAAATATATTTGTTAAGTATAAGTGTAATATTAATTTTGAGACTTGTCAATACTTTTGAGAAAATTGTTTATTACAATTAGAAAAAACCTTAATTTTTTACATTGACAATGCAAAAACTCTATGATATAATCTTCAAGGTCAACAGGTTAGGTCAACAACATAATTGATTCGGTTGTTAATCTTGTCTGTAAAACTAATAAAAACAATGCAAAAAACAGACTGTTTTCGTTCTGTATCTGCAAAATAGCACTTGAGGGTGTAGCTCAGTTGGTCAGAGTACTTGCTTGACATGCAAGGGGTCGGTGGTTCGAGCCCACTCATCCTCACCAAACGAAAATCCGTTCACGAAAGTGGACGGATTTTTGTTTGTATTATTATTTATTATCTGTTATCTGTTATCTGTTATTTTGCCCTGTGCGGCTTTTTAGATAATAGATAATAAAGAATATTGAATAGATAATAATTGTAGGCGGGACACCCGCACCTGATTATAATAAAAATAAAACTATTGATTTTTTCTAACTAAAATGATTATACCAAACAAATCTTAATAGTCATCCTCACCAGAAAGAGAAGTTTCTTTGGAAACTTCTCTTTTTTTATATCTAATCTTGTAAACCCTCATTTAATGTGTTAAAATAATTACAGAATAAACATTAGGTGTGATTTTGTGGCTGAAGTATTCAGTTTTTCCTTTGAGGCTGTAATGCCTATACTCATTCTTGTTTTTGTCGGCTACTTCCTCAGATGTATTAATTTTGCCGATGACACATTCTTTAAAAAGCTCAACACCATGGTTTTCAGGGTCTTTCTTCCTGTCCTGCTTTTCTGGAATGTTTACGAAATCGAAAATCTCGGTCTTGTCCGTTGGTCTGCAGTTGTTTACTGTGTTGTTGCGGTGCTTGTTATCTGCCTTATCGGTTATGGCACTTCCAAGCTCTTTGTGAAAGACCGAAGCAGCATCGGTGTTATGACTCAGTGCTCCTTCAGGTCAAACTATGCTATTATCGGCATACCCCTTGCTGAAAGTCTCGGCGGTGCTGAGGCGGTTGCTTTTGCAAGTATTCTTTCTGCAGTTGCAATACCTCTTTTTAATATACTTGCGGTTGTTATTCTTTCCCATTACAGCCCCGACAATCACTCGGGCAGCGTAAAGCACACCGTCAAAAAGGCACTTACTAACCCGCTTATAATCAGTGTAGTGCTCGGAATTGCAGTTGTTGCAATAAGGGAGCTTTTACCCGCTGATGCCTCGGGAAATCCGGCGTTTTCTCTTGAAGGTGACCTTCCCTTCGTCTATACTGCACTTTCAAGACTTGCGAAGGTTGCATCGCCCGTTGCTCTTGTAGTTCTGGGCGCAAGGTTTGATTTTAAGGCTATCGGCTCTCTTCGCAGAGAAATTTCTACGGGCGTCTTTATGAGGCTTATTTTTGCTCCTCTTGTCGGAGTTGGTCTTGCGGTTATACTGAGCGAATATACTACGATTTTCAATGTTACTTCTGTTGAATATCCTGCGCTTATTTCGTTGTTTTCAACACCTGTTGCGGTATCGAGTGCTGTTATGACCGGAGAAATCGGCGGTAATGAGCAGCTTGCAGGTCAGCTTGTTGTATGGACAAGCATTTTTTCTATGGTTACAATGTTTGCGATTATATTTATAATGAAAAATTTTTCATTGATTTAAAGGAGAATTGAAATGAACAAGTTTATCAGAAACACCGCCGTTTCTACTGCCGCTGCGCTTACTGCAACCGGTGGTATTGTTATGGCAAAGAAAATGAAAGAGAAAACCTACTGTCCTATCTGCAGCATTAAAAAGGCCGTAAACAAGGCAAGACTCACCCAGTGTGCTGAAAGAGGCTATAATAACGGTGTTGCAATGACACCTCCGATGGGTTGGTCAAGCTGGAATCTTTTCAGACATAAAATCAGCGAGGAGCTTATAAAGGAAATTGCCGATGCTATGCAGAAAAGCGGTCTTGCCGATGCAGGCTATAAGTACGTTAATATTGACGACTGCTGGCAGGCATCAACAAGAGATGCAGAGGGTAGATTACAGTGCGATAAAATCCATTTTCCGAGCGGCATCAAGGCTCTCGCCGAATATGTCAATGAGCGCGGTGTAAAGCTCGGCATTTATTCATCAAACGGCTCTCACACCTGCGAGGACTATCCTGCGAGTCTTCGCCATGAAAGAATCGATGCTGAAACCTTTGCCTTATGGGGTGTTGAATATTTTAAGTATGATTTCTGTCATAACAAGGCTATTTCAAGCCTTGCACCGAGAATTATCGCCGTTTCCTTTGCAAAAGAGGGAGATGGTACCGTCTTTGCCCGCTTCAATGCAAATCAGATGACACTCAGAAAAATGGCAAGAATAGTACCCGACGAGGTTGTTGACGATAAGTGCTACGTTGACGGCTTGGATTCAAACAGCGGCAGTATCTGTGTTGAGGTTGAGGCTCCGGAAGCAGGGGAGTACGTGCTTCATCTTGATATCAGAAAGGATTCACGTGACGAAAAATTCCTTGTTGCTAAGGTTAACGGTACCGATGAATATCATATCTACTGCGCAAGCAGAAAGAACTGGACTCCTGAGGGTAAGCTTCAGGAAATGATTCACCTTGAAAAGGGCTCAAACAAGGTCGAGCTTTATAACCCCGTCGGCTCAAGAATGGACAGTGCGGCAGTTCAGTATAAGCTTATGGGTAGAGAGCTTAAGCGTGCAACAAAGCTTTATGCCGAAAAGAACGGCACGGAAGAAAAGCCCATTATTTATTCTATCTGCGAATGGGGCTTCAACAGACCCTGGAAATGGGGCGCTGAGGCAGGTAACCTCTGGAGAACAACAGGTGATATCCGTGCCGAGTGGAAGTCAGTGATGGCTATATATGAGTTTACTGTAAGACTTGCAAAATATTCAGCTCCCGGTGCATGGAATGACCCTGATATGCTTGAGGTAGGCAACGGTGACCTCACTCACGAGGAAAATAAGAGCCATTTCAGTCTCTGGTGTATGATGAATGCACCTCTTATACTCGGTAACGATGTAAGAAAATTCATTAAGGCTGACGGTACAGTTGATACAGACAGCATCGTATATCAGATTCTTACAAACAAAAAGATGATTGCTATCAATCAGGATCCTCTCGGCGTACAGTGCAGAAGAATCAAGATGGGTATTATCGACGTGCTTGTAAAGCCTCTTGAGGGCTCACGTGTTGCGGTGTGCGTGTTTAACAAGGCATCTGATGAAAAGAGTACAACCGTTGACCTTACGAAGCTTTCAAATATAGGCTTCCTGAATATTCCCAAGAAGAACACTTATTCAGCGGAAGAAATATGGGAAGAAAAGGCTTATACCGATACGGATAAAATTGTAGCTTGTGTACCCGGTCACGGTGTAAAGGTTTATATCATAGAATAATATTAAAAGCAGACGGTAGCTTTACTGTCTGCTTTCTTTTATATATTCAATAAGAGAATCCTTATCATTTTTGACGGAATTACTTATTACGCCTTCTAAAGCATAGTTAAGTGCTGCACCGATTTCTTTGTTCTTTAAGCCAAGCTCAAGCATATCGTTGCCGTTTATTTTAAGCTCCTTAAGAGAGAAGCATTGACCGTCGTAGATAACCTTGTCAATCAAGCCTTCTAGCCTGTCAAAATGCTCTGATCTGTTATGAAATTCATCTGCAAGACCAAGAGTGTCGGCTCTTTGAAGCTTAATAAGGTCACGCAGCATTTCTTCACCCATAACACGAAGCCTTCTTTTTACTGTTTCTTCATTTTCATCGATAGGTGTGTCGTGCCATTTAATAAGCTTAGTAACTCTTTCGGTTGTATTATTGTCGCTGTGAAGCTTGCGGAGTATTGCTTCGGCAATATGCGCTCCCTTTGATGCATGCTTGTAAAAATGACCTGTGCCTTCGTCGTCCAAGGTCATACAAAGCGGCTTTGCTACATCGTGCAAAAGTGCCGCAAGCCTCAGACAGGGGACGGGTTCAATGCTTTCGACAACCGTTGCAGTATGATTAAGTAAATCGTATTTGTGGTGGTAGTTATGTTGATCAAAATTTTTAAAGGAAGCAATTTCGGGAAGATATTCTGCAATGATGTCAAAATAAGTTATAATCACATTTTTAACGTTGCTGCCGCAAAGCATTTTTACGGTTTCGATATAAATCCTTTCCGCGGAAATGTTTCTGATGAGGTCTTTGCAGCTGAACATTGCTTCGGAGGTGTTCCTTTCAATGGTAAATCCTGTAACAGATGCAAATCGCAGTCCGCGGAGTATTCTCAGGGAGTCCTCTCTGAATCTTTCTTCGGGAACTCCTACACAGCGTATAATTTTATTGCATATATCTTCTCGACCGCCGAAAGGGTCTGTGTAGCCGTCTGAAGGACAATAAGCAATACTGTTCATTGTAAAGTCTCGACGTTTGAGATCATCCTCAATGCTTCTGCTGAAGGAAACCTTATCGGGGTGCCTGCCGTCGGTATATCCGTTTTCTGTACGGAAGGTGGTAATTTCTATAGCTTCATCACCTGTAAGCACGGTAACAGTTCCGTGCTTTATGCCGGTTTCTATTACTTTGTAGCCTCTGAATACTTCTTTTATCTCATTGGGTAGGGCATCGGTTGTGATATCTGTATCGTCGGGAGTATTACCCATCAGAAAGCTTCTTACGGCTCCGCCGACGATATAAGCCTTATAACCTTTTTTGTGAAGCGCGCTCAGAACATGAGCTGCGTTTTTGCTAAGTGCAGTCAAAATCCCACCTCTTTTCAGATACATTATATACCAATTCTATTATTTTTTGCAATACGGTTGAATTTGACTTCTGTTTATGTTAATATAAATATGAAATAATTTGTCAAAAAGGTGAGAATAATCATGGATAATAATTATATAAGCTTCAGAAAAGCAAAGGTAGGTGGCTTTAATAAAAAGGACGTAATCAGCTACATCGAAAAAATGCGCAATGATTTTTACGATTATAAAAAAGCTGTTGAAGCAACCGTTGAAAGTCTTAATGCAAAGATAAATGAGCTCGAGGCTCTCAATAACAGCTTCAATGCAGATGCCGAAGCTGAAGAAAGCAAGGATGCGGTCTGCGAAGCAAAATCAGGTGATCCTATCTATGATATCAACGCTTCTGCGGTGAGACTCAGAATGGTTGCCGATGAGCTTTGCCGTAACCTTACCGATTTTATGGGTACCGTTGCCGTTGAGGCTCCTGCTTGTGAGCAAACTGAGTGTGAGTGCGCAGAGTGCGAAGGCTCTGAAGATGACAGCGAGGAAGCCGTTATCAAGACCGACAAGGCTGCTGAAATTCTTGCACGCTCCTTTGGCTTCAGCTTTCAGAGTGATGCTGAGAGTGATGAGATTTTGACAGAGACACCCGCTGTCAAAGAAAGAAAATCTGTTCTTGATTCACTTTCTTCTTCGGCTTTCTTTTATTAATAATAAGGATGTGTTAAAATGAAAAACAACAAATTCAGAATAAAAAAAATCGGTTTGTCTTTTTTGACTCTTTTTATTCTCGTTGTTGTTTTTTCTTTTTCGTCTGTTGCGGCGGATGAATTTGAAAAAAATCTTCAGAAATTTCCTGAAAGCTATCGCCCTTATCTCATTGAGCTTCACGAAAAATATCCCGATTGGGTTTTTGAGCCCTTTGAAACAGGACTTGATTTTAATTCTACCGTTGACGCCCAATACGGAGAGGCTTCTCTTGTAGATAACAGTATATCGGCCCCTGTGTTAAAAAGCCACGATAAGGACGATTACAACATAAATACAGGCTCCTACGTTTATAAGGACGGAGGCTTTGTTCAGGCAAGTAAGTTTGCCGTCAGTTATTTTCTCGACCCGAGAAACTTTCTGAACGAGGAAGGAATTTTTCAGTTTGAACGTCTTGATTTCAATGAGATGTTCAGCGTCAAGGCAGTTGAGCTTATACTTAAAGGCTCATTTATGTACGACACTAAAATTTCTTATCTTGATGCTTCGGGCAAAAAAATATCAACCGATCTCAAATATTCTCAGGCTATTTATAATGCAGGTAAGAAGTATAATATCAACCCCTGTTATCTTGCCTCAAAGATACTTAATGAGGTAGGAAATGACGGTAGCTACAGCGTATGGGGAAATCACAGCCAGTATCCGGGTATATATAACTTTTATAATATCGGAGCAACTGACGGTACGAATGCAATAACCCGTGGTCTTGCATGGGCTAACGGCGGTGCTGACGGCAGCACCAAAACCTACGGAAGACCGTGGAATACACCTGAAAAATCAATAATGGGCGGTGCGCAGTTCCTCGCGTCATCATATATTGCCGTCGGTCAGTTTACGGGCTATCTTCAGCGCTTTAACGTTAATCCTGACGGCTCATATAAGGTGAATACCCATCAGTATATGACGAATCTAACGGGCGCCTTTTCTCAGGGCTACACCAATTATTCGTCCTATGCTCAGCTTGGTATTATAAACAATCGCTTTGTTTTTTCGATTCCCGTGTTCAGAAATATGACTGATGCATTGCCTGAATCTGAAATTACTGCGGTTGATTCCTACACGCAAAACGGCTCCGTAAATGCGTCGGGCCTTTCCGTAAGAAGCGGACCGTCAACTCTGCATTCAAGGGTACAGACTTCTTCGGGTAAGAATATTTCTCTTTCGAAGGGTACTAAGGTCAATATAATAAGCAAGCATTTCACCGATGCCGAATATTATTCACGTATATTACAGTATCCCTTGTGGTATTACGTAAGCTTTACCTATGAATCCGTTAAGTATACCGGATATGTTTATTATGAATACATCGATATTTCTACTGTTACTAATGTGGGAGTAGGAAAATATGATATTAACTGTTTCGGCGGCTCGGAATCGATGACGTGTCGGATTATGTCTGATAACCCCTATATCTGTAAGGTCGTTGATAATGACACCGTTGAATTTCTCAAGCCGGGTAAGGTAACCATTACTGTCTTTGATTCAAGAGGACGCTACGATAAGGTTATTTTCAACGTTGCCGATAGCATTGGTGCTTATAAGATTTCGGATATGGACGTAATAGCGGATTCGGAATCAATAACTGTAACGGTTGCAAACAACAGTTCTGCTGAAAAATACGGATTTTACCTTGCTGACAGAAACGGCAGGTTTATTGCAAGTGCTTCTGTAACCGCAAACACTTATACCTTTAAGGGCCTGACGGCTGATACGGATTATACCGTTTATTGCAGATATATTTATAAAGACGGTATTGATAACGGTCCTGTCAGAAGCTATGACACTTCGACTCTCGGAAAAGCTACACCCGATACTCCCGTTAATATAAGACTCCGTGACCTGAATACTAAGGGTTATATTCTTTCGTGGGATAAGAGTGATGCGGACGGTTACCGTATATACAGATACGTACCCGAAATAACCAAGTACATTGTCCTTGCTGACGTATACGTAAATGAAATATTTATCGATGACCTCGATTCAGGCTATGCCTGTGCATACAGAATCAAAGCCTTTTATAATGACGGACACGAACAGATTCTGTCTCCCTATTCGGAAAGATTCTGGACTCTTACTCCGCCTGAGCAGCCTGATAAACCGGTCAGCACAGAGACGACTGCCGACAGTATAAAGCTTCAGTGGAATAAACGCGCCGATACCGATACCTATGCTTTGTATCTTAAGGGCGGCAAATCTGATAAGCTTATATATAAAGGTAAGGATAACTTCTTCGAATATGACGGTGTAAAGGGGTTGTCCGAATACAAGTTCTACGTTGTTGCAATAGCCGAAAGCAGGGGAATGGTATCTGAGAGCATACCTTCAGAGCTGCTTACGGTCAATACTCCGGCGGAAACCGTCAAAGGCTTTACCGCTTCTGAGGTAACCGCAAGCTCATATAAGATTTCGTGGAATAAAATTCCCGAGGCAGCCTATTACAGGGTTTACAGTGTGTCTGACGGACTTTACACTCAGGTTGCAATGACCGAGGAGCCTTACTGTGAGCTTACCGGGTTAGAAAACTCGAAAAAAACAGCCTATGTGGTTACTGCGACGTATTTTGTTGACGATTACGTTCTTGAGAGTGACCGTTCAAAGGAATTTACCGCAACAACACTTCCCGATGCAGTAACGGGTCTCAAGGGTACAGCCTATGATGACAGAGTAAGCCTTAAGTGGAACAAGGTAAAGAATGCAGATATTTACAATATCTATTTAAAAGAAAACGGCAAATATGTCCTCAAGGGACAGTCGAAGACTAATTCATATACCTTAAGCAATCTGAAGGATATTACCGATTACAGCGTCAGAGTCAGAGCTTATATCAGGTCAACTCTCGGCACTCAGAAGGGTAAGCTTGCAACCTACAGCTTCAGCACTATGATGAAGGATGTTACGGGTATCAAGGCGACAAGCGTCAAGGACACGACCTGTGTGCTTTCATGGAATCCCTCTTCAAAGGGTGCCAACAGATATAACGTTTATAAGCTGGACGATGCAACGGGCAAGTACGTCCGCATAGCTTATACCAAGGGAGCTACAAGCATCACCCTTAAAAACCTGACTCCCGGTCATACGGAAAAGCTCAAGGTCAGAGCATATATAATGAAGGACGGAAAAATATACCGCAAGTCTGCTCTTACAGATGCCGTTGAGGTTAAAACGAGTCTCAGCAAGGTAACGGGACTCAAGGGTACAAATACTACGGCGGGTGTTGTTAATCTTTCGTGGAACAAGGTTGAAAATGCCTCTTATTACCGTGTGTATATGTACGACGACGCGAGCGGCAAGTACGTTCAGCTTGATGCTCCGAGAACAACAAGCTATAAAGTCAGAGGACTTAAGAAGGGCAAAAAGTATAAATTTAAAATCAGAGCAATCGGCCGTGCGGACGGAAAGGCATATTACGGATATTATTCTTCTGTTCTTACCTTCACCGTGAAAAAATAATGATAAAGTTTTTTGACAAATTTTGGTTTTGTTATTGACAAATTGCAAAGAGATATATATAATGTTATTCGTTAATATGAGGTGAGTTATGTTTATTGAATTAGATAGCTTATTTAATCAGGGTATTAACAGTGTTAAGCTTGATTATAAATTTGATTTCTCTGCTGAGGAAATCAACGGTGTGTTTCCATTCACAGCACCTGTTGAGCTGACCGGTGAAATCGTTAATACATCAGGTATTGTCACTGTCAGTGCTGATATAGCTTTCTCGCTTGAAACTGTATGTGACAGGTGTGCAGAAGGCATTAAGCTTGATTTCAATATTCCTATGGAGCATGAGCTTGTTTCAAGCCTTAACAATGAGGAAACCGATGAGTATATTCTTGTTGAGGATATGAAGCTTGACATTGAGCAGCTTACCTTAGAGGACATTTTTCTTGCATTGCCTGTCAAATTTCTTTGCGATGATGACTGCAAAGGAATCTGTGTTAAGTGCGGTGCAAACTTAAATGAAGGTTCCTGCGGATGTAAAAAGGACATCGACCCCAGACTTGAGGCGTTGTTAGGTCTGCTGGACGAATAAACAAGTTAATTATTTTATTATTATAATAAGGAGGTGCTGGAAGATGGCAGTACCAAAGAGAAGAGTATCAAAGGCAAGAAGAGATAAGAGACGTTCAAACGTGTGGAAGCTCGACGCTCCTACACTTGTAAGATGCAAGCAGTGCGGTGCATATACCGTACCTCACAAGGTTTGTGCTGAGTGTGGTTATTACAAGGGTAAGCAGATCGTTGTTAAGGACGAAGACTAAGCCTTTGGATCTTTGAGAGGTGGAGAAGCTATGGCTTTCTTCACCTTTTTTATTGGGAAGAGTGGTGAGAATTGTGGCAGTAGAAATCAAAAGCGTCAGGAAATGGTCTAAGCTTTATTTCAAGGGAATAAGAAGCGGAGACAGGCTTGTATCGGTCAACGGTAATAATATCCGTGACTTTCTTGATTATGAATTTTATATCAGGGATACTGAGCTTAAGCTTGAATTTGACTGCAACGGCAAAAGCCGTTTTGTTTCTGTTAAAAAGAAGCCTGAGGACGGTCTCGGACTTGAATTCGGCTCTTATCTTATGGATAAGCAGCAAAGATGCAGAAACAACTGTATTTTCTGCTTTATCGATCAGAATCCTGCAGGTATGAGAGAAAGCATTTATTTCAAGGATGATGATTCAAGGCTTTCGTTTCTCTTTGGCAATTACATCACTCTGACGAATCTTACAGACGAGGATATTGACAGAATAATTAAAATGCACATTTCTCCGGTCAATATTTCTGTTCATACGATGAATAAAGAGCTTCGTGTACAGATGATGAAAAATAAAAACGCCGGGAAATGCCTTGATTATATAAGCAGATTGGCTGATGCGGGTATTGAAATAAACACACAGCTTGTTCTTTGTCCCGGCATAAACGACGGTAAGGAGCTTGAATACAGTCTTAATGAGCTTGCGAAGCTTTATCCTGCCGTGCAGAGTATTGCCGCTGTTCCCGTCGGCGTTACAAAACATCGTGAGGGTCTTTTTGAGATGCCTGTATACACCAAAGAATCGTCAGCTGAGGTTATCAGAATCATAAATGAGTTCGGAGACGCTTTTAAAGAAAAGCACGGTACAAGACTTGCTTATGCCTCTGATGAGTTTTATCTCAAGGCTGAAAAGGATATTCCCGAAAGCGATTATTATGAGGATTATCCGCAGATTGAAAACGGTGTTGGTATGTGGCGTGATTTTATCGAGGAATCCGTATCGTGCCTTGATGAAATTTCAGCCGATCGAAACATCTGCCGCAGTATAAGTGTTGCTACGGGTACGGCTGCATATCCGCTTATCAAAGCCATTACAGACAAAATAACGGCACTTTATCCGTCGGTAAGAATAAATGTTTATAAAATTAAAAATGATTTTTACGGTCATACAGTAACCGTTGCAGGTCTCGTGACGGGCAATGACCTTATCAGTCAGCTTAAGGGTAACGAGCTTTTCGGTGAGCTTCTGATTCCCGACGTTATGCTTAACGCTGACGGAGAGCTGTTTCTCGATAATGTTTCCCTTAAGGACGTTGAAAATGAACTCAACGTAAGGGTTAACGTGGTTTCCGAATCCTCGGGAAGCAGTCTCATAGATAAAATATTAAACGTAAATTTGAATTAAGGAGGCGATAGTATGTCAAGACCAATCGTTGCCATTGTCGGCAGACCCAACGTTGGCAAGTCCACTCTTTTTAATAAGCTTATCGGTCAGCGCTTATCCATTGTTGATGATACGCCCGGTGTCACCCGTGACAGAATTTACGGTGACTGTGAGTGGCTCAGCAGACATTTCCTTTTAATAGATACAGGCGGTATTGAGCCTCAGAGCGACGATATCATATTAAAGCAGATGCGCCGTCAGGCTCAGCTCGCTATTGATTCCGCTGATGTTATTGTGCTTGTAACAGATATCAGAACAGGTGTTGTTGCTACCGATGCAGATGTTGCCGCAATGCTTCAGAAGAGCGGTAAGCCCATTATTCTTTGTGTGAATAAGTGTGATACTGTCGGCGAAATGCCTCTTGAATTTTATGAATTCTATAACCTCGGCTTAGGCGATCCTATTGCCGTTTCATCAGTTCACGGTCACGGTACGGGTGACCTGCTCGATGCAGTTCTCGGGTATCTTCCCGAGGATGATGAGGAGCAGGGGGAGGACGAGACTATCAAGGTTGCCGTAATCGGTAAGCCCAACGTCGGTAAATCCTCTCTTATCAATGCAATTTCAGGTGAGGAAAGAGCTATTGTATCAAATATCGCAGGTACAACAAGAGATGCTACAGACACCTTTATTTCCAACGGGCACGGTGATTTTATGTTCATCGACACCGCCGGTCTTCGCAGAAAGAGCAAGGTTGAGGATCAGATAGAAAAATACTCGGTTATCCGTGCAAAAATGGCTGTTGAGCGTGCATCTGTATGTGTTATTATGATTGATGCCATTGAAGGCTTTACCGAGCAGGACAGCAAGGTTGCGGGTATTGCACATGAGATGGGTAAGGCTTGTATCATTGCCGTAAACAAGTGGGATGCACTTGAAAAGGACGGCAAAACAATGGACAGCTACCGTAAAAAGCTTATGAATGACTTCTCCTTTATGTCATATGCTCCCATTATTTTTATCTCGGCAAAGACAGGTCAGAGGCTTGACAGACTTTTTGAGCTTATCCGCTTTGTTGACGAGCAGAATTCAATGAGAATTTCAACAGGTAAGCTTAACGACGTTCTTGCTTCTGCAACCGCAAGAGTTCAGCCTCCTACGGATAAGGGCAAGAGACTCAAGATTTACTATATGACTCAGGCGTCAACAAGACCTCCCACGTTTGTTTGCTTTGTTAACGACAAGGAGCTTTTCCATTACAGCTATCAGCGTTATCTCGATAATCAGATACGTGAGGTTTTCGGTCTAGAGGGTACGCCGACAAGATTCGTTATCAGAGAAAGAGAAAAGAAATAATTAATAATTGAATAATACTATTTTTATTGACTTTGATATTTCTATTTGTTATACTGAGATTTGTATAAAACTTTAAATTTTAATGCTTTGTGAGGTTTAATATGCTTACGAATGTACTTGACTATCTTGACAGAAGCGTGTCTCTTTATCCTGATAAAACGGTGCTTTCCGACAGTAAGAATGAAGTAACCTACCGTCAGTTAGGTGAGCTTTCCGATGCTATCGGCTCAGCTGTTATAGATAAGAGCGGAACAAAAAATTCACCGGTTGTAGTATTCATTGACAGAAACATTGAATCTGTCATTTCGTTCATGGGTATTGCAAAGAGCGGTAATTTCTACGTTCCCATTGACCGTCAGCTTCCCGTTAAGCGTGTTGAGCTTATTGTTAAAACACTTGAGCCCAAGGCTGCGGTTATCTGGGAAAAGGATAACAAAATTCTTGATGAAATCGGCTTTGAGGGTGAAAGACTTGTATACAACGAGGTTATATCACACGAAATCAACCGTGAAGCACTTGCAGATGTAAGAGCTAAGGCTATTGATACAGACCCTCTTTATGCTATATTTACCTCAGGCTCTACAGGTGTACCCAAGGGTGTGCTTGTATGTCACAGAAGTGTAATTGACCTTATTGAAAACTTTGCCGAAACCTTTGATTTTGACGATACAAGAGTTTTCGGTAATCAGGCTCCCTTTGATTTTGATGTTTCAGTAAAGGATATCTATTCCTGCATAAGAAACGGCGGCTCAATGTTTGTTATCCCCAAGCTATTCTTCTCATTCCCCGCAAAGCTTATTGCTTGTCTTAATGAAAGAAAAATCAATACGATCATCTGGGCTACCTCAGCCTTAAGAATTGTTGAAAACCTCAATGCACTTGAAAGCAATATTCCCGAAACCCTCAGAACTGTTATGTTCTCAGGTGAGGTTATGCCCAATAAGGTTCTCAATTATTGGAGAAATAAGCTTCCCGAGGTTAATTTTGTAAACCTTTACGGTCCTACGGAAATCACCTGTAACTGCCTTTACTATAAGGTTGACAGACCCTATAAGGATGAGGATGCACTTCCTATCGGTGTTGCCTTCAGAAACACCGACATCCTTCTTCTCGACGGTGATACACTTATTACCCAGCCGGGCGTAAAGGGTGAAATCTGTGTAAGAGGTACTTCTCTTGCTCACGGCTATTATAACAACCCCGAAAAGACTGCTGAGGCCTTCTGTCAGAATCCTCTTAACAAGGCTTATCCCGAGCTTATTTACAGAACGGGCGACCTTGCAAGATACGGCGAAGACGGTTTATTCTATTTCGTTTCACGCAAGGACTATCAGATTAAGCATATGGGTCACAGAATCGAGCTCAGCGAGGTTGAAATTGCTATCAACTCACTGCCTTATATCGATGCAGGCTGCTGCATTTACGATGAAAAGAATGAACAGATTGTTCTTTTCTATCAGTCGGCTCAGGAGTGTGAAAGAGATATCCTCAAGGACGGCACAAAGCTTCTTCCCAAGTATATGATGCCTAACAGATATATCCACTTTACAGAGCTTCCTATGACCAAAAACGCAAAAATCGACCGCGTCAGACTGAAAGGGGAATATCTCGCTGATGAATAAGATTGAGAATTCCGTACAGTTCAATGCTCTTGTCAAGGAATTCAGAGGAAAATGCTCAGGAGTGCTTTCCAACTGCTTCCTTATGGGTGCGGAAATTGATGCTCTTGCTGCAGAGGAAAAGCTTTTTGCCGCTGAATTTCCCGGCTGGCTGCTTATAATTTGCGACAGAGAGGGCTACAGTAACCTTTACTACTATGCCGATAAAAATGCCGATACCGCATATGTATCGCAGTTTATGAAGAATATCGGTGACAGAGAGGTTTATCTTGACGTCGTTACAAGAAACGGCAGGGGAGACAACGAAACTCCCGACAGACTGATAAACGGCGGTGCTGCAGAAAAATATAAGTCCTATCAGAGAATGCAGCTTGCCGTAAAGGACATTGACTTTGATGCTCTTGAAATTAATCTTGCAGATGGCTACACCTTAAGCGACAGCTACTGCAACTGCGAAGAAATCCACAGACTCTGGAGCGTTGCGCTTGATGAGAAGAGCACACCTCTTCCTACAGAATCTGAGCTTAAAGAGCTTTGTGATGCCGGTTGTCTTCTGACGGCTCTTGATAGTGAAGGCAATCTTGCAGGTGTTATAATGCTTGGTGTTTCGTCAAAGCAGGTAACACTTCAGCATCTTGCGGTTTCACCCGATCACAGAAGAAAGGGCATTGCATTGTGCCTTTGTCACAGCTTCTTCCTTGCTTCAAAGGAAAAAGAGCTTACTCTTATCAGACTTTGGGTTGACCGTGCAAATTTATCAGCTATCGCACTTTATGACCGACTCGGTTTTACTGTTGACGGTATGATCTGCGATCAACTATATATGAAAGGAAACTGAAAATTATGAAAGAACAGCTTATGAAAATCCTCAATGAACTTCGTCCCGACGTTGATTTCGAGACCGAAACCGCACTCATCACCGACGGTATCCTTGATTCCTTTGATATTGTTTCACTTATCGGTGAAATCAATCAGGAATTTGATGTTTCAATCGGTGCTGATGACATCGAGCCTGAGAATCTTGACTCAGTTGAGGCTATGCTTGACCTCATTAATGAGCTTGCAGACTAATTAAAAATAACACTACCTTATTAACGTAAGGTAGTGTTCTGCTGTTTAAAATAATCATAAGGAGGCTCGGCTTTTTGCTGAGATTGACATAATGACGTTAATATCTTTTGAATTTGCAGCGTTATGGGCAATAACCTTTGCCCTCTATTATATTTTCCCGCTTAAGTACCGTTGGACTGTTCTTCTTGCCTCCAGCGCTGTTTTCTATTTCAGCGAGGGTATAGGAACGGGATATTTTATGCTCATTACCATTGCCGTAATATGGCTTATCGGTCTTGTTCTCGATAAATTCAACATAGAGCATAAGGCATATCTCAAGGATCATCCCGATATCACCCGTGATGAAAAGAAGGCCTTGAAGGCTAAGATACAGAAGAAAAAAAGACTTGTACTTACAGCAGGTCTTGTTATCTGCTTCGGCTTCCTTGTTTTCCTTAAATATTTCAATTTCCTTTCAGAGCAGACCTTCAGCATCCTCGGCATTTTCGGCGTTGAAGCTGACGCTCCTAAGCATGACTTTGCATTTCCTCTCGGCATATCCTTCTATACGCTTCAGGCTACAAGCTATATTATAGACGTTTACAGAGGTAAGCTCAGAGCAGAAAAAAATCTTGCAAAGGTTGCACTTTTCGTTTCCTTCTTCCCTCAGATTATTCAGGGTCCCATCGGCCGCTTCGGTCATCTTGCACCTCAGCTTTACGAGGGACACAAGTTTGATTTCACACAGTTCAAATACGGCCTTCAGCTTTTCCTCTGGGGTCTTATCAAAAAGCTTACACTTGCAGAGTATATGGGTGTAATCGCTAATGAAATTTTCAATAACTACAATGAATACAAGGGCTTTGAAATTCTTCTCGGCTCAATGGTTTACGGTGTGCAGGTATATGCCGACTTCTCCGGCGGTATGGATATGATCCGCGGTGTTGCTCAGGTCTTCGGTATCGAAATGGCAGTAAACTTCGAGAGACCCTATTTTGCCCGCTCAGTTTCAGAATTCTGGAGAAGATGGCACATCACTCTCGGTGCGTGGATGAAGGACTACGTGTTCTATCCTCTTTCACTTTCAAAGGCGTTTTCATCTATGGGTAAGAAAACAAGAAAGGTTTTCGGTACTTATCTCGGCAAGATGCTTCCGACCTTCCTTGCATCCTTTATTGCCTTCTTCCTTGTCGGTGTATGGCACGGCTCAAGCTATAAATACGTTGCATACGGTATATGGAACAGCGTAATTATTTCGGGCAGTATCCTTCTCGAGCCCTACTACAAAAAGGCTCTTGCAAAGCTCAGAGTAAATACAGAGTGCTTCTCGTGGCAGCTCTTTCAGATTTTCAGAACCTTTATTCTTGTAAGCATCGGCAGAATTTTCTCAAGAGCAGATTCCTTTACTGCATCAATAAAAATGCTCAGAAATATGTTCTCTGAATTCAACCCCTGGATTTTTACCGACGGAACCTTATATACCTTCGGCCTTGAGCCCAGAGAAATGTTTATGGTGTTTATTGTGATTCTTATCCTTGTTGTTGTAAGCCTTATGCAGGAAAAGGGTATGAAAATCAGAGAGACTCTCGATAAGCAGAATATGCTTTTCCAATGGCTTGTAATTATCGGCGCTATAGTGTTTGTGCTGATTTACGGCGCTTACGGTACGGGATTTTCCGCCGCCGATTTTGTATATAAACAATTCTAAGGGAGGATAATGTATATGAAAAATAAAAATTGGCTTCGTTCCGTTGCTTTTATGCTTGTCCTCTGTATTGCCGTTCTCGGTGTTATGCATTGCTATTCGCAGCCCAAGAACTTTAACGCAAGATTTATCAATACGTTTATCGAGATGCCTGACAACACAGTTGACGGTATAATCGTCGGCTCAAGTGTTGTTGCTCATGCATGGCTCAGTCCTGTATCATGGGAAAAATACGGTCTTGCCGCATATCAGTTCGGCTCAAGTGTTCAGCCCTTTGCGGCTATAAAGGGCTTTATTGAGTATGCCGATAAAAATCAGGACCTTAAATACGTTATCATTGACCTTCACTCTATGCGTTTCCAATCCCTTTATACAAGCCTTCTTCCCGCTAAGGTAAAGGAAGCATATCTTAATATACCCGATATCGGTATCAGATACAGTATGCTCAACGATATACTCGGATACGCTGAGAGGGCTTATGATTTTTACGGCAAGCCCGAAAATGAGGATGACCTTCTTAAGCGAGACGATATATCTCTTTATATCCCTCTCGTAAGCTTCCATAACCGTTGGGTTGACGGTCTTGAGAAGGCTGACTATGTAGCGGTAACCAACACCTATCTCGGCGCAAATGACCGTAAGGATACCGCATTCCGTATCTGGGATATGACCAAGTACGTACAGAACCTTGATTTTGACGGAACTGTTGAAATCAATGATTTTCAGAAGCACGAGCTTCAGCTTCTTTTTGATTATCTCGAAGAAAAGGAGCTTGAGGTTCTGTTTATAAACACACCTTCATTCAAGGGCAAAAAGATTCAGCAGGAGCTTTCATCGGTTATCGCTTACTGTAAGGAAAAGGACTACAAAACCATTGACTTTGCAACAAGAGAAATGCTTGATGAATTAGGCCTTGACCCTGCAACAGATTTTGCTGACAACGGTCACGTTAATCTTAAGGGTGCCGAAAAGGTTACTGATTATCTTTGCAGATACCTGATTGATAACGGCTTCTATTACGAAGACCACAGAGGTCAGGATGGCTATGAAATCTGGGATGAGGGCCTTAAAAATTACAGAGAATATTACAAGAACGGTTGGAATGAAAAGGGGATTGACGTCGGCTATTGATTTAAATTCCCCGACCGTTGAAAGAGGCGGTTTACTTGAGTATCAAACATACCTTTGTTGTGCCCTGCTATAACGAGGAGGGCAACGTTGTAAAATTTCTTGAAGAGGTTAAAGCTGCAGTTGTCGGTTATACTGACAGCTACGAGATTGTCTTTGTTAATGACGGAAGCAACGATTCAACTGCATCTGAATTACGTGAGCTGTGGGAAAATAACAGAGACGTCAATATCAAGGTTGTTACCTTTTCCCGTAACTTCGGCAAGGAAGCAGCAATGTATGCAGGACTTAAGGAATCTGTCGGTGAATATGTTACAATAATTGACGCTGACCTTCAGCAGAGTCCTGAATATGCAGTTGAAATGGGACGTATTCTTGACAGAGATGTTGACTGCGATATGGTTGCCGCCTATCAGAGAAACCGCAAAGAAGGTAAGCTCATATCCTTTTGTAAAAAGCTTTTTTACAAAAAAATCAGTAAAATCACAGGTCTTGATATGACAAACGAGGCCAGCGACTTCAGAACGATGAGAAGATGTGTTGTTGATACGATTGTCTCATTACCCGAATACCACCGTTTTTCAAAGGGTATTTTCTCATGGGTAGGCTTCAATACCGCTTCAATACCCTATGACGTCAGAGAAAGATACAGCGGTCAGACTAAGTGGAGCCTGTTCAAGCTTATAAGATATGCTCTTGAGGGCCTTATTGCTTATTCTGACGCTCCCTTGAAATGGCCCTTATACTGCGGTATCATCGGTACGCTTGCTTCGCTTGCGGCAGCTGTTATTCTTATTCTTGTTGACCTTGTTACCGGCACGGTTGTTGACAGAATGCTTTATCTTGTTGCATTTGTTGTGTTGACAGGCTCGGTTCTGAGCATATTCCTCGGTATCATCGGCATATATGTTTCTAAGATACACACACAGGTCAAGGACAGACCAATTTATATTACAAAAGAGATTTTAACCTATGAAAACAATTAAAAATCTGATTGTCAGATACCGCGAGCTTATAGTTTACGTTCTTGCAGGCGGGCTGACAACGGCTGTTAATATTATAGTCTTTGCGCTTTGTAACCTTATTCTCGGTAAGGATAAGCATCTTGTTTCCAACGTGATAGCGTGGATTCTTTCGGTTGCCTTTGCCTACGTCATCAATAAAATCTGGGTTTTTCAGAGCAAAAGCTGGGAGAGAAGGATAGTTTTAAAGGAAATCCCCAATTTCGTATCGGGTAGAATTTTCTCCTTTCTTGTCGAAGAGCTCGGTCTTTATCTGCTCGTAGACGTTGCTCTTCTGAAAAATTTCAATATTGCCGTTTTATCCTTTGATGTCGGCGGAGAAATGATTGCAAAGATTATTATGGCGGTTATAGTTGTTATACTCAACTATGTGATTTCAAAGCTTGTTGTTTTTAAGAGCAGCAAATAAATTAACGTTCACCGATAAAGCTTATTTATCGGTGATTTTTTTGTTATAGCTATTGCTCAATCTGATGAACTGTGATATAATGACTTGATAATTAAAGTGAGGTAGTATGCCATGATTATATTGGGTATAGACCCGGGCTATGCCATAGTCGGCTATGGGGTTATAGATTACAGAAATAATCACTTTACGGTTATTGATTACGGTGCAATTCTTACCGATGCGAAAATGCCGTTTAATATGAGGCTTGAAAAGATTTATGATGAGCTCGGTGAAATAATCAAAAAGCATAAGCCTGAGGCTATGAGCCTTGAAAAGCTTTTTTATAATAACAACGCCAAGACTGTTATTGACGTCAGTCAGGCAAGAGGTGTAATAATGCTCGCCGCTCAAAAGAACGGTATCAGAGTTTTCGAGTATACACCCTTACAGGTCAAGCAGAGCGTTGTCGGCTACGGCAGAGCGGAAAAAAAGCAGGTTCAGGAAATGACAAGACGTATTCTTAATCTTGAAAAGGTTCCCAAGCCTGACGATACTGCCGATGCCCTTGCGATGGCGATATGCCATGCACACGCCTGCGGCTCACTGTTTACTACGGAGAATTTACGAATCAGAAAGGGGATCTGACCTTGTTTTATTCACTTACAGGCAACCTTGTAAAAACAGGTGCCGCCTTTGCGGTTATTGAATGCTCAGGAGTTGCCTTCTTCTGCAACACATCGAATTCAACGCTTTACGATATATCGGGCGAAAAATCCGTGACACTTTATACTCACCTCAACGTCCGTGAGGATGCTATGGATTTGTTCGGCTTTTCAACAGAAACCGAGCTTCAATGGTTCAGAATGCTCATCTCTGTCAACGGTGTAGGTCCTAAGGCTGCTATCGCAATTTTGTCTGAGCTTTCTGTGGACAGACTTGCACTTGCTATTTCCGCAAACGATGTCAAGATGATTAAGTCTGCTCCCGGAATCGGCCCGAAAATTGCTCAGCGTATAATTCTTGACCTTAAGGATAAGGTCGGCTCCTTTGTATCTCAGACTGAAACAGAGAACATTGAAAAGGTCAGCGCAGTTTCTGATATGCCGAATACAGGTGAGGCGGTTGCCGCACTTACAATGCTTGGCTACAGTCAGACCGAGGCATCGGTTGCGGTCAGCAAAATCGACCCGGGCCTTTCTGTTGAGGATATCATCAGACAGGCACTTAAAATATTATCATCACGTTAAAGGGTGACGGATATGGATTACGAAGAAAGAATAGTTGCTCCCGGACTTATCGGAGCGGACAGCGATATTGAAACAAGCCTCAGACCCAAGGTGCTTACCGATTACATCGGTCAGGATAAGGCCAAGGAAAATCTTGAGGTATATATCAAGGCGGCAACGGGCAGAGGTGAAAGTCTTGACCACGTACTGCTTTACGGCCCTCCGGGTCTCGGTAAGACAACACTTGCGGGCATTATCGCAAATGAAATGAACGTAAACTTCAGGGTAACCTCAGGTCCCGCTATCGAAAAGCAGGGTGATCTGGCTGCTCTTCTTACAAATCTTAATGAGGGTGACGTGCTTTTCATTGATGAAATTCACAGACTCAACCGCAGCGTAGAAGAGGTTCTTTATCCTGCGATGGAGGACAATGCACTTGATATTATTATCGGCAAGGGACCCTCTGCAAGGTCAATAAGACTTGACTTGCCGAAGTTTACACTTGTCGGTGCCACAACGAGAGCAGGTCAGCTTTCGGCTCCTCTCAGGGACCGTTTCGGCGTTATTCTGCGCCTTGAGCTTTATACTCCCGAGCAGCTTGCTCAGATTGTTACAAGAAGTGCCGGTATTCTCGGCATTGATATTGATAAATACGGTGCACTTGAAATCGCATCCCGTTCAAGAGGTACACCTAGAATTGCCAACCGTCTGCTTAAAAGAGCAAGAGACTTTGCCGAGGTCAACGGTGAGGGTATCATCAGCGAGGAAATTGCCGATTACGCTCTTGAGAAAATGGAAATCGACCATATAGGACTTGACCTTATTGACAGACGTCTGCTTACAACAATGATTAACAGCTACGGCGGCGGACCCGTAGGTCTTGAAACAATAGCGGCTGCAATCGGTGAAGAGGCGGTAACTATTGAGGACGTTTACGAGCCCTATCTTATGCAGATAGGCTTCCTCGGCAGAACACCCCGCGGACGTGTTGCAACACCCGCAGCATATGAGCATCTCGGAATACCTATGAAGGGCCAGCAGAAGCTCTTTTGATGAAAGGAACTGACGTATGAGATATACAAAAGACTGGAAGGATTATGAGCTTATAGATTGCTCCTCAGGTGAAAGACTTGAAAGATGGGGCGATATTATACTTATCAGACCTGACCCTCAGGTTATATGGAAAACCGAAAAGAAGAATCCTCTGTGGAATAAAGCAAATGCACGCTACCACCGTTCAAAGTCAGGTGGCGGGCATTGGGAAATCAGAAGTAAAATGCCTGATTTCTGGAGCATAAACTATAAGGATTTAACCTTTAATATTAAGACCATGGGCTTCAAGCACACAGGTCTTTTTCCCGAGCAGGCGGTTAACTGGGATTACGTAAGAGAGCTTATCAGAAAGGCTGACAGACCCGTTAAGGTGCTTAACCTTTTTGCTTATACGGGCGGTGCAACTGTAGCACCTTTATCGGAAAATGCACAGGTTGTTCACGTTGACGCTTCAAAGGGTATGGTTGCCTGGGCAAAGGAAAACGCCGTTTCATCAGGTCTTGCCGACAGAAGCGTGAGATGGATTGTTGATGACTGTATTAAGTTTGTACAGCGTGAAATCCGCAGAGGCAATAAATACGATATCATCATTATGGACCCTCCCTCATACGGCAGAGGTCCCGGCGGTGAGGTGTGGAAGCTTGAGGACGAGGTATACAGCTTTGTTGAATTATGCAGTGAGCTTCTTTACGAGGACTCACTTATGATGCTTATAAATTCCTATACAACGGGGCTTTCGGCATCGGTTATGGAATACATACTCGGCTCAGTTGTCAGAAAGAAGCTCGGCGGTAAGATTTCATCCTCTGAAATCGGCCTGCCCGTTACCGAGACCGGTATGATTCTTCCCTGCGGTGCATCAGCAATATGGGAAAAATAAACAGAGGTTACAATGGAAAATTACATTGAATTTAAGGACGTTTCCTTCGCTTATATTGACGAATACGACGAGAAAAGCGAAAAGGATACGGTTATCGAAAACATGAATATCTCAATCCGTAAGGGTGAATTTGTCGCTGTTTTAGGTCATAACGGCTGCGGCAAATCTACCTTTGCCAAGCTTTGCAATGCTATCGAGATTCCTCAGAGCGGCAAAGTTTACGTTGACGGAATTGATACCTCCGACGAGGCTGAGGTCTACAACATAAGACGTAAGGTTGGTATGGTTTTTCAGAATCCCGACAATCAGATTGTTGCTACCATTGTTGAGGATGACGTTGCCTTCGGCCCGGAAAATCTCGGCATTGAGCCTTCAGAGATACGCAGAAGGGTTGACGAAGCACTTAAGCAGGTTGAGATGTATGACTACCGTTTTTATGAGCCTCATAAGCTTTCGGGCGGTCAGAAGCAGCGTGTTGCTATTGCGGGTATTATCGCTATGCAGCCTGAATGTATCGTTCTTGACGAGCCTACGGCTATGCTTGACCCGAGAGGCAGGCGTGAGGTTATGAAAACCGTTAAGGAGCTTAACGAGAAATACGGCATTACCGTAATTTTCATCACTCATTATATGGATGAGGCCGTAAAGGCTGACAGAGTCATTGTTATGGATGAGGGTGTGGTAATTCTTGATGGCTCACCACGAAACGTATTCAAGCACATTAATACTCTCAAGAGTGTCGGTCTTGACGTGCCTGAAGCAACTGAGCTTTCAGCGATGCTTATTTCCGACGGAATAAGTCTCAGAAGCGATATACTTGATATTGATGAGCTTTGCGATGCAATAGTTGATATTATGGAGGACAGAAATTGAGCAATACAGTACTCGAAACAAAAAATCTGACTTATGTGTACTCGAGAGGAACCTCTTCTCAGGTGCACGCTATCAGGGATATAAATCTTAATATTGAAAAAGGTGAGCTTGTAGGTATTATCGGTCATACAGGCTCAGGTAAAAGCACCCTGATTCAGCATTTCAACGGTCTTTTGAAGAGTACTGACGGCGTTGTTCTGTTCGAGGGTAAGGATATTTGGGAAAACAAAAAGGAAATCAGAAAAGTGCGCTTTCGCATCGGTATCTGCTTTCAGTATCCCGAGTATCAGCTTTTTGAAGAAACAGTTTATAAGGATATTGCCTTCGGTCCTAAAAATATGGGTCTTTCCGAGGAGGAAACAGATGCGAGAATAAGAGAGGTTATATCTTATGTCGGTCTTGATGAATCCTATCTTGAAAGGTCACCCTTTGAGCTTTCGGGCGGTGAAAAAAGAAGGGTTGCCATTGCAGGTGTAATGGCTATGAAGCCGGAGATTCTTATTCTCGACGAGCCCTGTGCAGGTCTTGACCCCAAGGGCAGAGAGACTGTTCTCAGCCTTATCAAAAGCTACAGAGAAACAACGGGCTCAACTGTTATGGTTGTTTCACACAGTATGGAGGATATCTCCAAAATCGCAACCAAAATACTTGTGATGAACGACTCGCACCTTGCATATTATGACGGTGTTGACGAGGTTTTCTCTCACGCTGACGAGCTTCGTGAAATGGGTCTTAATATACCTCAGCTTACAGAGCTTTTTCTCAGACTCAGAGAAAGAGGCTACGACGTACCCGTGAACGTTTATACACTTGAAAGGGCCCGTGAGGTTATAAAGAAGCTTATCGGAAAGGGGGCTGCTTTATGATTTCAGATATTACCATAGGCCAGTATTATAAGGCTGATTCCTTTATTCATAAGCTTGATGCGAGAATGAAAATTATTCTTACCGTTCTTTTTATCGTTATGATTTTTATGTGTAAGAATTTTCTTTCTCTTGCGCTTGTGTTAGGCTTTGTTGTTCTCAGCGTACTTCTTTCGGCAGTACCCTTTATGATGTATCTGAGAAGCCTTAAGCCGATTATACCGATTGTTATTTTTACCGCAATACTCAATATGCTTTACAGCGGCGGTGAGGATATTCTCTTCAGCGTATGGAAGATAAGCATAAGCAGGGAGGGACTTTTTACCGCAATATTTATGGCGGTGAGAATAGTTCTTCTTATTGTCGCAAGCTCAATACTCACCTACACAACGGTACCCACAATGCTGACTGATGCAATCGAAAAGCTTCTTTCACCGCTGAAGGTATTTAAAATTCCGGTTCAGTCCCTTGCGATGATGATGACACTTGCTTTGAGATTCATACCTACTCTTATCGAAGAAATCGAAAAAATAACAAACGCTCAGAAGGCAAGAGGCGCCGATTTTGAAAGCGGTAAGCTTTTTGAGAGAATAAAAGCAATCGTACCGATAATTATTCCTCTGTTTATCTCGTCCTTCAGACGTGCATCTGACCTTGCTTATGCGATGAGCTGCAGATGCTATACAGGTGCCGACACACGCACGAGAATGAAGCAGATGAAGCTTAAAATCAAGGATTTTGCGGCTATTTTATTCTTTGTTATCGGTATCTCAGGCGTTGTTTTACTTAATATTTATTTCGGAGCGGTTATATAATTATGCTTAAGAATATTAAACTGTTACTGCGGTTTGACGGTAGTGAGCTTCACGGCTGGCAGCTTCAGGATAATGCGGCTACCGTTCAGGGTGAGCTTATGAAGGCTGTAAGCACCATAACGGGTGAAACTGTTACCCTTCACGGCTGCAGCAGAACCGACAGCGGAGTTCACGCCAATATGTTCTGTTGTAATTTCAGACTTGAAAAGGATATTGACTGCAAAAGACTTATGAGAGGTCTCAATGCGGTTTTGCCTGACAGCATCTGTGTTTATGACTGCAGTATAGCAGACGATGCCTTTCACAGCAGATTTGACTGCACGGGAAAGGAATATATCTATAAAATATGGAACAGCGAAAGCAAGAATCCTTTCCTTAAAAATCTTGCTCTGCATTATCCTTATAAGGTTGATGAGGAGCTGATAAAGCGAGAGGCTCAGGCATTTGTCGGTACTCACGATTTCTCTGCATTCTGCTCTGCAGGTACGGAGGTCAGGGATAAGGTAAGAACAATTTACTCCTTTGATGCAAATAGAGAGGGTGAGCTTGTTACTCTTTCTGTCAAGGGTGACGGATTCCTTTATAATATGGTCAGAATAATGGTCGGTACTCTTCTTGAAATATGTAACGGTAAAATTGAAGAGGGGACTCTTTCTGACATAATCGAAAGCAAGGACAGAGGCAGAAGCGGTATCACCGCAAAGCCCGAGGGCCTTTATCTTAATGAAGTATATTACGGTGAATGAAGGTGATTCAATGGCGGATAAAAGGATTGCTAAAAAGAAAAAAGCTTTTAAAATAAAAAAGCCCGACTTTAAAAATCTTAAGATTTTCGTAATCGTTGCTTTGCTTTTTGCGGTTATAATCGGTGCTGCTTATATCTTCGGCGGCTTTGAGGCGGCTGAGAATTTACTGTATTACAGCCGTATGACCGTTGATTCGAGTGTTATATCAGACGGAGGCTTTCCTGTCAGCTTCACCGGTAACGATATTGTCAGTGTAAAAACACTTTCGGGGAAATATTTTGTTCTGAGCAAAAAAATGCTTACCTGCATTTCTTCGGACGGTAAGCCTCTGTTTACCGAAACCTTTACGTTTATTGAGCCTCAGCTTAACGTCGGAGAAAAATACGGCGTTGTTTTTGACCGTTCATCATCTGCATATATTCTTTTTGATAAGCACGGTGTTGTTTTCCGCGGTAACACCGACGGTGAAAGGCATATAATTGCCGCTACGGTTGATAATAAGGGCAACTGTGCCTTTTCCGTTAAAAGCGACGATTCTGCCTGCAGAGTTTATATGGCAGATAAAAAGGGAAGAATAAAATACATATGGTCCTGCTCTGAGGAATATGCGGTAAGTCTTGATATCAGCCCGGACTCAAAGAAAATTGTCTGCGGCGCAATCGGTGCCTATTCCAATGAGGTTTTTACAAAGGTATACTGTCTTGATATCACGTCAGAGGACGTAAAGGAGATTAAATTAAACGGCTCAGCCTGTATTGATATTGTTTTTACAGACAGCAACAAGGCCGCCGTAAGCTGTATTGACAAGCGTGTTATTGTTGATCTTAAGACCGATGACGGCAATCCCGTTGAAACCTATTATTCGGGCTCTGTTGTACAGTTTGCAAGGGATTTCAAGGGTAATGCGGTTGTGGTAACCGATAAAATAAACGCCTTGGGCAGCGACGAAATCACTATGTACGATAGAAATAATACTGTTATTTACAGAAGTGATATTGCAGAGAATTCTGAAATGGTATGCATCGCAGGCAGATATACCTACAGTCTTGCTGAGGGTATAATTTCCGTTATAGGACGTGATGGCAGCCTTAAGGAAAGCTTAAGGTGTGAGGTGCTTCCGAGAGGTATAGCCTGTCTCGGTAACGACGTATGCTACTATAATCTCGGCTCATTTAAAAAAGAATTTTAAGTATTGTTAAATATGAGAATATATGATATAATATAAAATCATTATATTCCGGAGGGGGTATATCTGTTTGGTAAATTATATTGATATTATATTGCTTGCGGTTATGGCACTGACGGTTTACATATCTGCAAAAAGCGGCTTTTTCAAGACTCTGTTTGACCTTGTTGTTTACGTTCTTGCGGTAACTCTTGCAAGAAGCTTTTCGGTAACGCTGGCACAGACTGCTTTTGATTCCTTTATAAGAAAGGGTGCGGTCAGTTATCTTGAGTCATCGCTGCAGGGTATCGGCACAACCGATTACGCAACTCAGGCTCAGCAGGCTGTTGAGGCTATTCCTGAGGGACTCAGAGGTCTTATGCAGATTCTCGGCTACAGCGATGAGGTTCTCATCAGTCAGATTTCATCTGCAGATTTAGGCGGAAGCAATCTTATTGAAACGCTGATGAACACGGTTGTCGAGCCCGTCGGCACGGCACTTATGCAGTTTATTCTTTTCGTAATTCTCGCTATAGTGCTTCTTATCGTCGGCAGAGTGCTTGTATTCCTGCTCAATAAAATCATCAGAAAGCTGCCCGTAATCAAAAGACTTAACACCTTATTGGGCGGTGTCCTCGGACTTCTCAAGGGCGGCGTGATTGTTGTTATAGCGGTTTCTCTTATATCCGTAATAGCATCAGCCTCGGATAACGTAGGCTTTATTGAAGCGGTTAACGGCTCAGCGCTTGTTTCATCACTCAAAAACGTAATAGCTGATTTCAATTTTTAAAATAAAGGAGTTTTTACAATGATTAAAAGTCTTTTCAAGGGTTGTCTCACAATCCCTAATCTTCTCTCAGTTATCAGAATTGCACTTATTCCCGTATTTGCAGTATTATTTTATAACGATCAGAAGGTAATCGCAGTTATCATTCTTGCTCTTTCAGGCTTTTCAGATCTATTTGACGGTAAGATTGCAAGAAAGTTCAATCAGGTCAGCGAGCTCGGTAAGATTCTCGACCCTGTTGCCGATAAGCTCACTCAGATTACTATTGCTGCTATGCTTCTCATCGATTTCCTCGGTGCAGAAAACAAAATCATCAACGCCTGCGGCTGGGTTTTCGTTGTATTCCTTGTAAAAGAGGCTGTTATGATCGTCGGCGGTCTCATTATGCTTCTTTTGAACATCAAGCCCGGTGCTGCTGAAATCTGGGGTAAGCTTGCAACTGTAGTTTTCTACGTTAATATGACAATTATTATTGCGGTCGGTCCCGAGGTGGGCGCATTCAACGAATTATTCGGCGGCTTCCAGCTTCCCGACTGGATTACAGGTATTCTTGTAATTATCTGTGCAATTATGACTATGTGTGCATTTTTCAGTTATATGCCCGAAACCTTCAGACAGTTCAAGGAGCATTTTGCAGAAAAGAAGGCTGCTAAGGAAAGCAAGTAAGCACACAATAACCAACCAAGGAGTTACACATGAATAAAATGATTTGCTCAAGATGCAAAAAACGCCCTGCGGTAATTTTTATTTCAAAGATAGTTGACGGCAAAACCGTACCCGAGGGACTTTGCATACATTGTGCTATGGAAATGAATATAGGCCCCATCAAGCAGATGATGGAGCAGATGGGAATTACCGAGGAGGACGTTGATTCACTCAGCGAGCAGTTCGGCAATATGTTCCCCAATTCTGACGAGGACGGCGGCTTTGAGAGCGGCGGCTCACCGACTATGCCCTTTATGCAGAGCCTTTTCGGTGACCTTCAGAAGGGACTTTCCGTAAGAGATGAGGCTGACGTTGAAAAATCAACCGCCGATACTGAAAAATCCGACGGCAAGGACAAGGGAAAAAAGGGCAGAAAAAAGAAGGAAAAGAAGCGTAAGTTTCTTTCCCTTTACTGCACAGACCTTACCCTTAAGGCTCGTGAGGGAAAAATCGACAATATCATCGGCAGAGATAAGGAGCTTGCCCGTGCAGTTCAGATTCTTTGCAGACGTTCAAAGAATAACCCTTGCCTCATCGGTGAGCCCGGTGTTGGTAAAACTGCCATTGCCGAGGGCCTTGCTCTTAAAATAGCGGCAGGGGAGGTTCCTGCAAAGCTTGCTGACAAGGAGATTCATCTTCTTGACCTTACCGCACTTGTTGCAGGTACTCAGTTCCGAGGTCAGTTTGAAAGCAGAATCAAGAGCCTTGTTGACGAGGTGAAGGATAACGGAAACATTATTCTTTTCATTGATGAGGTGCATAATCTCGTCGGTACAGGTGACGCAGAAGGCTCAATGAATGCTGCAAATATCCTTAAGCCTGCACTTTCACGCGGCGAAATTCAGGTTGTAGGCGCCACCACCTATACCGAATACAGAAAGCATATCGAAAAGGATGCGGCTCTTGAAAGACGCTTCCAGCCCATTAAAATTGAAGAGCCCTCTATTGAGGATGCAACAAATATACTTCTCGGTATCAAGAAATATTACGAAAACTATCACAGAGTAAGAATCAGCGATTCACTTGTGAAAAAGGCTGTTACTCTTTCCGAAAGATATATTACCGACAGATTCCTTCCCGACAAGGCAATCGACCTTCTTGACGAAGCCTGCACCTGTGCAAACCTTCGTAACAAGGCTATCAGCGACCTCGAAATAAACGAAAGAAGACTTGCCGAGTTAAAGCTTGACGAGGAGGAGCTTCTTGACGATACAGAGGCAATGGACTACGAGGCTATTGCTAAAATCAAGAGTGATATCGTTCTTTGTGAAAACGACATTGCAGGTCTTACAGATAAGGCTAACGACAACGAGGTTAAAATGGAGGACATCGCAAAGGTTATCGAGCTCTGGACGGGCATACCCTCGAGCAAGGTAATTGAAAGCGACCTGAGAAAGCTTGCAGGACTTGAGGATACTCTCAGAGCAAAGGTTATCGGTCAGGACGAAGCAATCAGGGCAATCGTTGCGGCAATCAAGAGAAGCCGTGTTCAGATAAGCCCCCGCAGAAGACCTGCATCCTTTATCTTTGTCGGTCCTACGGGCGTAGGTAAAACCGAGCTTGTAAAGCAGATTTCAACAGAGCTTTTCAGCACACCCGAAACTCTTATCAGACTTGATATGTCCGAGTTTATGGAAAAGCACTCCGTTTCAAGAATCATAGGCTCACCTCCGGGCTACGTAGGCTATGACGAAGCAGGTCAGCTTACCGAAAAGGTAAGAAGAAAGCCTTATTCGGTTATTCTTTTTGATGAAATTGAAAAGGCTCACCCCGACGTTATGAATATCCTTCTTCAGATTCTTGACGAGGGCAGAATCACAGACGCTCAGGGCAGAACTGTCAACTTTGAAAATACGGTTATCGTTATGACCTCTAACGCAGGCAGTGACCGTAAGGGCAACTCAATCGGCTTTGGCAAGGATAAGGCTGACCTTACCAAGGAAAGAGTTATGAAGGCACTTTCCGAATTCCTCAGACCCGAGTTTCTCGGCAGAGTTGATGAGATTGCAGTATTCAATCATCTGACCGTTGAGGACTACGAAAGAATTGCCGTGCTTCTTCTTGATGAGCTTAAGACTTCTCTTGCCGAGAAGGATATCAACTTTAAGTGGAGTGATGAGGTGCCTGCTTATCTTGCAAAGAATTCCCACTCGGGACAGAGAGGCGCAAGAGACCTTCGCAGCCTTATCCGTAAAGAGATTGAGGACGGTATTGCAAACATTATAATTGACAGTCTTGACGGCAATCTTTCGGCTATTGCAGTTGAGGTTAAGGATGACAAACTCAGCCTTTCTTCTATATAATAAAAACAGTAAAAATTTCCTTATTTTTTTAAAAAAAGACTTGACATTGCAACGTTGATTGTATATAATAGTCAACGTTGCAAAACTACGCGGGTGTAGTTCAATGGTAGAATCCCAGCCTTCCAAGCTGGTCGCGTGGGTTCGATTCCCATCACCCGCTCCAAAGTTAATATGCGCTTGTAGCTCAGTTGGATAGAGCAACTGCCTTCTAAGCAGTAGGTCAGGGGTTCGAGCCCCTTCAAGCGCGCCAGTAGGTGGTGGATATAGCTCAGTTGGTTAGAGCGCCAGGTTGTGGCCCTGGAGGTCGTCGGTTCGAATCCGATTATCCACCCCATTTATTTTTTATAGGGATGTCGTCAAGCGGTAAGACACAACACTTTGACTGTTGCATTCGTAGGTTCGAATCCTGCCATCCCTGCCAGAAAAAACAGAACGGTACCCTTGTGGTGCCGTTCTATTTTTTCTCGATAAGTTAATAGGGTAGGATTCGAAGTAGGAGCGGTAGTGAATCGATGTCCGGTGGACATCGAGAGCCGCGAATGACCGAGCTGCGCAGTTCGCAGCGAGAGTCGAATCCTGCCATCCCTGCCAGAAAAAAGCACTTCTTCGGAAGTGCTTTTTTCAATGAAATTCGCCTTACGGCGAGTGAAATAGCAACGCTATGAAATATGCTGTCGCATATGAAATATTTGCTTCGCAAATGTTAAGGGCGAATTTTATTTCACTTTC
>JAZNIH010000090.1:0-79681 GCA_045577395.1 Acutalibacteraceae bacterium | reverse complement strand
TGCACTGCACCAATTTGTGCGGACAGCACAAAAAACCCCTATGGTAGAAATATTTCATTAAGCAACAAACTGACTTCGTTTTTCAAGCGGGGTCAGTTTCGTTTTGAGTTGGATTCGTTGGTTGTTGTAGAAATAGATATATTGATCTATCAACAAACGAGCTTCGTTAAAAGTTTTGAGTTTAACCCTGTTGATACATTCTGTTTTGAGTATTGAAAAGAAATTTTCGGCTAATGAGTTATCATACGGATTTCCACGTCTTGACATTGAAGGAGTTATGCCGTATGATTGTGTTAGCTTAAAATACCCGTTGGAAGTGTATTGAAAGCCTTGGTCACTGTGGAGTTGCAGCTCTGCGGTGACCTTCTCTTTTTTCTTGGCAGCTTTTATTGTATTTAAGACAAGAGCGACATTTTGTGTTGTGCTTGTTTTGTATGCAACAATACTGTTATCATACAAATCCCTGATGATCGAAAGATACAGAACACCTTGAGATGTATGTATATACGAGATATCGGTAACCCACTTTTGATTTGGTCTGTCCGCTTTAAAGTTTCGGTTCAGAAGATTAGGGTATTTATGGACAACATCTGTATATTTGCGATATTTCTTTCGCCTGATCACTGACAGCAAGTCATATTTTTGCATAATTCTTAATACTGTCTTGGGATTTCTGTAGATTCTTTCACCTTCAAGCCACAGGTGAACTCTGCGATAACCGTATGTTTTACCACATTTACTTTGGCATTCTTTTATCTTTTCTGCAATTGGTAAATTTCTATCCGGAACTTCCATTCTTGATACAAAAGAATAATATCCGCTACGAGATACTCCGAAAAACCGGCACATTTCGCTTATTGAATACTTATCCTTGTGACGATATATTACTCTGTATTTTACCGATGGCTTCACTTCCTTTCTGTGAGCGAGAGAAAATCCTGCATCAATTTAATTTCCATTTCCAATCGTTTGATATATCTGTCCTTGCTTGCCATTACATATCTCATTTGAGCAAGCTTATCTAATTTCAAAATCGACGGCGGTATTTCTCCTTCCTTTTTACAAGGTCTACCTTTCTTATGAACAGCTTGTCCTGCTTCTATTTTTCGCTTTTTTCTGTTTTGTCTTTTGAAAAATTCGTGCGTTTGCTCATATGTTAGTCCGTATTTTTCACCTATCTCTCTTACTGTCATTCCTTCTTCTTTTAATTTCATCATTTCTTTTTCGTATTGTATGATATGTCTGTAATTTCTTGGCATAAAAATTCCTCCCATGGTAGATATCTTAATTCTACCATAGGAGGGGTGTTTTTTTCTATGTCCGTTTTTCACGGACCTGTGCACAGAAACAACGGGGTTTACTTTATTCTGTTACTGTTGCAGAAGCGTCGTCGGTAGACCTTTCCGTTACGTCGGTCTCACGGTCATACACAGCGTAATATATATCCTTTGCTCTGTCAGAGTCAATTTCATACTCAATTTCCGAGGCGAGCTCTGCGACCTTTTCTTTGATTTCATCCATCTTCAGCTCTTCAATAAGCTCAGCACGGTAACGGTAGAATTCATCCTCCTCGGTGGTGGCAATCTTTTCACGCTGAACAAGATAAAGCACCGTGCCGCAGTCAATAATTCCCGCCTTGGTGTGAGAAATCTCAGTCATCGTTTCGTAAAATTCCTTCGTGTACATCGGGTCACCGATTTTTACAACGTTGATACCGAGGCTTTCGGTAACGATTATGTCACGGGTTTCATTATACCTTACGTTGATTTCATCAATAGTTGCCGTACCGTCATTTATCTCGTTACGGTAGCCTCTTAAAAGCTCAAGCTGAGCCTTTTTCTCGTCCTCGTTCATGGGCACGGTTTCACCAAGATTATTGACCTTTGAAAGAGGAACGGAAATCACCCTGAAGCCGACGTAAAGGTCAACGAACTCTTCCTTCAGGTCGTCCTCATCTATGGGCTCAAGGCCGTCGGCACCGTAGTAATAGTCAACTATTCTCTTCATACGGTATTCGTGTGTGACCGCAAGAGTAAGGTCAGGCTTGGTTATCCCCTTTTCAATGTAATGCTCACGGTAAAGACTCCAGAGAGTTTCAACCTCATTTGCCGCCGCTCTTTTACTTTCGGTAGTAAGTCCGAGCTGATTTTCTTTAAGAAAGCTTTCCGCCGCAACGTACTGCTTACAGCATATAACAGCCGCCTCAATCGCCTCATCCGCATTTTCCGCATCAATTCCGTAACGCTCCGGATAAGAAACAACCGTGTCAAGATAGTATGAAAACAGACCCTCGGTTATGCTTTGTCCTCCGATATCAAGAAAAACGTCATTCTTTCCGCAGCCGCTGAAAGAAAGAAGTATCAATGTAAACACAAGGCTTAATGCCGTCAATTTCTTCTTCATTTAAGGTTTCTCCTTTTAAGAATGAGCTTATTATACACCATATCTGTATTTTTGTCTATAACAAGGCGTAAATTGTCATTATGCACAAAAGAATTTTGTTGTTTTTACTTGACTTATTTTGCCTTTGCTGATATAATTCTTAACTGTCGCAGTATGTGCGGCAATTCCTTGCTCCATACAAGGATATGGGGCCAGAGACCATAAGGAGGTAAAAAAACATGAACAATTACGAATCAATGTTTGTATTTTCAGTTGCAAAGGGTGAGGAAGCAACAGCTGCTCTTGTAGAGAAGTTCAAGGCCCTCATCGAAGCAAACGGTACACTCAATGCATGTGAGCCCTTCGGCGCAAACGGCGGCGTTCGTACACTTGCTTATGAGATTGAGGACCAGACTCAGGGTGCTTACATTCTCATGACATACGCTGCAAAGCCCGAGCTCCCCGCTGAAATTGAGCGTATTGCAGGCATCACTGAAGGTGTTCTTCGCGTTCTCACAATCAGAAAGTAAGGAGGAGCTATTATGCTTAACTGCGTAACACTTATGGGTCGCCTTGTTGCAGACCCCGAACTTCGCACAACAGGCACAGGTAAATCCGTTTGTACTTTCAGAATCGCTGTTGACCGTTCATTTGCTAAGGCAGGCGAACAGAGACAGGCAGATTTCATCACCATCGTAGCTTGGGAAAGCACAGCAAACTTTGTTTGCAGATACTTCTCAAAGGGTTCAATGATCGCTGTTCAGGGCTCAATCCAGACCCGTCAGTATGAAGATAACAGCGGTGCTAAGAGAACTGCTTTCGAGGTTCTTGCAAGAGAAGTAAGCTTCTGCGGCTCAAAGGCTGAAACAGGCACAGTTGCTCCCGCAGCTTCTGCAGCAGCCCCCACCTATCAGAACGCTGTTCCCTCAGATTTTGAAGAAATCACAGACGACGAAGATTTACCCTTCTAATCCCACGCAATTTTAAAATACTAACAGGAGGTAAGAACTCATGGCATACGAAAAGGGTGCAAACCGCACTAACAGAAAGTCACGCAAGAAGGTTTGTGCATTCTGTGTAGAAAAGGTTGAAGAAATCGACTACAAGGATGTTCAGAAGCTCCGCAAGTTTACTTCAGACAGAGCTAAGATCCTTCCCCGCAGAGTAACAGGCACATGTGCTCGTCATCAGCGCGCACTTACAACAGCTATCAAGCGCGCTCGTCAGGTTGCTCTTATGGCTTACACAGCTGACTAATTTCAAAAATCAAGACCGCTGGTTTCAGCGGTCTTTTTTCTTTATATCGCTATTCTTGAAATATATTTTCAGATATGATACAATAAAAGGAAAGGATGTGAAGACAGTGTTAAAGCAGTTTTATCCATATGAATATGCGGAAAGTGTTTTTGCCATAGATTATGAGGCACTGACTAAAGCAGGCTTCAGGGCAGTTATTTTTGATATTGACAATACACTTGTTCCCCACGGAAATGATTCAACGCCTGAAATTGATGAGCTTTTCCGCTACATACATTCGTTAGGACTTAAAACGTTGCTTCTGTCAAACAATAGCGAGGAAAGAATTCTTCGCTTTAAAGAAAACATCGATTCATTATATATTCACGTTGCAGATAAGCCGAAGCCTGACGGCTATAACAAGGCTCTTGATATGCTCGGTGCAGAAAAAAATGAAGCTGTCGTCATAGGCGATCAGGTTTTCACTGACATACTCGGTGCAAACCGCTGCGGTATTCCCGGCATATTGGTCAAGTTCATCAGACGCCCCGACGAAATAAAAATCGGAAAAAGAAGAAGGGTCGAGCAGCTGATACTCAAAACATATTTCATAAGAAAAAAATACTGTCACAGATTAGGGGATATACTTAAAAAGGAGGACTAACAATGAAGTATAAAGGAAAGCTTTTTTGCGAAATCAACCCTACATGCTACGCTATTTCGGCAAAAAAAGAAGAATACAAGCGTCACATAAAAAACCTTATGAGTGACGACAAAATTGCTAAAAAGAAATCCGTGGAAGTCCTTCCGAATCTCGTTTCCTCCCACAGCTCAAATATGATAAAACGGGCTCCCGGTGTTGCTCTCGACCTTCAGCTTAACAAGGCTGTAAATATTGAGCTTGCCGGAAGCAAAATCAACGGACTTATCATCCATCCCGGTGAAACCTTCTCCTTCTGGGCTACAGTCGGTAAAGTCACAAAGAAAAAAGGCTATAAGGACGGACGCGTAATAAAAAACAACCATCTTGTTTCAGGAATGGGCGGCGGCCTTTGCAATCTCAGCAACACACTTCATCTGCTCGTTTTACATAGTCCTATGACCGTAACCGAATTTCATATGCATTCCGATGCACTTGCACCCGACGAGGGAAAAAGAGTACCCTTCAGTGCAGGCACCTCGGTGGGATACAACAATATTGACTACCGCTTCAGAAACGACACCGACCAGAACATTCAGCTTCTTGTGTGGTGTGAGGGTGAGGAACTCTATGCAGAATTAAGAAGTGAAAAGGAATTCCCCTACCGTTATGAAATTTTTGAAGAGGATCACCATTTCAGCCTGGAGAACGAAAAGTATTACAGAGTTTCAAGAATATACAGAAACGTAATCGACATAGAAACTGACGAAATTGTTGACAAGGAGCTTCTGCTCAACAATCATTCAAAGGTAATGTTTGATTATGATCTGATACCCAAGGAGCTTATAAGATAAGAAAAGCTGTCAGATGTCCAAGACACCTGACAGCTCATTTTTTTATTTTCTTACATAATCATAAACCTTATTGATCTGCTCTTTGATGCTTCCGCCGAACTTATCTGCGAAAAACGCACCGCCGACAGTAAACGCCCAGCATCCGAGCTTTTTGATTTCATCAAGCTTTTCAAAGCTATCCACACTGCCTGCAATACAAATATTAAGCTCTGTAGAAGAAACCACCTGTCTGTTGAGCTCATCACAGTTACCCCTGTAGCGGTAGCCAAGCAGATCTGCACCGAAAACACCATTTTCACGGTAAGACTCCGCCTGTGCTATCATATCATCGGCACTGCCCTCCAGAATGGAAGGGCGACCGTAAACATCACCGATGAAGGGTATGTATTTTATGTTATTTTCATTACAAATCCTATTTATTTTTTCGCTGTAAACTGTGCCCATAAGTATGTCACAGCCGCATTCTGCCGCCATTTGCGCTCCTTCAAGGCACTTATCCTCCGTATAGGCAACAACCTCAAGAACCGTTGTTTTGCCAAGGCTCTTCATATAAACAAAAAGCTCCTTCATTTCTGACGGGGAAATGCCCTTTTCTTTAAAGCCCCAGTATTCCGCCTTGGAGTCCTTACATCTTTCAAATATCTCATATGCGTTTTTTACGGTCCGGTCATTTTCCGTGAGCATGACTATCAGTTCGGGATATACTTCCAATTTTTCCACCCCTCAAGTTTGACATTACTAATAATTATATCACTTTTTAAATTCTGTTTCAAGCCTGTTTTCCCTCGGAAGTCTCATAAATCCCACCAAAAAGAGAGATTTTTCTTTTCGTTTCTGCCGCCCAGAAAAAATCTCCGTAATCATAATGCCACCACTCTGACGGATAGTTGGTAAAGCCTGTCTTTATCATCGCATTATATAAAAGACGTCTGTTATTTTTCACCGTCTCATCTTCACCGCTCTCAAAGGCATCTGTATATGCAAGAGAGGTAAAATCGTCAAAGTCTGTACCCATCGGAAGCTCATTTCCCTTTTCATCAATTACCGTCAGGTCAACAGCGCCCCCTGTCGAATGAACATAAGGCTTCATCGGATCCTTTTCAGGATAAGAAACAAATTCCTTTGCCTCCTGCTTCGCCTTTTCGATTGTGTAGCCCTGTCGGCAAAGCTTTTCAACCTGCTCATCATATAAAAACCTCTGCACCTCATAGGGACGCCAGGAATCATAAATCTTAAATCCGTAGCCCTCGGGCAGAAAGCCCAGAGCCTTAAGCAAAAGCTCATAAACTGACTGTCTTATATAACATTCCTTTATCGCTCCTCTTATTCCCCTGTTATAATAGCAGGGCTCTGATATAATACGGGGATTTTTAAAGGCAATATTTATAAGGCTGTCTCCGTTTTCCTTCAGCTCAATACCGTCAGGATCCGTAATATGCCATTCCGGTATGCTTATATAATTATCAGTCATTTGATTTCCTCCGGATTTTTAAGTCAGATTTTATTTTATCACTTTTCACTTTCCATATCAACACAAAAATCAAGGCACATCTGCGGATGTGCCTTTCAGATTTATTTTTTTGACGCCCTTTCAAGAGCCGTATCGATATGTCCGCAGAAATTTTCTTTACCTACCCTATCATAGAAGCCGGATTTCTTCATAACCTTCATCGGCTGCTCATTGGCATGAGAGATAATAAGTCTGATACCCTTTTCCTCACATTTTGCAAGAAGAGCCTCAAGGGAATTCATTGCAGTCGCATCAAGTGCAGGAACTGCTCTCATTCTGAGAATAAGTGTATCGGTATAATCCTTAAACGTGATATCGGTTATTTTATCTGCCGCACCGAAGAACATCGGACCGCTGATTTCGTAAACACGTACGTTTTCGGGAATCATCTTAAGCTCTGTGCTGTCCTTGTCATTTTCAGAATCAACGTACTTCCATGAGGTTACGTGAGCCTCCTCGCTCATTCTCTTAAGGAAGAGCATAGCGGCAAGCACCATACCGACTTCGATAGCAATAACAAGGTCAAATACAACAGTAAGAAGGAAGGTTATGACCATAACAAGCCAGTCACTCTTGGGAGCGGTTTTTACCACACGGATAAATCTCTTGTATTCACTCATATTGAAAGCAACCATAAAGAGAATTGCCGCAATAGTAGGCATCGGGATAAGCTCTGCAAGAGGCATAAGGAAAAGCAGAACAAGAAGAAGCACTACCGCATGCACCATACCTGCAACGGGAGTTCTGCCTCCGTTTTTGGCATTGGCTGCAGTTCTTGCAATTGCACCTGTAGCAGGAATACCGCCGAAGAATACCGATGCAATGTTACCTGCGCCCTGAGCCACAAGCTCAGCATTTGAATTGTGTCTTGAGTTTACCATAGTATCGGCTACAACACAGGAAAGAAGGCTTTCGATTGCCGCAAGCACCGCAATGGTAAACGCATCGGGAAGCACTGCAGAAATCTTGTCGAAGGAAATATCCATTGAGCCGAAATCAAGCTTGGGAAGGCCTGTAGGAATAGTATAAAGCTCACCGATTGTCTTTACGCCCTCATCAAGACCGGGAATGAACTTAACCATAAGCGCACCCACAACAACTGCAATAAGTGAAGGTGGAATTTTCTTTTCGATTTTCGGATAAATAATGAGAATTGCAAGGCATACCGCACCTACGAGAAGAGACTTCCAGCTAAAGGTACCGATAGCGTGAATATTGGCTTCGATTTTTTCTATCGTCTCAATAGGGCTTACACCTGCCTCATAGGTAAGACCGAGGAAGTCCTTTATCTGACCGATAAAAATAGTAACTGCGATACCTGCAGTAAAGCCGGTAGTTATTGTATACGGAATAAACTTGATGAGTGAGCCGAGCTTGAACACACCCATAAGAATAAGCAGTATACCGGCAATAACGGTGGCAATAAAGAGACCGTCCATACCCTGAGTGGCAACAACACCCGCAACAACGGTAGCAAATGCCGCTGTGGGTCCTGCGATCTGAATTCTGCTTCCTCCGAGGAAGGAAACAATAAAGCCTGCCGCAATAGCGGTGTAGATACCGCACTGAGGCTCAACGCCGCTGGCAATAGCAAGAGCTATTGACAAAGGCAGAGCAATAATAGCAACGATTACGCCTGCTACAACGTCCTTTACCGCCTGCTGAGCGGTGTATTTTTTTATAACCGAAAAAAGCTTCGGCTTAAGGTAGAAGTTTTTCATTTTTAAACCCTCCTGTTTTTTAACACGCATTAGTATAGCACCGCAAAAGCCTCTTTTCAATAGACAAAAAAACAAAAAAGAGAGCAAAATCTCTCTTTTAAACTATTGATATAGACAAAAAAATACCGCAGACTTTCATCTGCGGTACTGTAGCTTAAATTAGAAGCCAAAGATTTCTGCGAAGTATTCAAAGAGTCTGTTGATTCTTTCGAAGATTGACTCGATAAGATTCCAGAAGGTCTGACGCTCTGTAAGGTCTGTTTCGCTGAATACTGCAATATAGGTAAAGGTCTTACCTGCATCCTCTGACTTGGGGGCAGGAATTGTGCCGGAATGCCAGATGGTTTCTGTTTCGTCACCCTCAAGAACCCAGCCCTTGAAAAGATAACGTGTGGTTTCGGTCTCAGCCTTTGAGGGAGTGTCAATGAGCTCTGCTATAGTGGTTTTGTCATCAGGTGTAAGTTCAAACTCATTAAAAACCTGGTCGTCAACCTTGAATACATAATGAACCTTGGTATCTTCTCCTTCTGCAAATGCAATAACGCCTACCATTGAGAATATAATAAGCATTGAAAGAAGAACTGATAATGCTTTTTTCATAATAAATTCCTCCGTTTCTGTTTCTGCGGAGCATTATACTCCACCTATACACATCGATTATAAAACAAAAAAGCCGCTTTGTCAATAATTTATTAAATATTTTGACTTTCTTACCTTTCTGTAATCATTTTCTGCTTCTGAACTGCTCTATGAGAATATGACCGATAGCAACGGGGCCCCTTGTGACGTATTTGAAAAGGTTGCCCGAAAGACCCGTGAGCACGGGATTTTTAAGGTCCTTTTCATCTATACCGTCGGTTTTTGCCTGACGGAATACAACGTTATCCTTTTCAAAGGCCTTTGCCGTGTCGCTTTCGCCCGAAATAACGGCACCGTCACAGAAGGCGCAGATTTCTGCCTTCTGCTCCTTGCTGAGCTCATTACCGTCATAGGAGAAAAGAGCAAGCACCGCAGTCTCGCTGCAGCCGTTATAAGCAGGCGCTATTGATTTGCCCTGAGCGGCAACAAGGGTATAAACCTTGAGAATCTGATCCTTTGCTCTGCTCCAATGATGGCGCTGAGGTCCGTAATATGTACCGAAGGGATTCATTCTCACTCTGCCGTCCTCTTCAAGTCTCATAGGACAGTGTGCCATGGAATTAAGCACCTGACGGGCGTTTGCAAGAATAATACCGCCCTTTTCATCGTAAAGCCCCGTAAAGCCGCCCGTAAGCTGATGATTGAAGGATGCTATTTTTTTGTTCTTCACGTCACACTCACCGAAGGAGGCTGTTCTGAATGAGGATACGTCATCCATAAAATTACGCTTGATAACCCTTATATCACCCTCAAGACAGGGGCTGAGCTGGAAGGGTACAGCCTCAAGCCATTTCATATCACTGTAACGTCCGAGTGCCGAGTTTTCCGTTGAGATTGAGGTTGTCTCAGATGTATATGGGTAATTCACGGTTGTTCTTATAAATATACCCTCTGAGAAGGGCATCTTGAAAAAGTCATAGACAAAGCTTCCGCCCGCTTCTTCATCGGGAAGGTGGATTTCGCCCTTCACCCTTATGCCCTCGCCCTCACCTGCAACGGGCAGCGCCGAGGCGGAGGTGTTTGTAAAGGAATACTTCTTTTTGCCGTAGGTTATAAAGCTCTGTAAAAACTCGTCATCACCGATTTTTCTGCCGTCGGAATAAACGGAAGAAAGCTTGCCCGAGGGTGAGAACATAAGACAAAGTCGGTCGTTCTTAAGCTGATTCTTAAAGCCGCTTTCTTCTTTTATTTCACCGTCGGTGCCAAGAGTGATTTTATAGCTCTTTTTAACCCTTCTGAACCTCATCATAAGGTATACGGAGCTGTTATCCTCATTAAGAGAAACTGCAGTAAAGCCTTCAAGATCGGGAGAAGCTACGCTGAGCCTTCTTATGTCGGAAAGCTCATTTTTGATTTCAAGCTGAGCACATACAAGGGAGCTGCCCGAGGTGTTGTGAACGGTTATGCCCTCCTCATTTCCGAGAGCCTCTCTTTCCTTGGCTGTAACGGATTCTGCGAGTGCAAGAGCAGTCCTTTCCCTCTGAATATTAAGAACGGGAGTGGCAAGACCGAAGTGAGTCGTCGAAAGAAGAATTACTCTGTCGTCAAAGGAGGGAGATTCCTTGTCTCTTTTTGCGGTAACCTTTGCCATTGCTCTTGCTCTTTCAAGGCTTGTCCATATCTGTCTGTTAAAGGGCTTTTCTGCCCAGGAGGCATAGCCTGTGAAGTTACCGTCGGCTGTATCCTGAGTAAATTCTATATTGCCCGCAGACTCATGGGTGTTCAGATAATTACCCGGTGTATCAAAAACAACGTAATCAAGGTCTGCTATTTCTTCAACCAGGCCGTGAATACCGTCGGTATTAGCAACCTTGCCCGTCATTTTTCCAAGGTCGATGGTTTCCCAGAAGATTGCATCGGCATCCATATTCACAAAGAGGAAAAGATCTCTGTTGATTTCTCCGCTGAGCTGCTTTTTACGTAAATCCTTTACCCACGCTCTCATACAACCCGCATCGCAGACATCGGAATTGCTGTAGGTGGGAATTACCGTAAGGCTTTCACCCTTGTAGGTGTAAGTAACGGGATTGAAGCCCATTTCATCGGGAAGTCTCGGAACAATGGTGCGGAAGGCATCAAAGGGCACACAGCTGTAATAAAGACAAAGAGCTCTGACCCCCAGCTTATTGTAAAGACTTACCTGTGAGGGAGTGAACATAACCTCCTGAGGACGGACAATTTTTTCGCATTTGCCGAAGATATCCTCAAGACCGCTGCCGTCCTTATTTGTAACGGAAAGCTCAATGCTTGCCTCAAACTCATCCTCGGTCATAGCAGAAAGGGCACCGTTGTTGTAGCCCATAATTATATTTTCGTCACCGTATTTATCCACACGCTCCTTCATCTTTTCAATAATATCAGGAGCATATTCGGGAAGTATTTTCTGTAAGGAGAAGAAGTTTTCCGTATCCCATGTAGCCTTTACAGGTATTCCCCTTTCGTTGAAATCCGTAAGCACGTCAAGAATCTTTCTGATGATACGTATATCGGAGCCGAAGCCGAGGTTATCGTTTGTATCACCTCTGTAGGAATGGTAGCAGTTAACGTGAAAGCCGTAAGCTACGTGAATCCTGTTTTCTTTCATAGCATTTCCTCCCTATTTTTCCTTTAAGCAACATTATACCACCCTTTATTTTATCTGTAAACCCGAATATTTTTGATTTTAATAGTGACAACAGAGTTTTTTTGTGTTATACTGTATAATTGTATAAATGTTATATAATATTTTTTAAAGGAGTCTGTACCGATGAGTTATATAAAGGACAACCTTCAGACAATCATTTCAGGCGTAGCAGCCGAGCTTGAAAAATTCGGCTTTGCAGAAAATGCCGAATTCAGAAAATATGATGACAATGCCGCAAGCGCTGTTTTTGCAGGTGAAAAGGGTGCAATCAAGTTTGAATACGACGGCAAGATTATCGCTATGTATCAGGGCGATAACGAAGAAAGCACCACAAAGAAAATTGCCGCTTCACTTATGGAGGAAAATGCAGATATCAATGATGTAAAATATATCATCAATGAGTTTGCAGACACTCTTACAGGCAAGTTTTCCGTCAAGACATCAGTTTACAAAAAGAATACTGCAAAGACTGCCGCTCAGACAATTTCAAAGAACGCAGTAAAAAACGGCTCAAGCTACGATGCAAATACCCTTGCAAGCAAGCTTTGCCTTGTTTTCCCCGAGCTTCGTCCCATGTATAAGGAAAACCTTGACAGATACGGCGAATTCCTCGGTGAGGAATTCTTTGAAAAGTACGGCACCGCAAAGGTTATCGCCGCAATCAAGGAAAACAATCCCCAGACAATGAAAAAGCTTTTCCAGGTTCTCAACGAAATTTACGAGGACGGAACAAACGATACACAGAGCCTTATTGCAGTTTCAATTCTCGGCGAGCTTAATAACGATCAGATTCTTCTCGCACGCTGTGTCGACTATATGAGTGAAACAATGGCTCCTCCCGTTATTGAGGTAAACAAGTACCTTGCTTCAGCTGCAGGTAAAAAGGCAAAGAAGCGCCTTACCAATCCTCCTGCATATAAGCCCAAAAAGCAGAAGAAGCCCGGTATGTTCGCTCAGGCAATGGCTCAGAGCGGCGGTATGCCTCCCATGTAATAATAAAACGGAGATGATTTTATGTCATTCATTGAAAAAGGCGTAGCTCTTTTCTGGCAGAACACCAAAAGACAGGACGACAAGCGTATTGCCACCCTTTCAATTCCCGAGGGTGTCACCGAGGTAAACAACCTCCCTTATCTTGACGACGGACACAGCTTCCACCTGCTTGATGCCTACTACCCCGAAAATACAGAGGGTAAGCTTCCCGTTATCATTGACGTTCACGGCGGCGGCTGGGCTTACGGCGACAAGGAGCTCAATAAGATTTACTGCCTCACCCTTGCAAAAATGGGTTACGTGGTTTTCAATATGAGCTACCGTCTTTATCCCGAGGTCAACGCCCACGATCAGCTTGAGGACATCCGCCACGCCCTTTATTGGATAAAGGAGCATCTTTCCGACTTCCCCTGCGACGAAAATAATATCTATCTCACAGGTGACTCTGCAGGCGGTATGCTCGCAGGCTTCACCGCTATGCTTTCACAAAGCAGCGAAATAAGATACATTTTTGATATTGAGGATGCAGGCTTACGCTTCAATGCCGTTGCTCTCACAAGCCCCGTTGCATATATGGACGATAAATTCCCCATGAGCTTTTATACCAATCTTATGCTCGGCGGCAAGGCCTTCCGCAAGGAAAAATGGGCTCCCTACGTCAACTTTGACAGACTTCTCCCTTTAGGTAAAATGCCTCCCACCTTCCTTCTTACCTCTTCAGGCGATTTTCTCGCAAGAGAGCAGACAAGAAGATGCGCAAGGGATATCAGGGAATACGGTACAGACGTTCAGCTTATGGATTTCTGTAAATTCAAGGGCGAGGATCTTCCTCACGTTTTCCCCATACTCTACCCCGAAAGCGAGGCCTCACAGAGAGCAATCAACGAGATGCTCAGCTTCTTTAAGAAGTATGCCCGATAATTTAAAACTGAAAGGGCGGCCCGGTGCTGCCCTTTTTTGACAGGAGATTTTTATGAAAACTCTTTTTCAGTTGTTTATTATATTTGCCCGTATCGGAGGCTTTACCTTTGGCGGCGGATATGCTATGCTCCCTATGATGCAAAGAGAGCTTGTTGAAAAGAAAAAATGGGTGTCGAATGATGACCTTATGGATTATTTTGCCATCGGTCAATGTACACCGGGTATTATTGCCGTCAACACCGCCACCTTTGTAGGCTATAAAACAAAGGGTGCTGTCGGAGCAATTTTTTCAACCCTCGGTGTCATTACTCCTTCAATGCTTATTGTTGGAACAATCGCCGCCTTCATCAGCAACTTTCAGGACCTTGAGATAGTTCAGCACGCCTTCGGCGGAATAAGAGCCGCTGTTGTTGCTCTTATTTTAAGCGCTATTCTTAAACTTGCCAAAAAAAGCATAGTCGATATCGCTACTCTTATTATTTTCATTGCAGTAACGGCCCTTTCGGTATTTACAGATCTTTCTCCCGTTATTTTCATCCTTGTTGCAGCAGCCTGCGGTCTTGTTATCAAGCTCAGCAAGGAAAAGAAGACTGCAGACGGAAGGGAGGCTGAGGACAGATGACAGAGCTTCTTTTGCTTTATGCGGAAATGTTTGCAAGGTTTTTCTGCGTCGGCCTTTTTGCAGTCGGAGGAGGACTTGCAACCCTGCCCTTCCTTGCGGATATGGGTGACGTAACAGGCTGGTTCAGCTCTGCGGATATTTCAAATATGGTTGCTATTTCCGAATCCACCCCCGGACCTCTCGGTATAAATATGGCTACCTACATCGGCTTTCAGGTTGCAGGTGAATACGGTACCGCTTTTGCCATCCTCGGCAGTGTTGTCGCTTCTCTCGGTGTTGTAACTCCATCTGTTATAATCATACTCATCATTTCAAAAATTCTGAGCCGCTTCAAGGATTCAAAATATGTAAAATATGCCTTTTACGGACTTCGTGCCGCCTCTCTCGGTCTTGTTACCTCGGCGCTTATTTCCGTGGCAAAAATTGCCTTTTTCGGCGTAGATACAGTGCTCACGGCAGATAATTTTCTTTCGGCTCTGAGTATACCCGTGCTGATACTCAGCGTCATAATATTCACCGTTGCCTATAAGTTCAAAAAGGTACACCCTATCGCTCTCATTGTTTTTGCGGCGGCTGTGGGCATAATATTCAAGCTTTGAAATCAGGACCGTTTTCTTTCACGGAAGACGGTCTGAAAATTTTTCCGATTTTTTCAAAAAGCTGTCGCATTTGCTCTCATTCATCCGTATATATTAACGAAAGGACCCGGAGGTATTTTCAGATGACAGATAAAAAGCTTCTCAGCGAGCTAAGACGGGACAAGAATACAGGTCTCGGACTGCTGATTGATACATACAGCGGCTACGTTTATAAAATAGTGTCCTGCGTGATTCTTCCGGTGGGTACTAAAGAGGATGCGGAGGAATGTACGTCCGACGTTTTTCTCACATTCTATAACCGCATTAATGAAATCGACCTTTCCAAGGGTACAATCAAGGGCTACATAGGTGTTATCGCCAAAAGAAAGGCCATTGACCTTTACCGTAAGCTTGAAAGGCAGTCAAAAAATCTTTCGGATGATGATGCAGAGCTTCCCGAGGAGGAAAAAAGCCTTTCCTACGAGGATAAGCAGCTGCTCTATAAAGCAGTAAAGGATTTAGGTGAGCCCGATACCGAAATTGTAACAAGACGGTATTTTATGGGCGAAAGTGCAAAAGAAATTGCCGAGGCTCTCGGCGGCATAAGTGAAAAGGCAGTACAGAAAAGGCTTGAGCGCAGTATAAAGAAACTGAGAACGGTGTTAGGAGGTGTTTACGGTGAATGAGCTTGAATTAATGCTTTCTCAGCTTGACGAAGATCAGATAAGCGACCTTACCGGAAATATAGACGTCCTTCCTGACGAGGAGCTGAGTAAAAGAATAAAGGAAAAAGCAGGCATAAAGCAAAAGGCAAGAATTATACGTATTGACTTTTATAAGCTTATCACCGCTGCCGCCTGTCTTGTTATCGTTTTCTGCTCGGGTGTTTTCATTTCAGAGCATACTCCGTCAAGGGAGCCTGAAACAACAGCCTCTCTTATTACCACATCCCAAAGCTATGAGCTTTCCCTTGTCAAGGCTATTGTTGCAGGTAACGACGGAGCGGTTATGTCACTTATTGAAAATGCAGCAGCTCTTTCCTCTGAGGTTATGAGCATAGCCGTCGAATATGCCGAGCTTCTTTCTTATGAAAGTCTACAGAGCATCGGTCTTGCAGTTTATGAAAAGTCAGGCTCGACCGGACTCGATTCTCTGCTTGAATCAACACTTTTAGGCAACTCACAAAAGGCTCTTGAGGAGCTCAGAAAAAGAGAAAATCTTCTTATGACACCCACAGAAAAGCTTTCCTTCTTCTTTTCGGTTGCCTTCTGTGACAGCGAGGTCGTTGAATACTTTCTCACCCACGGCTACGGTACGGAGCTTACAAACGAAAAGGGTGAAAGTGCTATTGAAATTGCCCGTGACCACAACAACACCGAAACGGCCGACCTGCTTTCAACCTATAAAGAAACCGCCTGAGGCGGTTCATATAAATAATTTTGATTAATTGGAGTGATAACTATGAAAAACAAGCTTATACCCGTTTTATCCATCCTTATATCTCTGTTTTGCGTCGGTGCTATTGCGGTTTCAGCGGTAACCACCGCCACTCAGGAGCCCCAGGGACAGACACTTGTAGCTGAAAAGGTATATTTTGCCTACTCAAACAGCGGCAGTACCAGAGGAGCAACCGCCTTCCGTCTCGGCAACACCTTTACGTCCTTCGGCACGTCAACTGAAAGCATCAGACTCTGCACACTCAACGCCGACGGCACCTACACCACAGTTACCGAAATTCCCAAGGAAAACGTAGGCGTATGGTTTTACGGCAAGACAGAGCTTTCACACGCTACCAGCGAGGACACAAAAAACACCTTCGGCGGTCTTTCAGGCATCGGAATCACCTTTGACAGCGAAAAGGTAAACATTGTACTCAAAATGACAGGTGTTACCCTTTCACGAGCAAATTCCTATTACGTCTATATCCCTCAGGGCTATTTCGCCGATGAAGGCGGTATCGGCAACGTTGCAGGCTACGTTGCAATTCCCTCAGACAAGGTAAAGAGCTATACCGGCAATGCGGCAGAGGATTTTGCAATAGCTACCGAGGGTCTTTACGACGCTGCACTTTTCGGTGTTGAAAGCGTCGGCGGTCTTTTCTGATAAATTTCGGCACCAAATGGCGGATATCTCAGGATATCCGCCGTTTTTTTTACTTTTTATATACAAAATATAGTAGTTTATTTTATTTTCGTTGTTGTATTTTGTGTTTGTTTTTGATATAATGATATATAAATAATCTGTCGGGAGGGATTTTTGTGAATATAGGAGCCTCATCGGCTTGCTTTTACCCTCTTGAAACAGAAAAGGCCTTTCAGAAAATATGCGAGATGGGCTTTGATTACAGCGAGATTTTCTTTAACTCATATTCTGAGCTTAACGCTGAATTTATAAAAGAAATCAGAAGCATAAAGGATTATTACGGTGTTACCGTAACGTCCCTTCACCCCTACCGCTCCTTTTCCGAGGGCTACGATTTCTTTTCAAAATATAAAAGGCGTTTTTATGATGCCACAGAGGATTATAAACGGTTCTTTGAAGCATCGGCAGAGCTGGGAGCAAAATATATCATTATGCACGGTGCAAAGCACAAATCCGAAATCCCCCTTACCGAATATGCAGAGCGCTTCGGTGAGTTTAACGGTATTGCCCGCACCTTCGGCTGTACGGTTGCCCACGAAAACGTGGTTGATTTTGTTTCTGCGTCTCCCGATTTTATGAGGTTTATGAAGGAAAAACTCGGCAAAGATTTCAAGGCCGTGCTCGACGTAAAGCAGGCAAGGCGTGCAGGCTATGAGCCTATGGAATTTATTGATATTCTCGGTGAAAATATCGTACACGTTCATCTGAGCGACTTTGACGGAGTCCGTGACTGTATCGCTCCCTGTGAAAAAGGCTTATTTGATTTTGTATCCTTTTTTACGGCTCTGAAAGAAAAGGGCTACAGGGGAGACGGTGTGGTTGAGCTTTATTCCGACAGCTATGAGAATAAGGATGAAATCCTTTCAGCCGCAGAGTATCTCAGAAAAATCGCAGACAATGTATTTAATCAGTCAGAGTGCTGAATAAAATAAAGGAAAGAGGTTATTATAATGAAGTGTCCTTTTTGCAGTTTCGAAGAAAGCAAGGTAATTGACTCACGCCCCACAGACGAGGGCGAGAAAATCCGTCGCCGCCGTGAATGTATATCCTGCGGCAAGCGTTTTACCACCTATGAAATAATAGAAAGTGTACCTATTATCGTTGTTAAGAAGGATAAGTCCCGCCAGGCCTTTGACCGTGTAAAGCTCTTTAACGGTATGCTCCGTGCCTGTGAAAAGAGACCTGTTTCCATCGAGCAGATTGACAAGGTTGTTTCAGATATCGAGGCAGAGCTTCAGAACTCTCTTGACAGAGAGGTTACCTCTGTAAGAATCGGTGAGCTCGTTATGGATAAGCTAAAGGAGCTTGACGAGGTTGCTTACGTACGCTTTGCTTCCGTATACCGTCAGTTCAAGGATATCAACACCTTCATGGATGAGCTTCATAAGCTCCTTGGAGAAAAATAATAAAGAAGGTTTTTATATGATTTATAAAAATTTTACTGACCTCGTTGGTAAGACCCCGCTTTACGAAGCCTCCCTTTTTTCAGAAAAAGAGGGGCTTTCCTCACATCTTCTTGTAAAGCTTGAGTGCTTCAACCCAGCAGGCTCCGTCAAGGACAGAGTTGCGGTGAATATGCTGCTCAAGGCTAAAGAAAAAGGTCTTATAACCGAGGGGGCAACCGTCATCGAGCCTACAAGCGGCAATACAGGCATCGGCCTTGCCGCAGCGGCAGTTTCTATGGGCTATAAAGCGATTCTCGTTATGCCCGACACAATGAGCGTCGAAAGACAGAAGCTTCTTAAGGCATACGGTGCTGAAATAGTTCTCACCGAGGGTGCAAAGGGAATGCTCGGCTCCATCGAAAAGGCTGAGGAGCTTCATAAAAGCATACCCAACAGCTTTATACCCTCGCAGTTTGATAACTCAGATAACCCCGAGAGCCACTACCTTACAACGGGCCCTGAAATATGGGCAGATACCGAGGGTAAGGTTGACGTTTTTGTCGCTTGTATCGGCACAGGCGGAACAATAAGCGGCACTGCAAAATATCTTAAAGAAAAAAATCCCGATATAAAAATCATAGGCGTTGAGCCCTACGATTCTCCCCTTATCACAAAGGGTGTTGCCGGACCTCACGGCATTCAGGGCATCGGTGCCAATTTTATCCCCGACAATCTGAGTCTTTCTCTTATCGACGAGGTTATCACCGTCAGAACAGAGGATGCCTTCACAATGAGCCGCCGCTTCGCACACACAGAGGGTCTGCTTGTGGGTATTTCATCGGGCGCTGCACTTACGGGTGCAACCGAAATCGCCGGAAGAAAGGAGTATAACGGTAAAACTATCGTGACTCTTCTTCCCGACTCAGGCGAAAGATATATGAGCGTAAATCTTTTTGAATAAGATAAAAGACAGAGGAAATTCTCTGTCTTTTTCTCTGTCTTTCTCTCTGTCTTTTTATATCACACTAAAGAGAAGCTCAACTGCCTTCTCTGTAAGCTCCTCTGTAAGCGATGAGTAGTTGATAACTATCTTATGCTGACTGTCTGCCTTTTCACCGTAGTAGTAATCGCTCAGGCAGGATATTTTTATTCCCTTCTCCTCGGCTCTTGCTTTCAGCACACTGTCAGGCAGATCGGTGTTTATCTCAAGAATAAAATGAAGCCCTGAGTCTGCCTCCTTTATCTTTACCATCCCGTAACGGGGATGCTTTTTTATACTCTGCATCACAGCATCACGTCTTGCTCTGTAATAGGTACGCATACGGTTCAGATGCTTTTCAAAATAGCCTCTCTCGATAAATTTTGCAAGAGTTGTCTGCTCAAAGGTAGAAACGGTACAGGAATAAAAGCCAAGCTCCCTGCGGTATCTCTCTGCAAGATCTGAGGGCAGCACCGCATAGCTGATTCTGATTGTCGGCGTAAGACTTTTTGAAAAGGTGTTTATATAAATAACGTGTCCCTCGCTGTCAATACTCTGTAAAGGCGGTACGGGTCTGCCCGAAAGACGGAATTCGCTGTCATAGTCATCCTCAATGATATATCCTCCCTTTTCCTTCGCCCAGCTTAAAAGCTCATACCTCTTACCGATAGGTGTGACTCCGCCCGTCGGGAAGTGATGCGAAGGGGATATGTGCAGCACGTCAGCGCCCGAGGGAATCAGAGCGCCAATATCAACACAGTCCTTTTCATAGGGGATGTGCACACAGGGTGCTCCGTTTGCCGAATATATGCGACCGATTTTTCCGTAGCCCGGGTCCTCGATAGCGTACGTTTTATCCCTGCCTAAAAGCTGAATGATAATACTGTAAAGATACTCGGTACCCGCACCGACAATGATTCTGTCGGGGGTTACGGATATGCCTCTGAACTGAAAAAGATAATCGGCAACCGCCTTGCGAAGCTCGTATATACCCTGAGAGGGTGAGCTTACAAGAAGCTCCTCACATTGCTCCGACAGAGTCTCACGGGTAAGCTTTGACCACGTGAGGAAGGGAAAGCTTTCCTTTGCCGTATAGTTAGCGGTAAAGTCGGCAAGGTACTCCTTTTCTTTTACAGGCTCCTCCGACAGAGCTGCTCCTCTCTGTCCCATATTCACAGGAATACTCTCACCGATTTTTGCAACGAAAAAGCCGCTTCTTGATTTTGAATATATATATCCCTCCGCCATAAGCTGACTGTATGCAGTTTCAACGGTAATTGTACTGATATTGAGATTCTGTGCGAGACTTCTTTTCGAGGGAAGCTTCTCCCCCGCTCTGAGTCTGCCCGCAAGGATGTCATCCTTTATTCTGGAGTAAAGATATTCGTAAAGGCTTTCGCCCTTTCTGTCCGAAAAAGAGTAGGTAAGCATAGCACCGCTCCAATCTGACCATATAAATTATTCGTTTTTTGGATATTTAAATATGGTCAAATATAAGTATAATGTAAATCAGTTACTTTGTAAATACTAAAACAGAAAAAAGGCGGTACATATTATGAAAAGAATTGTAACTGTTCAGGATATCTCCTGCGTGGGCAAGTGCTCTCTTACCGTTGCTCTCCCCATCATTTCAGCAATGGGTATTGAGGCTGCTATTATTCCTACTGCAGTGCTTTCAACCCACACAATGTTCAGCGGCTTTACAGTAAAGGACCTCACAGATCAGATCAAGCCCATCACCGACCATTGGAAAAACGAGGGTATTACCTTTGATGCTATGTACACAGGCTATCTCGGCTCCTTCGAGCAGATTGACCTTATGAAGGAAATGGCTGATAACTTCTGTAAGGACGGCAGTCTTCTTTTCGTTGACCCTGCAATGGCTGATAACGGCAAGCTTTACCCCGCTTTTGACGAAGCCTTCGCAAAATATATGGCAACTCTTTGTGCAAAGGCTGATATTATCGTGCCCAACATCACCGAGGCCTGCTTTATGCTCGGCGAGGAGTACAAGGAAAAGTACGACAAGGCTTATGCAAAGATGCTTCTTAAAAAGCTCACCGCACTCGGTGCAAAAATCGCTATCCTCACAGGTGTATCCTTCGAGGAGGGCACAACAGGCGTTATGGGCTATGACTCCGTCAACGATGAATATTATCACTACACACACAAGAAGCAGAAGAGAAGCTACCACGGTACAGGCGATATTTTCTCGAGCACCTGCCTTGGCGGTATTGTGAGAGGTCTTTCCTGGAAGGATGCAGCAAGAATTGCCGCAGACTACACAAGCGAAAGCATCAGACTTACTATCGAAGACCCCAAGGGTAATGACTACGGTGTTAACTTTGAGGAGGCTGTGCCCTTCCTTCTTGAGAGCTTGAAGTAAGAATCTCTCCGTCATCCTACGGATGCCACCTCTCCTTTCAGGAGAGGTTTTTTTTATTGAAAAATTAAAATTATAATGATATATTAAAAATATAGATTTTTTTGCATTTTCAAGGACAATATCCTGTTTTTTTACGTCTTACTTAGTGAAACCGGTTTTAATAAAAAGAAAAGAGAATAAATATGTCAAAAACATATGCGGGTTTAACAGCCCTAAAAAATGGCACTATGTCTTTTGATGAAGCATTACTTTATTATACAGATATTCCGTTATCCTATTTTATTATGAAAACTGTTAGTAAAAAGAAAGAAGGAAAAATTATGGCAAGAATTATTAACCAGGCTTTCACAGACTTAAGAAATTTCAGTCCTGAAGCATTAAAAAAAATCGAATCTATGACAAATGTCGCACTCGTGTTGCTTCCGGAAAACCCTGCCCCCGAATTTTCAGAGGCTTACGCCTCAATCAAAAAAACAAATGTTGTAAGTGAAATAAACATCTCTAGCAATGCTTGTATTTTTAACGGCATGTCAATACTCAGCAAAGATGATATTGCCGACAACAGCCTCATTATCTGCAACGGTCTTGCAGTTATAAGAGATATGCCTGCAGAAAAGAAAATAAAAGTTATTGTAAACGGTATGTTGATTAAGTCCCCCTCCGCCATTCTGGAGGTTATCAAAATCAACGGAACGATCGGATTTATCGATGACAATGCAAAAATCATCAAATCAAATTCCAAATTAACAATTGATAAAAACTTCATCAGCAACTTAAGCGAAAAAACTGCAATAATTAACTGTGGGAAAGTGTATATCGAAGACGATATAAACGAATCGATGCTTCAGTCAAAGGGCGTTGTCTTTTATGACATTGTACATATTACGGCGAAAAAAGAACTTCACGGTTATATTCAGGCAAACAATTTCAATGTAAAAAAAATAAGCACCCGCGAAGAAAATACGAAAACAAGCAACAAAGGTTTAAGAAGGATTTTCAGGCGTAAATAAAATGAACAACTATTCTGCAGACTTATTTGATGAACTGTGGCTCAAATATAACCGGAAAATTTATTTCTATTTTCGTCGCCATTTTGACGAACACACCGCTGAGGATTTATGCCAGCAGACCTATCTCAATGCTTGGAGCTATATATCAGCTTACTCGGGAATAGGTATAAAACAAAATAAAGCGTGGCTTTTTGCTGTTGCAAAGAACGTAAAAAACGATCATCTTCGTTATATTCAGCTTCGCAGCATGAATTTCAGATATGAAAATCTTTACGAAACAGATATAGCAGTTGAAAACAATATTGACGAAAGTATTGCTATACACAAAGCCTTTTCTAAACTCAACGAAGAAGAAAGACAGCTCCTATCAATGGCTCAGTATCTGACAAGCAAGGAAATAGGCTCGGTTCTCGGCATTTCCGCCTCAGCAGTCAGAAACAGAATCCAAAAAGCAAAATCCCACCTTAAAAAGATTCTTGAAGAATCCGAAATCACTGTTTAGCTCAGTTTTAATATAAACAAGCTCAAGGCACCGTCAAGCGGTGCCTTTTATCATAATGGCATTATTTATTATACCACTCCACCAGTCTTTCCCACGTCAGCTTGTCAACCTCGCCTGTTTCTTCCGTTCTTATCACTCTCTGCCACTGTCTGACGCTTTTTTCAGTCTCAGCATCAAATTCATCGCTGACCTCCAAAAGCTCAAAATTACCGTGTTTTCCACCGAGATAACGAAGCATTGTTTTAAGATGATAAACTGCATCATCCTTGTCGCCACGCCTTAAAGGCAGCTTATCTTTATCGATAAACACCGTCTCTGAATTGAGAAGCACCGCTTCCTCGTTTTCATTTACAATAGCAGTCCAGGTTTCATAATTTATAATCCCCGTTTCCTCAAGCCCTCCCTTTTGCTGAAAGGCGAGGACTGTTTTTTCTGTCTGCTCACCGTAAATGCCGTCGGGGATAAGAAGAGGTATTTCACCAAAGGTCCGTGAAATATTCCGCAGATATCCCTGAGCCTCATATATCGCCCTCTGCTTTTCTGTCATATTACTCCCTCCTCAGCTCATAGCCCGGATACTGCCCCTCTATTCTCTGCTGACCCTCTCTCAGAGTAGAATAAACGTCAGCTACCGTATTCCACGTTCTTTCATCTGCCTGCCCCGTCGGATTAAGGGCAAAAATCCGCTGAAAGGACTGCAGGGCATTCTGTGTGGCGGTGTCAAAGGTACCGCTTACTCCTATTGAGGGTATATCGTAAAAATAGTCGGAAATATATGACAGATAGCTTCTCAGGGTACGGACAGAAGGACCTACGTCGCCCCGCCTGAGTATCACCCCGGGATAAGGCTCCGTCGGCACCGGCTGCACCTTGTTTGCTTTTCTAAGATAATCGGTAACACCTGAATAGGCCTGATAAAGACTGTCCCAGGTCTGTCTGTCCACGGCACCTGTCACGGGCAAGTTCTTGTACTGCTGAAAACTTCTTACCGCATTTGCAGTTGCTTCTCCGTAGCTGCCGTCAACAGTAATCTCAGGGATAAAATCCACAAACCGTGATAAAAGCACGAGAAAATACTGCAGGGATACAACCTGACCGCCGCTGTCCCCCACGGAAAGGTCATTCTGAAACTGCAGGGGCAGGTTTTCGTAGCCTATACCCTCGCTTTCGAGCTCGGCGAGTCGGGTTACCGCATCAAAAATGTATATTATTTTATACCACGTTGCTTTTCCGATTATACCGTCAGAGGCAAGGCCGAATATGCGCTGAAATGCCTTTACGGAGTTTTCGGTATTCTCATCAAATCTGCCCGTAACGGCAACAATTTTCGGTATAGCGGGGTAATTTGCGGATATACGGTTGAGGTAAAGCTGCATACGGCGTACGTTTTCACTCAGGTCTCCGAGCCTAAGCGGTACGTCGGGATATGAGGGCACGTTATCTGCTACGGGAGCATTGACAACAATTTCAATATCGTCACCGTAATAATATTTCAGAATATCAACGTCGCTGTAGCCCCTGCCTGCAAGGCTCTGGCTGCCCCATTGAGAAAGACCCTCGCAGGTTACCGTTGTGCCGTTACAGTACTGAGCAAAAAGCGGGTTGAGCTTCCCCTGCTCACGCAGATAGTCATTGAAAAGCTCATCAACAATTTCGCTTATGTTCGCATAAATATTTCTGCCGTTTATAAATTTCTGGTCGTATGCCGTATTGTTTGTTATATCGTAGTCATAGCCCATAGCCCTGTACCATTCGGTATATACACGGTTAAGTGCAAAGGAAATCTGCGCCAGCACGTTGGCACGTATCGCACTTTCATCCCATGTGGAAAATATCTCTGATGATGCAACGTTTTTGATATAATCGGCAAAGGGGATTTCTACGTTCTGAGCATCACTTCCCGGCGGACCGAGATGCACCCTTATTCTTTCGGGAATTACAGGAACAGCCATCAGCTTATCCCCTCACTTTCAGGTGTAAGCTCCGTTTCAAGCACTATTTCAGAGCCGCCAACCGCAGAAACAAGAAGTCCCTCCCTCGGGATAAAGCCCTCGGCAAATACGTCGGCGCGGTACTCTGTGCTCTGCTCGTCACTCAGAGGCTCAAGAGAATTCTTTTCAGGAAAGGCTTCTATTTTTACCCTTGCGGTTTCTCCGTTTTTATCAGTAACAAGAAAAGCGTAAAGCAGGTCGTTTTTATACAGAGTCACCCCTGCCTTTTCTATGGGATATGCCTCACCGCCGGTAAATACACGTGCACGGAAATAAGCAAAGCTTTCCATCTCCTCTTCGGCAGGAATTTCCTTTGTCCCGCTATGCTTTTCTGACGGCATGACCTCCTGAATCACTTCTGCCGTTTCCGTTTTTTCTTCTGCTTCTGACTCCCCTGCGGGCTTTGTCTTCATTACAAGTGCTTCTGTATTATGCTTTCCGGCAAAATCCATCAGCTCCTCAGAGTATCTCTTTATCATTTCTTCGAGATTCACTGTGCTTCTCCCCTTTCTGTTATAATATATTCTATTATCCGCAGGGAGAATATATGAAAGCTCCGCCGTAAGGTCATCACGGCGGAGCTTAATATTTATTTCTGAAGCAATGCGCTTCTGTCTACAATCATCGTGCTGTATAAGAACAGTACGTCCTGGTCGGTGAATTCAACAAGCTGTGAAAGCATACCGGGAGCAATGTATCTTATATCAATAACGGTAATCTCACTGTAGCCGCTCATAAGAAGGGGTGTGAGACTGCTTCCGAAGGAATCACGGAAAACAACAAGCCTTTTGCCTTCCTCTCCCTTGGGGTTGGTAATCTTCAAAAGTGAAACTGCACCTGAAAGGTAGATATCATAATGGTCCATAGCTTCAAGCTTTTCAAGATTATATACGGGTACGGTTTTGTCATTCTCATATATATATACCTCTGACGATTTTATCTCATCGTTTTCAAGGCATATGATTTCATCAGGCTCGAGAGAAAGAGCCGACTGACCGTAATATACACCGTAAAATTCGCCTGCACTTGACGTGCCGTAATTGTTCACCTTTTCCATACCCATTTTTTCACGGATATAGTTTGCAACATCCACAATGCACTCCTGCTTCCAATGGGTATCGGTGGTGTAATAATCGTCAACGGTAAGCATATCCCTTATGGAAATTTCCTGCATATTAATAAGCTTGCTGTTAAGCTGTGAATACACGTACTCATAATCATAAGAGGGATATCCGTTCTTTTCGGCAAGGAAATAGTTTTTGTCAGGCACTATCGAATAATAAACCTTACAGTCGGTATCACCGAGAAATTTATCGTAGATACCGTTGAGTCTTTCGGCAAAAAGTGAAATCTGCTCGTCGGTTATCTCTCCGTCATATTCACTTGCGTGGCCGTCAACGACATAAATGCCGTTGTTATCCTTTTGTCTGTAAAGGTCAAAAAGCACCTTTGCCTTGATTCTGCGGAAGGTGTTTCTCAGAGGGAACTGATCGTTTGCATAGGTCTCAAAATCCCTCATAAACTTACCCTCCATAAGGGTCGAAAATGATACCTCAGGGAACTGTGCAAGCTTTCTTCTTTCCCATTCCGATACCTCGTCTGGATTTTTGATAAGAAGCCATGCAGAAAAGCCTCCGACAATGATACAGAAAACAAGGGTAGTAATTATATATCTTATCTTATTCATATTGCTACCCCCTTAAAATCTGAAATAGAGGAAGGGGTTGAACGAGCCGTCAACGAGATATGCTGTTGAAACAACAAGCACAACCGCCACAAATACAGGCTCAAGCACAGCCACCACTCTGTTGTTTTCGTACCTTCTTGCAAGGTTTCTGATAACCGGTGTCGAGGCAAACAGAGCCACGAGAAGCACGACTGCATAGGATCTGAGATTGTAAAGCGTATCAGCCGTAATAAAGGGCAGATCACTTACACCGAACATTATACCCAGATCCTTCCACGCCTCACCGAAGGTTGTGGCATTGAAGAGAACGAAGGAAATCAGAACGGCAAAGATAACGTAAATATGCTGAACGAAGGAGGGTGCCTTTCTGAGAGCCTTTCCGAAAATGAATTTTTCGAGAATGAGAAGCACTCCGAAGTAAACACCCCAGCTCATAAAGGTCCAGCCTGCTCCGTGCCATATACCCGTCAGAGCCCATACGATAAGAATATTGATTATATTACGCACCGTTCCCTTGCGGTTACCGCCAAGAGGGATGTAAACGTAATCTCTGAACCAGGAGCCGAGGGACATATGCCATCTGCGCCAGAACTCGGTAATACTCTTTGAAACAAAGGGATAGTCAAAGTTTTCAAGAAAACGGAAGCCGAGGATTTTACCCATACCGATTGCCATATCGCTGTAAGCAGAAAAATCGAAATAAATCTGCAGAGAATATGAAACGGCATAAATCCATGCAAAAAGAACACCGGGCTCTGCACTTTCACGGTATGCGGCACAAAGACCGCCGAGAAGGTTTGCAATAAGCACCTTTTTACCGAGACCTACAACAAAGCGTCTTGCACCCTTCGAAAAGCCTTCAAGACTGTGAGCTCTTGAATTAAGATCCTCTGCTACAGTTGTATATCTTACAATGGGACCTGCAATAAGCTGAGGGAAAAGAACAATGTAGGCTGCAAGGTTTATCCAGTTTTTCTGAGCAGGGGTATCGCCGCGGTAAACGTCAACCACGTAGCTGAGAGCCTGGAAGGTATAAAAGCTGATACCGATAGGTAAGGCTAATTTTAAAAGAGGTATATCTGCACCTGTGAGAGCGCCGACTGAGCCGAGAATAAAGTCCGCATATTTGAAAATGCCCAGAAAAATAAGCGGAACCGCTACCGATATTACCAGCAGCGGTTTTGCAAAAGATGTTTCTCTGAATTTTTCAGTCAGCAATCCCGCAATGTAACAGAAGGTGATGGTAACAAGCATAAGAATTGTGTACTTAGGCTCTCCCCACCAGTAAAAGCCGAGGGAAAAGATAAGAAGCACCGTATTCTTAAGCCTTTTGGGTGCTATAAAATAGCAAACCAGCACCAAGGGTAAAAATACATATAAAAACGGAATTGATGAAAAAACCATAGTATTTAACTTATGCTACGATGTCGCCTTCAAGAACTACAGTTGTGCCGGTAAGAGCTGAAGCTGCCTGAGTCTTGAAGTATTCGATGTTAGCTGTAAGACCGTAAGCAGTTACAATGTAATCGCCTGTCTGGATAACAACGAACTTCTCGGGGAAGCCGCACATCCACTGTGCATTATCAAGAGTTGTCTTGAAATCTGCTGCGAAAACAGCTGCATCTGTGCCTGCCTTAAGCTTGTAAGCTGCTGCTGTAAAGCTGTTAGCGTTCATCATGTGGATAGCTGTTGCTGCATCCTCAATGTTTGCACTCTGAGAAGCAGGAAGATTTGCTACAACTGCAAGCTCGTCAGCCTTAGCTACGTCATACTTGCCGGGAGCGGGATTTTCATAGTTGATGTGTTCCTCGTCGCCACCTACAACGCTGAAAGCATTTTCGCCTTCAAATGTAGCGAATACCTTTGTAAGAACCTCAACTGCATCTGCATAGGTTACAGCTGTGTCTGCATCTGTGGGAGTTGCATCTGTGTTGGTCTTGTCACCGCCGCAAGCTGCGAAGCAAACGAGAACAGTTACAAGTGCAAGTGCGATTGCTAAAAGTTTTTTCATTGGTTTGTCCTCCAAAAATTATAGTTGTGTTTAACACCAAATAAAGTTATACATTATTATTGTCTGTTGTTTGAAAACAAATTGTTAACAATATAAGAAATAACAAAAGTTTTACTTTTCGTACAAAAACCGCAACATTATGATGCTTTATTTGTTCTTTTCTGCCTCTCTTCTTGCCTTTTCGAGTATGGCATTATAGGGCATAAGCATTCCCTCGTTCATAATATTTGTAACCTTGGGATTTTTTGAGGTTGTCGGGAGGCTCATAAGTCCGCCGACAAGGTACATAGCAATAAGTCTTCCCTTCTGCTTCTGGGGGAAATCGTACTGACCGTGTGCCTTGTAGAATTTGTGGTCAGCCTTGATCATACCCTGCATAATGTAAATAAGGTCACGGAAAATTTTCATACCGCCCACACCGTAAAAGTTTGCCGGACGGGTATATCCGTTCTGCACCGCATAGGTAAGAGTTCTTGCAAGGCGGTCAATTTCACCGTCGGGATTGATTTCATCCGTAGCTACACCGCAAAGGAAGTTTCCTCCCACCTCGGCTCTGCCTTCAATAATCATCTGAAGATTTGCTTCCCTGCTGTATTCACCGCTGACAAGGTAGCCTACGGGCATACCCATAGTAACTGTACGGTGACCGTTACAGAACTGTCTGTCATCATACATTTTGAAGCGGGGACCCATAGAATGGTCACGTACCGTAAAGGCATAAACAAGCGCATCGCCCGACTGAATCTCGTTACGCAGGAACTCATCGAATCTGTCCTTGTATATACATTTGCCTGAAACGGCACATTTGAAGCATCCGAGGCATCCGCCCTTTATGGGATATTCGCTGATGTTGACAACCTTTGATTTCATAGGGAGCTTTGCGGTAAAGCGCTTTATCATAGCCTTTATCTGCACGTCCTCATCGGTTGCATCGGTAACGATAACTGCAAGTCTGTCACTCTTTGCGGCAACGCCCTCGGCGTTACTTACCTTAATCGGCTTTTTTGCCTTCGGTCTCGCAATGACCGGCTCACAGTATCCGTTTTCGCAGTTCCAGATAACAAGCCTGAAGAATTCCTCTGCATCCTTCTGACCCTTTTCGGTTGTAAGGTCATCCATATCAGCAGAAAGTCCCTTGATAACCTTCATATTCATATCATAGCAGTTATCCTCAACATATTTATGAGCGGTAATATCATAAAAATGCTTCGAGGTTGTAATCTGTGTAACAAATTTATCGCTGAAATCCTCACCGGAATTTTTCATAAGGCTGATAAAATAGTGGAGCTGGCTTGGTGCAATAAAGGTATAAATAGGATAGGAGAAAACAATAAGCTCCGCCTCCCTGAGCATCTCAAGTGCGGGAGTAAAATCTCTCTGAAGCTTTTTGATAATCTGACCTGCATGAAGCACCTTGAATTCGTGCTCGGGATGTAAAATTTCAAGATAGTTGAGAGTCTGAAGGGTAACGCTGTATTTACCCTTGGGGCTTCCGTTAACGATTAAAATCTTCATATTTGACCTTCCTTTGTTTTTATTGCTTTCATAATACCACGACAAAAGTAAAACAAATTTCTTAATTGTAATTTCTCTTTCAAAAGGGAATGGGAATTATTACGGCTGAAAATCCGCAATCAGCCTGTGCCGACTTCTCATAAGGCACAGGCTGCAGTTTAAGCTTATTGGTTTTTCATAAGAGTAACGATTATCTCAACCATTTTTTCCATAGACTGAACGGGAACAAACTCGTGAACACCGTGGAAATTTGCTCCGCCGGTTGAAAGATTGGGACAGGGAAGGCCCTCGAAGGAAAGCCTTGCACCGTCGGTGCCGCCGCGGATAGGCACAACCAGAGGCTCAACACCGGACTGCTTCATGGCACTTACTGCTTTGTCGATAATATGCATATAGGGAAGAATTTTTTCTTTCATATTGTAATAGCTGTCCTTAACGTCCGCCACAAAGGTACCCTCACCGTAAACGCTGTTCATATATGCAGTAAGCTTACCGATAAACTCCTTACGCTCAAGGAATTTTTCCATAGAATGATCACGGATAATAAAGCTGAGCACGGCAAGAGTCTCGTCTCCCTTCATTTCGCAAAGGTGATAAAAGCCCTCGTAGCCCTCGGTATGGGCAGGAGTTTCAGCCTTGGGCATCATACCGATAAACTCTGCCGCAAGCAGAGCCGCATTTTTCATCTTGTTCTTTGCACTGCCCGGGTGAATATTGACTCCGTGAACGGTAATTTCAGCAGAAGCCGCATTGAAGTTCTCATATTCGATTTCACCGAGCTCTCCGCCGTCGACGGTATAAGCCCAGTCACATCCGAAGCTCTTTATATCAAATCGGTCTGCACCTCTGCCTATTTCCTCATCAGGTGTAAAGCCTACCGCAATTCTGCCGTGGCTGATTTCAGGGTGAGCTATAAGATATTCGCAGGCGGTGATAATTTCTGCAACACCGGCCTTATCGTCAGCACCGAGAAGGGTTGTTCCGTCTGTAGTGATAATATCACAGCCTACGTATTTTTCAAGATAAGGGAAGTCCTTAAGGGTGATGCTTACGTTTTCGTTAAGCTGTATGTCTCCGCCCTCATAATGCACCGTGCGTGGCTTTATACCGTCTCCTCTCACGGCAGGAGCAGTATCCATGTGAGCGACAAAGCCTATTGAGGGGTCATTCTCCCTTCCCTTTGTTGCAGGGATAACGCCGTAAACATAGCCGTCCTTATCCTGTATGACCTCGGTAAGACCGATGCTCTTAAGCTCCTCGGCAATATATTTACCGAGCTCGAGCTGGCCGGAAGTCGAGGGACATGTGTCGGAATTTTCATCCGAATTCGTACCAAAGGAAACATATTTCAAAAATCTTTCGTTTACTTTCATATTAATACCTCTTTCTGTAGAGTGTCTTTTGAAAATTATATCACAGATTCAGCTAAAGTGCAACTTATACGGTGAACAGGTCAAAAGACATACTTTTTAAGATTGTTGAAAAATAAAACGGTATGTGGTATAATATATCAAAGCAGTACATACTGCCCCGAAAATAAAACACGAAAAGAAGAAAGCAGAGGTATGAAAATTATGAAAAAAACAATAGCAATAGTCCTGGCTCTTGTAATGTGCCTTTCACTTTGCGCCTGTAGCAAGACCGCTTCCGTCGAAAAGGCTCTGCAGGGTGAATGGGCCCCTGAAAACAACAACGGCGGCTTCTACGTTTTCGACGACGGACGCTTCTCCTGCGAAACCGTAATTGCAGGCCTCAGCCTCGGCGCCAAAGAAGGCAGCTACGAGGTTACCGAAACCGTTATCAAGCTCAGCTATGACAACGGCGTTGAGGGTGAGTTAAGCTACACCTACGAAAGCGGCGATCTGGTTCTTGAAGGACTTATTAAGAGATAACAGCCTTAACAAAAGCACAACCCCGCAGAACTGAACTGCGGGGTTGCATTTTATAATTTATTTCTTTGCAGCTTTTTCTGCTCTGATTTTTGCTGCGTGAGCCTTCTTTTCAGCTTCAACGCGCTCCGCTTCTAAACGGGCTTCTTCCATAGCCTTTTCGTGTCTTGCCTTTGCATCCTCATAAAGGCCTTCGATTTCTTCAAGCTTGGTATAGTTTTCAGCCTGAATCAAAAGCTTCTGAGCCTTAATTACGGGACGGGCAGCACGGGTATAAAGTGAATTTTCTGTTGTTGCATTTTTGATTTCTTTTTCAATAATGCTACGCTCTTTTTTGAGCTCCTTGATTTCTGCTTTACAGCGTGCAACAGCGTCTTTATCCTTGATTTCCTTCGCCTTGTAAAGATTGTTGTATGCGTCTTCAGTCTTTTCGAAAATCTCATCCTCACGGCTGAAAAGCTTATCAAAAATACCGGAATCAAATTCAACTATGCTATTATTGAACTTCTTCCTTGCAATCTTCTGAGCATCCACAAAGTCCTTTGCAACAGAAACGGCATTCTTTCTGAATTCCTTTTCTTCCTCTGTGTTCTTAGGTAAGGCCTTTGCATTTGCAAGCTCTGTACGGTTATAGTTGTAAATAGCATCATAGCCCAAGGAAGCAGTTGTTCTTGCCTGTTCGAGCTGAATTCTACCGAGCTGAGTATTAAAATGAGCCATTTCTTCAAGAACAAGCTTTGAAATTTCAATATCAACATTGTACTGCTTTGCTTCGTTATAATTCTTCTTTGCAAGCTTCTTTGAAGCTTTGTCGCCCGCCTGCTTAACTGCAAGCTTATGCTCGGCAAGATCCTTTGGCTGTGCTTTTTCAAGAGCCTTTGCTTCCTTGATAATCTCAATAGTTTCAACAAGGTCACGGTCTTTGAGAATACCGTTACCGTAGTCCTCGAACAAAGCTCTGATTTTAAGAACCTTGATAATACCCTGCTGCTTTACTTCTGACAGGTCGTAGAAGAAATAAGGAACAACGTTCATAGCCGCACCGATAACAGAGGCTGCAATCAGAACACCGAAAATAGCGATAAAGGTTTCCTTGTGGTAAAGAACGTTATAAACGTTTGTCGGGTCATCGAGGGAACCCTCCTGAGCAATAATCAAAGGTAACAGCTCCTGAAGCTTTTCATCGTTGAAGCCTACCTTTTCATAAATAGCGGGAAGAACTGAGCTGGTTGCCATTGTAACAACGCTGCCGATAAGACCGACCGCAGCAAACATACCGTCAATTCTTTCACCGGAAATATACTGCTGATAGTCACGGATGTCACCGTTGATACTCGGTGTAAGGATGTGACCGAAGGCACCTACAAGAGCGTTCATCCATAAGCAGATAAGAACGAGCCAGATCATAATACTGATATCTGCATATTTAACAATGGGATAAATTGCGCCAAGGAAAATGATATTCAAAGAGTTTATACCGATAAGAGTATTTCTCTTACCGATTTTCTTTATTAAAACGGGAGCAAGAATCATACCCCAGAGAGATGCGTTTCCGTAAACAGTAGTAATAAGTGCATACTGTCCTGCTGTACAGGCGTGCTGATAAGAGTAGAGCCAGTTAAGAATGTTGAAGCAGGCGCCCTCGAGGAAGCCTAACCAGCCTGCAAGAGAAATAATCCAGAAATACTTATTCTTTGCAACCTCACGCAGAGCGTCCATAAACTTGATCTGAACAACGTGAGTTTTTGCCTGAATGATTCTTTCGTGAGTGTTTGCGTAAACAATGATACTCATAAAGAGACCGAGAATAAGAATCGGAACCCAGATGTATCTGTAAATTCTGATATCGTTAAGGTTGTCTGTACCGATAAAGCTCTTTGCGAAAAGAGGAATGATAATACCTGTAACCGACGGACCGAAGGACTCGACAACCGCCTTGACAGATGAAACGTTTGCTCTTTCCTGTGTATTGGGAGACAGAACAACTACATAGTTGTAGTAAGCCTCATAAAGGAAGTTATAGAAGAACTGGAAGCCGATATTGAAGAGAAGAACAACAACACATTTTGTAGCCTGACTCTCCATTCTTTCATAAGGCATCCAGAAATAACCGATTGACAAAAGCACGGTCGGGATACCCATTGAAATAAGATAAGGTCTGTATTTACCTTTTTTGTTTCTTGTGTTGTCAACGATATACGCTCTGAGCATTGTAAACGGGAAGCTGACAACAACAGCGATAAGGTATATGTAATACAGATTCATAGGCTCAATACCGATAGTATTACCTACGAAAACGTTCGTTGCAGATAAAAGCACAGATGATACACACTGAGTAATAAATCTGATACCCATGCCGCCGCCTGCAAGAGCAGCAATCTCTTTAATGGGCATATAATTGCCCAACGGTGGTGTTTTCCAATATGTTTTCACATAAGAAAAACCTTCTTTAACTTTGTTAATTAAGGCCATATTTTCTCTCTCCTAAATTCAATTTTTAAAAGTATATCATTTAAAATATAAGAAGTCAACTGCAGTCATTTTTTTGCGGAGCCTTCGGCTCAGACAGTAAAATTAAAAAGCAGTAACCCTTCAGTTACTGCTCTGTTCTTGGTCGAGGCGACAGGATTCGAACCTGCGGCATCTTGCTCCCAAAGCAAGCGCGCTACCAAACTGCGCCACGCCTCGATGTTATAATATTAAATTAAACATCAGGCGTTGCTTTCCTTCTTGCTTTGCCCAAAGCAAGCTTACTCTTGCGGTACCCAAAGTTTGTTGCTCGCTGTTCGCTTCGCCAAACTTTGACCGCTACGCCATTTCGCCCTTCCTTCTTCCGCCACCGGCGGCGGTCGGGCTCAATGCTACCAAACTGCGCCACGCCTCGATGTTATTTTTGTTGCCTTGGTATTATATATCAAACCCGTTTTTTTGTCAACCTTTTAAGTTTACTGAAAAATTCAACCATCACGTGAATTTCGTTCAAAAAACAAGTTATTGTTTTTCATTTATTTGTGTAGTATTATTTGTTTAACGGTACCGAAAAAATATCCGAGGTGATAACAATGACAATTTGCATTGGTGAAAACATAAAAAGGCTGCGGCAGGAGAAAGGTATAACGCAGGAAACCCTTGCCGGTTTTCTGGGTGTAACCTTTCAGAGTGTAAGCCGTTGGGAGAGAAATGAAAGCTATCCCGATATAACATTATTGCCCGTAATCGCTGAATTTTTCGGAATAAGCACCGATACTCTTCTGGGAGTTGACAAAAGCCGCGATGAAGCCGAAATAAAAGCCCTTTTAAAAGAGCATGACAACTATACCGACGAAAAGCTGATTCTTAAATCTGTACTCGCACTTAAAAAAAAGTATCCGAACGATTACAGAGTACAGCTTAGGTGGATGGGTTATCTCATATTTTATAATTGGGATGAACTGGAAAAAAACACGGCTGAAATCATATCAATTTATAATCATATTCAAAACAACTGCACCAACGATGCCGTGCTGATTTGTGCTAAAAGATATTATATCTATCTTATGAGCAATCTTGCATGCAAAGAAAACCCAAAGGTAACCTTTGACGATTATGAGCACATCATCAGAGAAATGCCTCTTATGAGAGACGGCAGAGAAAACTATTTTTATTTATACAGACTTCACGAACATCCCGATGCCGATAAAATAGCAATGGACTCAATTGAAGAAGCGATGTTTCTGTTTTATTGCAATATTTCCGATTACTACTATATAACAGAAAAATTTTCTCTTGATTACAGGATTGAAATTTCCGAAAAAACAAAAGACTTTTTTAATTATATCTATAACGACGGGAACTATAGCAGAATGTGGAGAACTGTTATGAGCCGCTGTTACGGTATGCTGGGCTTTTTCTACTTTCAAAAAGGCAACGAGGAAAAGTCCCTTCACAATCTGAAAAGAGCCGCTGAGCTTGCCTTGAGGTTTGACTCGCTCGACAGAATAACTACCCTTCACTCCTCCTTGTTTGAGGGCAAAAAATTTGACAAACAGGAGCTCGGCAGCACTTTTATCGCAAAAAGCTGGATAAAAGAAACCATTGAAAATTATCCTCTGTCCGATGAGTTCAAGAAAAAAAGCGAATACAAAGAAATAATAAACATGCTCACCTGAGCTTTTCAAAAACAGCTAAACGCCACCCTTTTCGGATGGCGTTTCTTTTATATTTTATTGTTGTGCTCAGCCTAATTCCTTAAGTAATTCGGGAAGGTTGCCAAGGTCGGAAAGAATCTTGATAAATGCGGTTACAAACCACATGAGGCTGTGAATAAAGCTGCTTCCGGAGGGTGATGTAACCTCAAGCTTCTGAGTGTTTTCTACAAAATCAGAGGTCTTTATGAACTTGAAATCACACTCTGCAGCAACGTGGTCAGAAATAGCCTTGCCGTTGTCGTCTGTTACGTTTGTGTATCTGAAGTCGCTTACAACAACGTCAACTCCGCCGCCTGATCTGTAGAAAAATCTTTCAACTGAGTCCCAGTTGCCCCATGCAGGAAGACCTGAAATGTGCCATTCATACATATCGAAGTATTTGCCGTCGTTGTGATATTCAATCCATGCATCTCTGAAGCCGCACTGCTCATAAAGAATCTTGTAAATAGCAGCATCGTCTTCCTTGGTGTGGATGTGGTTATTGAAGTCACCTGTAATAATTACAGGTCTGTCGTTTTCAGCTGAACGTGCCTCGATAAATTCAGCAAGCTGCTTATACTGGCTTGTTCTTGCGGCAACTGAGCCTGCACCGCCGTAAGCGTCAGCGTGAAGATTATAATAGTCAACGTAAATACCGTTACCGATATCGATTACTGCATATACAAAGCCCTTGGGTGTAAGCTCATCAGAGCCGTCCGAAAGAATACCGCTTGCATCGTTCCAGGGAACTCTTGTCTCATTGTAAACGGGCATATCCTTTGTAAACAGGTTAAGTCCGTCACCGCCGGGAATACTGCCTGTATGGTGCGTGGTATAGTTGTAGCCAGTCATACCGTCAGCGAGATACTTATGATAGCCGAAGTCCTCCTGAACGGCAACAATATCAAAGCCGTTCTGTGAAAGATATTTCGCAGCAACCTTCTGGTTTGCAGCAACGTTTTCACCGCTGAGTGCAGCAAAGGGAAGGCCTGCAACGTTAAAGTTAACTGTCCTGAGATCAAACTTTTCAGCTGCATCGTAATCGTAAAGCTTTATATCAAAGTATTCTGAAACAGCTTCACCGTTGCAGGTGTAGTTAAGAACCCAGTAAATCTTGTCATAGTCCTTGAAGCCGCCTACGTTTGCATTCATGAGGTAATCTCTGTAAAGAACGCCGTATTCGTCACGCTCTGCGATTTCACCGGGACGTCTGAAGGTCAGGGGCTTGCTGTAGTCGATGCTTCCGTCAGCATTCTTTTCCCAGTAGTTGGGGTTTTCTTCTGCATTGATTCTGAAGCCGCGCCAATCTTTTTCGTTAAGGGAAACCATACATTCGATTCTTGTTGTTCCTGCAGGGAAAACAAAGGTATATGCAAGGTCGTTGAGCTCACGGGAAATAGCATAGTCTCCCTGCTTGCTCTTCTCTTTGATTTCATAGGACTGATGACTCGGGAATTCCATCTGATAAAGTGTTGATTTGTAAAGATGAGATGCAATTTCAACCTTAACGCCCTTTTCTGTCACAAAGCCTTCTGCACCTGCAGTTACAGGTACACACGCAAAGCAACCAAAGGCCATTATGATTGCGAGAATTACGGAAAGTGCTTTTTTCACGGTGATTTTCCTCCTTATAGTGCTTTTTTCCATAATAGCACATTTCTCATCATAAATGTTAACAAATAATGAACAAGTTTCTCTGCATTTGTCAATAAAAGCTCTTTTTTCATCTTTTACTATTGCTTATTTTTAATATTTAAGCTATACTTTAAAAGATGTTAATCTGAAAAGGAGGGTTTTTATGAAAAGCTATAACGTACCGGCAGCACAGAGCATTTATATGCAGATGCTCAGTCAGTATAATTATCCTCTGAACGACTCTCAGCAGGCACTTCTTTTTGCTAAGGCTCTGCAATATCAGAACGGTGTCGACCCTTCAGCTATGGTATTTGCCTCAGATAACGAGTTTTTCGTTTCCTACACCCCTACAGGCTATGCGGTTACCGGCTACTACGACGTGCTTTACCCCAACGGAATCCGCAACAGAGTCCCCTTCAATCTGACTGTTCAGAAGGTTAACGGTATGTGGTATCCCTCGTCGGCATACGTCGCCGCAGATACAAAAAGCGGAAGTAATTTCATCGCCACCTGGCTGCTTCTCATGATCGGCTGCGGCATTATAGGTCTTGCTTCCTACTTCGTTCTTTCAGCAATCATAGGATTTTAAATATCAAGGAGGAAAAAATTTATGTTTTGTATGCAATGCGGTCAGCAGCTTCCCGACGGGAGCAAGTTCTGTATGAGCTGCGGCGCTCCTCAGGCCGAAATGCCTGCGGGTAACCCCGCACCCGCACAACAGCCCCCTATGGGCTACGGTGCTCCTAACGGATATGGTGCTCCTAACGGATATGGTGCTCCCAATGGCTACGGTGCTCCCAATGGCTACGGTGCTCCGTCTGCGCCCTCCGCTCCTCCCTCAACAAAAGAGGAATGGATGCTTATGGCAATCAAGGACGGTGTTGCAAGAACCCTTAAGGATCCCTACAGTGCCCGCTACGGCGCCTTCGAAAACATCGAAATTGACGGCTTCGGCAGAACCTACGCCGAAATTGTTATCCATGCAACAAATTCTTACGGTGCTTACGTACCCACAAGATATGCTGTCGGATTTTTCGACGTTACCGACTATGCACCCTGCACTATGATTCCCAACTCCCTTTTCGTTCTTCCCGGAGTTATGGTAGGTGCTCAGCGTAAGGTTGCAAAGAAAATGATAAAATTCGGCTCACCCCGATAAAATGTATATAAAAGGAAAGGAAAAAATAAAATGGAAAACGAAAACTTCTTCCCCGGCTACAACCCTGAAAATCAGGAACCCACACCCGCAGCTCCCGAATATGAAGCCCCCTCTGCACCTGCATATGAGGCTCCCTCTGCACCTGCATATGAGGCTTACGAGCCCGTAGCTCCCGCACCTCAGCCCACAGATATCTGCCCCGTTTGCGGTGCAGTAAATCCTGCAGGCAGCACCTTCTGTTCAAACTGCGGCACTCCTCTCAGTGCTCAGCAGCCTGCTCCTTACGCACCCGCAGCCGAGCAGCCCCTTCAGTATGATCCTAACGGTGTACAGTACACTCAGCAGGCTCCCGGATACTATCCCCCTGCTGCACCCCAGAAGAAAAAGAAGAAAAAGACTGTTTTGATTATTGTTGCAGTTGTTGCTGTGCTCCTCGTTGCCATCATCGGTATCGGTATTGCCGGTAGCGATTCAGGCTCATCAGGTTCATCAGGCTCATCAGGCTCATCAGGCGGTTCTTCATACTCATCAGGCTCATATGAGTCATATTACATCAACATGGTTAAGAATGCAAAGAACAGCACCTACGGTATCACCTACGGCAGTGCCTTCAACAGCTTCTTCTCAAGCCCCAGCTGGGATTATTTCGAATCAACCACAGGTAAGCACGTTGTTGAATTCGAAGGTGATTTCCTCTATTCAGGCGTTCCCACAACAGCAAGAATTCAGTTCACTCTTGACCTTAGCGGCGGTACCTTCACCGCAACCTACCTTGCTTTCGACGAGGAAGCTCAGACAAAGCTTATGCTTTCCGCTATGATCGAAAAGGTATTTGAATCATATTAATCGTCAATAATGTTAAAGACCTTTTACCTTCGGGTAAGAGGTCTTTTTTTCGTAATAAACCCTTCTGCCTGTGCATAAAATATTTTATAACAGCTTACGGCAGGTGTGTTTTTATGAAGCATAATATTTCTTTGTGGCAGATTTCAGGATATATTTTCACCGTACTATCCGGTACCCTTCTTCATTTTCTTTACGGGCTGAGCGGCAAATCTGCTGTAGCCGCACTTTTTTCAGGGGTCAATGAATCCACATGGGAGCATATGAAGCTTCTGTTCTTTCCTCTTTTCACCTTTGCTCTGTTCCAATACCGTTTTTTTAAGGCTTACGGCAATTTCTTCTTTATAAAGCTCATCGGCATACTTGTCGGCCTTATTCTTATCCCCGTTATTTTCTATACCTACAACGGAGTCATCGGCAGATCGCCCGACTGGGTCAACATAGGAATCTTTTTTGTCTCTGCCGCCGCTTCCTTTGCTACGGAAGCTCTGCTTTTAAAAGAGAGCTGCATCGGACACAAAAATCAGCTCGTGCCCCTTGCCGTTTTATGTGTCATCGGTGTGCTTTTCGTTGTTTTCACCTTCAGAACGCCCCATCTTGCAATTTTCCGTGACCCGATTACGGGAGAGTACGGAATTCCGAAGTAAAAAAAGCACCCATATGGGTGCTTTAGTTTTGTGTAACAGGCTTTTGAAATAACCTTACTCAGTCCTTTATCAAGTCGTTGAGCTTCTGCATAAGCTCTCTGTCGGGTGTCGGAATATCGGCAAAGGGAAATTCTATCCCCATTTTGTCATATTTGACCTGACATATTTTTTTGAAGGGTAAAAGCTCTGTTTTGTCAATGTTTTTATATGTCTGTGCAATTTTTCTGAGCGCAAGCACGTTTTCAACGTCGCTGTTAAGCGTAGGTATAATTACCTGTCTCAGGGTAACGGGGATGTTCTTTTCATTAAGATATGAAAGAAACTCCATAGGCTTTTCCATAGCACAGCCGACGTATTTTCTGTATTTTTCTCCGTCGGTATATTTGATGTCAAGAAGCACTCTGTCGGTTTCATCAAGAAGCGCCTTCACCTTGTCGTTCAGTATGCTTCCCGAGGTGTCAAGGCAGGTGTTTATCCCCTCCTTGTGGCAAAGAGAGAAAATCTCACGGGCAAATTCAGCCTGAAGAAGAGGCTCACCGCCTGAAAGAGTCACGCCGCCCTCTTCTCCGAAATATTCCCTGAAGCGGACTGCCTTTTTTACGATTTCCTCTGCGGTGTACTCTGTACCGTCCTCCATCTGCCACGTATCGGGATTATGACAGCAGCCGCACCTGAGGTTACAGCCCTGCAGAAAAACTACAAAGCGCACTCCCGGTCCGTCGAGAGTGCCCATACTTTGTATGGAATGTATTTTTCCTGTTATACTCATATAGCTTCGTGGAAGGTACGGCTGATAACCTCTCTCTGCTGCTCACGTGAGAGCTTGTTGAAGTTAACCGCATAGCCTGAAACTCTGATAGTAAGGTTGGGATATGCCTCGGGATTTTCGTATGCCTTCCTGAGTGTTTCACGGTTGAGGACGTTGATGTTGATGTGGTGTGCCTTCTTTTTGAAATATCCGTCGAGAATTGAAACAAGGTTGTTGATCCTTTCATCCTCGTCTCTGCCGAGAGCCTCAGGTGTGATTGTAAAGGTGTTTGAAATACCGTCACGGCAATCGTCGTAGCTGATTTTTGCAACTGAGTTAAGTGATGCAAGTGCACCGTTTTCCTCTCTGTTGTGCATGGGGTTTGCACCGGGAGCAAAGGGAGCCGAAGCCTTTCTGCCGTCGGGAGTTGCACCGGTATTCTTACCGTACATAACGTTTGAGGTAATGGTAAGAACCGAAAGGGTGTGGATAGCCTGACGGTAGGTATCGTTCTTGCGAAGCTCAGTAATCATACGGTGTGTCATATCCTTGGCAATAAGGTCAACACGGTCGTCATCGTTACCGAACTTGGGGAAGTCGCCTGTGGTTTCAAACTCTGTGATAAAGCCGTGGCTGTCCTTAAGAGGCTTTACGTTTGCATACTTGATTGCGCTGAGTGAGTCGGCAACAACCGAAAGACCTGCAATACCGAAGGCCATAAAGCGCTCAACGTCTGTATCGTGAAGAGCCATCTGAGTCTTTTCGTAAGCATACTTATCGTGCATATAGTGGATGATATTCATTGTGTTTACATAGAGATGGCTGAGCCATTCGATGTAAATCTGATATCTTTCCATAACCTCGTCGAAATCAAGCTTATCTGTATTCATAACGGGCATCTGAGGACCGATATGAATACCGCTTGTTGTGTCGTAACCGCCGTTGATAGCGATAAGAAGAAGCTTTGCAAGGTTGCATCTTGCACCGAAGAACTGCATCTGCTTGCCTACCTTCATTGCTGAAACGCAGCAGGCAATAGCATAGTCATCGCCGTAGATGGGACGCATAACGTCGTCGTTCTCATACTGGATTGAGTCCGTATCTGCCGAAACCTTTGCACAGAACTTCTTGAAGTTTTCGGGAAGGCTGTTTGACCAGAGAACGGTAAGGTTGGGCTCCGGTGATGAGCCGAGAGTATAAAGTGTGTTGAGTACACGGAAGCTGTTCTTTGTAACAAGAGTTCTGCCGTCCTCTCCCACACCGCCTACTGCTTCGGTAATCCACATGGGGTCACCGCCGAAAAGCTCATTGTATTCGGGTGTACGAAGATGTCTTGCCATACGGAGCTTCATAACGAAATCGTCCATAAGCTCCTGAGCGCCCTCTTCTGTAAGAGTACCGTTGGCAATATCACGCTCAATATAAATGTCAAAGAATGTGCTTACTCTACCGAGAGACATTGCTGCACCGTTCTGCTCCTTGATAGCACCGAGGTATGCAAAATAAGTCCACTGAATAGCTTCTCTTGCATTACCTGCAGGCTCGCTGATATCGTAGCCGTACATCTGAGCCATTTCCTTCATATAGCCGAGGAAAGCAATCTGCTGATAAAGCTCCTCGTTAAGACGGGTTCTCTCTGTATTGAAGGCATACTTTGCAAGCTCTGCCTTATCCTTTTTCTTTTCTGCGATAAGTCTGTCAACACCGTAAAGAGCAACTCTGCGGTAGTCACCGATGATTCTGCCTCTGCCGTAAGCATCGGGAAGACCTGTTATAACGTGGCACTTTCTTGCCTGGCGCATTTCATCTGTATAAGCGCGGAAAACACCGTCGTTATGGGTTGTACGGAAGCGGAATTCCTCCTCAACCTTTCTGCTGAGCTTGTAGCCGTAAGCCTCACAGGCCTGACGTACCATTCTCATACCGCCGAAGGGATTTACACCTCTCTTGAGAGGTCTGTTGGTCTGTAAGCCTACGATAAGCTCGTTATCTTTATCAAGATAGCCGGGTGAATAGCTTGTAAGTGATGATACGGTTGCTGTGTCAATATCAAGCACACCGCCGTACTGTCTTTCAAGTAAGAAAAGCGACTCAAGCTTTTTCATAAGTGCATCGGTTCTCGGGGTAGAGCCTGCAAGGAATGAGCTGTCGCCTGTGTATTCCTTATAATTATGCTGAATAAAGTCGCGTACGTTGATTTCATCCTGCCATACGCCTTCTTTGAAACCGTTCCAATTACTGTGTTTCATACAAATTACCTCCTGTGATAATATATAAAAAATAAAAGGACAACCCAGTTTACGGTAAACTGAATCGCCCAGACGGTCGGCATTTAAAAATTTACATTCCCCTGCGGTTGACCGCTGATCCGTCAGTCATGTAAATTACACCTTTATTATACATAATCCCCGCTTATCTGTCAATGAAAAAACAGTATAACAATAAAGGTAATATCTGTAAGTTTTTGTGACTTTTTACCCTTAGGTGTGTGGCTTCAGAGATTTTATTTCCGTGAACAGATTTAAAATTCTTTATGTGCAAAATATATTCTTTGTGTCCGGAAAGTGTATTTTATTAAGCATACCTATCCCTACAGGACGTTTTTTCCTTTTTACAGTTGAAAATCCTGCCTTTAGTATGTATAATAATCTGCAGTAACGTTTCTTTCAGAGGAAAATAATATGTTTAAAAAATTCAGATGGAGCTTACTGCCCGCTATAATTGCCCTTGCCTGGCCCACAATGCTCGAGCAGCTGCTGCACACCGCAGTACAGTATATCGACACCGCAATGGTCGGCTCACTCGGCACCGATGCAACGGCGGCAGTAGGTGCAACAACAACAGTCAACTGGCTTATCGGAAGCTCGGTTTCAGCACTCGGAGTCGGCTTTCTTGCAGTTATATCACAGTCTCTCGGTGCAGATAACAGAGAGCACGCCCTCAGGGCTTCGGCACAGTCTGTGCTCGTAACTCTTGCGGTAGGTATATTCTTCACCGCCGCAACACTCATTTTAAGTCCCTTTATTCCTGCAATGATGCAGGTTGACGAAGCAATAAGAGATGTCGCCGCAAAATACTTTTTTGTTTTATATACTCCAATGCTTTTCAGAAGTGCGAGTATAATTTTCGGCTCAATTCTCCGTGCCGCAGGCGACAGCAAAACACCAATGGTCGTCGGTCTCATCGTCAACGCGGTTAACGTTACTCTTAATTTTGCCTTTATCTATCCCACAAGAACTGTTACTCTCGGAAGCACAGCCTTCACGGTATACGGTGCCGACATGGGCGTTATCGGTGCGGCGGCGGCAAGTGCGGTTGCATATGCCCTCGGCGGTATCATCATTACGGTCGCTCTTTTCAGGCATAAGGTTATTTCACCTAAAAAAATGCCGATGAAATTTGACAAAGAGGTGCTCTTCCCCTGCCTTAAGATTGCTCTTCCCAATATGCTGCAGCGCTTCGGCACTTCTCTCGGCTACGTGGTCTTTGCATCGATGATTAACTCCCTCGGAGAAATTGCAACGGCGGCACACACCATTGCAAACACCGTTGAGTCAGCCTTCTATATCCCGGGCTACGGTATGCAAGCAGCGGCGGCTACCCTTACAGGCAATGCCAAGGGCGCCGGCGACAGGCAAAGAATGAAGGACCTTGCAAGACTTCTCGTTCTCTGTGAGGTGCTGCTTATGATAATTTCAGGCGGTCTGCTTTTTGTTTTTGCACCTGCAATGATGACTGTATTCTCTAAGGACCCCGAGGTTATAAAGCTCGGCAGTACGGTTTTAAAAATGGTTGCTCTTTCCGAGCCCGTTTACGGAGTTTCAATTATCATCGAGGGTATGCTTCAGGGTCAGGGCAACACAAAAACACCCTTTAAATTCAACATTATCGGCATGTGGGGCATCCGTATCGTCGGCACCTTTATCTGCACCTCCTTCCTCGGCCTCGGCCTTGTGAGTGCCTGGGGCTGTATGATTGCTCACAACGTGCTTCTCTTTGTGATGTTCACAATTTACTATAATAAAAAACTTACAGACAGGAAATTAAGCTTATGAAAACAATTTCAAACCTGACTCTTGATATGGAGCGTGCCCTTTACGGCAGTAAGGATATACACGTTGACAGCTGCACCTTTGACGGACCTGCTGACGGCGAAAGTGCTTTTAAGGAGTGCCGCAGCATATCTGTTGAAAACTGCTTTTTCAACCTCCGCTACCCCTTCTGGCACTGTGACGGAGTAACAATAAAGGACTCTCAGCTTACAGATAAATGCAGAGCGGCCTTATGGTATTCAGATAACATAACCGTTACCGATACCCGTCTTCACGGTATAAAGGCTTTAAGAGAATGCTCTGACGTCACTATGGTGAGCTGTGATATTATTTCCCCTGAATTCGGTTGGTCATCAAAAAATATAAAAATGACCGACTGCACCGCGGAAAGCGAATACTTTATGCTCAGAGCCACAGATTTCACCGCAGAAAATCTTTCCATGAAGGGCAAGTATTCCTTTCAGTATGTAGAAAATGCCGTTTTCGACAACTGTAACCTCGACACAAAGGACGCCTTCTGGCATGCAAAAAACATTACGGTAAAAAACAGCACCGTCAAGGGTGAATACCTTGCATGGTACTGTGAAAACGTAACCTTTATAAACTGCAGAATCATCGGCACTCAGCCCCTTTGCTACTGCAAAAAGCTCAAGCTTATTGATTGCGAAATGATCGACACCGATCTTTCCTTTGAAAAAAGTGAGGTTGAGGCTACAATCAAGGGTCATATCGACAGCATCAAAAATCCTCTCACAGGTAAAATCACCGTTGAATCTGTCGGTGAAATAATTATGGATGAGCCTTGGGCAGAGGGAAGGGTAAAAACAGCCGAAAAAGCATAAAAGATGCTTCGCAAGCACCGCTTGACATCTGCAAGTAAGCTGTGCTTGCTTTTTTTCTGCCTGTTGGCTATGATTGAATCACAACAGAAAGGAGTATCAAAAATGACAGTAGGAGAAAAAATTCAACAACTCAGAAAACAGAATCAGCTTTCCCAGGAAGAACTGGGACAACAACTTTTTGTCAGCCGTCAGACTGTAAGTCTGTGGGAAAACGGACAGACCCTGCCCACCATAGATAACCTTATGAGGCTTAAGGAAATTTTCGGTGTTTCACTTGATACTTTATTGAGCAAAGAAAACTTGCCCAAAGAAGAAACTCAAAACTTTATCGAGCCTCCTATCGAAAGCTATGTATTTAATTACAGTAAAAAAGACCTGAAATATATCAAGCCTTCACTTATTGCGAATTCAATACTTTTAAACGCTATGATAGTGCTTTATATCTTTTTATCAAGAACATTAAGTAATATTATCGATAAAGTTGAAGCTGACACAATGCTTAGTTTAGCATTTACTTTTATACATTTCATTTTAGTAGTTATTTTCGGAATAATTGTAATAACAATATCTATTCGTTTTAAAGAATATATGGTTAAAACTGAAGCTTTTGAAAGTTTTTACAGCAGTTCTTTCATTTACGATATATACAGGCATTTCATCGTTGTACGCACTTTAAACTCCAACGATATAGTTAAAACCGAAAAAATATACTACTGTGAATTCAAATGTTGTTATGATACCCCTGATAGTTTTGTATTGGTAAGTGGCAAAAAAAATCCTTATATACTTAAAAAAAGTCAATTATGTGCTGATTCATATATCAAAGCGTTCTGCAACAGTATCAAAACTCCAAAAACCGACCTGAGCAATCCTAAAGAATATTTTATAAAAAAACTTAGTAATGTTTTTTTGTTATTGACTTTCCTTTCTCCGATTATAGCCTTTATTATCATAATGTTACACACTGTTTCTTCGTCAGATAATTTCATCTTTACAGCATGGTGGTATAGATCTGTCAAATGGTTGTTCATTACAGTAGTACCCATACCTGCGATATTGGTAATAATCGGTATAATCCAACAGAAAAAAACCATACGCAGAATAATAAACATCACTATCGGTCTTATTTTCACTGTCTGTCTGACAGCAGAGGCTTTATTGCCCTTTGCTTTCGGTATGACATCAGCCAGAGTAGAAGAAATTGAAAATCAGCTTAACATTCAGCTTCCCGAAACATCTTTCTGCGCTTTTTATGAAAAGGCTAACAGCTTCTATCTGTTTTTTGATTATGAGGACACCACGAAATTTAGGGAACTTGTACAAAACGATACAAGATGGATAAACGGTAGCGGGCAGCATTTTTCAGATATCATAGCAATATCGGAGCGAGGCCGTCAGTCTCTTGAAATAGGGTATTCGCTTTTATATAACACGAAAACAGAACAATACAATCAGTATCCTACTGAAAGCGGTCAATATCATTATATATATATGGCTTTCAGCCCGAAAAATAATTATGTTATAATTACTGAATATTTTGTTGTTTTTTAAGTACCAACAAAAAAAGCGTAGGACATTCCTACGCTTTTTTTATTTGTTTTCTTCCAGCATATCTGTCAGAATTTCCGCCGCATCCTCAACAACTCTCAGGCAAGGTCTTTTTATATAATATTCGGGAGTTCTTTCGTCAGGTGTTGCGCCCTTGTTTTTTGCAAGGTCCTGAAGCATTTCACGGCATATTATACTCGGGTGTCTTTCTTTAAAGCGGTCGCAGAATTCTCTGACGAGGATATAGTTTTCCTTCTTGCTTTCCTGATCTGCGCCCTGTTGAGCCGCCGCAATGTCGCCGAGCACCATACTCGCCGCCGAAACCGCACCGCAGACCTCTCTTTGTCTGCCGAGGCCTCCGCCGAGACCCGCACTTATCTTTTTAGCCGTGCTCTCATCTATACCGAACCGATGACAGAAGGGAATGAAAACCGACTGGGAACAGTTATATCCTTCAAGGAAAAGCTCCCTTGCTCTTTCTTTTTCCGTCATTTTATTCTCCTTTTAAATACTTTATAAGTGCCTCTGCCGAATTCTCGGGCAGGTCCACCGTAAACTCAGGCTCTCTCATATTTTCAAGATAGTGAGCATCAGACGAGCGGAGAATTATCTTTCCCCGGGTGCCCTTATATTTACTCAGATATTCATTTTCGTCTGCATCGGGGGTAAGCTCAAAGCAGTTGAAATCAAGATACTCACCGAAATCACCGAGAGATGAAATAATGCTGTAGGAGCTTCTGTTAATATGAGCAGGATAACACACTCCGCCGTATTTTTTTACCGTATCGGGAAGATAATCTATGCTTATATCTGCCGCCGTCGTAAGAAGAATTTCCTCTTTTCCGAGAACGCCGTCCTGTGCATCCATTATGAGCTGCTCGCCGAAGATATGCTCCTTATTTTTAACGGGAGGCATAAGTGTGTGAACGTAATTACTGAATTCCATAGCCCTTTCCACCGTTGGGAAAAGACACACACAATGAATTTCCTCCGAGGTGCACAATTCCATACCGGGAACCACCGTAACACCGATTTCTTTTCCGATTTTCACTGCACTTTCACAGTTAAGACAGCTGTTATGATCTGTCAGCGCGATGATATCATATCCGAAAATCTTAGCCATATTCACAAGGTTATATGGCGTCATTTCGTTGTCACCGCAGGGTGAAAGGCAGGAATGTATGTGTAAATCGTAATACAGCTTCATATCAGCTTTGAAATTCCGACCGCAAGCTCGTAGGCACTTTTCTCACTTCGCAGAACAGTAACGCCCTGCATTTCAGCCTTGAGTCTTGCTTCATCGTCAAGTGCCGCCTTATCGGTAAGAACAATACACGCACAGTCGCAGAGCACCGCAACGGCTATAGCATTGATATTACCCATAACCGTAAGCCATACGTCGCCGTCCTTTGCTTTTGACATAACCCACGAAAGCAGGTCACCGCTGTAGCAGCCCGTAATCTCTCTGTCAGTCTCACCCTCTGAGAGCACCTCAAGTGAGAGCTTTTCTATAAGTTCATTAACCTTCATCTGTTTTTTCCTCGTTATTTTCTCCGTTTATAACCTTATTTCTGAACGGTATGGGAAGAGACTCGTCCTCCTGATTATAATCGACCTTGTGGAAAATGCAGTAATCCTCAGTCGCATAGCCTCTGACAATATCGTCAGCAAGTGCACGGCAGGAGGGAGCTCCGCATATACCGCAATCAAGCCCCGGAAGAGAAGCTTCAATCTCACGAAGCCTTGTCATCATCTTCATCGCCTTTATGACGTTATCGGCAAGCTTCATTGCAGGTGAAGGTGTAAGCTCCTTTGACCAGCTGAGCTCAGATACGTCGTACTCCTCGTCGAGTCTGTTGCAGGAAACGGGCATAAACTTACGAAGACGCTGAATTCTCGCCTTGGCAACGTAGGGATTTTCAACGGTAAGAACACCGCCTACACAACCGCCCGTACAGCAGTTAAGCTCAATAAAATCAAGGTCGTTGAGCTTTTCATCCTCAAGCTCCTCAAGAACGTTTATTACATTTTCGATGCCGTCAGCCGCAAGATATCTTTCCTTAAGAAGTCCTGCCGCTTCACCGCCGCTGCTTGCCCAGCCTACGCCGATAATACCCGAATCATTAAGGGGCTCAATTTCTTCAGGCGTAAGCTTATCCATAGTCTGGAAAAGTATGGGATATATATCCTTCATAGCGAAGGCACCGTTGATGCCGCTTGAGTCAAGGCAGATAGGCGCCTTGATAGCAGTTCTTTTTGCAGGGCAGGGAGAAATGAAAAATACACCTATATCCTCATCGGAAAGACCTGTCTCCTTTTTAGCCTTCTCTCTTGCGATTTTTGCCGCCATATTGATAGGTGCAACAATGGGTATAAGATTACCGATAAGATTAGGGAACCTTGTTCTGATAAGTCTTACAACCGCAGGACATGCTGAGGAAATAACAGGCTTTTTAAGGACCTTATCCATCATTCTGGTTGCACTGCTTATAAGCTCTGCGCCCTTTGATACCTCGACAACGTCATCAAAGCCCATCTTTTTGAGACCCGTAAGCACGTAGTCAACATTTTCAAGGTTGTTGAACTGACCGTACAGCGCAGGTGCAGGCAGAGCTATTCTGTATTTATAATTGACAATCTCATTGAAGTGCTCACTTACGGCATATTTTGCATGATGAGGACATACTCTTATACACTCGCCGCAGTCGATACATCTGTCTGAAATTATGTATGCTTTTTTATTGCGTACCCTTATTGCCTGAGTCGGACAACGCTTGATGCAGTTGGTGCAGCCCTGACATTTATCCGAGTCGAGACGTACGGAGTGAAACAGCTGTTGCTCCATAGCAATCTTCCTTTTTATTCAATATTTACCTTAAGATAAAGAGTGGTACCCTTACCGACCTCGGTTTCAATTCTGAAATCGTCGGTATATTTTTTTATGTTCGGCAGACCCATACCTGCACCGAAGCCGAGGCATCGGATATTATCAGGCGCAGTTGAGTAGCCCTCCTTCATAGCAAGCTCAAGATTCGCTATACCGGGGCCATCGTCAGCGAGAACCATAATAATCTGCTCCTCCGTTATTTCAACGTCAATCCGTCCGCCGCCGGCGTGAATCACCATATTGATTTCACCCTCATACATTGCGATAGAAACGTTTCTTATCACCGAGGGAGATACTCCGAGCTCCTTGAGGTTACGCTTGACGTCACTTGAAGCCGCACCTGCTCTGGTGAAATCGTCGCCAGGCACGTCATAATGAAGCTTTATGCTATCCATTATTTTCCGCTGCCCCCCTTCAGTCCTGCTGAATAGAGCTTACCGCAGGCGGTAAACATTTCGAGCTCGGTACAGAGCATAACCATATCTCTGTCCTCTGCCATTTCAATCATATCGGGGTTAGGTCTTTTACCTCTGACAAATATAATGCAGTGCATATCCATCATTTCTGCAGTTCTTACAACCTGAGGGTTGACAAGTCCCGTCAGCAGAGCAGCCTGCTCCTTGACGAAAGCGAGCACGTCACTCATCATATCGCTGCCGCAGGCGGTGTGAATTTCTCTTTCAAGCCCCTGCTCGTTACATATAACCTCCGCTTCAAGAATCTGCTGAATGTCTTTGATTTTCATAATGTTTCCTCCTGAATCACACGATTCTTTTTAATATAAAAGGGCTGTTTTGACACAGCCCCTCTGCCCGGCCTTTTTCCGGGTTACAGTCCTATAAATTCTGTTTTATCGATTTCCTTTTCGATTATATCAACTGCGAGATTCCATACAGTCTTACCCGCATTGACAAAGCCTTCCTTATTCTTGACGCTGCAAAGCATAGCAAATGCCTCGCCGATATTGTCAGAAAGCTCTCCGCCCTTCTGAATTGCAAGATAATAGAAGGTAAATGCCGCACCGTTTGAAATATTATCGTAAAAGCCTGGTGAAAGCTTCTTGATTTTTTCATACATCGATGAAATCGCCGTTGTAGAAACGACCGAAACAGGAATTTCTATCTGAAGAAGTGTTTCGCAGGCAAATACAAGAAGCACCTTTATCTGATAAAGAATGTCGGGTGCAAAATATCTCGGTGCAAGGTGGTCCTTAAGGTCAACGATAATTCCGTCGCCACTTCCCGTAGGGGTAATAGTGGCAAGGCTCTCACCAAGCTTACGAGCCTTGTCAATGTTGCCGTTTGTTCTCTGTGCGATAACCGCATCAAATACAACACTAAGATCATTACCGCTTTTATTCAGCTCACTTTTGCTGTGATAGATCTTTACATCGCTGTCGTTCATAGGTTTTCTCCTCTTATTTAAGCCTCAGCCGCTGCTGCCGCCTCAAGCTTTTTCTGCTTTCTGCGCTTCTTTGCCTTGTAGGTAAGAAGCTGATTGAGATGCTCCTCATTGGGGCCGTAATCACCGAGTCTGATAGGATACATATTGAAGCCGCCGTGGAAGTCGCTTCCGCCCGTCATAACAAGACCGTGCTTTTTAGCAACATCAATAAGCTTCTCCTGCTGCTCGGGTGTGTTTTCGGGATGCCATACCTCAACGCCGTCAAGGCCCTCGGGAATAAGCTCCTCAAGAAGCTCAAAATTATCATAGAAGCCGGGATGAGCAAGGACTGCTATACCGCCTGCCTCGTGAATAGCTTTAATTATTTCAACAGGCTCGGGGAATGTTGCTTCCATGAGCACATTGATTCTTGATTCCTTGGTGAAAAGCATTTTATAAAGGTCACCGAAAATCGTGGTTGTGTATCCGCACTCCATAAGCGCCTGCATAATGTGCTGCTTATATATATTGGTTGAGCCCTGACAGCACTTCGTTATGAATTCAGGCGTGACGGGGAATTTTTTAGCCGTCTTGAGCACCATCATCTGACTTGCTCTTTTTCTTAAAAGAGAGTTACTCTTGCAGAGACCCTCGAGTCTTTCCGGCTTATCGGGAAGGTAGCAGAGAATGTGAGCCTTTGCACCTCTTTTTGAATCGGTGGCGGAGAATTCCACACCGGGAATAACGTTGATTCCGTGTCTTTTGCCGATAAGCTCAGCTCTTACAATACCTGCCAGACAGTCGTGGTCAGTTATGGCAAGTGTTGTTACACCGCTGTTTTTGGCAAGAAGAATGATATCGTCAATACCTAATGTACCGTCTGAAAGTTTCGTGTGACAATGTAAATCTGCTTTCAAGATTATTTCCCCGCTTCCTTAATATTTGCCGTTTTTACTAATTTTTTTCCTTCAAATTAAACATCTTCCCGATACTCAACCTAAAAAGGGTATATCCGGGCAATGTTAAATATCATACTCTCTTATTATACTATCCGTTTTTTATTTTTTCAAGTGAAAAGCGGGATTTTTATAAGTTTTTTTATTTTCAGTTTACCAACAGCCGCCGTCTCTGACGTATCTGTCAAGAATGTTGAAAACAAGCTCGGTAAGACAAGCCTCCTGCCTCTCATTCATTTCACGGTATGAATCACAGGCCGCATCACCTGCATCGTCGCTGATTTTTCGAAGAGAAAGCATCGGGACGCCGCTCTTGTCACAGACGGAAGCAATCGCACCTGTTTCCATATCAAAGGATTCTATGCCGAAGGTGTTTTTATAAAGCTCTTTTTTTACGGGGTCGGCAAGGAATATATCACCCGTGCCGCACTTAGCCTTCTTTATACCCTTGCTTTCGAGAGCATAGGAAAGGAGTCTTTCGTCAGCCTCGTAAAGATATCTCTGGCCGTCAGCCTTCACACCCGGGGGATTACCTACTGCAGTAAGGTCAAAATCGCACTCAATATAGGTTGTACCTGCAACCATATCCTCTCTGCGAAGGCCCTGTATAGCACCTGAAAGACCTGCGTTGAGGATGAAATCTGCCTTATCGTCAGCAATAAGAAAGGCCGTTGCCGAAGCGGCGTTTGTCTTACCTATACCGCACTTGACGGCAACCACTTTTATTGTTCTGTTACCCTCGGTAATAAGCAGCTCCACGCTTTCGTTTCCTCTTCTTATACTCTGCTTGCCACCCATTTCCACAGCTCTTGCAAGGAAGGGATTGTATTCCATTGAATCGGCAAAAAGTATACCTGCAGTTTTAATCATAAAAACCACACCTTTCTTTATATATTACTCTTATATTATAGCCATGGAAATCCGCTCTGTCAAATAAGAGTTGCCGGCATAGAATATATAAAGGAGGTGAAAATAAGCGGATACGGTTATCGGTGGCGGTATACCGTCCTTGACCTGCCGGTTCTGCACCCGTTCCGCATCATATAGATTCAGACGGAGGCATTTTCTGCCTCCGTCCCTAAAAAACACTTTTACCTCTTGCATATTCTTTCCTTATTTGGTATAATACACAGGAAGTAATTTAAAAGGAGCGTATGAAAATGAAAATCCGCAATAAATTCATCATTCCTGTTCTCGCACTTATAATCGCAATGCTTATGGTCGGCGGCTCCGTTTCAGGAACCGCAGTTGACACCACCCCCGCAGCAGAGGATACGTCAACAACCCATCCCCTGACATACATTCCTCCCACGGCTCCCCCCACATCAAGCCTCGACGAGGAAATCAATGCGATGGTTTCAAACTTTATTTCATCAAACGTAACCAACCCCGATCAGATCGGCACCGATATCCGTGAATCCTCGGGAATTTTAGGCAAATTCATCACAGCCATCACCAATTTCATCGACATGATTATGGCTTGGATTTCATCAATCGGCGATAAGCTTGCAGGTACATAAATATTAACCTCCCACAAGCATGGGAGGTTTTTTACAGTTATTTTACATTATCACAAGTTGGCGAATGTAATGAGAAACAGCAAAGGTTTACATTCGGCTTAAGAAAGGCTTAACAATGAAAAATCCCTTCAGCTCAGGTGCACCCTATTATAAAAGAATGCTGCAGATAGCTGTCCCGACAATGATACAGAACGGCGTAACAAACTTCGTCAATATGCTTGACAACGTTATGGTCGGTCAGGTCGGCACGCTGCAGATGACAGGTGTATCCATCGTCAATCAGCTTCTTTTTGTTTTTAATCTGTGTATTTTCGGAGCAATGAGCGGTGCAGGTATATTCACCGCACAGTTTTACGGCAAAAAAGATAACGACGGAGTCAAAAACACGGTACAGTTCAAAATAGTAACCGCTGTTCTTTTCACCGTTTTAGGCATAGGAGTTTTCCTTCTTCTCGGCGATACACTTATCGCCGCCTATATTCAGGAGGGCTCTGACCCTGCAGACGCAGCCCTTGTGGCAGAATACAGCAGAAAATATCTTAACATTATGCTTTTCAACACTCTGCCCTTTGCCATAGGTCAGGCTTACGCCTCCTCTCTTCGTGAAACAAAGGACAGAGTCATCCCCATGATTTCAACCGTATCGGCCGTTCTCATAAACCTTGTGCTCAACTACGTTCTTATCTTCGGTCACTTCGGTGCCCCAGAAATGGGAATAGAGGGTGCCGCCGTTGCAACGGTAATTGCAAGATTTGCCGAATGTGCAATTCTGGTTATCTGGTCTCATACTCACAAGAAAAAATATCCCTTTATCGCAAGGCTCTTCACTCATACTACAATCACCCTTCAGCAGATAAAGAAAATATCCGTCATAACAGTACCTCTTATTCTCAACGAGGCTCTGTGGGCTACGGGTATGGCCTTTCTCAATCAATGCTACAGCGTGAGAGGTCTGAGTGTCGTTGCGGCTATCAATATAGTTTCAACCCTCAGCAACGTTTTCAACGTTTCCTTCCTGTCCTTCGGCAGCTCTATAGGCATTATCTTAAGTCAGATGCTCGGTGCAGGTGAAAAGGAAGAAGCGAAAAAGGCAAGCACAAAAATGATAGGCTTTGCAGTTTTCACCGTATTCGGTATTGCGGCTCTGATGTGCTGCTTCTCCGGTGTTTTCCCCGACATTTATAACACAGAGGAATCGGTAAAGAAGCTTGCAACCACACTTATTCTGATTATGGCGGCTTATATGCCGATTCAATGCTTCCTCAATTCCTGCTACTTTTCACTGCGCTCAGGCGGTAAAACTGTTATAACCTTTATATTTGACAGCGGCTTTGTGTGGGCAGTAGTTATTCCCCTCGCCTTTTATATCAGCCGCTTCACAGAGCTTCCCATCGTACCTTTTTACATTATAATTCAGGCGGTTGATATTATAAAATGTATTATCGGCTACGTTTTCCTAAAAAAAGGCGTATGGCTCAATACCGTGGTAGATTAAGTCGGCGAATGTAATCTGAAACAGCCTGAAAGCGTTCCTTTTAAAGGCGTCAGCCTTTCGAGGGCGAAGCGGTCAAAAATCCAAATAAAATTCTTCACTTTACCGTCGTACTCTAAATGGCAAAAAGAGTTAATGTAGCAAAAACTACATTAACTCTTACTTTTTTTGCACTGTCACTAAAAGTGGTGAGTAAGTGCGCCTTTAATTTTAAGTGATATTCTTTCCTTCGGAAAGAGTGATATTATGCACTTTTCGGCATAGTGATATTTAAATCTTCGATTTCAGTGTTATTTTATTCGCATAAAACTGTCCGAAGGACAATATCACAATGCGTAGCATTATATAACTGCGAAGCAATATCACTCGCCGAAAGGCGAATAAAACTGCGTGAGTGTCCTCAGGACACCCACGCATTGAAGAGGCTGTTTTTTGTTATATTATCACTTTTCTGTGTCCCTTTATCTTGTCGAGGGCACCCTTTTCAAGCCTTGACACCTGAGCCTGAGATATACCGATTTCCGACGCTACCTCAGTCTGAGTCAGACCGTTCATAAATCTTAAAGACAGAATTTTCTTTTCCCGTTCAGGCAAATCTCTTATCGCTTTTTTCAAAAGAATCACATCAATCCAATCAACGTCGCTGTGGCTGTCACCGATCTGATCCATAACGTAAATCGTATCTCCTGCATCGTAATATACAGGCTCGTAAATCGAAATCGGCTCTACAATCGCTTCAAGGGCAAGAACTACCGTTTCCTTCTTGATACCCATAATCTCTGCGATTTCTTCTACTGTGGGCTCCTTCTGAGTTTCTGCAATAATTTTTTCTTTGATCTGCATGGCGTGATAGGCGGTGTCCCGTACCGAACGGCTGACCCTTATAGGGTTATAATCCCGCAGATAACGCCGTATCTCACCTATAATCATCGGAACTGCATAGGTTGAAAACCGTACGTTCTGATTCAGGTCAAAATTGTCGATTGACTTTATCAGACCTATACATCCTACCTGAAAAAGGTCCTCCGGGTTCTCACCACGGGTGGAAAAACGCTGAATGACACTCAGAACGAGCCTCAGATTACCGTTTATAAGCTCTTCTCTGGCTTTGCTGTCACCCTGTCTGCTCTTTTTGAGAAGCTCGATTTTCTCGCTTTCCTTAAGCAGTCTGAGAGCGGAAGTATCGATACCGCAAATCTCAACCTTGTTGTAGTACAAATGAATTACCTCCGAAGATTAAAAAATCCTGTCGGTAAAAGTATGGCCTGAAGCCGGACGTTTTAACAAAAGAAATTTATGGTAAGCTTTATCTATTGACAAAAACCTCAGGCAGAATTATACTGTACTTGCTTTATTTTATGATTATTTATGATTAAATACGGAGAATATAAATGGAAACTTTAAACGAAAAAACGGAGATATCCGTAAAAAACGACGCTGCGGGACTTTTTGCCCGTGTTGCAGTGTTTGCTCTTCTGACGGGTATACCTCTGTTTATGACTGATAAATATTTTAATATAACGCTGTCCAAGTTTCTTTATTTTGCTTGTCTGAGCACCTTCGGCTTTCTTCTTTGTCAGCTTTTCAAGCCGGAAAAAAGCCTCAGGATTAAAAACACAGCAAACAGGACAACGGATATATGTATTGCAGGCTTTGTTGCTTCGGGCTTGATTTCTACAGTATTTTCGGATTATTTTACCGAAGCACTGCTTGGCTCTGCAGGCAGATGTATGGGCTTTCTGTATCTGTTGATTCTTGCCGCACTTTATTATATGGTTTCCCGTTATTACAAGGTGCGGGAAATGGATATGATTGCATACTTTGCAGTTTTTCTGATAGTTCTTTTTATTGCATTTCTTCAGTTTTTCGGCGTTAATGTCTTTTATCTTTACGATAACGTTACACAAAAGACGGTGGATAATTACTATTCAATGATAGGAAACATCAACGTGGTGTCCTCCTACATATGTCTTTGTGTGCCTTTTATAATGTATGCCTTCTGTTTTACAACGAGGCTTTATAAAAGAATTTCCCTTTTTATTCTTTGCTTCATAGGCTTCTGCTTCCTTGTAATTTCCAACAGCGACAGCGGATATCTCGGTATTGCGGCTGCCTTCTGGATGCTCGGAATTTTTCTGACCAGAAAAAGAAAGTATTTCCATAAGCTGCTTTTCCTGTTCTCTGCTTTCCTTTTTTCAACGAAATTTGTATATTTCCTCAGCAAAACCTTTGAAACAAAAAAGCTTTCTTCACTTGCCGTTCTTCTCGGTGAATCGGATATTATACTCGGTCTTGCAATTGGAATACTCGTGCTCGGTGTGTTGCTTATTAATATCAGAATAAGCAAAAAATCTATGACCTTTATCAGAATTCTTTTTATCGCTCTTCCGGTAGTTCTTTTTGCTGTTTTGATCGGTGCTATAGTGTATTTTACCGTGTTTAATCCTCAGGCCGAGCTCGGTGAGCTTGAAAATTATCTCAGGTTCAATGACAGATGGGCCACCGGCAGGGGAAGAATATGGAGAGTTACCATAGAGGCCTTTGCTGATATGCCGTTTATTAAAAAGCTTATCGGCTGCGGACCTGACACCCTTGTGCTTCTTTTTGAGGATTTTCTGCCGGAATCGGAAATTATAAGCTTCGGCGTTGTTGACAATGCCCACAATGAATTTATGAACTATCTTGTCAATCACGGTATTATAGGTCTCGTGTTTTACATCGGCATAGTAGCCTCTGCACTTCGTAACTGCTATCTGAAAAGAGAAAACGGAATGCTTTACAGAGGTCTCTTCCTTGTTGTTTTCACCTATGTCTGTCAGTCTGTGGTCAACATCAGCCAGCCGCTTACAACGCCGTATTTCTTCCTTCTTGTGTTTATAAGCTGCAGCGACTATGTCAAGAATGATAAAAAGGCTGTTTTTGTAGAGGCTGAAGGTCAGAAAACCTAAAAAATTTTCATTTTATTGTTGATTTAATGATTATGATTTATTATAATAAAGGGTAGTATGGAAAATTATGTAATATTATAATAAATCAAATTAATCCGGAGGGTTGCTGTATTATGGCAAGAAACTCAGAGAAAAAGAAAAAGTCTGAAGAGCAGACCGCTCCCAAGACAACAGAAAAGAAAAGAAAGAAAAAGAAGAAAAAGCACCCGATACTTTTCGGTATTTTTCTTGTATTTTTCAGCATATTTGTTGCAGGCATGCTTACGGCTATCATTGTCGGAGGTACTGTTCTTGAGGAATATGACAACAGGGTTTACGGTGGTATAGACATAGACCTTGACAGCTATAAAAACTCACAGAATCAGACCTCAATTATGTATGCTTACGATAAATCGGGTGAGGTTATAGAGCTTACCAGACTTCACGGTGAAGAAAACCGTATCTGGCTCAGCTATGACGAAATGCCTGAGAATATCTGCAACGCCTTTGTATGTCTTGAGGATAAGCGTTTTTATGAGCATATGGGCGTTGACTGGATAAGAACCATAGGCGTTTTCATAAACCCTGCATACGAGGGTCAGGGTGCTTCAACAATCACTCAGCAGCTTATAAAAAACCTTACCGATGACAACGAGGTTACCTATAACAGAAAATTCAACGAGATTCTCAGAGCTCTGAATCTTGAGAATAACTATTCCAAGAAGGATATCCTCGAGGCTTATCTTAATACTGTTTCACTCGGTGCAGGCTCTTACGGTATCAAAACCGCAGCCGAAACGTATTTTGACAAAGAGGTTCACGAGCTTACCCTTTCAGAGTGTGCAACACTCGCAGGTATTACAAAGGCACCTTATTCACTTAACCCCTATGCTAATTTTGATAAGTGTATGGAACGCCGTGACCTTTGCTTGTGGTATATGTGGGATCAGGGTAAGATTTCTACGGAAGAGTATAACGACGCTCTTGCTGAGAAAATCGTGGTTCAGGAATATAAAGACGTCAATAACGGTGATGAAACTGAGGATAAGAACGAAGACATTTATTCATGGTATGAGGAATATGTAATTGATCAGGTTATAAAAGATCTTCAGAAGGAATATAACCTTGATTATACCGAAGCATGGAGAAGGGTGTACTACGGCGGTCTCAACATTTATTCAGCCGTTGACCTTGACGTTCAGAAAAAGCTTGAGAATATTTATGAAAACCGTTCAGGCTTCCCTTCATCAAGATATAATTCCCGCGGTGAGCTTCCTCAGTCTTCGATGACAATTATGGACTATCAGGGAAGAATTGTTGCGCTGGTGGGCGGTACAGGCGAAAAGAAGGAAAACCGAAGCTATAACAGAGCAACCGACAGCCGTGCTAAGCGTCAGCCCGGTTCATCAATCAAGCCTTTGGCCGTTTACGCTCCTGCTATTGATTTAGGTCTTCTTACCCCCAATTCAACGGTGCTTGAAAAGGCTATTGTTGTCAACGGTAAGGAATGGCCCAGAAACTTCAACGGCGACCACGGCTCAGGTAATTACGTAACGGTTGAGATCGCTCTTATGAAGTCTCTTAATACTGTTCCCGTAAGAATACTTGACGGTATGCTCGGCATCAAGAATTCGATGAAATACTGTAACGAAAGATTCCATCTCAATCTTGTTGATGCTCCTCCTCCCTCGGGTGACAGAGATCTCAGCCCCCTTGCTGTTGGCGGTACAACAACAGGCGTTACGACTCTTGAAATGGCATCAGCCTTTGCAACCTTCGGTAACGGAGGACGTTATTACGAGGCATACAGCTATTACAAGGTAACGGACAGAAACGGTAACGTTGTTCTCGACAGAACAAGTGAGTTGCCTCAGCAGTCAATCAAGAAGGAAACGGCTTCAGCTATGCTTTCAATGCTTACAAAGGCTGTTACACAGTCTGCAGGTACAAGCTACGGTTCAAAAATCAACGGCTTCCAGACCTTTGCAAAAACAGGTACAACCTCAGATAACTGCGATAAGTGGTATTGCGGCGGTACACCTCATTATGTTGCCGCTGTATGGTATGGCTACGATTACCGTGAGGATATGCGTACTGGTACGTCAAACCCCTCGAAGACTATTTGTAAGTACGTTCTTTCAGAGCTTCATAAGGGACTCGAAAGCAAGAGCTTTGCTGACGTTGTTGCTCAGGTTGATTCCAGCATAGAGCAGCTTACCGCACAGTAAGGAGAGCTTATGGTAATACTTTCAGTAGATTACGGTGATGCAAGAACAGGACTTGCCGTGTGTGACAGAATGGAAATTCTTGCTTCTCCTGTAGGTGTTATAAACGAAGGCTATGAACCTAAGGTTATTGCTAAGGTAACCGAAGAAGCAAAAAGACTCGGTGCAGAGCTTATTGTGGTTGGGCTTCCGAAGAATATGGATGGCTCGGAGGGCTTCAGAGCCGATAAATGTAAGGGCTTTGCCGAAGCACTTAAAGAGGCTTCGGGAATAGAAACGGTTATGTACGACGAACGTCTTACCACCGTCTGGGCTCACAGAGCTCTCAGCGATAACAATGTAAGAGGCAAAAAGCGTAAGGAGGTTGTCGATGCGGTTTCGGCCGTAGTGATTCTCGAGGGCTTCCTTGCTTCAAGAAAATAAAACCAATCCGGATAACGTCAAGGTTGTCCGGATTTTATTTTTCTGCCTTTGAACAGCTGCTGAAGTGACAGTAATATAACAAATATACCGAAAAGCTTTGATAAAAGCTCTGACGGTATAAGCGGAAGAACGAGGTGGCCGGCAATTATGCCTATTGCTCCGCCGACTCCGAGCGGTACAGCCTCACTGATATTTACCAATCCCTTTTTTGCAAGTATAACGAGCGAGAGCAGAGCGCAGGGAATAAAAAACATAAGATTTACGCCCTGGGCCTGAAGCTGTGAGTAAGACATCTGAGAGGTCAGCCATATAACGAGTATAGCTCCCGAACCGAAGCCCATGGCGCTGAGCATGCCGGAAATAAAAGAGGCTATGATTATCTGTAACAATATAAGTCACCTCATAAATACAAGTCTGATTCCGGAATAAAGCATAAAAAGAGAAAAAAGCACATTGAGTATGCGGTCGGGAATTTTTCTTATCAGATATACGCCTGCCATAGCTCCGAAAAAACCGAAAGGAATAAATGCGATTCCGTCATAAATTGAGAAGTAACCTCTGTAATAATATATAAGGGTATTGATGACTGTCAAAGGCAGAAGCACTGCAAGTGACGAGGCCTGTGCTTCTCTTTGTGAGAGCCCCTTACCTTTAAGATAGGGGACTGTCAGAACACCGCCTCCGGCACCGAAAAGAGAATTTATAAATCCGGAAATTACACCGAAAAGTACTGATTTCATAATTTCAACTCCGATAATATTTTTTTTCGTAATTTTTGTTTTATAGAAGGTAAAAGACGGAAAAGGTTTTTTTGAACAAAAAATCATTAAAAAATAGTCAAAAAATTAAAAAAATAGTTGAAATTATTTAATTTAACTATTGTAAATATAATTTTTTAGTGTTATAATTTAAGCAAAGTTTTAAGGAGGATTATTTTTATGACTTGTAAGTTTTGCGGAAATGTAATCGAAGATAACTCAGATATTTGTTTCATCTGCGGCCAGAAGGTTGAAGCTGTCGAGGCACCTGCAGCAGACGGCTTTGCAGCACCTGCAGCAGCACCTGCAGCAGCACCTGCTCCCGTATATGCAGCAGCACCCGTTTATGCAGCTCCTGCAGCTCCTGTAGCAGCACCCACAAAGGCTGAACTCAAGGCAGCTAAGAAGGCAGCCAAGAAGGCGGCTAAGGAATCAAGCGCTATCGGCGGCGGCCTCAAGTTCTTTGCAACTCTCTTTGCTATTCTTTTCGTTGTACTCACATTTGCTCTCGGCGGTGCAGGCTCACTTGTTGGTGCAGCACTTGTCGGTATTTATGCTCTTGCAGTTCGTAAGTCATGCAAGAAGGCTGCAGCTGAAGGTGATACAGCTAAGGCAGAAGCATTAAAGGATACAGCTTGGAAGGGTATCGTTGCAGGTATGGCTATTGCTTGTATCGTACTTGTTTACAAGGGCTTCATTGCTTAATCGGTCTAAGTTTTACACATTTTGGTCGGATGTCAACAGACGTCCGACCTTTTGCTTTTTGTAAACCTATTGAAAATTAATCTTATCTGAGTTATAATAAACTTAACATGGTTGGCGGATTATATTCGCCAACTTAAACAGAAGGGAAGAAAACTATGAAAAAAACGTTGTCCTTTATTCTCGCGCTGATTATTGCCTTTACTCTGACAATACCTGCTTTTGCGGCTGAAGCTGACAAGCCCTTTGAAAACAGTTGCTTTTATTCTGTCGGTGACTATACACTTCATTACAGAATCTATGAGCCTGATTTTAAAGCAAAAAATCAGATAATGCTTATTCACGGCTTTTGTCTTTCCACGGCCTCGCTTGAAGGCATAGCAGAGGAATATATGAATGCAGGCTACCGTGTAGTTACTGTTGATGCTCCTGATTTCGGCTACTCCTCAAGAGAAACGGTTGAAACTGAAAAGCTTGACAGAGAGACGGTTATTTATTCTCTCGTTCAGCATCTTGGCGGAAAATGGATTGTCGGCGGTCATTCTATGGGCGGAGGAATTGCTCTTAATCTTGCATGCGACTATCCGGAAGTGTTCACGGGTCTTGTTCTTTTTGCTCCCCAAAGCTCAAAAGAGGTATCGGGTGCAGCGGGATTTATTGCTTCATCATCACTTATGAGAAGTATGTATAACATCATTCTTAAGATTGCGCTTATGATTCCGGGCGTTGTTCGTTCTCTTGTAGAAATGAGCTTCAGCGATGCAGAATATGCAAAAAAATATGATATCAGACGTATATCTGACCCGCTTTCAGTTAAAGGCACGGGAGCAGGAATCGCTATTATGTCTTCGCACACAAGAGGCAATGATTTTGAGGCGATAAGTAAGCTTTCAATTCCTTCGGTTGTGATTACCGCAACTGACGACAGAGTTGCTTCTGCCGAAAATTTACAGCAGATTATTGATGCTCTCGGTGAAAATGCAACAGTATACAACTGTGAAAAGGGCGGACATATGATGATGGAATATGATGCGGCCCTTGTTGCAAAGAAAACCCTTCCGGTTATTGAAAAGTGCAGGTAATATAGCATAAACACTAGTAAAAATACATATGCTAAGGTGACGGAAAGCTTTGTTCCGTCACCTTGATTTTTTTATAAGAGGTATATTATGTTAACTGTCAAAGAATTATTTCCGTCAGACAAGTCAGCCGCAGCTGATTTTTTAAAGTGCTTTGATTATCCGTGGGAGGCACTCGCTCATATAAAAGAATTTCTTATCGGCTACGGAAAAGCTCTTGCGCAAGATGAGTATAATAAGATTTCTCCCTGTGTATGGGTGCATAAATCTGCGAGGATAGCTCAGAGTGCATTTTTAGGTGCTCCTTGTGTTATAGGTGAGGGGAGTGAGGTTCGTCACGGCGCATTTATCAGATCCTCAGCGCTTATTGGAAAAAACTGTGTTGTGGGCAACTCAACGGAAATTAAAAATGCTATTCTTTTTGATAATGTACAGGTGCCCCATTACAATTATGTGGGTGACAGTATTCTTGGCTATAAAGCACATATGGGTGCAGGAGCGATAACCTCAAACGTCAAAAGTGACAAGACACCTGTTGTCCTCAGAGCTGAAAACGAATCTGTAGAAACAGGCCTTAAAAAATTCGGTGCTATCCTCGGAGATTATGTTGAGGTTGGTTGTAACTGTGTGCTTAATCCGGGAACTGTAATAGGAAAGAATACAACCGTATATCCCTTATCCTCGGTCAGAGGTGAAATTCCGTCTGACAGCATTTTCAAATCAGCGGACAATATAGTCAGAAAGGAGAGCGTTAATGGGTAAATATTTCGGCACAGACGGCTTCAGAGGTGAAGCAAATAAGACCCTTACCGCTGATCATGCTTATAAAATCGGAAGATTTCTCGGTTGGTATTACACCGAAAATCGTCGCAAGGAAAATACAAGCGGAAGGGCAAGAATAGTTATCGGTAAGGATACAAGGCTTTCGAGCTATATGTTTGAGTATATTCTGGCGGGTGCAATTACTTCCTCAGGTGCAGATGCGTATCTGCTTCACGTCACGACCACACCCTGTGTTGCTTACGCTGTCAGAACCGATGAGTTCGATTGCGGCGTTATGATTTCCGCAAGCCATAATCCCTACTGCGATAACGGTATCAAGCTTATTAACTCCAGAGGTGAAAAAATGGAGGATGGTGTTATTGATCTTATTGAAAAATATATTGACGGCGAGCTTGAAGCGGACGGTAAAATTTTACGTGAACTGCCCTTTGCTTCGGGTAATAAAATCGGTAAGAGTATTGACTATGTTTCGGGCAGAAACCGCTATCTCGGATACCTTATTTCCCTCGGTATGTATTCCTTCAAGGGTAAGCGGATAGGTCTTGACTGTGCAAACGGCAGCTCATGGAATCTTGCCGCCAATGTTTTTGAGGCGCTCGGTGCCAAAGTATATCTTATCGGTGCGGAGCCAGACGGCACAAACATAAATAAAAATGTCGGTTCTACGCATATAGAAAAGCTTCAGCAGTTTGTTGCCGAAAAAGGTCTTGATGCAGGTTTTGCCTTTGACGGCGATGCAGACCGCTGCCTTTGTGTTGATGAAAAGGGAAATGCGGTTGACGGAGATGCTATTCTTTATATTTACGGCAGATATATGAAGCAAAGAGGGGAGCTGAAAAACAACACCGTTGTTACTACCGTTATGTCTAATTACGGCCTTTTCAAAGCCTTTGACGGGCTCGGTATAGATTATGCCGTAACCGATGTAGGTGATAAGTACGTCAATGAATATATGACCGCCAACGACTGTATTATCGGCGGAGAGCAGTCAGGACATATAATTTTTTCGAAATACGCTTCAACGGGTGACGGTATTCTGACCGCGCTTAAAATGATGGAGGTTATGCTCGCTGAAAAAGCAACCCTTTCAGAGCTTGCGGCTGATTATAAGAAATATCCTCAGGTGCTTATTAATGTACGGGTTTCAGATAAAAAGGCTGTACTCGGAAATGAAAGCGTCATAGCCGCATATAAGCGGGCAGAGAAGGCTCTTGAGGGCAGGGGAAGAATACTTCTTCGCCAATCGGGTACCGAGCCTGTTATAAGAGTTATGGTTGAGTGCGAGGACGGAAGCCTTTGTAATTTATATGCAAATATTGTGGCTGATGCTGTCAGGTCGGCAGAGCATAATTGAATAAATTTAAGTAATACCCTTGATTTTTGCCGTCAGGGGTATTATAATCATTATCGGTCAGTTCGAAACCTTCCTGACCTTAAACAAAACTAAAGGAGCTTTAAAAATGAATAATACTAAAAAAATCCGTTCGATGACTGCGGCGGCAGTTATTGCGGCGCTTTATGTCGCATTGACCTATTCACAGAACGTTATCTTTCCGGGCAGTACGTCTATGGCGGTGCAGTTCAGGGTATCTGAAGCACTTTGTGTTCTGGCTTTGTTCACCCCATCGGCAATTCCGGGTCTTACGGTAGGCTGCGTGCTTGCTAATGTCGTTTCTCTCGGCGCCTTGCCTGTTGATATGATTCTCGGCTCTCTTGCCAGCTTTCTTGCCGCGTGCTTTATGTACAAAACGAGAAACATCACGTTCAAGGGTATCCCGTTGCTTTCTCTGATGATGCCTGCGATTTTTAACGGCCTTATCATCGGTGCGGAGATAGAAGTCTTTTTTATCGACGGACCCTTCCGTTTCCCGTCCTTTCTTGTTCAGGCAGGTCTTGTCGCCTTAGGTGAAATCGGAGTGCTTTATACCCTCGGATTATTGCTTGTAAAAATTATTAAGAATAAAAAGATAGAAAAATATCTGAAAACTGTTTAAAAATTCATATTGCTCTGCTATAATAAGCGGAGCAATGATTTTAAATAAATTTTATAACAAGGAGAAGTTCAAATGGAAAATAAGCTTACCAAAAGAACGTGGCTGAATATTATCGTGTTCAGCTTTATGGGCGGTATTGCATGGAATCTTGAAAACATGTACTTCAATACCTTCCTTTACGATTCAATTTATGACGGCGCTTCCAAGGCTCAGCTTGAGGCTTGGGGAATAATGGCACCCTCAACCGCAGTCAGCCGTATGGTTGCTCTTTCTGCAATAACCGCTGTTGCTACCACCTTTATTATGGGTACACTCAGCGAAAAGATGAAAAAGCGTAAGGTTTTCATCTCTGTCGGCTATATTATCTGGGGTGTTATTACTGCTGCCTTCGGCTTTATTTCCAAGGGTAATATCGCTTCCCTTTTTGGTCTTGAAAACGAAGCAAATATTCTTCTTTACACGATCTGGGCAGTAATCATAATGGATATGGTTATGACCTTTATGGGCTCGACCAGTAACGACTCAGCCTTCAATGCATGGACGACGGACGTAACAAACCCCGTTGTAAGACCCAAGGTTGAAACTGTTCTTCTTTTTGTCGGTCTCTTTGCTATGCTTGCAGTTATGGGCGTGGGCAGTCTCTGTCAGGCAGACGTTGTTTCCTATAAGGTATTCTTCCTCGGGCTCGGTCTTATCGTGTCTCTGAGCGGTGTGTTCGGTCTGTTCGCTCTCAAGGACCCTGAAATCAAGGGCGAAAAGACAAACTCAAACTATTGGAGCGACCTTTTCTACGGCTTCAGACCTTCAGTTGTTAAGGAAAACTCAAAGCTTTACCTTGCTCTTGCAGCTATCTGTATTTACAACGTTGCAATTCAGGTTTTCTTCCCCTATCTTTTCGTTTATCTCGAAAGCGTAATTATCCCCGGTGCAGTATTTGATGTAAAGACCATTATAGTTGCTGTTCTTGCAGTTGCAGGTCTTGCCGCAGGTATTATTCTTCTTCTCAAGGCTTCGGGAAAAGACAAGACAGCCGCATATATTGTTACTATCGTACTTTTCATTGCAGGTCTTGCCGTGCTTTCAACCTCAACAAATATTATTGTTGTTCTTATCGGTATTGCACCTACACTTATCGGTTACGTTGTACTTCAGATTCAGCTCAATGCTTCCGTACGTGACTATATTCCCGAGGATAAGGTCGGTCTTTTCCAGGGTATCAGAATGATATTCTTCGTTCTTATTCCCATGGTTGTCGGCCCTTGGCTCGGAGATATTGCAATCCGCAGCTCAAACTTCACCATTATGGAATACGGTGAGCCTAAGGAAGTACCCTCAACAAGTATGTTCTTCTATGCTTCAATCGTAGCACTTCTTATTTTCGTGCCCCTCTTCCTTCTTACCAAAAAGGAGCCCGGTGCAAATAAGAACAAGAACAAGTTCCTTGTTGCAATAGCTGTTTCTGTTGTGGTAATTGTTATCATGACTCTCTTAAAGGACGTTATCCCTGCAGGTGCAGTTGTGACACCCACAGACGCAACTCCTACTGATGTCATAGAAACAACAGCGGCACTCTTACAGTAAAAAAATCAGGCAGTCGGCGTAGTGCGTCCGACTGCCTTTTCTTAATCATTTCTTAAGATTTCGTGCGGGATGTTGACATTTTGCGGTGGGGTAGTATAATACAATTACACGGATATATAAAGGAGGTATTTTTATGAAAAAAACATACAAAAAGTTATTTATCCTTACGGCTTTGGTATCACTTCTTGTTGTAGCTCTCTGTTTCACTGCAGGCGCAGCTGAGGAAAGATATCAGGAGGGTAATCTCTACTACACCGTTACCGACGGTGAAGCAACAATCGCAGGTGCAAAAGAAGTGCCTGAAGGTGAGCTTGTTATTCCCGGTTCAATCGGCGGTTATCCCGTAACGGCTATAGGAAAAAATGTATTCTCATGGAACCGCAATATTGTAAATGTAACAATCGGTGAAGGCGTAAAAACAATCGGTGACGGTGCCTTCGAGCACAGCTCCGTTCAGACAGTTGAGCTTCCGGCGAGCCTTATCGATGCGGGTGAACCTTTTCAACGATGTTCTAAACTGAAAAGTATTACTGTTAATGAAGACAGCGAAACATATTCGAATGACGAAAACGGTGTTCTGTTCAACAAAGATAAAACAGTTCTTGTAAAATATCCTGCAGGAAATGAGCGTACCTCATACAGTATTCCCGATACGGTTAAAACTGTACATAACAGAGCCTTTATGGATTCCTCTTATCTTACAAGTGTAACTATTCCCGATAGCGTAACGACTATAGAAGAATTCGCTTTTTACACCTGTAAAAATCTGGAGTCTGTTGTGATTCCCGAAGGCGTTACAACAATAGAGCGTGATGCGTTTGCGTTTTGTTCAAAGCTTGTTTCCGTCACAATTTCTGTCGGAGTTACAAATATTGAAGACGGTGCCTTTTCTATGTGCTATGATCTTAGAAACGTAACAATACCTGACACGGTTAAATCTATTGGCAACGGTGCTTTTTCCACTTGTGAGTTGATAAGCATAACAATTCCTTCAAGTGTCGAATCAATCGGTCATAATGCTTTTTACGGTAATCCTCTCACCGAGGTAATAATCTCAGAAGGTGTAAAGAGTATAGGCTCTTCTGCTTTTGAATGGTGCGCGGATCTCAAGAGTGTAAAAATACCTAACAGTGTAACGGAAATAGGTTGGTTTGCTTTTGGTTATTGTTTTGAAGATCTTGGTGATTTTGGGGGATCTAACATATACAAAACCGAAGGCTTCACCATCACCGCAGGCGAATGCTCAGCTGCACACAGATATGCAAAGGAATATGATTTTGAGTTTATAGACGACGGCTCTAAAGACCATATCTTTACAACTGTTTCAGAAAAAGCAACCTTTGAAAAGGCCGGCAGTAAGGTTACAAGCTGCGAATGCGGTGAAATTAAGTCAAAAGCCGAATATCCCGCAGTAACAAGCGTTACTCTTTCCACAGAAAAATACGTTTATAACGGCAAAAACAGAACTCCCAAGGTAACCGTAAAGGATAAAGAGGGCAATACTCTCAAAAAGAATGTTGATTATAAGCTCAGCGTTGCATCAAGCAGAAGCGGCATCGGCAGATATACCGTAAAGGTAACGCTTATCGGTAACTACGAGGGTACGAAGAAGGTATTTTTCTACATCCTTCCCGGTGTAACCTCAGAGGTTAAATCAACTGCAAGAACAACGTCATCAATCAAGCTTTCATGGAAGCCTGTTGACGGAGCAAAGGGCTATAAGATTTACCGTTACAGCACCTCAAAGAAGGCTTATGTTCTTGCGGCTACAACTGAAAAAACAAGCGTCACCGTTTCAAAGCTTTATGACGGTACGAAGTATTCGTTCAGGGTAGTTGCTTACGGTGAAACCGCCGCAGGTAAGCCCTATGACAGTGCGAAGTACGCTCTTATAAAGACTGCTACCTGCACCGAAACTCCCACAGCAAAGCTTTCATCGACCTCAAAGGGTAAGGTGAAGGTAACCTGGTCAGAGGTAAGCGGTGAAACAGGCTATCAGGTATGGTACAGCACCTCAAAGGACGGCTCATATAAGAAGCTTTCCAACATCGCCGCTAATAAAAACGATGCAACCGCATCAGGCCTTACAAGAGGTAAAACCTACTACTTTAAGGTCAGAACCTACAAAACAACCGACAGCGGCTATGTATATTCACCCTTCAGCGCAGTTAAGAGCGTAAAGGTAAAATAAAAAGGACTGCAATACAGTCCTCACATCGTAAAAAAACTCCGTGGTTCAATTTGAACCGCGGAGTTAACTGTTTAATCAAGAATATAAAGACCTGACTTGAGCCACACAAATTCCTTGCCCATAACGTTGACGTACTTATATACCTTTTCATTAAAAATACGGTAGTCTCTTACAGAGTTAGTCTGAACGTTGAGTGAACGGATTTTTCTTGAGCCCTGATTGCAGATGTAAAGGTTGTTACCGAGAAGGTTAACTGCGCAGGGTCTTTCAAAGGCTGTATTGTCGCCTCCGCCTACACGAAGAAGAATTCTGCCGTCACGGGGGGAGTATTTTATAATGGCGTTTTCGTTGGGGACTGCACACCAGACGTGCTGACCGTCAACCGCTATATCGCATACGGGTGCACCGTGATATGTAAGCTGAGATGCAACGTTGAGTGAGCCGTCGGTATTAAAGATGTTGTATTCACCGTTGGGGAAGATTGCCATAATTCTGTTATCGCTGAGTACACCGACGTCACATGAAACGTAGTCTCCGAGCTGCTCGGCAATTTCCTCATATTCATAGCCGAACTTTATTTTAAGATAGATTGACTTTTTGATAGGAGTGAATTTGTCGTTTACCGCATCGTAACCGAAAAAGCTTGCCTTGAGTCTGCCGTCGGGAGTAGCACTTCTCGTAGCAAAAACGAAACCCTTTTTAAAGGGAGTGATATTTAATATTTCACCTGAGAAAACATTTTCCATTTTTACCGTTCCTTTCGTGAAAACAGTCTTTTGCCTTTAACTGATATATATCTTTTCTACATAGTATAATACAATATTTTTTGCCATAGGTCAAGTGAGATTTGCTTATAATTTCCAATTTAAAATGAACCGTTACAAAAATTAAAATTATTAGCTTGTTAAGCATAAAAACCTTTGCATAATGTTGACAAAAACTGATAATTAAAGTACAATATCTAAGTGAAATTAAATAGGTGGAGTATGTCTTTTTCACCTGTTAAAGCAAGGAGGAAACAGAAATATGAAAGAAAAATTAATTCTTGCGCTTGATCAGGGAACTACCAGCTCACGTTCCATTGTCTTTGATAAAAAGGGCAACATAATCGCCAAGGCTCAGAATGAATTTGAGCAGATTTATCCTAAGGCCGGATGGGTAGAGCATGACCCCCTGAATATCCTTTACAGTCAGCTCAATTCAATTACCTCCGTTCTGCGCTCAGGTAAGTTTTCCGCAAAGGATATTGCCGGTATCGGTATTACCAATCAGCGTGAAACAACTATCCTCTGGGACAGAGCAACAGGTAAGCCTGTCTACAATGCAATCGTATGGCAGTGCAGAAGAACTGCCGATATGTGCGAAGAAATCAAAAAGGATGAGGAACTGTGCGAATATATCAAGGAACACACGGGTCTTATCGTTGACGCATATTTTTCAGCAACAAAAATCAGATGGATTATCGATAATGTACCCGGTGTAAAGGCTCTTGCAGAAGCCGGTCAGCTCCTTTTCGGTACTGTTGAAACCTGGCTTATCTGGAACCTTACAGGCGGAAGAGTACACGTTACCGATTATTCAAACGCATCAAGAACAATGCTCTTTGACGTTGATAAATTACAGTGGGATGAATATCTCTGTGAAAGACTCGGTATACCTATGGGTATACTTCCCATGCCTGTGCCTTCAAGCAAGGTTTACGGTTGGGTTGCAAGCGGTGTTATCGGTATCGAAGAGCTTGAAGGTGTACCCATCTGCGGTGCAATCGGCGATCAGCCCTCAGCACTTTTCGGTCAGGCTTGCTTTGATGCAGGTATGTCCAAGAACACCTACGGAACAGGCTGCTTCCTTCTTATGAACACCGGTGAAAACCGCGTAACCTCAAAGAACAGCCTTCTCACAGGTGTAGCATGGAGCCTCAACGGAAAGACTACCTACTCAATCGAAGGCTCAGCCTTCAATGCGGGCTCAGTTATCAAATGGCTTCGTGATGAGCTTCAGCTTATCGACAGCCCCAAGAGATGTGACGAGCTTGCTGAAAGTGTTCCCGATGCAAACGGCTGCTATCTTGTTCCCGCCTTCACTGGTCTCGGCGCTCCTTATTGGGATATGTATGCAAGAGGCTGTATTGTCGGTCTTACAAGAGGCGTAAACAGAAAGCATATCGCAAGAGCAGTTCTCGAATCAATCACATATCAGATGACCGACCTTCTTGAAGCTATGAAGGATGACTCAGGCATTGACATTTCTGAGCTTCGTGTTGACGGCGGTGCTTCTGTCAGCAACATTATGATGCAGATTCAGGCAGATATGGCTCAGGTTAAGGTTGACAGACCCAAAACTGTTGAAACCACCGCACTCGGTGCCGCTTATCTTGCAGGTCTTGCTGTCGGAGTATGGGAAAACCTTGAGGATATTCAGCAGAACCGTGAGGTTGACAAGGTCTTTACACCTGAGATGCCGCTTCAAGAGAGAAATATCAAGTATGCCGGATGGAAAAAAGCTGTTACCCGTGCTATGAACTGGGAAGAAAAAGAATAAACTCAGCTTTAACACGCTGATTTATGGTAATAATAAATTGCAAATATTTTATAGGAGTGAATAAAAATGCCCAAAATGATCCTTGACTGGAAAACAACACATGACTTTGTTAAAGATGCTTTCATCGGTGTGGGCGTGCCCGCTGATGAAGCTGAAATCGTAACCGACGTTCTTCTTGAATCTGACAGACGCGGTATCGAATCACACGGCTGTAACCGCTTTAAGCCCGTTTACATTGACCGTATCCATGCAGGAATTCAGTTCCCCACAACCAACTTTGAAATTCTTAAGGAAACCGAAACAACAGCTGTTGTTGACGGTCATCACGGTATGGGCCAGGTTATCGGCTATAAGGCTATGAGCATGGCTATCGAAAAGGCTAAGAAGTACGGTATGGGTATGGTTACGGTTCGTAACTCAACACATTACGGTATCGCAGGCTACTACACCACAATGGCAACAAAGGCAGGCTGTATCGGTATGACAGGTACAAATGCACGTCCTTCAGTTGCTCCCACCTTCGGTGTTGAGGGTATGTTCGGTACTAACCCCTTTACACTCGGTGTACCTACCGATGAAGAGTTTGACTTCAACTTTGACTGTGCAACATCAATCACTCAGAACGGTAAGGTTGAATACTATGCAAGAATCGGCGAGGATATCCATCCCGGTACTGTTATCGACCTTGAGGGTAATCCTGTAGAAGGTGATTCAGGTGAGGCTCTCAAAAAGATTCGTCAGGGCACAGCTGCTCTTACAACACTCGGCGGTATCGGCGAAGCACTCGGCGGTTATAAGGGCTACGGCTTTGCTCTTTTCGTAGAATTCCTTTCATCAATCCTTCAGGACGGTATGTACGGTAAGGATCTTGACGGTAAGGATGAAGAAGGCAATATCCGTCCCTATCATCTCGGTCACTTCTTTATCGCTATCGATACCAACCACTTCCTCGGCGAAGAAATCGCAAGAAAGAAGGCAGGCGATATCATCCGTTCAATGAGAGCTTCCAAGAAGGCTCCCGGTGAAGAGAGAATCTACACCGCAGGTGAAAAGGAATACGAAATCTGGCTTCAGAGAAAGGACAGCGGTGTTCCCATCAATGAGTCAGTTCAGGCTGAAATGAATAAGGTACGTGAGGACCTCGGTCTTACACAGTACACCTTCCCCTGGGACAAATAATTAAATTTAAACAAACATTCCGCAGGCGCTTTTTACCGGCGGAATGTTTCGCTTAGGTGAAATAATATGAAAAAGATAGATTTTAAAACCTGTCTGAGACTCGGTGTAACCGTGTTCGGCGTTTATCTATGCATATACTACTGGCCCTCCTTTTCAGGTTTTCTGAAGGGCGTTGTCGGTGCGGTTATGCCTGTTCTTGTCGGTGCGGTTATGGCTTATCCTCTTAATATACTTATGAGCTTTTATGAAAGACACTTTTTTCCGAGGTCACAAAAGAAGCTCGTTAAGGCATCAAGAAGGGGAGTGTGTCTCACCTTTGCATATCTTACTCTTGTTGCTGTTTTAACAGTTGTGACGGCTCTTGTCGTTCCTCAGATAACAAAGTGTGTCACTATTCTTTTTGATAAGATACCTGCTTTTTACGGGAACGTTGTGCTGAAGCTTGCCGAGTTCGACTTTGTGCCTGAAGATATTATCGAAATGCTTTCGGAAATTGACTGGAAGGAAAAAAGCTCAGAAATTATCTCTACTGTTTCCAGCGGAATCGGAAGCGTAGTAGGTGTTGTGACTTCAACGGTTTCAAGTGTAGTCAGCGGAACAACAACCTTTGTGCTTGCAATTATTTTTTCGGCGTATGTTCTTTCTGCAAAGGAAAAGCTTGCATCTCAGATTAAAAGAATGGCAAACAGATATCTTCCGTCAAAAATCAAAGAAAAAATCACCTACGTTTTAAGCGTTGCAGATGATTCGTTTCATAAGTTTATCGTTGCACAGTTTACCGAGGGACTTATTCTCGGCTCGCTCTGTACGATAGGTATGCTTGTATTGGGTCTGCCCTATGCGGTTATGATAGGTACGGTGATTTGTGTTACGGCCTTCATCCCTGTTGTCGGCGGTCTTATCGGCGGCGGTATAGGTGCATTCCTTATACTTATGGAGTCTCCTGCAAAGGCGCTCATTTTCCTTGTTTTCCTTATTGTTCTTCAGAATTTTGAGGGCAATATCATTTATCCTAAGGTCGTCGGCTCATCGATGGGTCTTCCGAGCCTTTGGGTGCTTGCGGCAGTTACCGTCGGCGGAACTCTCTTCGGTATTATGGGTATGCTTATCGGTGTGCCTGTTGCGTCAACTCTCTATAAGCTTATAAGAAATGACGTAAATAAAAACACACCACCCGTTGCTGATGAGATGATTGAAATTGCTGAAGAAGCTACGTAAAATTAAACCTCACAAGTAATAGCTTGTGAGGTTTTTGTTTATTCAGTTATTATTTTTTCTCGTCTTTTTAATTGTTACTTCGTTTAAAATCCATAGGCCTGCACAAAGCGCAGCTAAAACATAGGGTGTGATTCTGAAGGTTGTTGCGGTTGCGATAAAGCCGTAAATAAGCTGAATACCGAAGCCTATGGCGTAAGCGCCGCCCATGTGAAAGCCGGTAATATCTGCCGAATAGGTTGCACCGTGTCTTTCGGGGATACTGTGAAGAACACTCGGGAAGACGGGACCAAAGCCGATACCGATGAGAAGCAGTCCGATAAGAGAGCTTTCTCCTATGGGGAGGGCAAAGAGTATTATTCCGAGTAAGGAAAGGACAATACCGCCCCTGATAAGGTTGTTATCGGAAATCTTCATAGAAACGAAGCCTGCGATGATTCGGCCTACCATAATACCGCCGTAATAAAGTGAAACCCATTTAGCCGCATCCTCGGGGGCCATTGCAAAAACATTGACCGCATAGGTGGCACACCAAGTGCCGAGAAGAAACTCCATACTGCAATATGCACCGAGAGAAAGAATGCCTGTTGTTACGCCTTTTATTTTAAAAATATCAAGGAATTTAATTGACTTTTCTTCATTGGTTTCTTCTGCGGAGGAATCACCCGTTTCGATTTTCTTCCATTTTTTAAGAGAGAGAAGCACTATCAGACCGATGGCAAGCTGCATAGCGGCAACGATACGGTATCCGTTTCTCCATTGACCCTCACCGTCGCCGAGAAAGGCTGACATAATCATAGGGCTTAATGTAACACCTACACCCCAGAAGCAATGAAGCCAGTTCATATGGCTTGCCTTGTAATGCAGAGAAACGAAGTTGTTCAGACCTGTATCAATAGCTCCTGCACCGTAACCCATAATGATTGAAAAAATTACCATTACGGCAATGTTGGGCGAAATACTTATACCCAGAAGACCTGCCGCTGTAAGCAATATTGAAAAAAATGTAACCTTGCTTGTGCCGAATTTTCTGATAAGAGTACCTGAAACAAAGCTTACACCTCCGGTGCAAACGCTTATTATAACACCGTAGACCGAGGCAAAGCTTTCACTTACGCCGAATTCTGTATGTATAACAGGCCACACGACTCCGAAAAGTGAGTCAGGCAGGCCGAGGGATATAAAAACTATATAAATTACTGCAAGAATTAAAATCATTTTGTCAACTCCTTTTGTTCTCATAACTATACCTTAAAATCAAACTAAAATCAAGTTAAATCTGCAGATAAAGCACTTGACAATTCGGTCTATTAGTGATAGACTGAATGTAGTCTACTGATGATAGACCAAGGAGGTAAGCTTATGGAAGAAATGAAATTAGGTATTGTCGAAGCGAAATTTGCAGATATAATCTGGCAGAGTGAGCCCATAGCATCGGGTGAGCTCGTAAAAATATGCGAAGCAACACTCGGTTGGAAAAAGAGTACAACCTATACCGTACTCAAAAAGCTTTGTGAAAGAGGCATTTTTCAGAATGAGCAGGGGACAGTTACCTCGCTTATCAGTAAGGAGGAATTTAATTCCCGACAGAGTGAAAAGTTTGTTGAAGAAACCTTTGAAGGGTCACTTCCTGCATTTATAGCGGCTTTTACAAGGAGAAAGAAAATATCAGAAAAGGAAATCGATGAAATCCAAATGATGATTGATATGTATAGGAAAGGAGAACGGTAATGAGCGAGCTGTTTGTAAACTTTGTCAATATGAGTATATCGGCAAGCTGGTTTATTTTGGCTGTGCTGATGTTCCGATTGCTGCTGAAAAAAGCACCTAAATGGATAAACGTTTTGCTTTGGGGAGTTGTCGCCGTTCGTCTTGTGTGCCCCTTCTCTTTTGAAAGTGCATTAAGCCTGATACCCAGCTCGCAGACAATCAATCCCGAGGTTGCAATAAATCAGCCTGTTATAGATTCGGGAGTTGCGGTTATTGACAATGTTATCAATCCGATTATCAGCGAAGCAACAGTATCTTTTCAGCCTGAAAAGGACGTTAATCTGTTTCAGTTCGTTTTTCCTTATCTTGCAGGCGTCTGGCTTATCGGTATGGCAGCTATGCTGATTTATACTCTTGTCAGCTTTTTGGGTCTGAAAAGAAGAATCGGAACGGCGGTTTTACTCCGTGATAACATTTATCAGAGTGAATCTGTGGCTTCACCCTTTGTTCTTGGCATAATCAGACCGAAAATATATCTGTCTTTTAATATTGACGGTAAGGATTTAAACTATGTTGTTTCACACGAAAACGCTCACATACACCGTAAGGATCATTTGTGGAAGCCGGTCGGCTTTCTGATTCTTACACTTCATTGGTTTAATCCTTTGGTGTGGCTCGGTTATATTCTTTTGTGCCGTGATATTGAGCTCGCCTGCGATGAAAAGGTTGTAAAGCAGCTCGACAGAGAAGGAAGGGCAGATTATTCACAGGCGCTTCTTTCTTGTAGTGTAAACAGACGAATGATTGCCGCCTGTCCGATAGCCTTCGGTGAGGTCGGTGTGAAGCAAAGAATCAAATCTGTGCTCAATTACAGAAGGCCTGCCTTCTGGGTGATTGTTGTTGCTGTTATTGTAAGTATTACCGCAGCAGTCTGTTTTCTTACGAATCCCGTTAATTCTACTATTTACAATAGCAGATACGAAACTGGAAAGTGCTTATATAGTTATGTAGTGAGCGCAGACAAGGAAACAAAAAGTAACGAGCTTGTTTTTGATATTACCCCTGACGGTAAGGTTTACAAAACTTTCGGTGACGGTACAACAGACGAGCTCGGTGTTCTTAAAGAATCTGACTACACAGCCGAGGATCTTGAAACGGCTATTAAAAATTATGGTGAAAAGCTCAACATCGGCAGTATCAAAAATGCTTATGAGGTTTCTGATTGTATATTTCTGCAAAAGAGCAACGGTTCTGTTTATCTTGTACAATTCTTTTCCGATGGCGGAATAATGAGTGTGTTCAAGCTCAATAGAATAATTCAAAACGGCGGTAATAATCAAATTGACGGTATTGATGATATTACTGAGTTTAATTTTAATATGAATGACATTGTTTTATCGGCTCATACGTATACGGTTTATGAGGGAACAGATGTCACAGATAATTATTTTGTTGCTAAATCCGATCAGGTGTTCAGCTATAACGAAATTACATCCTTCCTCAATTCTCTCAATTTGGGCAAGCTGGCTGACGGAGTAGTTGACCCTATGCATGAGCCTCAGTTCAGCGGTGCAATCAAAATTCAATCGGATAAGCACGACCCTGTTACCATTCTCTTTCACGACGGATTTCAAAAGATGTATATGTACAAAGGCACTGAAAAATATACCGTAAGAAGCAACGATTATGCAGTGCTGAACGTTGGAGCAGCAAAGGAGTTTTTTGAGCAAAATCCATATAAAAATAACAGTCTCGTATGGGAATACAATCTGTTGAGCAGTGCCATAGGCTATGCTGAAATGCACTTATATGTTGATGAAATGTATGAGGTTGCGGGCTATAAGGTTTCAGACGGAACGGCAAATGAAATAGCTTCAGAAGCAGATGAAAACAGCTTGTACGGAATCGCATGGAGACCTGATCTGCAGACAGATGAAAATGTGGAAATAACAATCAGCACTATTTATAAAAACAGAAAAGTGAATTTTGATATTACGCTGACTAAAGTTGGTGTGAACGGTTTTTCTACATACTATTATGTTTCTCCGAATGACAGTGTAATAGCTAAATTTGACAACAATTACGAATTTGTTTTCTCCAAGCCTTTATCCTTAGATGAGAAGGAATATATGTCTGAATCTTATTGGAGCTATCAGCCCTATGCAGGAGCAACTTTCTGGCATGTAACAGAATACATTCTTCCCGACGGTTATGAAATTACATCCGCCGAAGCTACGGAGGGTTCTGCTTGGATTGATGACCGTTATTATAATACAGAC
>JAZNIH010000089.1:0-28074 GCA_045577395.1 Acutalibacteraceae bacterium | reverse complement strand
AATGCGGTTCGATTGAGATGTCTTTTACTTTTTATAACCACAGTAAGTAAGAGGCTTTGCGGCACTTCCTTATTTTTATTTAATCGAACCGTTAAATTCAAAAAGTCCGGAACTCTGTGCTTAAAAGCTGAAATAGCAAGTAAAAGGAACTATATCGGTTCGATATTTTCGCGCCTTATTATTTTTGTTGAAATGCTCGTTTTATGTGTCGTTTGGAGTTCGGTTCCGGTTAATCTTATGTGGTCTTTCACTGTTATAAAACTTAATATAATTTTCTGTATGAGAAATCAAATAGTATTGCTTTTCCTTTAATGAGATGTTATAATAATATAAACAGTGTGGACTGTTGTGCCACTGATTAAGGAGGAAGAAATATGAAAAATACAATTGCATTGGTCCTTTCAGTTATTATGATGTTTTCAATGTGTATTCCCGCTGCTGCTTTGAGTTTTGGCCGCGAAGAAACATTGAGATTGGTCGTTCCTGAAAATTGGGAAATGAACATCGGCGACTCAAGAACAGTTGAAGCTGTTTTCTCATTCGGTGTCACCAACCGTGTTCTCACATGGAGCACTGACCCTGCCGATGTAGCCACTGTTGATGAATGGGGCAGAGTTACCGCTATCAAGGAGGGTACAGCCACTATCACCGCACAAACATCTGAGGGACTCACTTCTTGTGTTGTTCTCAAGGTAACATCAGAAGCGACAAAATCACAAAGCATAAAGAAAGAAAAGCATGACTTCGCAGGTGAAGCCATCGAAGAAAACGATGTTCTTCAGAAAATCGTTACCCGTTATGCGAAAAACGACAGCTCAGCTGTTCCCTCTTCTGTAAAGAATGAAAGTACATATCAGAATGCTCAGACAGTCACCACTGCTGACGGTGCGGTATGGAAAATTACCGACTACGGCGTTCTTCGCACAGACGAAAATGCAAGTAATCCCCGTGACATAGAGCAGCGCTTTATGGGCGACAGATATTTCTACTCTGCAGATACAACCGACGGCAAGGTGCTCGCTATCTTCCCTGACGGCGGTGAGGGTATCTGGACCGTTATGGCAGAGGGCTATACACATATCGAAATGGTTGAGCTCGACGGTACCGACAAGGCTGCTCATATGAGCGCCGAAACTCAGAAATACGTTGCAAGAAGAGGTATGGTTTCCAATGCTTACTTTATCGACGGTAAGTGGAAGCCCGAGGAAAGCGATAACGACGGTCTCTGGACATCAATGTACGGCGGCGGTGAGCTTATGCGCTATGCTGTTTTACGTGACGATCCCGATGCAACTCCCGAGGAAATCGAGGAAGCAAGAAGAATCGCTACTCTTTCAACCGAGGCAGTTCTTTTCCTTACGTACATCTCAATGCGTGAGGGCACAACAGAGGCCTACTACCGTCTTCAGAGAAACGGCTCTGTAACAGACCCCGAAACAGGTAAGTATTATACAGATATCGCACTTCTCAACGGCGGTGACTATTCATGGAACATTCCCTACAACAGCCCTGCAAAGATGTTCGATGATATGCATAAAAACTATATGAGATGGGGCGTAAGCTCATATATTCAGGATGAGGACCATCTTAAGATTTACAACACAGAGGGCTGGGACAACAACCAGACCAATCCCAATGCCGACTATGCAAAGCGCACCCGCCTTCTTGAGGGCTTCTGGGCAAGAACCTACTCCTTCAAGAATGAAAACGGCGACTTCAACGCATATGCTTACTGGTCACACAACGGTGACGGCACGGCAACAGGTGTTTCAACCAAGACCTATGGCGACGGCAGCGACTTCCTTCTTCATAACGAAAACTACCGCGGTCTCAAGGTTGACGCTTCAGGCAAAATTCCCGAAAGACTCTGGAATGACCTTATAGGTGCAAATTACAACATTGAGGATATTTTCTATAAGGGCGATACAAGCTCTGACGAAATTATCGGTCATCTCTTCCTTTATAAGCTTGCTTACGATATTCTCGGTCCCGAGGATCCCGAGCTTGCAGCACTTATCAGCAATACTCTTGAAAAGTTCGCACAGCACCTCGTTGACAACTCCTACTGTCTTGTTGACGGCTCAGGTCAGCCCACAACATGGGGTAAGTTCTCAAGAAGCTATCTCCATAACGGTCAGAATCTCGGCGGTGCAGCACTTAACTCAATGGTGCTTCTCTGTGCCTTCAAGGTTGCCGCTTACGTTACAGGCAATCAGAAGTGGGAGGATGAATACAGAATGGCAGCCCTTGATGAAGGCTATCAGTATGCAGAGGTTATGACTCAGCAGAGAGAGCGTTATCAGATGTCAATTCTTGAATATGCAAACAGCGTTTCTCCCATTCTCGGCTTTATCTTAAGACCTATCGTGGGCACTCCCACCTTCAACACCCTCCACAGAATCATTATCAACTACTCCGATGAGGAAATGGCAATGCTTGCCTTCTATCTTCTCTTCCAGCTTGAGGATGACGAGGAGCTTATAGGCTATTACCGTGAGGCTCTTGAGGATTGGTGGTTCTCAATTCAGTACAGCGAAAATGCACTCTGGTATTACATTTATCAGCTTGCATATCCCAACGAAACGAAGCAGGATATTTACGGCAACGACCTTGTTGATACCGCTCAGTGGGTACTCAGCAGACATCCTATTGACCTGAGAAGATATCTCGCCTCAAACTCAAAGCGTGACGACGTTCAGGAGCTTGACCTTGACGACGTAGGCATCGGCGGAACAAGCGAGCTTTCATTTGACCCCAACGCATATAAGCCCCTCTTCTGGGATTCAGACAACCAGATTCTCAAAATGGTAGGCATCGTTCTCGGTATGGGCAAGCTCGAATTCAAGGTTGCACCTGCCGACGAAAGAGCACTTCATAAGTATAACGGCTCAACCTATGAAATGGATAACTGCCACAACATTTATGAAATGGAAGGCTCAACAACCTATTCACTTCCCTATTGGATGGGCCGTTACCACGGTATGCTCAGCAAATAAACCGCTTAAAAAAACACATCAACCCCGTCGGATTACGGCGGGGTTCTTTTTATCAATAAGTTGACTTGAGCTTGCTTGTGTTGTATAATTCTGAAAAAGGCAGGTGGGTACAATGAAAATCATTGCTCATATAGAAACTGATTTCACAACCAAGTTCGGCATACCGCGTCAAAGCGGTATTATAGCGGAAGCTGAAGGCAGAATCATTTTTGAAAAGGAATACAGAGTCAAGGAGGCCTTCCGTGAGCTTGAGGGCTTTTCGCATATATGGCTTTTGTGGCAGTTTTCCGAGGCGGTAAGAGAGGAATGGAGTCCTACGGTAAGACCGCCAATGCTCGGAGGAAACAAAAGAGTAGGCGTTTTTGCCACCCGCTCACCCTTCAGACCTAATAATATAGGTCTTTCTGCAGTAAGGCTCGAAAAAATCGAATATACTGACGAGTTCGGCCCCGTTCTTTACGTCAGGGGTGCAGACCTTATGAACGGCACACCTATTTATGACGTCAAGCCCTACCTTCCCTTTGCTGACAGTATACCCGATGCGGTCGGCGGCTTTGCGGAAGCAACAAAGGACAGAACCCTCAACGTAGTTTTCCCCGAGGCGCTTCTTGAAAAAATTCCTGAGGGTAAAAGAGAGCTGCTGAAGGCTGTGCTTGCCGATGACCCGAGACCGACCTATAAGACAGATTCTGACAGAGAATACGGCTTTGAGCTTGTAGGACACGAAATAGGCTTTAAGGTTAAGGACGGAACACTTACGGTCACGAGAGTGAATTGAAAGGTGAATATTCATATAACAAAAAAAGCTCCCCGAGAGAGACACTTCGTAAAGAAGTTGTCTCTCTTGGTTTTTGTTCCACCAAAACAAATGACACTTTACACAAAAATTGTGAAAGTGTCATAGTGGGTTACATACTTTGAGAAAGGTAATATTTGCCGAAAACAAAGAATATCTTTCTCAGCAGGTAAAGTGATATTGCAAACTGTCGTTTGCAGTGATATTTTTGCCTATTGGCAAAAGTGTTATTGAAACCTTCCGGTTTCAGTGATATTATATTCGCCCCATAAACTGTCCGAAGGACAATATCACTATGCATAGCATAATATCACTGCAAAGCAATATCACTCGCCGTCAGGCGAACATAACTGAGGCGCACTTCCTTACGGAGTGCGCCTCGAGGGGGAGCTTTTGATTTTAATAATATTCCTTACCTGTAAGATATCTCCATGCGGCGATATACTTGTTGGGTGAGCGGGGGATATGACATCTGATATCAAGGAAAATCTTATCGTCAACAATAAGAAGGGCATCCTTATGTGAAAGGGAAACCTGCTTGATTTTGTCCATATCCATTGTGATTGTTTCGTTATCGTATTCAACAACGAACTTTTCGGGGTAAAGGCTGATTTTAGCGTTTTCCGTAAGAACGGTGTCCTCGTCGCCGTCAACCTTCTTGACAATCTGACCTTCCTCAGAGAAGATACATTCGCCCTTTTCTGCTGCGAGAACTCTTTCCTTCCAGATGTCTCTCTGCCATAAATCCCATGAGAGAACGTTATCGTGAATGAGACCTGAGCCTGTATCGTGGAAGAGACCGTCAGTACCCATATCAACGCTGTAGCCGCAGTCACAGGTGAGAGAGTTGCCCTTTGAGTGAAGAGTGCCTACCTTGTTACACTTGGGGCAAACGTAAAGGATTCTTTCAACGTGCTCTGCAAGGTTTTCACCTGCATATTCCTTGGGATCCTTTTTCTGCTCGTCGTAAACGTTTACGTATGTATCACGTCTGATGAGCTCTGTGATTTCCTGAACGCTCATCTTTGCGAGCTCCTCGGGGGAATATTCACCTACAACGTGACCGATGATGGGGCCGCTTCTGGGATTTTCTGCCCAACGGGGCTTTCTGAGGTAGCCGCCTACGAAGCGGTAGGTGATAAGAGCTGCACCCGAATCCTTTACAAGCTGACCCGTGTGCTCTGAAATAAAGCCTGTCTGACCGTTTGAGGTCATAGCGCCTTCAGCGTGAAGACCTACGGGAATGCCTGCCTTAAGATTCTTTATGATGTTATCGGTAAGCTCCGAAGAGGGTCTTTCTCTGTGCTTGATGATAACACCGCCGATGATTGTGTAAATCCAGCCGGTCTTCATTCTCGTCGTATGGTCTGAGGCAACGTAGCGGATATACTTTCTCATTGCGGCCATTTCATAGCCCGGGTCAAAGGACTCGGTATGATTGCAGATGAAAATGAAGCTCTTGTGCTTGGGCTTATAATATTCAAGATGAACGTTGTTTTCGTTGATAACCTTGCCCTTGAGAATATTGATAAGGGTCATGGTAACGATACGGTTAAAATTGTAGCCTCTGCGTACTTTCAGCTTTTCAAGAAAGGTCATACAGTAGCCATCTCCTTTTCTGCTTCTTCCTCAAGAGTGTGGTAAGCAACCTTACCTACAAGAGTCTTGGGGAGCTCGTCTTTAAATATGATTTCACGGGGCTTTTCGTAAGCGTCGAGGTAAAGCTTGCAATGGTTGAGAATGCTCTGCTTTGTTTCCTCGCTCTTTTCGAAGCCGGGCTTGAGAACGATATAAGCTCTGATTCTCTGAACTCTGTAGTCGTCCTTTACGCCGATAACACAGCAGTAATCAACTGCCTCGTGCTTGTCGAGAATGTTTTCGATATGAGTGGGATAAACGTTGTAGCCGCTTGTGACTATCATTCTCTTGATTCTCTGCTTGAAGTAGATGAAGCCTTCCTCATCCATATAGCCCATATCGCCTGAGAACATCCAGGTTACGCCGTTTTCGTCGGTGCGGAGTGTCTTTGCGTTTTCCTCGGGAGCCTTCATATAGCCGAGCATAAGTGTTGGACCTGAGATGATAAGCTCACCCATTTCGCCTCTGGGGAGCTCATTGAAGGTGCCGGGCTCAACAACCTTGTAAATCATATCACGTACGGGAAGACCGATTGAGCCCTCCTTTGATCTGTCAACGGGGGTTACGCATGAGCAGGTAACACATTCTGTAAGACCGTAGCCCTCTCTTATCTGTACGTTTGCGCCGTGCTCCTTAAGGAAGGCGTCTGCTCTCTTTTTGAGCTCGGGGCTGAGAGAGTCGCCGCCGCTGAATACGCCCACGAGGAAGGAAAGATCCTTACCGTTGAAGATATCAACCTTTAAAAGTGCCTCGTAAAGAGTGGGAACACCTGCGATGAAGTTGGGCTTGTTCTTAAGAACGGCCTTTGCGTAGCTCTCCTTTGTGAACTGGGGGATAAGAATTGAAAGGGCGTTGTTCTGAAGCACGGTATGAATGCCGATGCCGAGACCGAAGCCGTGGAAAATAGGCATAACCGAAAGGAACTTTGTGCCGTAGTCAAGCTTACAGCCTGCGATTTCAGCTACCTGACAGCCGAGAGCATTGAAGTTGAAGTCTGAAAGCATAATACCCTTGGGAGTACCGCTTGTGCCGCCGCTGTAAAGGATAACGGCAGTCTTGTTCTTGTCAAACTCAACGGGAGGAAGAGCAACGCCTGCGCCTGTCTTTTCAAAGTCTGCCCATACAAGGTCTGTGTCCTTGGTGGGGAACTTGAGATTTGCCTTGTTCTTGGCGTACTTATAAAGCACGGACTTGGGGAAGGGAAGCTCGTTCTGAATACGTGCGGTAAGGATTGTAGCGTCTGTTGATGATTCGTCAACTGCCTTTCTTACCTTTTCATAAAACTGGTCGAGAGTAAGAATCATCTTACTTTCGGAATAATCAAGATAGAAGGTGATGTTCTTCTGTGAAGAAAGGGGATGCACCATATTTGCGACTGCACCGATACGGTTAAGAGCGTAAAGACAGATAAGACCCTGAGGTGTGTTGGGCATACAGATTGTAACTCTGTCGTCCTTTTTTATTCCGTACTTAAGCAGTGCGCCTGCTGCCGTTTCAATTCTTTCTACAAAGGTCTTGTAGGTAATGATTTTTCCCATAAAGTCGATAGCAGGGGCATCGGGGAGTCTTTTTGCGGCGGCCTCGATAGCACCGAACATGGTGGTTTCGGGGTACTGTTCAATTCTTGCGCCGGGAACAATAGGGGGTAATTTCATTTTACTTTTCCTCCTGAAATATATATAAAAAGTAATGTAATCAAGGTGTAAAAACTTTGATATTCTAACGGCGAATTATACCATATAATAAAGGCAAAATGAAGAGCAAGGGCTGAATGTTCATTATTTGTTAATATAAGTGAAATGAAAAAGCATTGTATAACGCTAAATATTAAAAAAATGAAAACACAGCAAAATTATAACAAGTGTTTTCGTTTGCGGTTGACATATACAAAAAACAATGGTAAAATCAATAGGTGCTGAAACAAGCCTCCTTAGTTCAATGGATAGAATAAATCCCTCCTAAGGATTAGATGTGGGTTCGATTCCCGCAGGGGGTGCCAGATGCGGCGAGGCAAGCTCGCCTAAGATAAGAGATAATAGATAATATTGAATAGATAAAAGATATTTTTCGGCTCATGGCCGCTTCAACTATTCGTTATTCTCTATTATCTTTTATCTATTATCTGAAAAGGAGTTTTGAAAATGGCACAAAACAGCATTTTATTAGATAAATCCCTATTGTTTGCCGCAAGAATAGTAAAGCTCAATAAATATCTTACCAAAGAGAAAAAAGAAACAGTTATCGCTAAGCAGATTGTCCGCAGTGCGACATCGATAGGTGCAAATGCCAACGAAGCGATTTACGGTCAGAGCAAGGCTGATTTTATAGCAAAGCTGCAGATTTCTCTGAAAGAAACCGCTGAGACAGAATATTGGTTAAGACTTTTGATTTTATCTGAATACATAACCGATAAGGAAGGTAATTCCTTGCTGGATGACTGCCTTGAAATTAAAAGAATACTTATTTCTACACTGAAAACCGCAAAAGAAAATAAATAAAAGCCGAAGAACTTGATTTTACAAGGAATTTCGGCTTTTTATATTTTGTAAAACAATTATCAGAATGTCCCTCTGCTAATAAAAACCAGCTTCCTGCTAATTTTTGATTTTTGCCCTTTGAAAAAACTGCTAATGAAAAGGTGATAGTTATTATGTTAATATTGTCACATAAAAGAAAATCAAAAATTAAAAGTGCAGTTTATATTTTCTAACAAGTATCACATATTTTTTCTAGACAAACACAATTTTTTTTGTCCGTGTGTTCTTAAAGATAAGAAATATTGTATTTAGCAGAAAATAATGCTAAAATTTATGTAAGATGAAGCATATAAATCGGTTTATATAAGTGAAAGGAGGTTTTTAGATGGATGATAAACAAATAATAAGACTTTTCTTTGCGAGAGCTGATGAGGCAATTCAAGCATTGAGGGTGCGTTTCGGTAACACCTTATACAAAATCGCAATGAACATTCTTGGTAATCATCACGATGCAGAAGAAACAACAAATGATACATATCTTGCCATTTGGAATGCAATACCACCTAAAGAACCTGACCCTTTGGCTCCTTATGTATATCGAACAGGAAGAAACATGGCGCTGAAACGGTTAGAATATCTTTCAGCAGAAAAACGAAACAACAGTTATAATGTATCCTTGGACGAGCTTGGTGCTTGTTTACCTGATAATGATATTAACCCTGAACAGGCTGTTATTGTTCAGGAAATTGCTGACTCCATAAATAACTTTTTAAAACAAGACACCGATATAAACAGATATATTTTTATGCGTCGGTATTGGTACGGAGATGCAGTTGAGGATATAGCTAAATCCGTCAACACAAAAAGCGGTGCTGTTTCGGTACGATTAAACCGCATCAGAGCAAAATTAAAAGAACATCTTATTAAGGAGGGTTATTACTATGAGGCGTAAGCACGTATTGGAAGTTTTGGATAAAATAGACGACAGATATGTAACGGAAACTGAAAACGCTCCGAAGAAAATGAGAAAAAGACCTTATTGGATAGGTGCGGTTGCTGCTGTTTTAGCAGTTGTAATTTGCATCAGCTCTTTTCTCAATACACCTGTAATTACAGCAAATGCCATTGCTCTTCCCGGTGATGCACGTATTATGGAGCATCCCGACCTTGATGATTATAAAGACAGAGAAAGCTATATGGCAGATGTAGAATTATGGAAGGCTGAAACAGACCATAGAAGAACCACTAGAGAAAACGCTGCTATTTCCCTGTCACAGTTTTTCACAGAAGCATCAGCTGAATTTCTTGCTTCACAGAACAACGAAAACGCCTTATGGTCACCTATAAATGCTTATATCGGCCTTGCAATGCTTGCCGAAATAACAGACGGTAACAGCCGTAAGGAAATTTTAGATTTATTCGGTATCGAAGATATTGAATCGCTCAGAAGTCAAGTCAGTGCAATTTGGGAATCTGTATATGAGGATGACGGAAATGAAATATCCACATTAGCAAATTCTCTTTGGCTTAAAGACGGACTTAATTACAATCAGGATGCTATGAATAACCTTGCATATCACTATTATGCTTCAGTATATCAGACTGACCTTGGCAGTGATAGTGCAAACAAGGCAATAGGTAATTGGCTTAATAAAAACACAGGCGGAATGTTAAAAGACAGAACCGATAAATTAGAATTATCTCCAGACACAATTCTTGCTCTCTATTCAACACTCTTCTACCAAGCTAAATGGAGTGATGAGTTTAACAGCAAAAACAATACTAACAATATTTTCCACGGTGTTAACGGTGATACCAATGTTACCTATATGAACAAAAAGCTCTGTCAGATGAATTATTATTGGCATGATGATTACAGTGCAGTAGCATTAAGCCTTAAAAACGGAAGCACTATGTGGTTTATTCTTCCCGATGAAGGAAAAACAACTGCTGATATGTTAAATGGCGGTGCTTACGGAGAAATGATTTCTTCAGGCAGTGGTGAAGAAGGATGGCAAAACAAGAAGTATATGAAGGTCAATCTCTCTGTACCTAAGTTTGACGTTTCTTCCACAGTAAACTTAAAAGACGGACTCGGCAGAATGGGTGTAACCAAAGTCTTTGATATGGAAAGCTCAGATTTTACAGCAATCACCTCTGATTCACCTGTGTATGTTTCTGCAGTTAATCAGTCAGCAAGAGTTGAAATCGACGAAAAAGGCGTAAAGGCTGCAACATATATAGAAATTCCCGGCGCAGGTTCTGCTATGCCTCCTGAAGAAATAATAGATTTTGTGCTTGACAGACCATTTGTATTTGTGATTTCAAAAGGTAATTTACCTCTCTTTACGGGTGTTGTTAATAATCTTAAGAGTTAATATTATCTCAAAATAAAAGCTTAGACAAACAACAAAGCCATCGGTTTTGAACACCGGTGGCTTTATACTTTGTATGTTCTGCTTTTTTAATTACTTGATTTATTTTTTGAATCTTTAATAAGATTAGTTTTTGTGAGGGTTTTTGAGTGACGAAAAGTGAACGAAAAAACACCTCTTGGGACAAACTCCTAAGGATTAGATGTGAGTTCGATTCCCGTAGGGGGTGCCGGATGCGGCGAGACAAGCTCGCCTAAGATAAGAGATAATAGATAATATTGAATAGATAAAAGATGTTTTTCGGCTCATTGCCGCTTCAACTATTCGTTATTCTCTATTATCTTTTATCTATTATCTGAAAAGGAGTTTTGAAAATGGCACAAAACAGCATTTTATCAGATAAATCCCTATTTTTTGCCACGGTAACAGTAAATTTGAAAAACTTACCGCCGGGGAGAAATCCTCGGCGGTTGTTGTCTTTATTAAATTAAAGAATCTCACGGACGTTGCTTTTGCCTGAATCAAGGTTGAGGGTGAGTGTTTTTTCTTTGCCGTCCTCTGTGAAGTCAAGGCGGATATCGTTTTTACCGATAAATTCTGCAAAGTTGACCTTGTAATCTTTGTCCTTGAAGAAGTCCTTAAGATATCCGATTCTCTCATCGTCGAAGTCGCCTGCATTATCGGAAACGAAGAGAACGTTGCCGCAGATTGAGTTGACCTTACCGTGAAGGAGCTTCTGCTCCATATTATAGCCGATATTGATGTCACGAAGGAAGAAGACGTCGGGGTCGTTACAGAAGGCTCTGCCGTCAAGATGATTGCGGAAGATGGTGTTTGTAATTGCATTCTGTGATGAGGGCATTTCGGCGTTTGTTCTGACACAGGTAACGATTGAGTTGATGTTAAGGCTCTTGCGAAGCTCGAATTTCCAGTTTTTGTTAACGTCGCAGGAAATACGGCAGGCGTCGAAGATACCCATACATGTACCGATAGGCACACCGCAGCCGAGAATCCACTTGTCGCCGCAGACCTCACGAAGGAAATCAACACCGTCACACATAATTTCACCGCGGGTCTTGCCGTTTCTGGGCTCGATACACTGACTGTAAAGGAAGTCAAGCTTAACCATATCAAAGCCCCAGTCGTTGAGAATCGTGTCGAAAACCTTTCTCAGATATTCACGGACCTCGGGATTGTAAATATCAAGTGTGTACGCACCGCCCCAGCCCTGACAGCCGAGCATTTTCTTGCCGTTGCGCTTGTGTCTGAGAAGCCAGTCGGGATGCTCCTTGGCGATTTTTGACGATACCTGAGCCGAGAAGGGTGCAAGCCAGATGCCTGCCTTATAGCCCTTTGCATGGATGCGGTCAGCGATATATTTCATACCGTGAGGGAATTTTTTGGTGTCTGTGATAAGCCAGTCACCGACAGCGGCCTGATAGCCGTCGTCAACCTGGAAGATGTTAACCTCTTCGCTCGCTCTGTCAAGACCGTCAAGGTCACGGAGAATAATATCCTCGTTTATGTTCTGGAAATAGTTGTACCAGGAGGTATAGCCGGAAAGATGGTCGATGGCGGGCTTTTTACAGCCGACAAAGTCAAAGAAATACTTATCCATTACATCGTCCATACCGCCCTCGATAATTGCGATGTCAAACATTTCATATTCCTGACCTGCCTTGAGAGTAAGACCCTCAACGTCCTTTTTGATATAGAACTTATCGTCGTCCATATCAACCTCAAAGATTGTGTAGCCCTTTCTCTCGCTTCTTGAGCCGTAAAGCTTGATTTCCTTTTCTCCCTTTTTGCGGAAGTAGCAGTAGGTATAGCCGTGGAACTTACCCTCCTCGCAGTACTTTTCAAAATGATAGTCACCTGAAAGACCTACAAAGTGAGCGGTAAATTTTGAAATTTTTGCAATTTTCATAAGTCCGTCGAACTTATCTTTTTTAGAAAACTCTCTTGAGGTGGTCCATGCCTGATAGCCGTTGGCATAGAAAAGATCGTCACCGTCAAAATCCTTTTTATCCTTAAGGATAAGCTTTGACATAGTCATATCCTTTTTAGCTGTGAAAACACCCTTGATGCTGTCTTTTGTTTCTTCAAGACGGAATGAAAAGCTATCGTTGTCAAAGTCTTTGTGAACAGCCTTTTCACCGTTGACAGTCATTTCTGCATAGAGCCTGAACATAGTGAAGTCCTCCTGATTATATGTTTTATTTATACCTTTAGATTTTAGCATAAATACAATGAAAAATCAATATTCTGCGATATTTATGCAGATGGCTTTTGTGCATAAAAAACAAGCCGCAAGCTCCGCCTGAGAGCTTACGGCTGTGTGATTGGTTTATTATTCGGATACGGAGGCGGTGGTTTCCGTTCCCTCGTTCTGAGCACGTCTGTATATCTCGTCAGGTCTTTCTATGGTGTCGAGCCATTTGTTGCAGTCGTCAAGACCTGTACCTACAAGGGTCATTGTTCTTTCGTAGGAGGCCTTGGCGTTGGTGAGGCCTGCATCGGTTTTGTCAAGACCTAAGGAAGCGGCGTCCATATTCTCGCTCAGAGGCACAACGGAGTGTACCTGCTTGCCGTTTTCCTTGTAGAGGTGTACCCAGGTGGGAGTAACGTCAACCTCTTCAAAATAAACGGAGCCGTCGCTGTATTTTGAGAAGGTCATTTCAAAAATCGCACCGTCCTCGGTGTGGCCTGATTTGAGCCCCATAAGATTCCTTCTCTGATTTGAAACAAAGTTGCCCATTGAATAAAGGCATACGGTTTTGCTTTCTCCGTCGGTGGAGGTGATGAGCTCTACGGGCTCAACAACGTGAGGATGTCCGCCGATGATAACGTCGACGCCCAGGTCACAGAGCTTCTGAGCCATTTTTTTCTGCCACGAGTTTGCGGAAAGCTTGTATTCGTCACCCCAGTGCATATACACCGCAAGAACGTCTGCGCCGTCCTTCTTCATAAGACCGAGTTGCTTTTCAATATCTGTATAGAAGGTGTCGATGTGTTCGTAGTCGAAGGAGTTTATAAGGGGTGAGGTGGTTGAGTTCATAGGAAGACCGTTGAGAGCCTTTACCGTATCGGAGTCGTATGGTGTTTCATAGGTGTAGCAGATAAATCCGAAATTGATGCCGCCGATGCTTTTTACAAGATATCTTTTTGCTTCGGCATCTGCGAAGGAGCCGGTGCTGTCAAAGCCTGCGGCGTCAACCCTTTCAAGTGTACGAAGGAAGCCGTCGGCACCCGTGTCATAGGAGTGGTTGTTTGCAGTCAGAAGCATATCTGTTCCCATACCGAGCAGACTGTCAAGCAGACTGTCGGGGGTGTTGAAGCGGGGATAGGTGCTGTATTTTCTGTTTTCGTTACCTGCAAGGGTGGTTTCGAGGTTGAGAACAAAATAGTCGTATTCCTTTGCGGTGGGTGTAACGTAGGTGAAAAGCTTGCTGAAGTCGTAGCTTCCGTCACCCTTGGCGGCACCGTCAAGAAGGGGACTGTGAATGAGAATGTCTCCGGCGGAGCCGATAGTCACCGTTGAGGTGATGACAGGGGTTTTGTCCTCCTCGGTAGTGGTTTCCTGCGTAACGGTACCGAGAATGGGCGAGGGAGATTCACCCGAGGTGAGAATAAAACCTATAACTGAAGCAAAAACTATAATAATGACCGCCGCAACTGATATAAGCAGAAGCTTGACCGTGGCGCTGTCTGAGGAACGGCTGGCGGTTCTTTTCTTTGTATTTTTTCTTTGTGCCAAGGCTTACACGTCCTTTTTATTAAATCTTTAAAATAATTATAGCATTGCAGCCCTCTGCGGTCAAGCAAAAACTTTTTATTTATAATTTTTACTATCTTTGATTTGACATATTGTAAAAAGTGTATTATTATATAAGTTGACATATTTTAACTCATAGCAAAGAAAGGTAGTGTAATAAAATGAGTTCATGTTCAGGTAACTGTTCATCCTGCTCCTCATCGGATTGCAAGGAGAAGAAGGATCCCCATCTTAAGCAGAATGAATACAGTGATATAAAAAAGATTTATGCAGTTGTCAGCGGTAAGGGCGGCGTAGGTAAGTCCTCTGTTACTGCTATGCTCGCTTGTGCAGTTCAGGCAAGAGGCAACCAGGTTGCAATTCTTGATGCAGATATCACAGGTCCCTCGATTCCCAAAATGTTCGGCATCAACGGCAGAGCTGAGGCAGACGCCTCCGGTATTATTCCCGCTGTTTCAAAAACAGGTATCCGACTTATGAGTGTCAACCTTCTTCTTGAAAGTCAGGACGCTCCCGTTATATGGAGAGGCCCCGTAATCAGCGGTGTTATCCAGCAGTTCTTTACCGACGTTGCGTGGGGCGACGTTGACTATATGTTCGTTGATATGCCTCCGGGAACAGGTGACGTACCCCTTACTGTTTTCCAGAGCCTTAAGGTTGACGGTATTATCGTTGTAACCACACCTCAGGATCTTGTAGGTCTTATCGTTTCAAAGGCAATCAATATGGCTTCAATGATGAACGTTCCCATTGTCGGCCTTGTTGAAAACATGAGCTACTTCACCTGCCCCAAGTGTGACGAAAAGCACTATATCTTCGGTGAAGGCAAGACCGACGAGGTTGCCGCAAAGTTCGGTATTCCCGTTCTTGCAAAGCTTCCCATTGATACAAGAACACCTGCACTCGCAGACAAGGGCGCTATTGAGCTTGCAGACCTTGATGCCTTTGACGGTATTGCTTCTGCACTTAAATAAGCTTTGTTCACAGATTGTTATTACCGAAGAAACAGAGACTTGAAAATCCTTTCTTTATTTAACATCAATTTTATGGATTTTTAAGGTTGTTTTACTATAATTTTATATTGTAAAACAGAAAATTCCTTTAAGGAGACTGAAAAATGAAAAAAATTCTCAGATGGTCCTTTTTAGGCGGACTTGCTCTGATAATAGCACTGATTTCAGTGGTGAGTGCTATCAATAACAGCAGAAGGCCCGTTGTCAGCGACACGGTTGTTACAGACGCTGCCGGAAGCACCTACAGAGTGCATATTGAAAAAGATACCACCTATGCAATCGTTACAGATGCTGACGGAAGGATATGGGGCGTTGATTTTGACGGACAGACTGTTGACCTGACGGCAACAAGAGTAAACCTTGACGAGGTTTATAAGCCGTCGGATATTCCTACTCAGTTTACAGGTCATCACGTTGACTTTGTTGCAGACCCCAATCAGTATATGGATAATCAGCAGGGCGGCAATCAGACCCCCGACAACGGTCAGCAGAACGGCGGAGCAGATACCGATAACGGTCAGCAGGGTACAGACCCCGGTCAGGACCCGAACAGTCAGCCGACCGGACTTCAGCCCTACAGAATCCAGAAATATCAGGATATTATAGGCGGCGGTACATATCTCATCAACGTTACGATGATTGAGAACGGTGTGCAGGAGGAGCCTATTACAATGGCTGTTAAAAACGGTAACTTCTACGTAAGTATGAGTGTTGACGATATGGCTGCTCAGATGATTTACAGAGCTGACAGCGGCACTACATATATGCTTATGGATTTCATCAAGAAATACTGTGAGGTTCCCGAGGATATGATGGGCGAGGATATGGACATGTCTCAGGTTTCCAAGGGCTTCCAGGTTGAGCATCTTGATAAGGAAATCACCGTAACAGAGACAAGCCTTAACGGTAATCCGGTTATCTGCGAAAGCTATATTGCCGACGACGGCTCGGAGTTCCTTTATTACTTTGATGCAAACGATATGCTCGTAAGAAGGGATAAAAACGGTCCTGATGGCAGCACGGACGTTATGATTTTCTCTCAGATGACAACTGAGGTTGACGACAGCCTCTTCGAAATTCCCTCAGGCTACGGTTATCTCAACATCAGCTGGCTTCTCTCTATGGCAGGCTAAGGAATATGAATACATTAGCCTTTAAATCAGTTTGAGGATGGTGACACTATGAAAAAAAGTATAGCGGTTCTTCTTACTCTTGTTCTTATTATAGGTGCGGTGTTCTTTGGCTGCGGTAAAAAGGATGAAGCTCCCGACAGCACCACGGAAACAACGGATTCCCGCAAGCAGGAGGATATAAACGCTCTTGAGGACGGACTGAGCAAGGAAAGCCTCATTATGATTTCAAATGAGCTTCTGAAAAAGGGCGACGCCGGTAACACTCTCGATACTGCGGCGGTCAGAGCATCAATTATGAATGCAAGTGAAAAGACCGTAACCTATGCAGTTATCGCATTCGGCTTGTGGGACGGTGAGGATAAGCCCATCGCTGTTTCACAGACCTTGGACGGTGAGAATGAATACATCACAAGATATTCCTATATGGCTCTTAAGGTGCCTGCAGGCAACATCTTCGGCGGTGAGGTGCTTATCCCTGTTGCTGACGATGTAGCCGAAAAGGCAGAATATATCAAGGTGATTCCTCTTTCATGCACCTACGATGACGGAACAAACTGGGTCAACTCTCAGTATGAAAAGTTCCTTGAGCTTTACGAGGGCAAGACCTTTGTTGAGTCTGACAAGGGTGAGGGCTCCGGCAGCAGCGGCAATAAAGAAGAAAGTACTACTGCGGCATCGGGCGACAGCAACAGTAATAGCAACACCGGAGTTACCGGCAACACAAGCAGCTCTGGCGATCATCAGAATAACACAGGCACAAATAACGGAAGCAGCGGCTCAAACGCAGGCGATAACAGTCAGAACGGCACCGGAAACGGAACAACAGACAAATACTTCCTTGACAGGTGCATAACGATTTTTGCGAACGGTACCTATAAAATGACTGCTGTTACAGATCCCGGAACAGATGACGAAAGCAGCTTTACAATGGCTGTCAAGAACGGCAATATGAGCATGACGACAACTATGGAGGACATAGAAGCAACCATGCTTTATATCGCAAGCGAGGATAAAACCTATATGATGTTCCCGTCAATCAAGATGTATACCGAGGTTACCGAGGATATGATGGGCGGAGATATGGATATGTCCGAGCTTACGGGTAATTTTAAAATCAGCGCTCCCGATAATATCACCGTTACAGAGAAGACCTTTAACGGTAAGCAGGTGAAATGTGAAAGCTTTGTTCTTGACGGCATACAGAGTAACTATTACTTTGACGCCTCGGGCAATCTTGTCGGAAGAGACGATTTCAATACTGACGGTACAGTCAGCACGATGATAATTTCGGGTTTTACGGATAACGTTCCCGATTCAACCTTTGAAATACCCAAGGGATATCTTTTCGTTAATCTCGGCTGGATTATGGCACTCATGGGTGATAAATAAAAAATGAGAGGCAACTCAGTTGCCTCTCTTAATTTTTGCTTTAGTGTGAAACGTGGAAAAGATTGTCGTTTTCGTATTCAGGCTCATAGGTAAGGTGTATGCCGAGCTTTCTGAAGTAAGCGGCATCAACGCTTGAGGGAATAACGGAAATATGAGCCTCGCAGTTTCTCAGAAGGGGTACGCAGGCGAGAGCCTTTGCGGCATCCTCGTCGGTTGCGGCACTTACTGAAAGTGCTACGAGCACCTCGTCAACGTGAAGACGGGGGTTCTTGCTTCCGAGGTAAGCGGTTTTAAGATTCTGAACCGGCTCGATGATGGAAGCGGGAAGAAGCAGAAGCTCATCGTCAAGACCTGCAAGAGCCTTGAGAGCATTGAGAACGGCGGCCGAGGATGCACCTAAAAGCTCCTTGGTTTTGCCTGTTACAAGTCTTCCGTCGGGAAGCTCGATTGTTGCGGCGGGAGCGTCTGTTTCCTTTGCCACTCTGTTAGCTTCAACTGCAACGGCACGGTCCTTGATGCTTATGCCGTATTTGTTCATAAGAAGATAGATCTTTTCGGTTTCCTTTGCGGTGTTGCTTCCTCTGTGATTGTCGCAAAGGCAGCTGTAATAGCGTCGGATAATCTCCTGGAAGGCGGCGTCGCATACTGCCTTGTCATCAAATATGCAGTTACCGACCATATTAACACCCATGTCCGTCGGTGATTTATAAGGTGATTCACCGTAGATGTTTTTGAATATGGCCTGAAGCACGGGGAAAATTTCCACGTCACGGTTATAGTTGACGGTGACGGTGTTGTATGCCTCAAGATGGAAGGGGTCAATCATATTCATATCGTCAAGGTCAGCGGTTGCTGCCTCGTATGCGAGATTGACGGGGTGTGAAAGGGGCAGATTCCATACGGGGAAGGTTTCAAACTTTGCATAGCCTGCTTTGATACCCTTGAGGTTTTCGTGATAAAGCTGAGAAAGGCAGGCGGCCATTTTTCCGCTGCCCGGTCCGGGTGCGGTGACAACCACAATGTTTTTCTCGGTTTCGATATATTCGTTTTTGCCGTAGCCCTCATCTGACACAATGAGAGGAACGTTGGCGGGATAGCCGGGAATTTTGTAGTGAGTGAAAACCTTGACTCCGAGAGCTTTGAGGTTTTTTCTGAAGGCATCAGCGGTGCCCTGACCGTCATACTGAGTAAGAACGACGGAGCCCACGAAAAGACCTACGCTTCTGAAAAGGTCAATCAGGCGCAGAACCTCCTTATCGTAGGAAATGTTAAGGTCACGGCGGAGCTTCTTTTCTTCGATAGCCTTCGCACTTACGGCGATGACGATTTCGGCCTCGTCCTTAAGCTCGAGAAGCATTTTGAGCTTACTGTCGGGCTTAAAGCCGGGGAGAACTCTTGCGGCGTGATGGTCGTCAAAAAGCTTACCGCCGAATTCGAGGTAAAGCTTACCGCCGAACTGAGAAACTCTCTCTCTGATTCTCTGTGACTGGGTTCTTATATACTTGTCATTATCAAAGCCTGTTTTCATAATATATAAAACCTCCGAATAAAATACCAAACATAAATATAACACAAAGAAAAAATTTTTTCAATAAGAAACTGTTATCAGAACGAAATTTATTGTATAATGGTGCAGGGTGAACAAAAATGAACTATGACAGATTGTATAAAAAAGCAAAAAATATTATCGGAAATAAAACTCCGCTTTATAAGGACTGCGGAAAAGTGTGCGGCGGAGCCTGCTGTAAGGGTGACGAAAAGACAGGTATGCTGCTTTTTCCTTCTGAAGAAACAAGCCTGAAGCTTACGGAAGGGGACGGTGTGCGCCTTGCAGTATGTGAGGGTAAATGCGACCGCAGGGAAAGACCGCTTTCCTGTATGATTTTTCCTTTCTTTCCCTATCTTGACGAAAGGGGCAGAATAAAGGTTATTCCCGATATAAGAGGATACAATGTCTGTCCTCTTGTAAGAAATTATGCTGACACCCGCTTTGACAGAGGCTTTCTTATGAGGATTAAAAGGGTCGGCAGACTTCTTTGTGAGGATGAGCGGTGCAGGGCTTTTCTGAATGAAACAAGCAGAGAAATTGATATGCTTCTTGATATTATGGAAAAATAAATGTGCCCGCAACAGATTGTAGCGTGACTTTTATAATAAAGTATTATAGAATCGGGTCGTAAGGAGGCGTATCAGATGTCAAAAATATCAAAGAATATCAGACAGCTCCGAAAGGAGCGGAATATGACACAGGATGACCTTGCCGAGAAGCTCTTTGTTACAAGACAGGCAATTTCCTCCTGGGAGAATGACAGAACTCAGCCCGATGTGCATATGCTCGGAAGACTCCGTGAAATTTTCGGCGTTTCGATTGAGGAGCTTCTTTACGGAGAAAAGAGAAACACTAAGCTTGAGCTGGAAAAGCCTGATTACACCTCGTCTTTAGTTACGGCGTTTTCAGTTCTCGGTGCCATACTGACGGGTGCGGGACTTGTTATGGTTTTTGTTTTTTCCTGGGAAAGACTTCCTCAGCTTATTAAGGGAGCACTTTGCTTTTTGCCCTTACTTCTCGGTCAAACGGCAGGAGCTTTTGTGCTTGCGAAAAAGAAGGAGAAAAAGCCGTGGCGAGAGGGTGCCTCGGTGCTGTGGATGGTGGGCATTATTTCAAGCACGTTGCTTTGCTATAGCTTTTTCAACTTCCGGATAAGCGAATACGTTACCTATGCGGTTGTGGCGGTAATGATACTGCCTGTGATGTTTCTGCTGAAATCCGTTGCCGCTTTGCCTGTGTTTTATTTCACGGGAACGTGGGCGTGCTTTATGATTGACGACTACAATCTTTATTTTGTAACAGCAAAAGAAATTATTTGTCAGACAATAGCCGGTGTACTGATGCTGACGGTTCTTTTTGCAGGGGGTTACTTTACTTATAAGTTCAGAGCTTCTGAGCCTAAAAGTATTTCTTCACGGGTGGCGGAATGGATTACTGTAATTGCCTTTCCGACTGTAACCACCATATACGTTGCGTTGGTGAATTCAAATTATTACCTATGGATTTATTGGCTGTCAGCGGTGGTGCTTTCCTATTATATCGTAGGTTATAAGCTTAAGGACAGCGCACCCTCCTTCGGCGTTCTGGGTTTTATCGGTACTGTGCTTTTAAGCGGCTATTACGGAATCTCATTTGATTTTTACGAAGACTGTAAATTCAGTCTCGGATGTCTTATTACGACCCTTGCGGGTGTTGCTCTCGTTGCAGGTGCTCTGGTGCTTGTAAAGGGCAGATTCGAAAGAAAAACTCAGCTTGCCTCGGCGGCGGTGTTCCTTATTATGCAGCTTGTTTATATTTTTTCGCCCGAGTTTATGCTGACCTTCTTTTCTCTTGCATTTTTCAGCCTTATGATAGCGGAGGGAGCGATGAGTAAAAAGCTTATTCCGATGAACACGGGCTTTATAGGCTTCCTTTATCTTGTTGTGTGCTGGATTTTAGAATCGGAACTTGATTCGCTTACAATCGGACTTTTGCTTATCGCTTGCGGCAGTGCTCTTCTTGGTGCGAACGTTGCAATAGTAAAAAGTAAGAAGAAGTTAACAGATAAGGCTCAGGAGGTGTCGCAATGAACGGAAAAACAAAAAAATGGCTTTCTGTTATAATCATCCTTCAGCTGCTTATTCTGATTATACCGACAGGGGTAAAGACGGTAGATGAAAGCATAAAATTACGTGATGCAGAAGTAAAGGGTAAGCAGTTTGTTTTTACCGCATCCACCTTCAGATTTGAGGATGACGGTCTTCACATATCCTCCTTTGTAAGTGCCGACCTTGACCGCTACGTGTCAAGATATGAGAAACTTGAGCCTTATCCGAACAGCTGGGGAGAGCTCCACTCAAAGGAGTATACAGGTGAAAATGACTGGTATATTTACGGTGAGTATTACAGCACGACGATACCTTACGAAAAAATCGTGTTTGAAGAGGGTTACAGCGTAGACGGAATAAAGCGCAGAATTTTCGGAAGACACAACACGACGGAATGGTACTTCGGTGAGGCTTACGACGGTAAATATGATGAAAAAGAATTTTATCGCATTGATTTCACCGCAACGGTTTATAAGGGCGAAATTATACCCGAGGCTTTTTACCTCGACGGCGTGGAAATATTGCATACGGTCAGATGATATGCTATTGACAAGGCCGGAAAATAGTGGTAAAATACTCCTTGCAAGTACCCGAAGGGGAGTAGCTCAAATTTGCAAATCAACAACCGCCTTTATGGCTGGTTTGCAAAGCCTTGATTAAGGTAGCAAGACCTTTAACAGATCTGAGTCTGTTAAGGGCCTTTTTTAATAAACGAACAAAAATTGGTAAAAATATTATAAAACGAAAGGAAACAGACTATGAAGCACTACTTACATTCGGTTGATGAAGTTTTCGGGCACGTATCTTCATCACCTGCAGGTCTTACCTCTGCCGAGGCAGAAAAGAGACTTGAGCAGAACGGTAAAAACAAGCTCGCAGAGGCAAAGAAGGATTCTCTTCTTAAAAAGTTCTTTGATCAGATGAAGGACCCGATGATTATTATCCTCATTATCGCTGCTGCTATTTCAGCGGTAACAGAATACATTGAGGCTTCCTCTGCCGGTCATAGCTTCTTCCCCACAGATACACTTATTATCCTTGCAGTTGTTATCATCAATGCCGTGCTCGGTGTTATGCAGGAAAGCAAGGCTGAAAAGGCGGTTGAGGCTCTTCAGAAAATGTCAGCTGCTACAACAAAGACTCTCCGTGACGGTCAGATTGTTACCGTTAAGAGTGAGGATCTCGTTGTAGGTGACGTTATCCTTCTTGATGCAGGTGACGCTATTCCCGCTGACTGCCGTATCTTCGAATGTGCAAGCATGAAGATTGAAGAAGCCGCACTTACAGGTGAGTCTGTTCCCGTAACAAAGCTTGTAAATGCTCTTATGGGCAAAAAGGACGAAAAAGAGGTTGCTCTCGGTGACCGTAAGAATATGGCTTATATGGGCTCAACTCTTGTTTACGGCCGCGGTAAGGCTGTTGTTGTAGCAACAGGAATGAATTCCGAAATGGGTAAGATTGCCAACGCTATCTCCCTTGCTGAGGAAGGTAAGACTCCTCTTGAAATCAAGCTTGAGCAGCTTTCAAAGATTCTTACAAAGCTTGTTCTCGGCGTTTGTGTCGTTATCTTCGGCTACAACGTTGCAATGCACTTCATCGGCGGCGGTGATGCTCCCTTCTACGAGGTGGCTCTCGACTCCTTCATTACTGCTATTGCACTTGCAGTTGCCGCTATTCCCGAGGGCCTCGTAGCTGTTATGACCATCGTTCTTTCAATCGGCGTTACAAATATGTCAAAGAAGAACGCTATCATCCGTAAGATGAATGCGGTTGAAACTCTCGGCTGTACACAGATTATCTGCTCAGACAAGACAGGTACTCTCACTCAGAACGTTATGACTGTTGTTGACCACTATGCTCCCGATGAAAACCATCTTGCAACTGCTATGGCTCTTTGTACCAATGCAGAGGTTGCAGAGGACGGCAAGGGCACAGGTGAGCCTGACGAGGTCGCTCTTATCAACTATGCAAAGACACTTGGTCTTCCCAAGGCTGAGCTTACTGAAAAGTATCCCAGAGTCGGCGAGGTTCCCTTCGACTCAGGCAGAAAGATGATGTCAACCGTACACAAGGACGGCGAAGGCTTTGTACAATTCACAAAGGGCGCTCCCGATGAAATTCTCAAGAAGTGTACCCACGCTGACATAAACGGTGAAATCTTCGAAATGAACGATGAAATCCGTGCAAAGATTATTGAAGAAAACACCCGTATGGGTAACAAGGCACTCCGTGTATTTGCGGCAGCTTATAAAAAGTACGGCTCAGAGCCTGCTGCTTACGAGTCAGAGGCACTTGAATTTGATATGACCTTTATCGGCCTTACAGGTATGATTGACCCGGTTCGTCCCGAGGTTAAGGATGCTATTGTTGAGTGCCGTAACGCAGGTATCACACCTATTATGATTACAGGTGACCACATCAACACCGCTAAGGCTATCGCAAGAGAGCTCGGTATTCTTACTGATGACAGCCAGGCTATGATGGGTGCCGATATCGATAAGTACACAGACGAGGAATTCGAAAAGCTTGTTGAAAACGTATTCGTTTATGCACGTGTTCAGCCTGAGCACAAGACGAGAATCGTCAACGCATGGAGAAGCAAGGGCTACGTTACCGCTATGACAGGTGACGGTGTTAACGATGCTCCCTCAATCAAGAGTGCAGACATCGGTGTCGGTATGGGTATCACAGGTACCGACGTTACAAAGAACGTTGCAGATATGGTGCTTACCGACGATAACTTTGCAACAATCGTTTCAGCCGTAGGCGAGGGCAGAAGAATTTACGACAATATCCGTAAGGCTATTCAGTTCCTTCTCGGCTCAAACCTTTCAGAGGTTGTTTCAATCTTCTTTGCAACAATTATGGGCTTCACAATTCTTGAGGCTCCCCACCTTCTTTTCATCAACCTTGTAACAGACAGTATTCCCGCTCTTGCACTCGGTCTTGAAAAGCCCGAAAGCGATATCATGAGAAGAAAGCCCAGAAGCAAGAACGACGGTATCTTTGCAGGCGGACTCGGCTTCGACTGTGCATATCAGGGCATTCTCGTAAGTATCCTTACAGTTGCCGCCTTCTATATCGGTGAATTCCTTGAAACAGGCCACCTTGTTTTCAGAAACGTTGCCGACAGCTCAGAGGGTATGACAATGGCCTTTTTCACAATGGCAATGTGTGAAATCTTCCACTCCTTCAACATGCGCTCACAGAGAGGCTCAGCAGTAGGAATGGTATTCAAGGGTCACCACAACGTAGCACTTTACGGCGCTATGATAGGCTCATTCCTTCTTACAACTGCAGTTGTTGAGGTTGACTTCCTTTCAAATCTCTTCGGCTTTGCACACCTTGACCTCGAGGCATATCTCATTTCACTCGGTCTTGCATTCCTTGTAATTCCCGTTGTTGAAATTGTCAAGGCTATTCAGAGAGCAACAGCTAAGAATAAGTAAGATAAAAAAATCCGCCCTCGGGCGGATTTTTTTATTTCAGGAATTTCAATTATATATCTTTATGTTGTCTTTTTTCATAAAAGATGATTTTGGATAACAGTATTTTTTCTGCCAGAGATAAAGCCAAATTGAAAAATAAAGATAAGGCTAAGGTTATAGCTACAATCAGTTTTTGTGCGCTGATTGCTTCGAGGATGTCTGATATTGAAGCTAGTATTGTATTTAATACAGTTAAAGTTATGATTAAGGAATAAAAAAGACAATGGTTGATTTCTTTTTGCGATAAGAAACCATAAGCAAGCAATGATAATATTATTATGCTCAGTACTGTTGCAACTGAAGAAAGCTCTGCTTCACCTTTCAAAACATCTGATATTAAAGTAGCCGACAATCGTATGGAACGTGCTAAAAAAATGATGCCGCACCATTTCGGCTTCATCTTAAAATAACTTATCGTTAAAGCTAAGGTTAATAACATATTGAGTATGTAAAACAAATTTTCTGTTATGTCCGTATCAAAGTTGAAAATAAAAGTGCCTGCTACTTTAAGATTCAAAAAGGAAACCAAATTAAAAACTTCAAGGATTCCCAATGTGAAATAGAATTTTTTTGTTCGTATTGTGTCTTTGCTTTCCGGGAGGTTTTCGTTCATTTTTTTGCTCCTTTCATTTTACCATTCTAAATCTGTATAAAAAGATTTTTCGGCTGCTTCGTCGTAAGTATGATAGTAAGATAGTATATAACGAAGAGAGCTTGTATTGTCATTATATGCAAAAATCAGATAATAATAATCTTTTTTTGCCACTTCGGCACGGTCTTGAAAATACAGACAGCTCCATTCACCTTTTTGTGTTTTTAGGGTGACAATTTTATCGGTTTCAATGCCTCTTTTTTTGTATTCTTCGTATTTGTCATCGGGTAAAACCCATTCGGCCATAATGTCAATTCTTGTGCTTAAACCGTTACTGAATCTGTAGTAATATTTTACGGGCTCTTCTTTAGAAGTATAATCCGGTAAAAACGCTGTCGGCGGAATTTTTACAGGAAAGATACTGTAAATATCTTCACTGTAATTTTTAACATATTTATCCAATTCAAGATAGTTTGACGGATCAGATGTCATTGAACAAAAGTTAGGTGCACGAATAGAAAAGATAACATTCAGTAAGTTTATAAAGCCTAAAAACAGAAAAATTGACAATAAAATTACAGAAACAGTTGTGTTATTGAATCGGCGACGATTTGTCTTTTTTATGGTTTTTGTGCGTCGGTTTATGAATATCAAAAGTATCGGTGCGATTAAGGACAAGATGCAAATAATTGTTCTGAATGCGAAGATTTCATGGCTTTCAATTTTTAAAAAACGATAATCTTCAGTGTATAGCATGGCTTGCAGAAAAGCGGTGAAAATCCAAGATAAAAAGCCTATAACACCTAAAATTATAAAAAAACGTCTTTTGAAAATCTCGTCTTTGGGTAATTTCATATCCTCCTTCGGCACGCTCTTCTTCGCTGTTGGTGCATTCAGACTGTTGCATATTGCTTCTATGTTGAGGTCGTCTTCCTTCACAACGGATTGCAGGCTGTTTATAATCTCTTTATCAGCTTCAATGCGTTCAGCAGTTTTAGTAATAAACTCCGAAAGGGTACGTCTGCACTCATCTCCACCCTCTCTTAGTAGCTTTATTTCGGCAATCGAAAAGCCTGCCTTTCTTAAGGTGGCAATATTTTTCAGGCTTTCAACATCTGCTTGCGAAAAATCGATATTTTTTCTGCCTTTGTAGTTTTCGTTGAAAGAGGGTGCGACAAGTCCGTTTTCTATGTAAAGTCTTATAGCTCTGTCGGTAAGGTCGGTTTGGGCGATAACATCTTTGATTTTCATTCTTTTCGCCTCCTTTAAGCTAATATTACACTTTCACCCAGGGTTAAAGTCAATAGTTTTTACGAAAAAATCTGCCTTAAGGCGGATTTTTATTTCAGTGGTTAGTGATTAGTATATAAAAACGCTCTCGGAAAATGATTCCGAGAGCTTTTTAACATTATTCAAACAGCGGTGTTGAAAAATATCTTTCCGCTGTGTCGGGCAAGATTGTTACTACGGTTTTACCCTTGCCGAGCTTTTTTGCAAGCTTAAGTGCCGCCGCAACGTTTGTTCCGCTGCTGATGCCGCACATAATACCCTCCTTGACTGCGAGCTGCTTTGCGGTTTCAAGGGCTTCCTCATCGGTTATTATGCAGATGCTGTCATAAATTTCTTTGTTGAGTATTTCGGGAATGAAGCCGTCGCCGATACCCATCTGAAGGTGGGTGCCGATTTCACCGCCTGAAAGCACGGCGGCTTTTTCGGGCTCAATTGCCCATATTTCAATGTCGGGATTATACCTTCTGAGGGTTTCACCGATGCCTGTTATTGTTCCTCCGGTGCCGATGCCTGAGCAGAAGCCGTGGATAGGACCTCCGACCTGTTCTATGATTTCCATACCTGTTGAATTGCGCTGAATTTCCGGGTTTGCAGGGTTTTCGAACTGCTGAGGTACGAAAACGTTGGGGTAGTCTTCTTTGATTCTCAGGGCAAGCTTAAGGCAGGTTTCAATACATTCACCTATATTTCCCGCATCGTGAACAAGGCTTACCTCAGCACCGTAATGCTCCATAAGCTTACGGCGTTCCTCGCTGACCGAGTCGGGCATAATAATCTTGACCTTGTAGCCGCGGACTGCACCCACAAGTGCAATACCGATACCCTGATTGCCGCTTGTAGGCTCAACAATAACGGTATCCTTATTTATGAGACCTCTTTTTTCTGCATCAAGAATCATATTTAAGGCGGTTCTTGTTTTTATTGAGCCGCCTACGTTGAGACCTTCAAACTTTACAAGAACCTCTGCATCCTCGGGGTCTGTCATTCTGTTGAGGCGTATAATCGGTGTGCTTCCTACCGCATCCAAAATGTTATTGCAAATCATAAAATACCTACCTTGAAATTATAAACTCCGTGAATTATAGCACAACAGGGATTTATTTACAATAGCCAACGGGAATTTATTATGCTGTATAAAACAAAAAAACGGTCAGAGTATGGGCGGGGTTGCTAAGGACAAAAAACAAATATCCATACAGTTGTGAGACGCTTTTTATAAGGTGTCTCACATTTTTTTGATAAAAAAACAGACACTTTCGTACTGAAAGTGTCATAGTGGGTTATATACTTAAAAAAACAATTACTATTTTCTAAAATAAGCTTTTCGGTTAGTAACAGTGATATTGCAAATTAAAATTTGCAGTGATATTTTTGATAAATCAAAAGTGATATTGAAGCCTTACGGCTTCAGTGTTATTTTATTCGCATAAAACTGTCCGAAGGACAATAACACAATGCGTAGCATTATATAACTGC
>JAZNIH010000088.1:0-2858 GCA_045577395.1 Acutalibacteraceae bacterium | reverse complement strand
TTCCTTCTGGGCAACGCCGAAGCGCTGCTCCTCGTCAACAATAAGCAGACCTAAATCCTTGAACTCCACACTTTTTGCAATAAGGGAGTGAGTGCCGACAATGATATCGATGCTGCCTCTTTTGAGACGTGCCTTGATTTTGTTCTTTTCCGTCTGAGTGCGGAAGCGGGAAATCATATCAATTTCAACGGGGAAGCCGTCGAAGCGTTTTTTTACCGTCTGGAAATGCTGAAAGGCAAGAATGGTAGTCGGAACAAGGATTGCACATTGCTTGCCGTCGGCGATACACTTGAAAACTGCTCTGAGTGCAACCTCGGTTTTGCCGAAGCCTACGTCACCGCAAAGAAGTCTGTCCATAGGAGCACTTCTTTCCATATCTCTTTTGATTTCGTCGATGGCAATAAGCTGGTCATCGGTTTCTTCAAATTCAAAGCGACGCTCAAAGTCGTTCTGCATATCTATATCGGGAGAAAAGGCAAAGCCCTTGGAGTTAAGTCTTGCGCTGTAAAGCTTAGTGAGCTCCTGAGCCATATCCTTAACGGCAGATCTGACTCTTGACTGAGTTTTTTTCCATTCATCCGAGCCGAGACGGTTGAGCTTTATCACCTTGTCGGTGTCACCGGGTGAGATGTATTTTGCGATGAGGTCAAGCTGCGTTACGGGAACGTAAAGCACGTCGCTTCCTCTGAAATTGACCTTGATAAAGTCCTTGATTTTTCCGCCTACGTTCATTGTGCGGATGCCGTCAAAGATACCGATGCCGTGGATGGCATGAACGACGTAGTCTCCCTTGGTGATTTCCTCGAGAGAGGTGATGCTCTTGCCGCCCTTGAACCTTCTTTTCGGCTTGGTTTCGTTTTTGTGCTGAGCCTTTCCGTAGGAAAAAAGCATAAATTTCTGTGACAGATACTCAAAGCCCGATGAAACACTGCCTGAAATTACGCTGACTGTTCCACGTGGGAACTCGGCGGGGACAACGGGAAAGTAATGAGCCTTGATTTCTTCTGTTTCAAGGTCATAGGCAAGCTCCCTTGCACTTTTTTCTGTACCTGCCATAACAACAACGGTATATCCGTCCTTTATGGCGGGTCTCATATCCTCAAGAAGGAAGGACATAGTGCCGTCCCAACGTGAAAGAATACGGGCGTTTATGCTTACAAGCTCCCTTACGGGTATGTCGAAGGAGCCTCTTGCAAGGTTGTCGGTAAAAATCGCTCCCCTTTTTTCGTAAACGGAAAGCAGCTCGCTGAAGGAGAGAATGAACCTGTCAAGGCCCTTAGTGAGTATTCCCTCGGTAAACATTGCTTTGATATCCTCGTTCATAAGAGCGGAAAAGCTGTTGTATTTCTGCTTTACGGTGGCACTTTCGAGAACGAAAAGCAAATCACCGTCGGTGTAATCGAAAACTGTGTGCAGCTCATCATAGGCGAGAGAAAGATATTTATCGGGAGCACCGACGTGTATGAAGTGCTCAAGCATTTCTATATCCTCGCCGATTACCTGCTTTGCTTTTACAGAGCCCTTGCCCTTGACCGTTGCAACAAATTCGCTGAGCCTTTCCTTCATTGCCTCAAGGGAATCAAAAAGCACCTCGGTGGAGGGGGTTATGCTGAAGGAATCAAGAACGTCGGTTCTTCTCTGGGTTTCAATATCAAAAAACGAAAGTGAATCAATTGTGTCTCCCCAGAACTCGGCTCTGCAGGGCTGAGAGAAGCCGGGCGCAAAGAGGTCGAGTATACCGCCGCGCAGGGCGAACTGACCGACACCCTCAACCTGATCTGTTCTTACGTGGCCTGCGGCAAGGAGGATGTTTACTATTTCGTGGGTGGTTTTTTCTTCTCCGACCCTGAGAGTAAGGGTACGCTTTTTCAGCTCGTTTACGGGAAGGGTAAGCTGGGAAGCGGCCTCAATGCTGCAGACGATGTAGTTATAGTCACCCTGTAATATACGGGTAAGTACGTCTATTCTTTTCTGTTCGAATTCGTGGGATTTGTTGTCGGTGCCTCTGAAGGTGAAATCCTTTGCAACAAAAAGCAGAGCCTTTTCGGAAATACTGTTAAGGTCCTCGCAGAATCTGACGGCTGATGCCTCGTCGGGACAGACCACAAGTGCTCTCTTTGACAGATTCTCACAAAGGGCAGAGATATAGTGAGCCTTATGAATCTGTGAAAGACCGAGTATACCCATAGGTGTGCGGCCTGAGGCTACGGCGTTTTTTACACTTTCATATTCGATTGCACCCTGTAGAGCCTTTAAAAAACCTGACATGTGTTACTCCTTACAAAACATAATTGTTTCACGTGACAATGCACCCGACAGAGCTCTGACGGGTGTGTATAATCTGTATTACGTAACTATTATATAACAACAGATTAAAAAAATAAAGAGAAAAGAGAAAAAATTAAGAGCCACCAATCAAGGTGACTCCCAATTTTAAAATTTAAATTTTAAAACTGTCTGCAAATAATTATTTTGCAATGATTGCTTCTACGATTGCGAAGATCTTGTCGAAAAGCTTAACGATTTCTGCCCAGTTTTCCTTGATCCATGCGCCGATGTCTGCCATTGTAGTATCCTCCTTTTATCGTTAATAAGGGAAAGATATCCCTTTAGTGTGTTTATTATACAATAACATTTAAAAATTGTCAACGATTAATTCAAAAAAAATTCACAAAGAGCAAATATTTTTCAAAGTTGGAGGATAAAACTTATACTTCAAAATGATTTGTCAAACTAAGTGCAACACTTTTTAATCGAATCATTAAATAAATCCAAAGGTTTTTGGTAATTTAAAACTTTCTTAGGCCTGGCGTTAATTAACGCCAGGTTCTTTTTCAATGTCGCAGGACTTACTCTTG
>JAZNIH010000087.1:0-5087 GCA_045577395.1 Acutalibacteraceae bacterium | reverse complement strand
AATTTGCAGTGATATTTTTGATAAATCAAAAGTGATATTGAAGCCTTACGGCTTCAGTGTTATTTTATTCGCATAAAACTGTCCGAAGGACAATAACACAATGCGTAGCATTATATAACTGCGAAGCAATATCACTCGCCGAAAGGCGAATAAAACTGCCGAGTGTCCTTACGAACACTCGGCATAACCTGCGGGGCTTTTTCGACTTAAATCTGAATTATTCCTCTTCACCGAAGAATTTGAAAAGGAAATTAAAGAAACCGTCAAAAATTCTGCTGAGAGCAAGATAAGCTCTCTCAATAATAGACCAATCCATTTTAACTTTCTCCTTTCAAAACTATTATGCGTTGGTGGTAGTTGTTGCTTCGTCGTCGATGTTGGGGAAATCTTCGGGAGGCCACTTGCCGGCGCCAAAAATAAACATAAGCCACTGAACTACTCTGTCCATAAATGCAAGGAATTCATTCCAAACTTCCATAAAGTTGTTCCAGTTCATAGTTTTTTCTCCTTTCGAAAGAGTCTTTATCTTCCTGAGGGGACAGTTCCCCCCATACTGTTCAAGGACATTCTACTCTTAAAAAAAGACAAAGTCAACTGTTTTTTAAAAAAATTTTAATATTTGTTTATTTTGAACATATATTTTTCTTCCGATGCCGACTTTTCATATCTCTATTTTCTCAATTTGCAACAAACCTCTACCATTAGTCACAAAACCGGGAATTTAATCAACATATAGTCTTTACTGTATATAAAATATTGCACAAAAGGACAATGTGAAAAACACCGAAATTCTTTGTTTATTTTTTATCTTGTGATTTTTACTTCTGCAATGCTATAATAATAGTGTAAAAGCTGTAAAGGAGGCTGAATTATGAAGAAGAAAATAGTTACCGTCAGCCGTCAGTTCGGCTCAGGCGGCAGAACGATTGCAAGAGCTCTTGCCGAAAAGCTCGGCTATGATTATTACGACAGCGAGCTTGTTGAAAAGGTAGCAAAGGAAACGGGCTTCGACCCCTCATATATTGAAGATGCAGGTGAATATGCCCCGGGGAAAAGTATTTTTTCTTACGCCTTCTCCTCGGCTTCACCCCACACCGCAAGAAATATGAGTGCCTCTGACTATCTCTGGTCCGCACAGTGTAAGATTATTCTTGAATTAGCAGAAAAGGGCAATTGCGTCATCGTCGGAAGATGCGCCGATTATATCCTCAGAGAGAGGGAGGACTGCCTTAACGTATTCATTCATGCAGGCACCGCCTACAAGGCAAAAAGAATCGTTGAGCTTTACGGCGTGACCGATAAAAGTCCGGAAAAGCGTCTCGAGGAAAAGGATACCCGCCGCAAGGTGAATTACAAGTATTTCACCGGCAGAGAATGGGGTCTTACGGAAAATTACCACATTGCACTTGACAGCGGTATTTTAGGTGAAGAAAAATGTGTTGACATTATCGCCGACGCCGTGAACAGTATTGAATAACGTTTACAAAAAAAGAAGAACCGCTTCATCTGAGCGGTTCTTTTTGTTTAATTATGCGTCTGCATTTTCGTCTTCTTCAGGCTTAACGATGCCCATGATTTCCTCAAAGAAACCCTTGATGATTGTGAGAACGTTCTTGATGTACTCGAATACTGTTGTTAAAGCTTCCATAATTACACCTCCTGTTAATTCGGAAAATTCCGTATGTACATATTAACAAAATAAACAGAATTTGTCAATATGTTGAACTTATAAAATAAAGATTTAATGAGCAGAAAAGCTTTTAAAGTGAATATTCCTTTGAATACTCTGCATATCTTTCGTTGAAATCGTTCTGACCCTTCTTGACCTTTTTGAGATACTTGTGAATATCCATACCGTTGTGTGAAATCTCAATGATAAGACCTGCAATATTTGAGCAATGATCTGAAACTCTTTCAAGGTTTGTGAGAAGGTCCGTAAGCACAAAGCCGAGCTCGATTGTACATTCACCCTTCTGAAGACGGTTGATGTGTCTTGCCTTGAGAGCATCCTTAAGGTCATCAACAACCTGCTCAAGAGGCTCAACAAAGGTAGCCTTCTCTATATCGTTATCAGTAAATGCAACGTAGGAAAGGTCGATAACCTCCTTGACTGCCTTGACCATAACCTCAAGCTCCTTCTGACATTCACCTGAGAAGTTGAGCTTTTTATCCATAATTTCATCAACAGAATGAAGAATGTTGACTGCATAGTCCGAAATTCTTTCAAGGTCGCCTATGATATGCAGAAGCTTGGTAGCCTCAGCTGCATCGGCATCAGAAAGCTCAAGAGCAGATACCTTGACAAGATAAGAGCCGAGTCTGTCCTCATATCGGTCAGCCTTCTTTTCATATTCAACGACCTTTTCGTAAAGCTCCCTGTCATAATTACCGAGAAGATCAAGAGCTCCGTCGATAGCGGTCTTTGAAATTTCAGCCATTCTTTCCGTAACAACCTTACATCTTTCAACAGCAACAGCAGGAGTTGCAAGAAGACGGTCGTCGAGGATTTCGTAATGCTCCTTTTCGTCCTTATCTCTGACAGTAACAGTTGCAATTTTCTCAAGAAGCTTTGTAAAGGGCATCCATAAGGCTACACAGCAAAGCTTGAAGGCGGTATTGATAATAGCAATCCAGAATTCGTCAACCTTGGCATCAAGGAAGTCAAACTTTATAATTGCATTAAGTCCGTAGAATACTGCAAGAAGTATAGGCGTGCTTATGGCATTGAAATAGAAGTGAGCAAAGGCTGCACGCTTTGCATTTTTATTGGCACCTGCAGATGAAATAAGAGCAGTAACCGTTGTACCGATACCCTGACCCATAATAACGGGAATTGCCGTCGAGAAGGGAATTGCGCCGGTAGCGGAAAGTGCCTGCAAGATACCGACAGATGCGGAGGATGACTGGATAACAGCTGTAACCACTACACCGGCAAGAACACCGAGCACGGGATTTGAGAAGGCAGTAAGAATATTCGCAAATTCGGGAACATCCTTAAGTCCCTCAACCGCATCAGACATCATTGTCATACCTGTCATAAGCGTCGCAAAGCCGAGGATGATTGTGGCTGTATCCTTGCTCTTTGCTTCCTTTTTGAACATAAGAACCATAACGCCGAAAATTGCAAGTATGGGAACAAAGAAAGAGGGCTTGAAAAACTGCATAAAGCCTGCGCCGTCAACAGCCATGAGAGAGATAAGCCACGCTGTAACGGTAGTACCGACGTTTGCACCCATAATAACGCCGATAGACTGCTTAAGTGTCATAAGACCTGAGTTAACAAAGCCGACAACCATAACAGTAGTAGCTGACGAGGACTGAATGATTGCGGTTACACCTGTACCGAGAAGGAAGCCCTTTATGGGACTGTCGGTCATTCTTCCGAGAAGAGACTTGAGCTGACCGCCGGCTTTTTTCTCGAGAGCGGCGCCCATAATATTCATACCGAAAAGGAAAAGGGCAAGACCGCCGATAAGGTCGAGAACGTTAAAATTTTCCATAATACACCTCTTTTTTATATGCTTAATTACATTCAATATACAAACGGAGCAAACTCCGCTATTTTGATAATAGCAAAACCTTCAGTAACTTTCAAGTGAATTTTACTTTTTTGTATAATTTTGTAAAAATAAACAAAACGGATTAAACATTATGCTATCTCATTAAACCATATTATAAGCCCGCCTCTTGACCTTATTTTTTTTATATTATAAAATGAAAAAGGAGATGATAAAATGGTAGGAAAAGACGTACAGATTATTGAATATTCAAGACCCGTTGACCGTGCTAATACAGTCACACATCTTATCGGAGTGGTGCTTTCGGTTGTCGGCACGGTGCTTCTCGTTAAGGCTTCGGCAAATACAAGAGAGGCCCTTTGCGGAATTATATACGGTCTGACTCTTATAATTGTATACACCGCCTCGACGGTTTATCACGGTCTGCCTGTCGGTGAAAAAAAGAGAATTGCAAGGCTTATAGACCATTCTGCCGTGCCTCTTCTGATTGCAGGCACCGCAACGCCCTGCGCTATGATTTCACTTTACAGAGTAAGTCCTGCTCACGGTATAACGGTTTTTATCTGCGGATGGGCCTGTGCCCTTTTCGGCATATTTTCAAAGCTCTTCTTTTTTGAAAGGCTTAAAACGATAACTATGACAGTTTATATAGTATGCGGCTCACTTATGCTTATAAGTGCCGTGCCGAGACTCGGTGAGCTTGATGCGGGCGGCTTTTGGTGGCTTGTCGCAGGCTGTGCAGCCTATCTTGTCGGAGCGGTTCTTTGCGGTCTCGGTGCAAAAAAAGAGTGGCTGCATACGGTGTTTCACGTGTTTGTGGTGCTTGGCAGCGGACTTCATTTTTACGCGGTGTACGCATACATTTTAAAATAAGGCGGTTGTTAGTGATGAGCGGTAAGGTTGTGCTTTTTCGTCTGCCTGTGCTGTGGATACAACAGAGAGGTGGGCGCTTTTTAACCTTTATGCTTAATATCTCTTTCGCTCGTCCTGCGCTTGTGCCACTTTTTCTTGCTTGCTCTGAAAGGCATCAAATGTCATCTCTTGAGAGAGGGTGGCTGAGCGGAGCGAAGTCGGGTGAGTGAAATTCACACGCCCGCAGGGCGTTCTCCTTACTCCTTACTACTCATCACGAGGGGTCTATCTTTTTAACCTATATATCCTACCTACCTTTCACTCGTCTTGCGCTCGTGCCGCGATTTACCTTGGCTCCCTTGAAAGGGGAGCTGGATTTTGCGAAGCAAAAGACTGAGGGGTCTATCTTTTTAACCTCTATATCCTACCTACCTTTCCACTCGTCTTGCGCTCATGCCACTATTTACCTTGGCTCCCTTGAAAGGGGAGCTGGCTTTTGCGAAGCAAAAGACTGAGGGGTCTATCTTTCTCACCTTTATATCCTACCTCTCTTTCACTCGTCTTGCGCTCGTGCCGCTAGGGCATCGTCACCGAAGCGCCGCCGGTGGCGGATGAAGCGAGGCGAGGATGGCGCAGCGGTCAAAATCGCTCGGCGCTCCAAGCCGAAAAGCGATTTTGGGCACCGCAAGAGGGAATTCCTTTGTCCGGAGCGACAAA
>JAZNIH010000086.1:0-5185 GCA_045577395.1 Acutalibacteraceae bacterium | reverse complement strand
TTGAATACGGATTTTCGCCATTCTATTGTTAAAATACTCGCGAATCCGCAAGGATTCACTGCGTTTTGTGCCTCAGCCTGACAAAAATCCGTTATTCAAAAAATCTTCGACCTGAAAGTGAAGATTTTTAATTGGATTTTTTGATGCTGAGAACGATGAAAGGCTGACGCCTTTCAAGGACGAAGCACCGAAAAGCCTTTAAAAGGAACGCTTTCAGGCTATTTCGGTTTATACTCGCCAACTTAAGATAGGTTTTATCAAGAAATAAAAGTGTTGATTATAAAACTGTATTTAAAAATGTAATTATAAAACAGAATGTCAATCCGGCGGGCAGAGCATTGCTCCTTTCTCCCTGTTAAAGCGGATATGTTTGGAGCGAAGCGACCCTTCATTTTGCATTTTGCACTCTGCATTCTGCATTTTCCGAAGGCGACCCTTTATTTTAAGTTCTGCATTTAAATATAAATATCCCCTCGCCCTGAAGCGAGAGGATAAAGTAAATATTGAATTTTATCAGTCCTCAATACCTACACCGAGGTTCTTATTTTTTTCAGCTGAAAGCTTTGCTGCCTCTGCCATTTCGAGCTCTTCCTTTTTGCCGATGTTATAGATGAATGTCATTGAAAGGAAAGCAATAAGAGAACCTACAAAGAGAACAAGAATGTAAAGCTTAACGATACCGTCACCGATACCCTCAGGCTGAACTGCATTCTCGCCCTCAACAAAGCCGACAGCCATAAGACCGATGGATACAACCGCCTGACCGATACCCTGAGCAAGCTTACGGAAGAAGGAGTAAATAGCATAGAGAGAGCCTTCCTCACTCTTACCTGTCTTCTGATAGCTGAGTGCAATACAGTCAGCAACAAGTGCCCAAACAGATACCTGGAACACTGCATTACCAAGGTTGAGAAGAAGGAGAACAGCAATATAAACTGTCATTGAGAATGAGCCGCCGGGGATAAGCACGTAAGAAAGAACAAGACCTGCAAGACCGCCTACTGTACTTGCGAGCATACCTGCTGCAAGAAGGTTCTTTTTACCGAATCTTGCGGTGAGCTTACCGATAACAGGCAGTACAACAGCAAGAGGTGCATAGCTGACAACAAGAGCAAGCTTAACCTTTGAAACATCCATAAAGAAATACTGGAATACAAGGTTGTTGAGTGACATTGTTGAGTTGAAAAGTGCTACGCAAGAAAGTGTTGCGATTGTAAGACCAACCATAGCACGGTTTGTAAAGAAGGTTTTGAGTGATGAGAAGATAGCCTTTGCACCCATTGTATTGTTGCTTTCGTCACGGTGTACTCTTTCTTTAACAAGCTTTGTTGTAGCAAAGAGAATTAAAAATGCAACAATAGAGAAAATAATAGCAACGGGGAGAAGCTTTTCACCGATAAGAATCTGCTCCGCCTTGCCTGTAGCGGCATCAATAACAGGATTTCCGGCAGCGTCAAGCTTATCCTTGTAAACGATGTCGGGAAGAATCATCATAATGATAACTGCAGGAAGAGCCGCACCGATTGAGCGGAAGGTTGAAAGTGCCTGTCTTTCATTGGGTTTATCTGTAATAACTGAATGAAGTGAGCCGTAGGGAACGTTGACCATTGTGTATGCGATTGACCATAAGCAGTATGATGCAAGACACCATACAATCTTGGCTGTATCGCCGAACTCCTTGATGGGAGCGAAAACAGCAACGGTAAGCACTGTCATAACAAGACCGCCTGCAACAATCCAGGGCATATACTTACTCTTTTTGCTGAGTCTCTTTGTGTCAACAAGATTACCGATTACAACGTCATTGATAGCATCAAAAAGCTTTGAAACAATGATAATCCACCAATAGTGGCCGTTTTCGATACCGATATACTGAACATAGAAAAGCTGCATATAGCTTGCGATAAGCTGGAAGGTAAAGCCACATCCCATATCACCGAGAGCGTAACCTATTTTGTCTCCCCAGCCGAAGGGTTTTACTGCACCTGCAGGTGCTTTTGTTTTTGTACTCATTTTTGTTTTCTCCTTGAATTTTGATTTGTTTTTATCCGAAGAACTGCGGAACACCGCTTATTATGGGGAAACGCCTTCCCACAATTCCGAATTCCGAATTCCGAATTTATCTCTGTACTCTGCCTGAGCCGTCGCCGCCTGCCAGCTTTTCAACCTCAGATACGCCTACACGGTTGTAGTCGCCCTCGATTGAGTGCTTGAGTGCTGATGCCGCAACTGCAAACTCGATAGCTGCCTGAGTGTCCTTGCCGGAAAGAAGAGCATAGATGAGTCCGCCGCCGAAGGAGTCGCCGCCGCCTACACGGTCAACGATGTTGAGATGGTATTCCTTTGAGAAGCAGTAGTTTTCGCCGTCATAAAGCATACCTGCCCAATCGTTTACGGAAGCTGAAATTGATGAACGGAGTGTGATTGCTACCTTTTCAAAGCCGAAGGTATCCATAAGCTGCTTTGCAACCGACTTGTAGCCTTCCTTATCGAGCTTACCGCCGTAAATATCGGTGTTTTCAGCCTCAATGCCGAATACATCCTTTGCATCCTCTTCGTTGGAGATACACACGTCAACGTACTTGCAAAGCTCGGTCATCGCTGCTCTTGCCTGAGCTCTTGTCCAGAGCTTGCCTCTGTAGTTAAGGTCACAGGAAATCTTTACTCCCTTTGCCTTAGCCGCCTTACAAGCGTCAAGACAGATGTTTACAAGGTCTCCGCCGATAGCGGGAGTGATACCTGTGAAATGGAACCAGTCTGCACCCTCGAAAATCTTATCCCAGTCAAAATCCTCTCTCTTAGCAAGCTGGATTGCGGAATAAGCTCTGTCATAGATACAAACGGAGCCTCTCTGTGATGCACCCTTTTCAAGATAGTAGATACCTACTCTTTCACCGCCTCTTACGATATCCTTGGTGTCAACACCGAGAGCACGAAGTGAATTTACTGCCGCCTGACCGATAGCGTGTGAGGGAAGCTTTGTTACGTAGGAAGCATCCATACCGTAGTTTGCAAGGGAAACTGCAACATTTGCCTCGCCGCCGCCGAAGGTTGCCTGCATTCTGTCGTTCTGGAAGAAGCGGTAATATCCCTCGGGTGCAAGACGGAGCATAATTTCGCCGAAGCATACAATTCTTTTACTCATAATAAAATACCTTTCTTTATTTAGTTTCTATACAGATTTCAAAGCCTGCAACTGTGTCCTTGAGCCCGAAGCAGGTTACGTTGCCCTTTTTATCGTACCAGATGTCAGGGTCGATTTCTGCGCCGAGTCTTTCAAGATAAGCCTTGGCTCTGTTGCCGTTAAGGGTTGAAAGCACGATACAGCCCTTGGCATCGCTCTCCTCTTTACCGAAGCAGAGTGAGCCTGCCTCAATACCGCACTCGGTTTCAGTCACATCAAAGCCGAAAAGTGAAGCAACGAATTTTGCATTCTTTTCTGCGTTTGCGCTGTCACCGTAGATGCAGAGCTTTTCAAGCCTGAAGCCGAGCATTGTCTTTATAGCTTCCTTACACTTGCGTGTGATGTCATCCCACTTGCCCTCTGCGATATCTGCACTTGTTGCAATCCATGTGCCGCCGCAGCAGAGAATACGGTCAAATGAGAGATAATCGTTAAGATTCTTTGTGTTTACGCCGCCTGTGGGCATCCACTTTGCAGCCTGATAGGGACCTGCAAGTGCCTTGAGCTTTGCTACACCGCCGTTAGCCTCTGCGGGGAAGAACTTGATATTTGTAAGACCCATGCTCATAGCCTGCTCCATTTCACCGGGAGTTGCGGCACCGGGCATCATGGGGATGCCTGTTGATTTGATGTATGCAATCATTTCAGGGTTAAAGCCGGGGGTTACAACGAACTTTGCACCTGCGGCAATAGCTCTGTCACACTGCTCCTTTGTAAGTACGGTACCTGCACCGACGAGCACATCGGGGCATTCGGTTGTTATTCTTCTGATTGCTTCCTCTGCTGCAGCAGTTCTGAAGGTGATTTCTGCTGCGGGAAGTCCGCCGTCACGAAGAGCCTTTGCAAGAGGAACTGCTTTATCGGCATCGTCAATAGCAACAACGGGGATTATACCTAAGTCGTAAATAGTTTTGAACATATCCATTGTAGTTAAGTCTCCTTTTTATATTAAGTTGGGTGTCTGAGTAGTCAGTAGCCAGTAGCCAGTAGTCAGGGATGCACCTTCGGTGCATTTATAATCTACTTTTTATCCGATACATACCTACTGTCTTTGCGGGAAGAAATTTATCATTACATTATCAGTAAATTCGCGACCGCAATGTTTGTCCCGCAGGGGCAAACATTTCACTGCGAAGCAATATCACTCGCCGGAACGGCGAATATCACATCCGCAAAGCGGATATATCACTGCAATGCGAAGCGTTGCTTATACGCCTGAGTATGATGAGAAGCCGCCGTCAACGGGAAGGACTACGCCTGTTATAAAGCCTGCGGCATCGTTATTGACAAGGAAGAGAAGTGCGCCGTCAAGCTCCTGAGCTTCGCCGAAGCGACCCATAGGTGTTGCAGCAAGGATTTTACCTGTTCTGGCTGTCGGTGAGCCGTCGGGATTCCATAAAAGTGCCGCATTCTGCTTTGTTGAGAAGAAGCCGGGTGCGATTGCATTCACACGGATGCCTTCCTTTGAGAAGTGAACTGCGAGCCACTGTGTAAAGTTTGAGATAGCTGCCTTTGCGCCTGAATATGCGGGAATCTTTGTAAGAGGAGTAAAGGCGTTCATTGATGAAATATTGATAATGTTACAGCCCTCTCTGCCGAGCATCTGCTTTGCAAATGCCTGAGTGGGAATAAGAGTACCTAAGAAGTTGAGGTTGAAAACAAATGAAACACCGTCAGCATCAAGGTTGAAGAAGTTTTTGCAGTCTTCGTCGATGTCACCGCTGAAGTAGTATTCTTTATCTGTGGTAGCTCTGGGGTTGTTACCGCCTGCACCGTTGAGAAGAATATCGCAAGGACCGAATTCAGCCTTCACTTCATCGGCTACTGCATAGCAGTTTTCTTTATCGAGCACATTGCACTTGAAAGCCTTTGCGGTGCCGCCTTCAGCGTTAATTTCGTCAGCGAAGGTTTTTGCAGCTTCTTCATTGATGTCGAGAAGGGCAACCTTTGCGCCTGCTCTTGCAAGAGTCTTTGCAAAGTTTGAGCAAAGCAAGTCGGAGG
>JAZNIH010000085.1:0-26107 GCA_045577395.1 Acutalibacteraceae bacterium | reverse complement strand
GTATTCTTCACAAGAATAACGCTGCAAGAAAGAAGTCAGCTCTTGTTTCAAAGCTTAACGCAAATGCGTAATTAAAAACATATTATTTTTTGCAAAGAATAATATTGCGCCGATAGATATTGCTATCGGCGCAGTTTTTTTGTATAATATACTTAAAGGCAGGTGATAAGTATGAGCGAGAATATAAAACTAACTGAACTTAAGAAAAAGGCAAATGCCGCTATTGATGCTAAGGCTCCCGAAGCTGCTGAAGCTGTAAAGGTTGCTGTATCTAAAATTGATCAGGCCGCTGGTAAGGGTATTCTTCACAAGAATAACGCTGCAAGAAAGAAGTCAGCTCTTGTAACAAAGCTTAACGCTTCAAAATAATTGAAGACTGTAAAAGATTGCGAGATGGGTTATCCCATCTCTTTTTCTTTATAAAAACGTATCCTGCACCGCATAAGCGGATATATAAAAAGAGAGGTAACACGGATATATAAGCCGTATTACCTCTTTTATGTTTATTTTATGCCTTATTCTGTGTTGCCACAATCTTACTGCCGAACACGTCGTCAATAATAACGTCACCGATTGAAACGGGAAGAACAGCCACAGCGTTGTTTATTATTTCCATACACTCGCTCATCTTTTCTTTCGGTATGGGAGCTGCGGTTTTTACGGATACAAGTGAGCCGTCAGAGCATCTTACGGTTGTTGTAACGGTTCTCTGAGGGTTGGTGCACTCGTTTTCGGCATAGGCCTTACCTCTCGGGCAGGTGTGCCCCGTAACGTCAAGAACTCTTTTATCCTCAAGCTGAACTGTCAGCTCACAGCCGAGGGGACAGATAATACAAGTAAGCTTTCTTTCCATATTATACCTCCTCTAAGGAAAAATACAGTTCCTTTGCGTTTTCGAATATTTCCTTTTTCAGATTTACGGATTCCATTTCACCGGGAGCAACCTTTGCCTTCTTTTTAGTAAGAAGCACGTTATCTCTGTCGCTTATCTTAATCACAACGTTCTTATAAATATTAGAAACACGGAAGTAAACGTCAAGGTCCTTCTTCTTTGTGATTACCTGAGGCACGGTATAACGGATTTTGCCGTCAGTTTTGAGGATTATCTGAAGCTCTGCTTCCTCTCTGCCGTTTATATATTCTACCGCTGCCTTGCCTGCGATTTCCGCTTCGTCGGAAACGTAGTCGACAAGGTCGTGAACGTGAAGCACGTTGCCGCAGGAGAAAATACCCTCGACAGAGGTCTGTCTGTCCTGGTCGACAACAGCACCGTTTGTGATACGTGAAATGCTGACGTTTGCGTTTTTTGAAAGCTCATTTTCGGGAATAAGACCGACGGAGAAGAGAATAGTATCACAGGCTATGTATTCCTCTGTACCTGCTATGGGCTTTCTGTTTTCGTCAACTCTGGCGATTGTAACACCCTCAACTCTGTCCTTGCCGTGAATCTGTATAATTGTATGGCTGAGCTTAAGAGGTATGCCGAAGTCGTTGAGACACTGCTCAATATTTCTCGCAAGACCGCCTGAATAGGGCATAAGCTCACACACGGCGTGTACCTTTGCACCCTCAAGAGTCATCCTCCTTGCCATAATAAGACCGATGTCACCGCTGCCGAGGATGACGACATTCTTACCGGGAAGATAACCCTTCATATTAACGTATTTCTGGGCAGTACCTGCGCTGAAAATGCCTGCAGGTCGGCTGCCTGCGATATTGAGGGCACCCTTTGAGCGCTCACGGCAGCCCATTGCGAGAATGATTGCCTTTGCTTTAATCTGAAAAATACCGTCCTGAGTGTTTGTGGCGGTAACGACCTTGTTTTCTGAAACGTCGAGCACCATGGTGTTGAGCTTGTATTCGATGCCGAGAGCTCTGACCTTTTGCTCATATCTCCATGCGTATTCGGGGCCTGTGAGCTCCTCGCCGAATTTGTGAAGACCGAAGCCGTTGTGAATACACTGCTGAAGAATACCGCCGAGATGCTCATCACGCTCAAGGATAAGGATATCTCTCAGTCCGCTTTCATAAGCCGCAATAGCGGCACTCATACCGGCAGGACCGCCGCCGATGATTACTAAATCCTTCATTGAGCCTGTCCTCCTTTGGCTTTTTCAACGTTTATTACTGAATTTCTGCCGAATTTTGTAACGCTTTCGTAGGGAATACCCAGCTCTCTTGAAAGAAGCTCAACAACGTAGGGACCGCAGAAGCCGCCCTGACAACGACCCATCTGAGCACGGGTTCTTCTCTTTACGCCGTCAAGGTCACGGGGCTGAGGATTGCGGTGGATGGCGTCTATGATTTCGCCCTCGGTAACACCCTCGCATCTGCATACGATTTTACCGTAAGCGGGGTTTTCCTTTATGATTCTGTTTTTCTCTTCCATAGAAGCGTGACGGAAGGCATCGTAGGATTTTCTTACGGGATTGAAGTCGGGATCGGGAACCATTTCAAGACCGTCATCTCTGAGCATTTCTGCGATGTATTCTGCAATGGCGGGTGAAGAGGTAAGTCCCGGGGACTCGATACCTGCCGCATTGATAAAGCCTTTTACGGGTGAGTTAATTATGAAATCGCCCGTGCTGCCCACTGAGCGCAGACCGCAGAAGGAGGTGATGGTTGTATGGAAGGGAATAAACTTTGTGGATTCGTTTGTACTCTTGATGATTGCGGCAAAGCCTGCTGCCGTTGTATCCTTATCCTCCTTATCGGCTATATCGAAGGAGGTGGGGCCGAGAAGCAGATTTTCGTGAACCGTAGGGGTAATGAGAATACCCTTGCCCATTTTGGACGGAGTTCTGAAAATAGTGTGTGTTACAAGCTTGTCCGACTCTCTGTCAAGAAGGATGTATTCACCGCGTCTTGCGTGAATGCTGAAGGAAGCGTCACCGACCATCTGTGCGATTACGTCTGAATTCATACCTGCACAGTTGATGATGTACCTTGAGATAACGCAGTCGTTTTCTGATGAAATTTTATATCCGTTTTCCTCTTTTTCTATGGAGGTTACCTTAAAGTTACATTTTAAATGAGCGCCGTTGTCCATGGCATTGCCTATGGCGGCTATTGCCAGATTATAGGGACAAACGATACCTGCCGAGGGTGCAAGCAGAGCACAGATAACGTCCTCGGAAAGCTTGGGCTCCATTTTGTGAAGCTCTTCCTTTTCAATAACACGAAGGTAGGGCACGTTATTAGCTATACCTCTTTTCATAAGCTCCTGAAGAGTTTCTCTTTCTTCATCGTTAAAGGCAACGACCATTGAGCCGTTGTTTACGTATCTTACACCGAGCTCTTTGCAGACCTCCTCCATCATTTCGCAACCGCGGACGTTGAGCTTGGCCTTAAGGCTTCCCTCCTTAGCGTCAAAGCCTGCGTGTACGATTGCAGAGTTTGCCTTTGTGGCACCCATGGCAACGTCGTTTTCAGCTTCAAGAATACATATTTTCAGCTTGTATTTTGAAAGCTCACGGGCAACAAGACCGCCGACAACACCTGCACCTATAACGGTTACGTCATACATAAATTTTCCCCCTTTTATATTTTGCTTGTTTTAAACAGTTGATCCTCCGTTGTTTTCGTAACAAAGTATAACACAAAAAAACACAAAAGTAAATCTGCATAAGAAATATTACACATAATTTAATTTTTTGTATGAATCACCGATGGCACGTGGCCGGGGGATGATAACTCTGAACGGGAGAAACGGGCTTGTGCCGAATTAACTGTTCTGCATTTGTCTTGATTTTATACGGTGTCAATGTTATACTAAAATTAATGAATGAGATACAACGGGGTGTTTTAATGAATAAAATAACTTTGAAAAAGGACAGTAGGGTATTGTTTATAGGCGACAGCATTACCGACCCTAAATTCAATTTCCGCTTTGCTTATAAAATTAAGGGCAGAAACATATATGCTTTGCAGCTTAAAAAGAGGTTCAGGGGCTTCAGCAGGGATATAAAGGTTGATATCAAGGGTATTGCAAGTAACCGTACCTATCATTTATATGACAGGCTTACAAAGGACTGCATTGATTTAAAGCCCGATGTAATCATTATGCTAATCGGTGTTAATGATGCCTGGGAAAATTATGTTCCCGAGCAGTATCCTACGCTTTTAAGACCTATGGAGGTGCATATCCGTGAGGTTTACAGACGTATTAAAGCAGAATTGCCCGAAGCCCGGATTCTTTATTTAATGCCGTTTATGATTGATGCGGTGGAGGAAAAGCTGCCGTTTCATAAAAAGCTTGACGAATACCGTGAGGTGCTGAAAAATATTGCACTTGAGCACGGCGCTTTGGTGCTTGATATGCAGGAGGTTTTCAACGAAGCTCAGAAAACCGTTGCACCGAAGGAGCTTGCCGTTGACGGTATACATCCTACCAACCTCGGACACAAGGTAATGGCTGATGCAATAGAAAGGCTTATCGAGTTCAGATGATATAAGAGGATTTCCTTTCAGGTATAATCCTTTTCTTCTTACAAATACCGACAACATGTATTCGCGGGTATAATTTCTCCTGAATATAATGCTGTTTTATATAAGTGTAATAATTGATTATCGATAAAAAACAGACGTAGTATCAAAAAGGAGGAACAGATATGAAAAAAAGATTTAAATGGCCTGTTACCCCGCAAGCACATCCTGATAATATCGTCGTCTATAAGAATTGGCGCTTTACCGTGCTGACCGACCGTCTTATCCGCATGGAATATGACCCGGAATGTATTTTTGAGGACCGTGCCAGCCAGACTGCACTTCACCGTGATTTTCCGAGGGTGGATTTCAAGGTGAGCAGGGGTGAAGAGCTTACTTTAGAGACATCTCAGTTGTACGTGCGCTGCAGCAATACCCCGGAGAGCCTGCAGGTTACGCTTTATGATTGGCCGCATAGTTGGCACTACGGCGACCCGATTGAAACGTTGGGCGGTACAACCTCCACCCTCGATCGTGTCGACGGCAGGATAGGAGTTGAGGACGGTGTCTGTTCGCAGACAGGCTTTGCCGTGCTTGATGACAGTGAGCGTATGGTTTTAACTGACGGTTGGGTTGATATCCGTCGTGAGGGTACTAAGGATTTCTATTTTTTCGGATATAAGCACGATTATATCGGCGCCGTACAGGCTTTTTGCCGTCTGACCGGCGTACCGCCGCTGCTGCCTGCCTATGCATTCGGCAACTGGTGGAGCCGCTACCATGCCTATACTCAGCAGGAATATCTTGAGCTGATGGAAAAATTCAAGAGAGAAGACGTTCCCTTCTCGGTTGCGGTAGTCGACATGGATTGGCACATTACAAAAATCCCCGACGGTCGCAGAGGCTGGACAGGTTACACCTGGAATGAGGAGCTGTTCCCCGATTACAGACAATTCCTGAAGGATCTCCGCACCTACAACCTGAAAACGGCACTCAACCTGCATCCGGCCTTAGGTATACGCGATTTTGAGGTTATGTATCCGCAGATGTGTGAGGCGCTCGGCCGTCCTGCCGATGGCACTCCCTGCTTTTTAGACATTCTTGACCCGGATTATATGGAAGCATACTTTGACGTTGTCCATCACCCCTATGAAGAGGACGGCGTGGATTTCTGGTGGATGGATTGGCAGCAGGGTAACAGCTACTGGTGGATTCATGAGGGTAATGAAAAGGCAAGGCCGGATGATCCCCGTGAAATACTCGACCCGCTGTGGCAGTTAAATCATCTGCATATATTGGATATTCAGCGTGACGGAAAGCGTCCCATGTTCTTTTCCCGCTATAGTGGACCTGGCAGTCAGCGCTATCCCGTAGGCTTCTCTGGCGACACATCTATCACATGGGAATCCTTGGCTTTTCAGCCTGAATTTACCGCCACGTCGTCAAACATCGGTTATTGCTGGTGGAGCCACGATATCGGAGGACATCATTTCGGATACCGTGACGATAACCTGACCGCCCGCTGGATGCAGTACGGTGTGTTCTCTCCCATAAACCGCCTGCATTCAACCTGCAATCCCTTTGCAAATAAAGAGCCTTGGGATTACAATGCCGCAACCGAACGGGTGATGCGTGAATGTCTGAAATTACGTCATCAGCTGTTTCCGTATCTTTATACTATGAATTACCGTACACATACTGAGTGTAAGCCCTTGGTTATGCCGATGTATTATACTCATCCCGAATGCCGATGTGCCTATGACGTGAAAAATCAGTATTGGTTCGGTGATCAGATGATTGTAGCGCCTATTACCGAAAAGAACAACGCAGGCTCACAGATGGGCCGTGTGAGAGCCTGGCTTCCGCAGGGAATCTGGACCGATTTCTTTACCGGACGTGTATATGACGGCTTGGACGGACGTATGCTTGATATGTACCGTAACGATTATTCTATTCCCGTTTTATGCAAAGCAGGTGCAATTGTACCTCTGCAGGCGCACGTAGCACACGATAACCGTCTGGGCGGAGCGGAGAAGCTGGAAATTATGGTATTCCCGGGAGCGGATAACGAGTTTACTCTCTACGAGGATGGCGGCGACGGAAACGAATACCGTAGCGGTGCGAGGGTTACCACAACCATGAAGCTTACCTATACCGATCAGAAGGCTCTGTTTGAGATAAATCCTGCTGAGGGTGATTGCTCTCTGATTCCGTCGGTACGTCAATATGCAATCTGCCTACGCGGATTCGCTGCGCCGGATTCAGTCACGGTTGAGGGAAAGAGCGTCGGATTTTCCTTTGACCCGACCACCCATACCGTCTGCATAGAGCCGGAAGTCCCCGTCACTCAAAAGCTTACGGTTTGCATAACCGGTGCCGATTTGCGCAATCGCAATACAGACGTGCTTGAGCAGGCTGTTGAAATTCTCAAGCGCAGTCAGACGGGTATGGAGTTTAAGAATGCCGTTTATAAAAAACTGCTTGAATGCAATCCGTTAACCGAGTACGACTTATATATTACTTCCCGCTCACCCGAGGAGCGTGCAACCGTTGCCGCAGTTCTGGAATTATATTTGCTGGAACGGAAAAGCCTTCGCTGAGAGGTAACATAAGCAAATGAAAAAAGACGACCGTGCAAAAGCCATTGCATGATCGTCTTTTTTGTTTTCACGGATAAATCAAAAAGCAAATTCTGCGGTATAATCTCCGCCCGTTTACAAATACTAACAACACAATTTGTAATTTAAGGAGAAAGATATATATGAAAGCAACAGGTATAGTTAGTAGAATAGAGGCTCGTGTTATAATAACACAAAAGTGCGATAAAGCCTTATAAACACTGGGTTTTCGAGCTGTTTTTGAAGAAAATTTTTTGACAAAAACAGCACATTTTGACCGATAGATAGCAAAAGCGAGGTGAATTTCCTCTCGCTTTTGCTAGTTAGTTGTTGTTATTGTAAGGTAATGCTTTTATATAATTTTTCATGTACTCCCAATCTGGCACAATTTCATCATTTTGTATTCTTGCAGGCAAGAGTATTGTTGATTTAACCATTCGCTCCGGTCTCCATTTTCGCCCATAAGCCCAACGATACTTGTCCATTTCAATTACAGTTGCCACAAACAGTGCGCTATACATATCAAAAGAACCACCCAAAATGTATAGCGGATTAACATCATGACTGCATGTGAACGTAGTTGGTTGAAAGAAAGCACAACCCACAGAGCCATTGTTTGTCACACATAGAGCATTACCCGGAAATAATTTTTCTTCAAGATTGACATTATTTTCATCGCCCGTTTTAGAGGCCATATCAATATCTTCGACAGAGTAATATTCTGTTACCCCATTGCAACGCTCAGTAGCACCTAAAAATGGTATATTACCATCATAAGTGTGTTCGGGTTTTTTGTTGTAAAATCCTTTTTTTACATCAAATATTTTTGAATATACAAATTCTTTCCAATTTGTAGTATCAATTGCAATGGCACTAGAAATATCATCGGACAGTAAAAACGAAAAATAGTCCATTACATATTTCGATTCTGGAATATAATTCTCATCAAATATTTTGCCTATACTAACCAAATATGAAAAATATCCGTTGATTGTGTCAATGAAATTGGCACGCTTAAGAGTAGTATAATCTGTATCCATATATGCTTCTCCAACCCATTCATCGGATGCGGATACACAGTGGGTTGCAGAGAGCCCGGGTTTTTCTCTCCGATTCTTATATAAATCTATCCACTCTTTTTCTATTTCTACCCACTTGCTTTTTTGAGTTGCTGGATCGATTTGCTCAATACGACCAAGATTCTTTTTCTTTTTAAATCCATCATCTTTGTAATAACCAAAAAAAGTATTAGGAGTTGATACATCCGAATGCTTTTTCCCAATCTTAAATACCATGCAACATGCCTGAACGGTTGCTCCAGGATGAAAAATATCGTTAGGTAGTGTGAACACAGCGTCAAGAGTATTTTCCTTAAGAATCTGCTCTTTTATTTCTTTAATGACACCTTTTGTACCAATTGCACAAGCAACTGGCAACAATACCGCTAATGTTGCTTGGAGATTGATAGAGTTTAGGACATCTGCAATATACTTCACAAAATAAAATCCCTTAGAGGGGTCTTCTTTTTTGTCCTTTGGCCAAGTGTTAACATAACTATTGGGGAGATGTATCCTTTGCCCATTATACGGAGGGTTCATGAGAATTACATTAGGTTTTGCTTCTTTAATCCAATCCGCTAAAGAAAAGCAACTTCCTTGCCGAATATTGGAGTTTCCATCAGAATGTATGAGCATATTAGTTGTTGCTAAGCCATACACATTTTCATCAAACTCAATACCGAATATTTGATGTTTTTTAACCTTTTCTTGCTCAGCAGCAGTAGCACAATCATCAAGAGCTTGCGTCATTGAACGAACGAGGAAAGAACCGCTACCGCAGCATGGGTCAAGAACTACTGAATGCTTATTTACACCAGTTATTTTAGACATAAAATCAGTAATATGGTCAGGCGTAAAAGCCTGATTCTTATCTGATTTTCCAACGTATTTATTAAATGTTACAAAGAATAAATTTAGCAAATCTTGACCCGAGGTGCTTTTATCGTTGATAAATGGTAGAATGTTATCCTCAATAAATTTTAAAATTTCTCTAAATGCTGGAATTCCAAGCTGTCTAATATACTGATCTCCTAACACGTTTCGATTTAACAAAGCAAGTTTCTCGGCTTTATTAATGTCAGAATTTAAGAGCTCTTCTAAAACCTCTTTTATTCTAGTACGGATTTGAGCTGCAGTTAATGTGGGAGTAGAATAATCGAGATTGTTTTTCAGCGCTAAAAGACAAGTTCCTACAAACTGACTGCGCAGTTTTTCTGGAATACTGTGACGATGCAACAATTCATTAAGTTTATAGGTATTCTGCATCACTTTTTCTTTGTCATTAAGTTTAGATGTGTAGAAATCCACATATTCATCCATCGTTCTAAGAGCAATTTCTTTCGACATAAAATCGCTTTCAGAAACAACGCCACGCCAAACCTTAATGCTATCATTAGTGGTGTTTGCCAAAATAGCAATCGTTCTATTTCCTGTAAGCGCTTTTTCGTATTCTACATAAGCAGATAACTGTTCCTCATCCGCTTTGGTAAAATTCTGTTTTGTTTCAATTAGTACAGTTATTCCGTCCTTTACGAAGCGAATATCAAGTTTTTCAAATTTTCTGCCATTTGCATTTGTAATAGGAACAAACTGTAACGCGGCAGCAGAAAATGCCTTAGGATAGCTATATTCGTCATTTTCTATATTGCTTGTCAAATATTCGCGACCAACTACGGAAATTATATCTGCTCTAATCATTTTGTTCTTCCTCCCCAAATAATTCATCTAAGGTTTTATTTAATGTTTTACAAATTTTTTTGCATAGGTCAAGAGAGGGATTACCTCCGCCTTTTTCTATGCTGACGATTGTTTGTCGGGAGACTCCAACGGCGTTTGCTAAATCTTTTTGAGTTAGAGCCAGCTCGGCCCTAGCAACTATAATTTTTCGATTTTCAGTCACCGTCATCATCTCCTTTCAAAATATTACATTTTTATTCTACCAAAACTATAATTCTGTGTCAAGTATATTTGACAAAAAGTAAAATATATACGACATCACAAAATGCAAAAGAACAAGTATAAATCTCCTCAAAATACAGATACTAACATCACAATTTGCATTAAGAGGAGAAAGATATATATGAAAGCAACAGGTATTGTCCGCCGTATCGACGACCTCGGCAGAGTCGTCATCCCCAAAGAAATCCGCCGCACCTTAAGAATCCGTGAAGGCGACCCGTTGGAAATTTTTACCGATAACGAGGGTGAGGTTATATTTAAAAAATACTCGCCGATGGGTGAGCTCGGGCCCTACACCAAGCAGTACGTTGACGTGCTGGGACGAACAAGCGGTCTTGCGGTGGTAATTTGCGACAGGGATCAGGTTATTGCCGTTTCGGGTATGCCCAAGAAGGATATTATGGGTAAAAGGATTTCTCCGATGGTTGAAAGCTTAATGGAAAGAAGAGCAAGCTTCGTTTACGGCTCCGATAAGGGCGAGCTTTCCGTCAGCGAGGAGCTTCCCTCGGCGGTGTCGGTTATGTGTCCTATTATCGGCGGAGGTGACGTTATGGGTGCAGTTATGCTTCTGAGCGGTGAAAAGGCCTCTGCGCCTACACAGACCGATATAAAGCTCACTCAGGTTGCCGCAGGCTTTCTGGGTAAGCAGATGGAGGAGTAATAATCCGTAATAAAAAAGAGACAGTATGGGTTCGCCGACATCCCATAAGGCAGTATTTTTTTCTCGAACAAAATTCCCTGTATCTTTGTCAAAAGCCTCGCAAGGCGACAGCCTTGCTGCGTTTTGTGGCTTCGATACAAGAAATTTTCAGTTCTTACGAAACTGCGAAGCACTTTAAAATGCGAAATAATCGTGCGAGAAAAGACAGAAACCACCGATAATGCTGACGCATATCGGTGGTTTTTAACGCATTATCGTGCGGTTAGTTCACATTTTAAAGAAATACTTCCTTATGGGATGTCGGCGTTTACAGCCGCTATTTTTGTCGTCTGTCAATCACGACGGTTATTCTGACACAAATTCCTGCCGAAAAGGCGGTTTTTAAGGCTTTTCCGATTCCCGTCAGCAAGTAAGCAGAGAAAAAAGAAAACCTCTGAAAAGGCGTGTTTTGGCAAAAAAATAAACAAATCATAAACTTTTCGTCTTTTTTCTCAGTTTTTAAACGGAAAAAACCCATTCCATCTGAACAGGAATGGGATCCGGATTAAAAATTAATCAGTCTTCTTTGCCTACGAGCCAGTTAATGGAAACTCCAAGAACCTCCGAAATTGCAACAAGCTCATAGTCACAGACACTTCTGAGCTGACCTTCAAGCTTTGAGAGACCTGAAGCAGTAAGCTCAACGCCTTTGATCTGGAGCTGGGTAAGAAGATCGATCTGCTTGATACCCAATTCCTTTCTTTTGGCTTCGATTCTGGCTCCGACGATGTTTCTGTCGCCGCGGGCCTGTTTTCTGATTCGCATTGCATTCACCCTTCAATAATAATTACATCTGCTAACATTATTGAACTATAACACTTCTGTCAGATTTTGTCAAGTTTTTATAGATAAAATACTTAAAATTTCAAGAAATATTTTGTAAAAAATATCCAAATTTACAAAAAGGAAAAACAAAAGCCTTTTATAAGTGTTTTTTAGAAAATAAGCGTAAACGCTTTTAATTTTTGGTTTTAAGTGCTATAATTGGATTCATACTAGTAAAAGGATGTGTTTATAATGAGTAATACACTTGAATCCAGAAACCTTACGATGCTCGTTGACTTCTATGAGCTGTCAATGGCAAACGGATATTTCACCAACGGCTTCAAGGACACAGTCGCATACTTTGATATGTTTTTCAGAAAGGTACCCGATAACGGCGGATTTGCGATTATGGCAGGTCTCAGACAGCTTATCGATTATCTCAAAAATCTTAAATTCACTCAGAAGGATATTGAGTTTTTTAAGCGTAAGGGCTTTTCTGAGGATTTTACAGATTACCTTCGTGATTTTAAATTCACCTGCGATGTATGGGCAATTCCCGAAGGCACACCCATTTTCCCCGGTGAGCCTATCATCACCGTAAAGGGTCCCGTTATCGAGGCTCAGCTTATTGAAACCATGGTGCTTCTTACAATCAATCATCAGAGCCTTATTGCCACTAAGGCAAACCGTCTTAAGAGAGCTGCAGGCGACAGAATGATTATGGAATTCGGCTCAAGACGTGCTCAGGGCTACGATGCCGCAATTTACGGTGCAAGAGCCGCTTATATCGGAGGCTGTGACGCTACCGCCTGCGCTATTGACGAAAGAGACTTCGGTGTTCCTGCCGTCGGCACGATGGCACACTCCTGGATTCAGCTTTTCGGTGACGAATACGAGGCCTTCAAGGCATACGCAAGACAGTACCCTGACAACTGCACCCTTCTTGTCGATACATATAACGTTCTTAAGTCCGGTATCCCCAATGCTATAAAGGTCTTTGACGAGATTGTTGTGCCCAAGGGCTACAGACCTAAGGGTATCCGTATTGACTCGGGCGATATCACATACCTTTCCAAGAAAGCAAGAAAGATGCTCGATGATGCAGGCTATCCCGACTGTAAGATTGTCGCAAGCAACTCGCTTGATGAAATTATCATCCGTGATATGCTTATCCAGGGTGCTCAGGTTGACTCCTTCGGTGTCGGCGAAAGACTTATTACCGCTGCATCAACGCCCGTCTTCGGCGGAGTTTATAAAATCGTTGCCGTTGAGGAAAACGGTGTTCCCGTGCCCCGAATCAAGCTCAGCGAAAACGTACAGAAAATCACTACTCCCTGTGCTAAAAAGGTTTACCGTCTTTTTGATAACGATACAGGCAAGGCACTTGCTGACGTTGTCACTCTTATTGACGAAGAAATCGACAACACTGAGCCCTACGAGCTTTTCGACCCTGACTACACATGGAAGAGAAAGAGCATCAGCAACTTCACCGCCAAGCCTCTCCTCGTTCAGATTTTTGACAAGGGTCAGTGCTGCTACAACAGTCCCGACATCAAGGATATAAAGAGCTTCTGCAACGAGCAGGTTGACACTCTCTGGGATGAGGTAAAGCGTTTTGAAAATCCCCACACATATTACGTAGACCTTTCACAGAAGCTCTGGGATGAAAAGCACCGTCTTCTCGACGAATGCTCGGGAAAAATCAAATGAGAAGTATAGAGTATACTGTTCCCGAATACTTTGAGGGTAAAAAGCTTATCAGCTTTCTGCGTGGTCACGTTAAAATATCGGTAAAGCTTCTCAGAAGCCTTAAAAGGTCGCCCGACGGAATTATGCTCAATGGTCAGCACGCACGTACGGTTGATATAACCCACAGCGGAGACACCGTCAGGCTCAACATTCCTACAGATGAAAGCACGTCGGTTTCTATACCCACCGATTATCCTCTCGATATCATCTATGAGGACGAGGACCTGCTTATAGTCAACAAGCCCGGTACGCTTGCCATGCACGAAACACATAACCATCAGGGCGACACTCTCGCCAATGCAGTTGCCTCATATCTGATTAAGAAAAACCGACCCGCTACCTTCCGTGCCATAGGCAGACTTGACAAGGGCACCTCGGGAATTGTGGTCTGTGCACTTAATTCTCACGTTGCGGCAAGGCTTTCGGGCAAGATAGAAAAGCAATACCTCGCCGTTGCCAGCGGCAAATATACACAAGACGGAACAATAGACAAGCCGATTTACCGACCTGACCCTATGAAAACTCTGCGCACTGCAGACGACAGAGGTGACAGAGCGGTGACCCACTATACCGTACTCGAAAGCGGAGACAACTATTCTCTTCTGAAGGTACGGCTCGAAACGGGCAGAACCCATCAGATAAGGGTGCACTTCCAATATCTCGGTACACCGCTTTATGGTGACAGACTTTATTTTCAGGAGCATCCGCTCATTGAGCATCAGGCTCTCCATTGCGGATACCTGAGCTTCGTTCATCCTGTTACGGGAGAAGAAATAAATCTGACTGCTCCTATGCCGCCCGAAATGGAAGCCTTGCTTCAGGATTTGAGAAAATAAGATAAAAAACAAGGGAGTCCTGAGGACTCCCTTGAATTATTTTATATTGATTATTTGGTGTATACAAGGATGTCGCCGATTGTTGAATACATATCGTCACAGCATACGTACTTGATGTTGAAGAGTCTGTATAAGAGATTGAGGATTCTTACCCAGAGAGGCTGGAAAAGTGAATTATGGTGAATACACTTACAGCTGAGACCTTCAAGATATTCGGAGTTGATTGTAAGACCTACTGAAAGATTGACGGGTGCGTCAGCGCTGAATACTGTTGATCTGTCTACTGATGATGCACCTGTATATTTACCGAGCACGGTCTTTGCAGTTACGGTGTAGCTTGTGCTGTCCCTGAGATAGCAGTTATATTCTGCATAGTCTGTTCCGGGAACAAGATTTGCAGTACCTGAGCTGATAAGCTGACCGTTAGCATCGGTAATCTGGATTGCAATACCGTTAAGATACTGCTCCATCTCGTATTCCTTACTTGAGGATTCTGCAAAGCTTACGTTTCTGTCAAACTTAACAACAACTCTTGTCTTGTAAAGATTGGGAGTGTGATCGTATGACGGTGTGATAATTACGGGAGCATATCCCTCTTCACCTCTGTATCTTGTATCCTGATAGCCTCTGATAACTGAGGAAACGGTTTCACCAAAGGTGTAGCTTGAGTTAAGAAGGTTGTACTTATGGTTCCACATATAAACGTAAGTACGGTCCTTGGCTCTTGCATTTACGTCTTCGATTGTCTTACCTGCAGGAAGGTTGCTGTAAACAAGAGGACTGCCGAAAACGATATTATTTGCTCTGACACCGCTGTCAACGTATGCGCTTGATGCTGCATCCCATACGTATATTGCATAGTCGTAAGCCTTGGGAATAGCATTGTAGGTTGCCTTGATTGTTACGTCACCGTAAATCCTTGTGTGGTCCTGATCCCAGCCCTTGAATTCGTAATAGAAGTTTGCATTTTCAGCCATGTAAAGCTCAGGGTTGGTATACTGAATTACATTATTTTCATCAAGGATATAGTTACCCTGTGCATCAACAACAGGCTTATAAATATCATCGTCAGCCTTTGTGCCGTGGAAAACCTCGAAGTACTTTGTTGCGGCCTCGGGTCTGCCGTCAGCATTTACAAATCTTACGTTGTACTTAACGTGGGGGTTACCTGTAAATGCAGCGTAAAGCTTTACATCAGTGCCGATAACGCCGGAGAAATCATAAAGATCTGCTGAGGTGAATGCACCTGAATCCTTAACGGAGGTTGTGAAGCCTGAAAGTGTATATTCACCGAAGGCCTTGGTCTTGATACGTGCGCAGGTATCGCCCTTTTTAATGGAAGTTAACCAGTCGTTATATACAGTAGCACCTGTGAAGCCAAGCTCTTTTTCGATGTAGCTGATAAGAGTTTCGCCTCTCTTGATGAACCATCTGCCGTATTCAGCATTCTTTCTGGTTGCAATAAGCTGAGGAGCCTTGTATGTTTCAGCAAGCTGGGTGTATGTAACATCTGAGCAGTAGGTTTCAACAACGAAGGGGTTAAAAAGCTCAACGAGCTGATACTTAACGGGTACGCCGCCGGTTCTCTCGTACTCTGTTTTATCACAACGGTTACACTTATGGCCCTTTTTGTAATAATCGCCGTTTTCTGCATCTGCTACCTTTTCGTACTTCCACTCAACGTTTTTGTAATCGTGGCCGAGAGCAGGTTCTGTTGCAGCAGATCTGCTGGTATAACCGCAGATTGTACATTTATTCAGAGTATAGCCTGACTCTGTACAGGTAGGTGCAACATATTCTGACACAGTAAGACACTTACCGTCACCGCAGTAGGTTGCAGCTGAAGAAGCAAAGCTCATCATAACAACTGCTACCGTGACAATTGCCATAACTATCAGTATTTTTCTGATTGTCTTTTTCATGAATATTCCTCCTTGAATTTATAAGTCGAATTTCAGGATTATATTACCTCATCCGATAAGGACGCTATTATAATTTCCCTATCATATTAATAATATATAATTTTGTAAAAAAAGTCAATGGATTGAAAAAACTTTAACATTTTTATAAGGACTTATTCCGCAGTCTGAAGGGCACTCAGATAAAAGCTGCCGTCGGCATTTTTTCCGAGCGTAATTTTCATATACTTTGCCGGCTCGGGAGCAACCATATTGCCCTGACTGTCCTGCACCCAATCGGAGGAGGCAAGATATCCGACGGTAAGAATAACCGTATTCTGTCTTTCCGTTGCCTCGATAACCTTCGGGGTGTAAATAGGCGTAACGCCCGTAATGGGAATTATATAAGAGGTGCTTGCCTCGCTGTAGGTGAAATAGATTCCGCCGCCGTCAACGGTACCGTGATTGAAGGCAGCATCGTTGCCGAAAAGCTTACGGTACTCCGATTCAACGTCAGAAGCGGGAATTATCATTCCGTCATCGGAATATTCATAAGCATCAGGCTCAAGCTCACTGCCTAAAATTGACCATATGGCAATGCCGATAAGCTGATCTGTATTTGCAACGGTAATATCGTCAAAGGTGTCGGGGTCATACATAATTATCGGAGCAACGAAGCTTTCGTATTCTCCGAATCTTACGCTGTCCTTTTCCTTGCTGCGATTGTCAGCCTCTCTGCTTATCGCCGAAAAAATGCTGAATATACCGACTGCGCAAAGAATTATGACGGTAAGACCGACTATAAAGCTCAACGGTGAGCGCTTTTTCTTTTCTGACATGACTTTCCTGCCTTTCTCAGCGGATCTGTCCGTTGCCGTAAACTATATATTTGAAGCTTGTCAGCTCGGGAAGACCGAGAGGACCTCTTGCATGAAGCTTCTGGGTGGAAATACCTATTTCAGCACCGAAGCCGAATTCACCGCCGTCGGTAAAGCGTGTGGATGCGTTGACGTAAACTGCCGCCGCATCAACCGCAGAGGTGAAATATCTTGTCGCGGTGTAATCCTCGCTGATAATACACTCGCTGTGACCGCTTGAATAATTCATAATATGCTCGACTGCTTCCTCAATAGAATCAACAACCCTTATGCTGATTTCATAACCGAGATACTCCCTGCCGAAATCCTCTTCGGTAGCCTCGAGAGATGAGGGAAGAATTGCTCTTGCTCTTTCATCTGCGTGGATAACCACGTCCTTTTCGTCGAGTCTTTCCTTTATAAGAGGAAGAGCCTTTTCTGCTATATCCTTGTGTATTACAAGGCTTTCGCAGGCGTTACATACGGAGGGTCTTGAGGTTTTGGCATTATAGATTATCTCAACGGCCTTATTTATATCAGCCGCCTTATCTACGTAAACGTGGCAGTTACCCGTACCTGTTTCAATAACGGGAACGGTTGCATTCTGTACGCAAGCCTTTATAAGACCTGCGCCGCCACGGGGAATAAGCACGTCAACATAGCCGTTCATTCTCATAAGCGCCGTCGCGCTGTCTCTTGAGGTGTCCTCAACGAGCTGGATGCAGTCCTCGGGAAGACCTGCTCTTGCTACAGCGCTTCTCATAATTTTTGCCATAGCCATATTTGAGTTGATAGCCTCTTTACCGCCACGAAGGATAACCGTATTGCCTGATTTGAGACAGAGAGCCGCCGCATCGACCGTAACGTTAGGTCTTGCCTCAAAGATAACCGCAATTACGCCGAGGGGTACAGCAACCTTTTCAATAAGAAGACCGTTAGGTCTTACGGTGCCGCTTACTACCCTGCCGACGGGGTCGCTGAGAGCCACGAGCTCTCTCGCCGCATCTGATATGCCCCTGATTCTCTTTTCATCAAGCATAAGACGGTCAATCATAGACTCGCTCATACCCTTTTCTCTTGCAGCGGCAATATCCTTTTTGTTTTCTTCAATTATGTACTGTGTGTTTTCTACAAGAGCCTCTGCAATAAAGGTGATAGCCTCGTTTTTCTGATTTGTGGAAGCTGTCATCAGTATTCTCTCTGCTTTTTTGGCTCTTTTGCCTAATTCTGTAAGCATGGAAATTCTCCTTCATTATCTGACTATTTCATAAATAACACCGTCGCCCGGCTGAAGAGTGAAGGTAAGCTTACCGTTACCTGTATCCTTCTTTTCACCTGTGAAAAGATTTTCTGCAACCGAACCGGCAGGCACATCAATTATCATGGGCTTGATAAGGACTTCGCTGTAATTGAAGGCTGCAATGTAAAGCTTATCTGCATAAGTGAGAGTGAAAACATCTGCCGCATAAGGGCATTTTACATCGAGAGCAGCCTCAAAGGGTCTGCCGATTTTAAGCACCTCTATAAGCTTTTCATTATCTAAAAGCTCTTCGTACCTTGCAAACGCCTTGCTTGCGTCTCTGACGGGGTCAACAAAATTATCACCTGTAAGGAAGCTTCCTCCCGTAACAATACCCGAAAGCAGACGGCTTCTTGCTTCTCTTTCATTTGCTTTGCCGTCCCTGCCCCATACCACGATATGGTCCGGGTCAATCCAGTCGTAAAGCTCACTCTGCCAGAAGCCGTAGGTAAGGGAGTTGAGCATATACTCTGTTTCATCAATATTATAATAGGTGTCGCAGCAAAGGCGGCGTCCGTTAGCATAATTATAGGGGAAAATCGGAGCCATTGAAAGATTGATGAAAACGTCGTCACCGACAATTTCCGCCACCTTGCCCATAGCGTAGTTATAGGCCTCGATGCCCGTTTCAATGCTTTCATCGTAGAAGTCACCCTCAAGGGAGCCGTGAACGAGGAAGTCAAGCTTGATATATTTAAAGCCGCAGCTCATAAGTCTTTCAAGCTGATTTTTAAAGTGAATATATGTAGCAGGATGTGTTACGTCAAGAGGATAACAGCCGTCTATATCGTTGCCGTAGTATGTTCCGTCAGCCTTTTTAAGGCGGATATCATTGTAGGAATAACCGGTATCTGCAACATAGTTTACCGACATACCGTACTCATCCCACCAGGAAACAAAGGGTGCCGAATAAATACCTGCTACCTGACCGTTTTCTTCACAATGCTTTACAAAAGCACGAAGCTCATCGTCGCTGAGTCTGTCCCACCAGGAATCAAGGTTTACGTAAACAACGTTATTTTCATCCTTCCATACGTCCTGAAAATTCTCCTTGATATAATCCGATGTTGCAACTGCTTTTTCGTAATTGATATCACTCTGAATTGAGCCCCAGCTGTTCCAGCCGATGGGGTTACCCTCACCTACAGGCTCACGCTTAGCAGTAAAGGTTGTATTAATCCTTGCATATTCGTTCATACCGTCCTTCCAGTTGTCATAGAAGCCGATAAAGAAGGTTGCACAAGAAACAGACGTACCCTTGACTGTACCGTGAGGCGACTGATCCCTCGTAAGGGGTGTATTTGCACCTGAATAAGCATAAAGCTCATTGATTTTGCCGAGTCTGCTCTTATATTCTACGGCAGATTTCCACTTGTCGTGATTTACAGAGCCGATAATAAGACCTGCGCCCTTATCGGGAGTAAAGAATGCACCCACCTCATGACCGATACCGTCCTCCATAACGGTGGGGGTCTTAAAATCTACCCAGCCGTCATTGTCAAAGGGCACCTCGAGGAAATTTGTAAAGCGAGGACTTGCATTCTGAATCTTACCTCCTCTTATAACCAGAGGAGCAATATAATTTGTAGCTATCCCCTCTGAAGAAGAAAGCTCAACACCCATAAGAAAATACTCAGTATCATTATAAAACGTAAAGCTCTGCTTCATTGTGGGCAGACTGCCGTCTGTTAGGGTTGCAATAAGCCTTGTTCCCTTACCTCTTACGTCGCTTACATTTTCCTTTGACAGAGTAACACCGTCATAATCGGCAGAAGAAAAGATTTCACCGTCAAGCTTATACTCGCTTACTGCATCGGCAAACATTGTGCTGCCGTTCATCTCAAGCGAAAAGCTTCCCTTTTCATAGGAAAGAGCATATTTCCCCGTAAAAACAGCAATTTTGTCCTCGTTGATTTTATCAAGGACTACCGATGACGGCAGACTTCGGGGAAGGACGCCGAATGCAGTAATTATTGAAAAAAGAATTGCGAGAAACTTACCTATGATGTTCATCATCATTCACCTTCTCTTCTGACTTATTTTTTACTGATTTGCCTTCGGAGTAAAAACCGTACCTATACAGTGTCCGTCAATAAGCTTATAAATATCCTGAGGTGCGGTACCGTTCATTATTACGGTGGAAATACCTGCCTCAGTTGCGATTTTTGCCGCATGGATTTTAGTTATCATTCCGCCCGTGCCTCTTTCCGTACCCGAGCCGCCGCAGAGCTTTTCGATTTCCGGAGTGATTTCCTTTACAACGGGAATGAGTCTTGCATCGGGATTTTCTGTGGGATTTTCGTCAAAAAGACCGTCTATATCTGAAAGAATAATAAGCCTGTCAGCGTGGATAAGTCTTGCAACAATCGCAGAAAGAGAGTCGTTATCACCGTAAACAATTTCCTCTGTTGCAACGCTATCGTTTTCATTTACAATCGGCACAGCGCCGTATTCAAAAAGCTTTTCAAAGGTGTTTTCGAGGTTTTCTCTTCTCTTATCGTTTTCAATATCACTTTTCGTGATAAGAAGCTGACCGGTCTTGACACCGTTTTCACCGAAGAACTTGTCATACATAAACATAAGCTCACACTGACCCACGGTTGCCGCCGCCTGTCTGCCGGGTATATCCTTCGGTCTTTCCTTAAGACCGAGTTTACCAACACCGACACCGATAGCACCCGAGGTAACAAGCACAATCTCTCTGCCGGAATTGTGCAGGTCAGCCAGCACGGAGCAAAGCTTTACCATTCTTCTGATGTTAATTTTTCCTGTTTCATATGTAAGGGTGGAGGTGCCCACCTTGATAACAAGTCTTTCTGCCTTTGCCATGATTTTACCTTCTTTTTATTGCGTTTGAAACAATTTTTCTGTATTCTTCTTCTGATTTTACCTTACCTACGGCGGTAAATGCCACCGCAGATAAATCAAAATGCTTTTTACATATTTCTTTTACTCTCTCAAGAGAAATCTCTCTTATAGCGTCAATGATTTCGTCATCGGTTATGAATTTTGACAAAAGAAGCTGTGTTCTTCCGTTTGACGAAAATCTTGACTGCGGATTTTCTCCGCCCATAATAAGTGCCGAAATAACCTTCTCCTTTGCGATATCAAGCTGACGCTGAGTAATACCGTCGGCAAAGCTCCCGATTATTTTTATAGTTTCCGTAATGGCTTTTTCCTCATTCTGCTCACCAAGACTCATTGAAACCGCCGCATAGCCGCCGTTCACGTAGGTGCCCAGCCACGTATCGACAGAGTAAACAAGACCTAACTGCTCTCTGATTCTCTGATTGAGCATTGATGACGTGCCCGAGCCGAGAATAAAGGTGGCAAGGTGCAGAGGATAAAGCTCCTCGCTGCCTGTGCTTACGCCCCTGAAGGAAAGCATTATATGATTCTGCTCGGTAGGCATCGCCTTAAGGTAATAGCCCGGCTTAAAGGGAAGCTCCTCAAAGGTAACGGTCTGTCCCTTGCTTTCGTCCGCACCGAAATATTCCTGCACGGCGGCAAGAAATTCTTCCCTTGAAAAGCTGCCGCTGATACCTATAACCGTTCTTTCGGGAAGGTATTTTTCGTCCATATACCGCCTTATAGCCCCTGCAGTAAAGGAAGAAACGTTTTTTCTCGAGCCGAGAATTTCCTGCGACATTGTACTGCCGCCGAAAACCGAGTGCTCGTGCAATTCATAGCATACGTCATCCGGGTCATCCTCGCACATTGCGATTTCCTCGGTGATTACGCCCTTCTCGGTTTCAATATCCTTAGCCTCAAGGCGGGGATTTTTTATCATATCAAAAAGAATATCCGTCGCCTTCATTATCTGATAATCAAGTGCCTTGGCGTAGAAAAATGTGTATTGCTTGGTCGTATAAGCGTTAACCTGAGCGCCTATTTCGTCCATTCCCTCAGCGATTTCAAAGCCGCTTCTTTTTTTGCTTCCTTTAAACAGGATATGCTCAATAAAGTGGGATATTCCGTTATCCTCAGCCTCTTCAAAGCGGGCACCGCTTAAAACCCACACACCGACAATAGCTGAGCGCAGATTGTCGCAGGGATTAAGAAACACCCTTAAGCCGTTGGGAAAATTTATAAGCTCCATTTTTCCTCCGTGAATATCAGATTAATTTATCAGTTTACAAACTGAGAGTTGTAAAGGTCGGCATAGAAGCCGTTTTCCTTCATAAGTGCCTTGTGGGTACCTGTTTCGACAATACGTCCGTCATTCATAACGAGAATCATATCCGCCTCACGGATGGTTGAAAGTCGGTGGGCAATAACAAAGTTTGTTCTGCCGAGCATAAGATTCTGCATACCCTTCTGGATAAGCATTTCCGTTCTTGTGTCAACCGATGAGGTGGCCTCGTCAAGAATGAGAATATCAGGTGAGGCAAGTATTGCTCTTGCTATTGTGACAAGCTGTCTCTGACCCTCGGAAAGGTTTGCACCGTTTTCCTCAAGCACAGTATCAAGACCGTCGGGAAGAGTTGAAATGAAGTCGTCTGCCCTTGAGGCTCTGACTGCGTTTTCAAATTCCTCTTTGGTTGCATCGGGTCTGCCGTAATAGATGTTTTCTCTGATAGTACCCTCAAAGAGCCATGTATCCTGAAGCACCATACCGAGATGTGAACGGAGCTCTTTTCTTGTAATATCACGGATGTCTGTACCGTCAATTTTAATTGCGCCGCCCTGAATCTCGTAAAAGCGCATAAGAAGATTTACGATGGTTGTCTTGCCTGCGCCCGTAGGACCTACGATAGCTACAAGGTCACCCTTGTTAACGGTGAGGTTGAAATCCCTGATGAGGGGCTTGTCTGCTTCGTAAGAGAAATCAACGTTTTCAAAGGTAATGGTGCCTGCCGTATCAAGAGTGATGCTGCTCTCCTTTTCTTCGGGCTCATCCTCTGCATCGAGAACGTTGAATACACGCTCTGCAGAAGCAAGTGATGACTGAAGGTTGTTGGCAATCATACTCAGGTCGGAAATAGGCTGTGTAACAAGCTTTGTATAGGTCATAAATACGGTGATGTCACCGATTTCAGCCTTATCCTCAAGAATAAGATAACCGCAAAGAACGCATATGATTACATAGCCTGCATTGTTTGCAAAATTTACCAGAGGACCGATAAGACCTGAGAAGAACTGAGCCTTTCTTGAAGAAACGGTAAGAGCATCGTTGATTGCATCAAATTCTTCAATCGCCTTCTTTTCGTGTCCGTAAGCCTTGACTATGCGGTGTCCTGTAAACATTTCCTCGATATGGCCGTTTACGTCACCGGTTACCTTCCACTGCTTTCTGAAATAATACTTTGAAAAGCGGAGAATAATCATGGCAATAAAGATACCTGCGGGGAAGGGCATAAGGCTCCAGACTGCAAGTGTCTTATTCTGAATGATCATAATCGTGAAAACACCGACGAAGGTAACAATCGACGTGATAACCTGAATAAGGTTATGCTGTAGAGTGTTGTTGATATTATCAATATCGTTGGTGATTCTTGAAAGGATATCGCCCTTGTTGTGTCTGTCAAAATATGAAAGCGGAAGCCTTGTAAGCTTTTTGTTGAGTCTTGCACGAAGCTGAGTGATAAGGTTCTGAACAACACCTGCCATAATATAGTGCTGAAGGAAGGTCAGCACCGATGAGCCGATGTATATGATAAGAATTGTGAAAAGGATTTCATAAAGAGGAGAGAAATCCATTGTGCCGCCGCCGAGCTTGACCTCAATCTGCTCTGCGAGAACGTTGATGATGTCACCGAGATAACGGGGTCCGAGCACCGTAAGCACCGCACCGACGGAAGCGAATATGGCTGTGAGGATAACAAGAACCTCTTTACCCTTAAGAAGACCGAGAAGCTTCTTTGCGGTTCTCATCATATTTTCGGGCTTTTCCTTTTCTCTGTGGCTGTTGTCACGGTACTGTGCATACTTATCGGTAGGTGTATGCTTTTTTACGGAGGAGTATTTCTTTTTCATTATTTATCCTCCTTTTCAATCTGTGAGGTGTATATTTCCTGATAGACCTCGCAATTTTCCATAAGCTCGTCGTGCTTACCCATACCTACTATTCTGCCGCGGTCAAGAACAATTATCTTATCCGCATCGATAATGGTGCCCACACGCTGAGCAACAATAATAACCGTAGCGTCTATGTTCTCTTTGATTGCAGCTCTGAGCTTTGCGTCTGTCTTGAAGTCAAGAGCTGAAAAGCTGTCGTCAAAGATATAAACGTCTGACTGTCTTGTGAGAGCTCTTGCAATGGAGAGTCTCTGCTTCTGACCGCCGGAAAGGTTTGTACCGTTCTGGCTGACAAAGGATTTTATGCCCTGAGGCATTTTATCAACGAACTCACTGCTTTGTGAAATATCAAGAGCAAGTCTGAGTCTTTCATCGCTTGCGTTTTCGTCACCGTAGCGCAGATTATCCTCGATTGAGCCGCTGAAAAGCACCGCCTTCTGAGGAATGTAGCCGATTCTCGAGTGAAGGTGTGACTGCTTCATATTTCTGATATCCACACCGCCGAAAAGAATCTGTCCCTCGGTGACGTCATAGAATCTTGTGATGAGATTGACAACCGTGCTCTTACCGCTGCCGGTACCGCCGATAATCGCAGTAACCTTATTCTTCTCTGCAGTAAAGGAAATATCGGTAAGTGTGTTGTTCTTTGCATCGTCATAGCAGAAGGAAACGTTTCTGAACTCAACAACGCCTCTCTTGCTTTCCTCAGTCTCAACGGGATTCTCGGGATCGAGAACGCTGGGCTGAAGGTCGAGCACCTCGTTGATTCTCTTTGCAGAGATTTTTGCACGGGGAACGATAACAAACATTGCCGCCGCCATTGTAAAGGAATAAACAATCATAACCATATAAACAACAAATGCCTGAAGGTTACCGATTGAATTCTTAAGCTCGAGGTTGTCTGCAATATAATCGAGTGCATCAATATCCTTTGCCGCAAAGACGATAAGAAGGTCAAGTGCGAAAATAATAAGCACAATACATACAGGAATAAGCACCGACATAAGTCTCTGGAATTTAAGGGTAAGTGATGAAAATTCCTCGTTCTGAGCCGCAAACTTTTCATCCTCGGATTCGCTTCTGTTAAAGGCTCTGATAACTCTTGTGCCTGTGAGCTTTTCTCTTATAAAGCGGTTAATCGAGTCAAGAAGCTTCTGTCTTCTTTTGAAAAGGGGCATAACTATTCTGAGAACTATAAACACGATAATTGCAATAACCGGCATAACCGCAAAAATAACAAGTGCAAGGTCGGGATTCATAATAAAGGCCATTACGATACCGCCGACAAGCATAATAGGTGCAGAAATGATAATTCTCAGACACTGAAGCACAAAATCCTGAAGCACTCTTACATCGTTGGTGCATCTTGTGATAAGTGAGGGAGTACCGATTTTTTCAATATCTCTCTGAGAAAGAGACTCAACCTTAAGGAAAAGGTCACGTCTGAGAAGTCTGCCGTAATCGGCTGAGGTTTTACTCGAAAAATAGCTGTTGATGAAAGCAACAAAGACTGCAACAGCGGAAATAATCATCATTATTCCGCCCGTATTCTTTATGTACTCAACGTTGCTCTTGGCAATACCCTCATTTACAATATTGCTCATAAGAACAGGCAGAATAAGGCTTCCCGCCTGAGACAAAATGACAAATATCATCGCTGCAAAAGTTGCGCCCTTCATATGTTTAAGATATTTCAGTAACCGAATCACTTTTTCTTCCTCCGTCAACGAATAATTTATATTAATACACTTTATTTCTTAAGTCGGCGAATGTAAACCGAAATAGCCTGAAAGCGCTCCTTTTAAAGGCTTTTCGCCGCTTCATCCTCGAAAGGCGTCAGCCTTTCATCGTTCTCAGCGGTCAAAAATCCAAATAAAAATCTTCACTTTCAGGTCGGAGATTTTTTGAACAACGGATTTTTGTC
>JAZNIH010000084.1:0-5790 GCA_045577395.1 Acutalibacteraceae bacterium | reverse complement strand
GCTCCGGACAAAGGAATTCCCTCTTGCGGTGCCCAAAATCGCTTTTCGGCTTGGAGCGCCGAGCGATTTTGACCGCTGCGCCATCCTCGCCTCGCTTCATCCGCCACCGGCGGCGCTTCGGTGACGATGCCATAGCGGCACGAGCGCAAGACGAGTGAAAGGTAGGTAGGATATATAGGTGAGAAAGTACCCACCTCACCGTTATATCCACAGCACGTGTGGATGAAAAAACAGAGATAACCCTCCCACCGCTTACGCGGTCCCCCCTCCCTTTCAAGGAGGGCAAGAATGAATTGCCTTCGGCATGAATTGATTTCATCATGAATTGGCTACGCCATTGGACGCCCAAAGGGCGTTTCCTGTCTACTGACTGCTCTTACTGCGATAAGGCATAGCAAGTCTTCTGAGCAAGGCCACAACAGCCATAAGCAGCAAAGACAAAGCGGAAATAAGTATAATAACCGCAAACATTTTGTCAAAGGCATAGGACTGCTTTACTCTGGTCATATATACGCCAAGACCCTCAAAGCCGCCGAGCCATTCTGATATAACCGCACCCACAACCGCATAGGAGGCAGAAACCTTAAGCCCCGAAAAGAACTGCTCTGTTGCTGAGGGCAGCTTTACGTGGCGGAAAATCTGAAGGCGGGATGCACCCATACTGCGAAGAAGGTTTATCTCATCCTTGTCTGCACTCTGAAAGCCGTCAAGAAGAGAAACCGCTATCGGGAAAAAGGTTGTAAGCACAACGAGTGTAATTTTAGGTGCCATGCCGAAGCCCATCCATAAAACAAGCAGCGGAGCTATTGCAATGGTGGGTATTGTCTGACTGATGACGAGTATGGGGTACAGAGCCTTTCTGATAAAGGTAACCGAATCCATAATAACCGCCATTATAAAGGCGACACCTATACCGATAATAAGACCGTAAATTGCTTCCTGAACCGTAATGACGGCATGACTCATAAGCAGCGTAAAATCGCCTGTAAGTGCATTCCACACGTCAACGGGTGAGGGAAGCATATAATCTGCTACTATTCCCCTTTCGCTGACAAAAAGCCACAGCAGCATAAGCGCCGCCATAGAGATAAGCGGAGCCGCTCCTGTTACAGCGGTCGTTTTTTTCATTACGGATTCACCTTCTTTAATAAAAGCAATTTGTTCTGAGAATTTAATCTGACAGTTGTGCGGAAAGCCTCATCGGTTATACTTTGAGGTTTTTTCGTCAATGGTAAGCACACCGTCTTCGTTATAGCAGATTTTTACGTAAGCGCTGACGCTTGAGCAGCCTGCCGAGAGAGCTACCTTCTGGCAGTTCTTGACGATTTCCATAAGCTCGTCGTAGCTGTCACCCTCTATTGTTGTTTCAAAGGGGCCGACGTAATAGTTCAGACCCGTCGAGGCAATATACTCAATTACCCTGTCAACAATATAAACGAGCTTTTCGGTGCTGTCCGTTGCGGGAAGCACCTGAATTGCAACACTTGCCTTCATAATAAGACTCCTTTCCTTGTTTTTTCACATACAAAAATACTTCGGTGATTACAAAGAGCCTTTTGCCGGCAAAAAAATACCCGCAAAAGCATTGCGGGCACCTATAAATCAACTCTTACACAGCCTACGTCGGTATTATCCGCATCAGGTTATGGGTATAATCTCAGCCGAAAAATCAGCACCCCTAGTAATATTCATATGTCTGAGTGGATTATAGCACTCCCTTTTGTGTTTGTCAACTGTTGATTTTCCGATAATTGTGCAATTTGTCAGTCGCACCCTGCATCGGGCACGGCAAGCCGTGTCCCTACGGTATCTCCGAAATTCCGCAGGCAGAAATTTTCTGTTTTCATTTGCGTTGCCGTATTGCCCCTTGCTCCTTACTGCTCCTGAGCCCTGTTCGTTGCCGAAGACAACCCCGACACCCGATTCCTGTTGCCTGCAATTTTTTTCTCACAGATGTAGCAAAAATAAAACATATATGGTATAATGATTAGGATTAACCTCAGAAATCAAAATAAATTCCTTAAGGATGGCTTTATATATGGAAAATGCAGTTAAAATCCCCCCTCTGTCAAAGACAGAAAAATATATATGGTGGTTCTGCCGTCTTGCTCTTTTTCTCTGGGGCGGATGGGGACTTTTCACCGGCTACACGTCAGATTTCACTCAGGCGGTGTTTGCTATTATCTTCACACATCTGTGGGATATTTTTCAGCTTGCACCGGGTAAGAGCTTTATTAAAAAAATGCCTGCCTATCTGCAGACAATGCTTAACATTTTCATCTGCTTCGGCTGTGTTGTAGGTACTACCCTTAATTCCCGTACCGATTTTACGGGTATCGATATTCCCGAGCACTGCTTTGCAGGTTACCTTGCGACAACCGGCGGCTTTGTGCTTGCAGGTCTTATGCAGGGAGAAAAAAGACCCCTCAAGGTTTCCGTTCAGGCTATGTTCGGTCTCGGCTTCGGCATCGGAATTCTTGTCGGCTGGGAATTCTACGAGTTCACTATGGACCGTCTTTACGGCTTTGTTATGCAGCACGGACAGATTAACGGCTCCTACGGTCTTACGGATACTATGATTGACCTTATCGTCGGCTCTGCGGGCTGTCTTATGGCTATGTTCACCGAGGCCTTCCGCAAGGTCGGTCTCATAGGCAGAGGCAAGGAGGAAAGACGCAAGGCCTGGAAGGAAGAAAGAGCAGAGGTAAAAAGACAGAAGTCTCTTCTCAAGGACGGAGAGGTCTGGGGAGGTAACATATGAAATTAAATGAAATATTAAAAGGACTTCAGTTCTCATCGGAAAATTTCGAGGACAGAGAAATTCTCGATATTGCATACGACTCAAGAAAAGCAGGTGAGGGTATAATCTTCGTCTGTCTTGAGGGCGCCTTTGCCGACGGACATAAATATGCAAAAAGCGCCTATGAAAAGGGCAGCCGTGTATTTGTCTGCAGTAAGGAAACCGACCTTCCCGACGATGCACTTATCATCAGAACGGAAAACACCCGTCAGGCTCTTGCAAAAATGAGCTGTAACTTCTTCCGCAACCCCTCACGTGATATTGCAGTTATCGGTATCACAGGCACAAAGGGTAAGACCACCGTTGCCCATATCGTAAAATTCGCTCTCGAAAAAGCAGGCATGATGTGCGGTATTATCGGTACGGTAGGCGCATTTTACGGCGATACGGTGCTTCCTACGGTCAACACCACCCCCGAAAGCTACGAATTACAGAAAATGCTTCGTCTTATGGCTGACGGAGGCTGTAAGGCGGCGGCTATCGAGGTTTCCTCCCTCGGTCTTAAGGCTCACCGTGTCGACGGCACAGAGTTTGCCTACGGTGTTTTCACAAACCTTTACCCCGACCATATAGGCACAAACGAGCACGATTCCTTTGAGGAATACGCTTTCTGGAAAACTCAGCTTTTCCCCATGTGCAAAAAGGCAATCGTCAATATCGACGACCCCTTCTCACAGAAGATTATTGAAATATGCACCTGCCCCGTAATAACCTACGGCGGTGACGAAGGAGCAGACTACCGTCTGACCTTTATGAAAAAGGAAAAACTCGGCAACCGTCTTGCTATGAGCTTTGATGCAGTCTGCAAGGGCGAGAAAAACAGCTTTACCGTTGCTCTGCCCGGAGATGTGAACGCTTACAACGCTCTCGTTGCCATTGCAATAGCCGAAGACCTGAAGCTTGACAGAAAAAGCTACTGCGAGGGTCTTGAAACTGTGTTTGTCAAGGGCAGAGGTGAAATTGTGGAAACAGGCAGAGATTTCACCGTTATTATCGACTACGCCCACAACGGAATCAGCCTGAGAAGCATCATTGAAACTGCAAAAAGCTATGAGCATAACCGAATCATTTCACTTTTCGGCTCTGTAGGCGGAAGAACGGAATGCCGCCGTGAGGAGCTCGGTACGGTTTCGGGTGAAATGAGCGATATTTCAATTATCACAAGCGACGACCCCGACAGAGAGGATCCGCTGAGCATCTGCGAGGAAATCGCATCCTACTGCAAGGGTGAATACGTAATAATCCCCGACAGAGCAGAGGCTATACACTATGCGATGAAAATTGCCGAGTCCGGTGATATTATCATTCTCGCAGGCAAGGGTCACGAAAATTATATGAAAATCAACGGCGAGAAGCTTCCCTTCAACGAGCGTGAAGAGGTTATGAAGGGCCTTCAGTAAATACGAGCACCCGAAAAGGAGAATAATCCTATGTCAACAACAATCGCAGCCATCTCCACCCCTCTGGGTGCAGGCGGCATCGGTGTAATAAGAATTTCAGGCGATGATGCAATCACAATTGCCGATAAAATAATTAAAACCACCTCGGGCAAGCCCCTTTCATCTCTCAAGGGCTACTGCGCCGCCCACGGCAGAGCTGTCAGCGACGGACAGACCGTTGACGAATGTGTTGCTCTTGTTTTCCGTGCGCCCAGAAGCTACACAGGTGAGGACACCGTTGAAATCACCTGCCACGGCGGTATTTACGTTACAAACCGTATCCTTCGTGAGGTGCTGAGTGCAGGTGCCGTGCCTGCCGAAGCAGGTGAATTCACAAAAAGAGCCTTCCTCAACGGCAAGCTTGACCTTTCCGAGGCAGAGGCCGTTATGGACCTTATCGGCGCTCAGAATGAAAACGCAATGAAGGTTGCACTTAACACCCTTGACGGTGCCTTAAGCAGAAAAACCGACGCTCTGTGCTCAGTTCTTCTCGGTGCATCGGCACAGATGGGTGCCTGGGTAGATTATCCCGACGAGGATATTCCCGAGCTTGAAGCCGATGCTCTCACGGAAAGCCTTGAGAGTGTAAAGGCAGAGCTTCAGAGCCTTCTCGACCGCTTCGATTCGGGCAAGGCAATAACCGGCGGAGTCGATACGGCAATCGTCGGCAAGCCCAACGTGGGCAAAAGTGCAATTATGAATCTTCTTTCCGGCTACAGCCGTTCTATCGTTACAGATATTGCAGGTACTACCCGTGACGTTGTTGAGGAAACCGTCCGCCTCGGCTCGGTTATACTCCGTCTTGCCGACACAGCCGGCATCAGAGAAAGCGACGACGTGGTAGAAAACATAGGTGTCAATATGGCAAAAACAAAAATTGAGCGTGCCGCTCTTGTGCTTGCCGTATTTGACGGCTCCGGTGAGCTTGACGGCTATGACAGAGAAATTCTTTCTCTTTGCCGCGGCAAAAGCGTCGTTCCCGTTATAAACAAAACCGATCTACCCTCCCAGGCAGAGATCGAGCTTATAGAAAAATCCCTCGGCAGACCCGTATACGTAAGTGCAAAAAGCGGTGAGGGTCTTGAGGAGCTGACAAGGGCAGTTGAAAAAATCCTCGGCACAGATAAAATCGACACGGCACAGGCTATGCTCACCACCGAAAGACAGAGAAGCAACGTGCTTTCCGCTCTTTCAGCCATCAGAGAGGCGCTTGATGCCCTCGCCTGCGGTATGACAATGGATGCGGTCAACGTGTGCATCGATTCGGCAATTGAATCGCTTCTCGAGCTTACGGGCAAAAAGGCAAAGGAAGCCGTTGTGGACGAGGTCTTCTCACGCTTCTGTGTCGGCAAGTAACCGACAGGCTTTATCAGACTGACGAGGGCTCGATAAAATGGTAACTCGTCTGCATAAGTTGGCGGATATAATCCGAAATAGCCTGAAAACGTTTCTTTTAAAGGCTTTTCGGTGCTTCGCCCTTGAAAGGCGTCAGCCTTCCCTCGTGCTCAGCAACCAAAAATCCAAAATAAAATCTTCCGCTTTCAGGTCGAA
>JAZNIH010000083.1:0-12764 GCA_045577395.1 Acutalibacteraceae bacterium | reverse complement strand
AGAGCGTTTTGCATCCTTTGTCGCTCCGGACAAAGGAATTCCCTCTTGCGGTGCCCAAAATCGCTTTTCGGCTTGGAGCGCCGAGCGATTTTGACCGCTGCGCCATCCTCGCCTCGCTTCATCCGCCACCGGCGGCGCTTCGGTGACGATGCCATAGCGGCATGAGCGCATCCCGAGTTAAAGTAAAGTAGGATATAAAGATGAAAAAGATAGACCTCTCGTGATGAGTAGTAAGTAGCCAGTAGTAAGAGAAACGCCATTGCGCATTGAAAAACTTATAATAGAAATGAGGTAATAACTATGTATAAATTCACAGGCTTTACCGAAAAAGCCAACAGAGCTCTTAACTCCGCCGTTGAAATAGCAGAAAATCTCGGTCATACCTACATCGGCAGCGAGCACCTGCTCGCAGGTCTCGTAAGAGAGGACAACGGTGCGGCAACCTCCCTTCTCTGCGGCAAAGGAATCACCTTTCCCGTTGTTGAAAAAGCAATAAGACAGTCGGTCGGCGCAGGTATACCCACCGTACTCACCCCCCAGGACTTCACGCCGAGGGCAAAGCACATCATTGAGCAATCTCTCGTCATAGCAGGTAACGAGGGTGTAGGCTACGTCGGCACGGAGCATATTTTAAAGGCCATGCTTCAGGAGGACGACTGCTGTGCCTCGTCAATTATCACCGATGCGGGCGTTTCAACGGTTCTGCTTTACGATGAGATGAATTCACCGCAAAAAAGCAGCTTTAACCACTCCTCTGCTTCGAAGCGGGGCAAAAGCACCAAAAGCAGCACCCCAAGCCTCGACAAATACGGTCACGACCTGACGGCAAAGGCGGGTGCAAAGGGTATCGATCCCGTCATCGGAAGACACGAGGAAATCGAAAGAGTTATACAGATTCTTTTAAGAAGAAGTAAAAACAACCCCTGCCTCATCGGTGAGCCCGGTGTAGGCAAAACAGCCATTGCCGAGGGACTCGCAGTGAAAATTGCCTCTGACGAGGTGCCCGAGCTTCTCAGAAACAAGAGAATCATCAGCCTTGACCTTACGGGTATGGTTGCAGGTACAAAATACCGTGGTGATTTTGAAGAAAGAATAAAGGCCTGTATCGAGGAGGTAACAAAAAATAAGGACATTATTCTTTTCATAGATGAAGTGCACAACCTTATAGGCACAGGCTCTGCCGAGGGTGCCGTTGATGCGGCAAACATTCTTAAGCCTGCACTTGCAAGGGGTGAGCTGCAGCTTATAGGTGCCACAACACTTGACGAATACCGAAAATATATAGAAAAGGATTCCGCCCTTGAAAGACGCTTTCAGCCTGTCAGGGTCGGCGAGCCTACACCTGCTCAGGCAACTGATATTCTCTTCGGTCTGCGGGACAGATACGAGGCGCATCACAAGGTAAAAATCACCGACTCAGCCATACAGAGTGCCGTTCAGCTTTCGACACGGTATATCAGCGACCGTTATCTGCCCGATAAGGCTATCGACCTTGTTGACGAGGCGGCTTCAAGGGTGAGACTGCGCTCCTATACCCTGCCCCCGGAAATAAGAGAGCTTGAGGAAAGGCTGAAGGAAATCAACGAGGAAAAGGCCTCGGCAGTCAACTCTCAGGACTTTGAATCGGCGGCTGCACTGCGTGATAAGGAAAAGGAGCTTATGAGCCGTATAGCCGTTTCACGCTCTGACTGGAAGGAGGCCTCCTCTGCACGCTGTGACGAGGTAACCGAAAAGGAAATTGCCGAAATCATCTCAGGCTGGACAGGTATACCTCTTCGTGAAATAACAAGGCAGGAAAGCGAACGCCTTTTAGGCATGGAGGACATACTGCACAAAAGAATCATCGGTCAGCACAAGGCGGTGGCGGCTGTTTCGGGCGCAATCAGACGTTCAAGAAGCGGTCTTAGGGACCCGAAAAGACCTATGGGCTCATTTATCTTTCTCGGGCCCACGGGTGTGGGTAAAACAGAGCTTTGCAAGGCTCTCGGAGAAGCGGTTTTCGGTGATGAAAATGCGGTAATACGCTTTGATATGAGCGAATTTATGGAAAAGCACAACGCTTCACGTCTCGTCGGAGCTCCTCCGGGGTATGTAGGCCACGAGCAGGGCGGTCAGCTGACGGAAAAAATCCGCCGCAAGCCCTACAGCGTTATACTTTTTGACGAAATCGAGAAGGCTCATCCCGACGTTTTCAATATGCTTCTGCAAATTCTCGACGACGGTATACTCACCGACGGTCAGGGCAGACGGGTAGACTTCCGCAACACGGTTATAATTATGACGTCTAATCTCGGAGCAAAGCTTATCGCAGGTGAAGGTAAATCTATAGGCTTCACCTCCTCGGGGGCACTCAGCGAAACGAAAATCGAGGGTGCGGTTATGGAGGAGCTGAAGAAAACCTTCCGCCCCGAATTTATCAACAGAATAGACGAAATTATCGTCTTTAACCGACTGAGCAAGGAAGAAATCGGTAAGATAGCCGCAAAAATGCTTGACGGTCTTACCGAAAAGTTGAGGGCTATGGATATAGGAATCACCTTTACCGACGGAGTGCTTGATTTTATATCAAGGGAGGGCTTTGACCCCGTTTACGGTGCAAGACCCCTCAGAAGGGCTATTCAGAGTAAAATAGAGGACGTGCTGTCAAGGCTTCTGCTTGAGGGTGAAATAATCAAGGGGAAAAATTATCTGTGCACTTATGATAATGGCGGTATTACGGTAACAGAGGCTGAATAGCAGAAAAGAGCACCCCGAAGGGTGCTTTTTCAATGCGCAATTCGGAATGCGCAATGGCGCCCGACCCGGTGGAAAAAGGAAAAGATTTCCCGCCCTTGCGACGGAGTTAAATGTCGACTTAAAAAGGAGGCTTGGTGTTTGCAGAATGAGGGAGGGTATCTTATTCACCTTTGTATTTAATCTCTCTTTTACTCGGGATACGCTCGAGCCGCTATGGCTCTTACTTTGTCCCGAGCGACAAAGTAAGCAAAACGCTCTTTTGGATAAGGAAAGCCGAAGCCCCTTCGCTGAGGTATTGAGTCTATGTTTCATCAGGCATTAAGATATATTTTTCCATATAAATATCCGAAGCTTGCGGGCGAACAGTTCTACTCATCTGCTTTGCCGATAGTCGGGAGTTTTACGGGGTGCTTTACTTATATACTCTATCAAGGATACCGCTACGCCGTGCCTCTTATATAGGTTGTTAAACTTGTCTAATTTACTCGTCTGCTTCTTATCTGCCATATATTCTGACAGTCAATAGCCGCTAAAGATTCACTTACGTCAGAGAATGCCTCCGACCTTCTGCAAATTATGTTCTATCTTTTACCTTCTACCTATAAAGTGCTTACGTAAAGTATTTATGTACGTATAGCCTTTCTTAAAGCAATCTCTGACTATTTCTCCCCACAATCAAGTAAGGCAGTACACCAAACAAAAGCCTTACCCGCTGCGGAATCAACGGACGCAGGGCGGGTACAACCTGACGGAAAAGTAGTATATTGCGCACATCTGATTGTCGGGTAAAGGAAGACTGTTGTGCGCTGCCGAGGCTTGTTGATGGAGGCGGACTATAAGTATATTTTGAAAATGACGAGTTGTGTCCAAACCCCCAAGAGCGCTTTGCATCCTTTGTCGCTCCGGACAAAGGATGTGCCCTAGCGGCACGAGCGCAGGACGAGTGAAAGGTAGGTAGGATATAAAGGTTAAAAAGATATACCCTCCCGTCATCCTGCGGATGCCACCCCCCCTTTCAAGGCGGGCAAGAAACAGCGGCACGAGCGCAAGACGAGTAAAGAAAGGTAGGATATATAGGTGAGAAAGATAGACCCCTCGTGATGAGTAGTAAGTAGTAAGTAGCAAGGGGAACGCCCTGCGGGCGTAAAAATGTTAATTTTTTGTCAGATATTGTAATTTTCTGTAAAAGATGATAAAATTAAGGTATAAATAATGAATAAGGAGGCAAAAATTATGAAAAGTACAAGAAAAATGCTTATCTGCCTTCTGTGCCTTATCACTCTTCTTTTTTTCAGCGCAATCGCCCTTGCGGCCGGTGAAAACGCCGTCCCCAAGCTTACAAAGCTCACTCTTTCCAACAGTGGCAACGACGTGCTTATAAAATGGGATATACCTGAAAATTCAGATTCCTTTGAGATTATGAGAAAGGCAGAGGGCGAGAAAGGCTTCACGCTGCTCACACAGCTCGGCAAAAAGAACAGCTACCGTGACAGTACCGCCCTTTCAGGGGTCAGCTATACATATGAGGTTATACCCTACAACGGCAAAATTATGGGCGAAAGCGAGCTTAAGCCCACAATAACCGCAGTTCATCAGCCCAGGCTTGTCAGCGTAAAGGCGACCACCGAGGGCGTTGAGGTTAAATGGGAAAAGGTCGGCGGTGCAACAAAATATTCGGTTTACTACAAAACCGAGGGTGACAGCAGCTGGACCCGTATCACTCACACCGGTGACACAGACACTTACCTTCATAAAGCGGCTCCCGACGGAAAGAAAATCACCTACACCGTTATCGCAAGAAAGGGCAGCTTCAAAAGCTCCTATGATAAAAAGGGTCTCAGCCTTGACTATCTCAAGACTCCCGCTGTAACCGACATATGCAGCGTAATCAACGGCATAAAGGTCACGTGGGAAAAGACCGATGCGGCAAACGGCTACACAATCTACCGCAGAGGCGCAAAGGAAAAATGGTATTATCTTACCGCAGTTGACGGCAAGGAAAGCAGCTACACCGACACCTCCGCAGTCCCCGGCAAGACCTATGCCTATACCGTAAGAGCGGTAAAGGACGGACAGAACAGTCTTTATACCTCAGGCAAGCCCTACAGATATATTCCCGTTAATGATATAACCTCAGTAGGTACACTCTACGACGGTCTGAAGCTTTCCTGGAAGGCTTCTCCCTATGCTACAAAATACAAGCTTTACCGTAAGGCTGAGGGCGAAAAGCTCAAGCTTATCACTACTATAAAATCACCCAAGACCCTCTCCTACACCGACAAAAAGCTCGAGCACGGCAAAAGCTATACATATATTCTCGTTACCGTAAGTAACTCTTATCAGAGCACAACCGACACCGTCGGCAGAAGCTACACCTTTGTTGATGCTCCCGATGCGGTAAGCGCCGTTCTCAGCACCAAGGGCTACACCGTTAACTGGAACAAGGCAAGTAAAGCGACCCACTACTATATTTACCGCAAGGCAGAAGGCGAAGCAAAATGGATAAAGATTGCCCGTGTCGGCAACAAAAGCTCCTATAACGATGCAACCGCCAAGAAGGGTACACTCTATTATTACTGCATAAGAGCAGGTATCAGCGGAAAATATTTCAGCAATTACAGCGATACCGTCAAGACCTCAAGGATTGACCCTAATAAGAAAATGGTTGCTCTTACCTATGACGACGGACCTCACAATACCCACACCAACACCATTCTTGACACACTTGAAAAGTATGATGTAAGAGCCACCTTCTTTGTTGTGGGTGAAAGAATTGACAGTAACAGCAAGCCTCTTATCAGGGCGGCTAAGCTCGGATGTGAAATAGGAAACCACACCTACAATCATATGAATCTCCCGTCTCACTCCGCAACACAGATAAAAAACAACCTTAAGATGACTGACGACCTTGTCAAAAAATATACGGGCAGTCCCACTACCGTTATGCGTCCCCCCGGAGGTGCAACAAGCAGCAGCTCACTCAAGGCAGTCAATAAGCCCGTTATTATGTGGTCCGTTGATACTCTCGACTGGAAGCACAGAACCGCTTCAAAGACAGTCTCCCATATCAAGAGTAACGTTTACGACGGTGCAATCATTCTTATGCACGACCTTTACGGTCCCACCGCCTCGGCAACACAGACAATTGTTCCCTGGCTTATTAAAAACGGCTATCAGCTCGTCACCGTTTCAGAGCTTCTTGAATACAGAGGCATAAATGCAAAGAACGGCACGGTTTACCGCCAGGCAAAGCCCTAAGGCTGTAATAACGAAAACCATTGTATCAGCAGATACAATGGTTTTTTTCGCCCGTATAAATTCTATAATACCGTCTGCGCAAGCTGAGTAAGGCTTCTGAACTCATAGCCCTCTGCCCTTGCCTTATCAATGATTTCTCCTAAGGCCTCGGCATTATCCCTCGATACGCTGTGAAGAAGAATTACCGCTCCGTCGTGAAGCCTTGAGGTTACCGTTTCCACCGCATATTCCTTGCCGTGAGTCTTATTTGTATCCCAGTCATCATAAGCAACAGACCAGAAAACGCTCATATATCCTAAGGACGCCACAAGATCAAGACTGCTTTCTGTATATTCACCCTTCGGAAATCGGAAAAACCTTGCACAGTATCCGAAGCTTTCACGCAGATAATTCTCCGTTTCCTCTATTTCCTTTGCCATCTGACTGCGGCTGATATCGGCAAAGCTCGGGTGAGTTGCCGAATGATTGCCCACAATATGGCCCTCCTTAATCATACGTGCTATAAGCTCAGGCTCTGCCTTTATATGATCAAGGGTGCAGAAAAATGCGGCAGGGACCTTCTTTTCCTTTAAGGTATCAAGCACCCTTGCGGTAAGATTGTCGTGCTCATAGCCGCAGTCAAAGGTGAGATAAAGCACCTTTTTTTCGCTTACCGTATCAAGTGTCACCGCACCGAATTTTTCAAAATCCTTCTGAAAGTCCACAACCGTGTGATGTGCCTTGCCGCCCGATGCAGGGCCGTGGGAATGAGACTTCATTTCGTCGGAATAATAGCCCGTATTTTCCGTAGGGATATAGGTAATTTTCATAAGCGGAGAATAGCCCGATGCTGTTCCCCCGCCCTTTTCACCCGTCACGGTCATATCCGTCTTTTTTATGGGATAAGAGGTCTGCTGAGTATCAAGCTGTGTCGAGGAATTAATCTGAGGCGAGTTTTCTGTCACGGAGGTGCTCTGCGGCAGCGTTGTGATAAAATTATCTCTGCCGACGCCCTTATCAGAGGTGATAAAGGCAACGCCCGCAACAAGAACAAGTGCAACAATAAGACTGAGTATTCTTTTCATATAAAATCCTCCACAGGTAATATGTAGCAAGGCGGAAGCACCGCCTTATTTAAATAAATATCTCATGTCGCCTACCATGCTCTCAACGCTTTTCATAGCCTTGTTTGCCGTTTTTCTGAGGCTTCTTCTGCTTCTTTCTGACATTGAGCCCGTAAGAAGCGCCGCACTGCCGCCCAAAGCAACGCCGAGGCCTACACCTGCAGCAATACCCTTCATATTCATGTTCATATTCCTCTCCTCCTTCTGCCGTAAAAAACGTGCAGAAATAGTTTTACTCTCAGAGACTGCACTAACCGAGGAAAAATTTTAAAAATATATTTATTTTTGCAGACACAGATGTTATAATGTTGGGGTATTATATCTTCAGGAGAAAACACTATGTCTAAGCTCAACATTGTTCTTGTGGAGCCTCAGATTCCCCAGAACACCGGAAATATAGCCCGCACCTGTGCCGCAACGGGCGCATCACTTCATCTTATAAAGCCTATGGGCTTCACCGTGGACGATAAAAAGCTCAAAAGAGCAGGTCTGGACTATTGGTATCTGCTTGATATTACTTATTATGACGGTCTTGAGGACTTTTACTCAAAGCACCCCGACGGAAATTTTTTCTATATGACAACAAAGGGAAAGAATATTTACTCTGATACGGTCTTTCCCGATAATACATATCTGTTTTTCGGCAGAGAGGATGCAGGTCTGCCCGAGGCTCTTTTAAAGGACAACCCCGACACCTCACTCAGAGTGCCGATGATAAGCGATGCGAGAAGCCTCAACCTTTCAAACACCGTTGCTCTTACGGTTTACGAGGTGCTTCGTCAATGGGGCTTTCCCGATATGCTTTGTGAGGGTAAGCTTACGAAATTTGACTGGTAATCCCCCTGACTACTTATCACGATGGGTATATCTTTTTAACCTTTATGCTTGATGCACCTTTTACTCGGGATACGCTCATGCCGCTATGGCACTTTCTTTTGTCGGTTGTGACAAAAGAAAGCAAAAGCACGCTTTTGGATAAGGAAAGCCGAAGCCCCTTCGCTCAGGTGTTGAGTTTCTGTTTCATCAAGCAATAAGATATATTTTTTCATATAAATATCCGAAGCTTGCGGGCGAACAGTTCTACCCGTCTGCTTTGCCGATAGTCGGGAGTTCCGCAGCTCAGATTACTTGTATGTTTAATCAAGTAACCCGCTACCTTTTGTCCCCCATCGAACACCCGAGCCCCCACCATTATCGTCTTCCCGCTAATTTTCCGTTAGTACGCACCGCGCTCACGCTAAAGAGTGATTTAAGTAAGAGAATGCCTTTTTACCTTCTGCAGTTTATGTTCTCTTTTACCTTCTACCTATAAAGTGCTTACGTAAAGTATTTATGCACGTATGACCTTTCTTAAAGCAGTCTCTGATTATTTCTACTCACAATCAAGTAAGGCTGAACATTAATCAAAGACCCCTCCCGCTGCGGAATCAACGGACGCAGGGCGGGGATAACCTGACGGAAAGGTAGTATATTGCGCACATCTGATTGTCGAGTAAAGGAAGACTGTTGTGCGCTGCCGAGGCTTGTTGATGTAGGCGGACTATAAGTATATTTTGAAAATGACGAGCCGTGTCCAACCCCCCAAAGGGCATTTTGCTTCCTTTGGTGCTCGACTGAGCCAAAGGAAGTGCCCGCGCGGCACGAGCGCAGGACGAGTAAAGGAAAGTAGGATATAGAGGTGAAAAAGATAGACCCCTCAGTCTTTTGCTTCGCAAAAGCCAGCTCCCCTTTCAAGGGAGCCAAGGTAAATAGCGGCACGAGCGCTTGTCGAGTAAAAGGTAGGTAGGATATATAGGTGAGAAAGATAGACCTTCCCGTCATCCTGCGTATGCCACCCTCCCTTTCAAGGCGGGCAAGAATGAATTGCCTTACGGCATGAATTGATTTCATCATGAATTGCTACGCATGAATTGGCTACGCCATTGGACGCCCAAAGCATATCACGAATAAAAAACATATTAATATAAAGGAGCTCTTATGAAGAAAAATTTTACACCCGAAGAAAAATTAAAAAGTCACAACACTAATCTTAAGGCAGCTCACAGCCTCTACCTTCTGACCGGCGTACTCAGTATTATTTACACCGTCAGATATTTTATAACAGGTAATTTCAACTTCTTTTTCACCCTTGCCTTCAGCGATATGTTTTTAAAGCTGGGGCACTCGGGTGAAATAAACACCGTGCTTTCATACGTTCTCACCGCCGTCTTTTACCTTATATACTTCGGTATCGGAATTGCAATAACTAAAAAGCAGAGCCTTTTCCCTGCCCTGCTTGCAATATTCAGTCTTGATACGGTGTGTCTTCTTTTCTGCGACTTCGTTCTCTGGCAAAAGCCTCAGAATACGGATTTCATTATCGATATCATCTGTCATTTCTGGGTGCTGCTTTTCCTTATCGTCGGCACAAAATCACTTGTTGCTCTCAAAAAAGAAAAATGAGAAAAGAGCGATGCTTCTTCTGAAGTATCGCTCTTCTTTTATTATTGCTCCGTTCTCGTGCTGTATCTGAAGACCGCAGATATGTAATTACTGTCAAAATAGGAGCTTTCATCCTTATATATTCCCTCGGGCATATCCTTACAGTAAACAAAGCTTTCTTCAAACTTTTCGTTTGCCTTATCCATAGCTTTATCAAAGGTCTTGCTCGAAAAAAACTTATCTGCAGTTTTTCCGAAGCCACCAATAATTTTTTTGACTATCCTGTAAAAAATAAAGCCGATAAAGCCAAGCACGGCAAAGGTGATTACTGCCGCCTTCAGGGAAAAATTACTCCATATTCCTATAAAAACAATCGCCACAAGACCTATGGAAAGCCCCCAAAGCACAATATTGCTTATCACCGTTTGAGCCTTAGCCACCTTGTCTAACAAACCGACTCTTTTTTCCACCTTGTTCTCAAAAGCCTTGTTGTGCTCAAGATTCTGTCTTATTTCAGCTTCATTTTTAAGAGTATAAATCGGCTCGGGTAAAATAACATTCCCCGAATAAAGAATAACCCTCTGATAGGAATCGGAATGATCCCCTCTTTTTCTTTCAACGTAAAGCTCAAGCTGAAGATCATCACCGTCAGCGTAAAAATCGTACTGCGCCTGAGTTACAAAACGGTGGCCACGGTAATAGCCTGCCTTTGCGCTGTATTTTTCACAGCTGTAATTCTCATCGGTTGTAAGATTGGTACAGACACGGTTTCCCTCAACAAAGAAGCTTCCCTTCTCGTAGGGATAAAGACCTATCTGCTGACCGTTAAGATTTATAAGAATCCTTTTATCTGATTTGTTTTCAAGATAAATTCTCATGGATTTCTCTCCTTTATACCCGAAAAGCACCCTCTTGGGGGTGCTTTAAGCTTTATTAAACATTGAAAAGGAAATGAACAATGTCGCCGTCCTTCATAACGTATTCCTTACCCTCGCTCTTTACAAGACCCTTTTCCTTTGCTGCTGCAAGTGAGCCGAGCTCCATAAGAGTATCAAAGGAAACAACCTCGGCTCTGATGAAGCCTCTTTCAAAGTCGGAGTGAATCTTGCCTGCCGCCTGAGGAGCCTTGGTACCCTTCTTGATTGTCCATGCTCTTACCTCGGGCTGACCTGCGGTAAGATAGGAAATAAGACCGAGAAGGTTGTAGCTTCTCTGAATAAGAAGGTCGAGACCGCTTGTTTCAACACCTAAGTCTGTAAGGAACATTTCCTTATCCTCCTTTGAAAGAGAGGAAATCTCAGCCTCAAGACCTGCACAGATGGGAAGCACCTCACTGCCCTCTGCCTCGGCAATTTCGCATACAGCCTTATAGTTTTCGTTGGTATCGATACCTGAAACAAAGTCGTTTTCGCTCATATTGCAGGCATAAATAACGGGCTTTGAGGTAAGAAGTGCAACCTCTGCGAGCATTGCTGTCTCTTCATCGTCGCACTCAACGCTTCTTGCGGGCTTCTCGTTTTCGAGAGCTTCCTTAACTCTCTTAAGGAATTCGAGCTCCTTACCGAGGCTCTTGTCACCCTTCATAGCCTTGGAAACACGGTCAATTCTTCTGTCAATCATTTCCATATCGGAAAGAATGAGCTCAAGATTGATGGTTTCAATATCTCTTTTTGCATCAACGCTGCCGTCAACGTGGATAATATCGTCATCCTCAAAGCAACGTACCACGTGAATGATAGCATCAACCTCACGGATGTGTGAAAGGAACTTGTTACCGAGTCCCTCACCCTTGGAAGCACCTCTTACAAGACCTGCAATGTCAACGAATTCGATTGTTGCGGGAGTAAACTTCACGGGGTTATACATCTCTGCGAGCTTGTCGAGTCTGTAGTCGGGAACTGCAACAACACCCACATTGGGCTCAATTGTGCAGAAGGCGTAGTTTGCAGACTGTGCGCCTGCATTTGTGATTGCATTGAAAAGTGTACTCTTGCCGACGTTGGGCAAGCCTACTATACCAAGTTTCATATCTTTTTAACCTCATTTTCAAATTCGGAATTCGGAACTCGGAATTCGGAATTCGGAATTATTACCGATTTCACGAAGCATCTGAATCCGAACGGTTTTATTATTCAGCAAATGTTTTTATGACAATTCAGAACACGGTATATCCGGCGGAGCAAGGTATGACTTTTTATCAAAGCTTTCCCGCAATTCCGAATTCCGCATTCATAATTCCGCATTTGTCAGGCGGTAGCCTGACGGAGTGCTTGCTCGATATCTGCGATGATATCCTCTATGTCCTCAATACCTACTGAAAGACGGATAAGGTCGCTCTTTACGCCGCACTCGTTAAGCTGCTCCTCTGTGAGCTGTCTGTGAGTGGTTGAAGCAGGATGAAGCACGCAGGTTTTTGAGTCTGCAACGTGAGTAACGATTGATGCGAGTCTGAGAGAATCCATAAACTTTGTTGCAGCCTCTCTGCCGCCCTTTACGCCGAAGGAAATAACGCCGCAGGTACCCTTGGGCATATATTTCTTTGCGATATCGTACTGCTCGTCACCCTCGAGACCGGGGTATGAAACCCATGAAACGAGGTCGCTGTTCTTAAGATATTCTGCAACCTTAAGAGCGTTACTGCAATGTCTTTCCATACGAAGATGAAGTGTTTCAAGGCCGAGGCCGAGAAGGAAAGCGTTCTGAGGGCCGGGGATTGAGCCAAGGTCTCTCATAAGCTGAACAACACACTTTGTGATATATGCGCCCTTGCCGAAGCACTCTGTGTAGGTAACACCGTGATAGCTGTCATCGGGAGTTGTAAGACCGGGGTACTTGTCGCTCTTTGTCCAGTCGAAGTTACCGCTGTCAACGATTACGCCTCCGACCTGAGTTGCGTGACCGTCCATATACTTTGTGGTTGAGTGGGTAACAATGTCAACGCCGAATTCAAAGGGACGGCAGTTGATGGGTGTGGGGAAGGTATTGTCAACGATGAGAGGTACGCCGTGAGCGTGAGCTGCCTTTGCAAACTTCTCAATATCGAGAACCTGAAGTGAGGGGTTGGAGATTGTCTCACCGAAAACCGCTTTTGTGTTTTCCTTGAAAGCGGCATTCAGTTCCTCTTCACTGCAGTCGGGGGTAACGAAGGTAAAGTCGATACCGAGTTTTTTCATTGTAACGTTGAAAAGGTTGAAGGTACCGCCGTAAATCGCAGTGGAGCAGACAACGTGGTCACCTGCGTGGCAG
>JAZNIH010000082.1:0-30825 GCA_045577395.1 Acutalibacteraceae bacterium | reverse complement strand
ATTTGCCTCTGTAGCTCAGTTGGTAGAGCAGTGGACTGAAAATCCACGTGTCGCTGGTTCGATTCCGGCCGGAGGCACCAAATATGCGGATGTAGCTCATCTGGTAGAGCGCCACCTTGCCAAGGTGGAGGTAGCGAGTTCGAGCCTCGTCATCCGCTCCAGAAAAAACCACTTCAAAAGAAGTGGTTTTTTGTTTTGGAGCAACGCAAATAAAGACAGGGGACGGTCCTCTGTCTTTTGGTTTTTTCCTGATTTGCAGATATAAAAAGACGGAGGACCGTCCCCTGTCTCATTTGATGATATATAGCGGCAAGCCGTTGATTTCTTTGCATAGATGTGATACAATACCCGCAAACGAATTACAATGGATAACCCCCAAGGAGAACACAAAATGATTATAAAATCAACAGACGGGTTTCTTACCCTTCTTTTAACAACCGGTAAAACACTTGTACCTTTTCATCTTGATTATGATGATGACGATGATGCTTTTGACCCTATATCAGAACTGAGCGTCATTTATGATGGTATAAAATATCGGGGCAAGGGAACAAACTACCTCTGGACGGATACTTTTGCCGATTTGCAGAAGAACCTTCCTGAAGGCGTCAGTATCGCTTGCTGTTTAACTTGTCGGCACGGAAATATGTGTCCGTACGGGAATTCAGAAAATGAACTTTACTGCACAAAAGGTTTAAAAGTTGAAAACGAGGATGATCTTTGCGATTTGTTTGATGCATATTTAACAAATGATCCGAATATTCTCCTCAAAGTTTCTTCCTTCAACTATTGCGATAACTTCGTTTATCAGAGCGATGATTATTGCACGTACAACGATTATTTATATAATCTGAGTGATAGCAAATAAACGCCTTTCTGACCAATGCACTTCACCTATAGAGGTAACAACTATGAAAAATCACAACCTTGCTCTCTCGGCGATGTTTCTCGCCCTTGCTTTTATAATTCCCCTGGCTACTGGTCAGGTGCCGCAGATAAACTCAGTCCTCTGCCCTATGCACATCCCTATATTCCTCTGCGGCTATTTCTGCAGCAAGGAATACGGCTTTCTCGTCGGCGCAGCCGCACCGATTTTACGCTCGGTGATTTTCGGTGTGCCCCTTATGTTTCCTACGGCAATAGCTATGGCCTTTGAGCTTGCTGCCTACGGCTTTTTTTCAGGGCTTCTTTTTGAGCTGCTGCCTAAAAAGAATATCAATATATACACCTCGTTTATCATTGCAAAAATCATCGGCAGGGCTATGTGGGGCATTGCTCATTTCTGTCTTCTCGGCTTTGATGTAAGCAAATACAACCTCTCGTCCTTCTGGGCGACGGGCATTGTCTCCGCTCTTCCCGGTACGGCGATACAGCTTCTGCTTATCCCTGCGATTATTATTATTGTAAAAAGCAAAAATCTCCTGCGACCGAAAAGCTGAAGGGGGTCTCATTTATGTCCGCACAAATAAGAAAAATAACCGAAAAAGACAGAGCATCCGTAATAGCAATGATGCGGGAATTCTACTCCTCACCCTTTGTATCAACCGACGGCTCTGATGAAATTTTCGGCGCCGATATCGACGCCTGCCTTTCCGAGTCTCCCTATCTTGAGGGCTATGTTTTTGACTGTGACGGTACCCTTCAGGGCTATGCTATGCTCGCAAAAAGCTTTTCCACTGAATTCGGCAAGCCATGTATATGGATTGAAGACCTTTACATTCTCAGCGAGCACCGAGGCAAGGGTCTCGGAGGCCGCTTTATTGAGTTTGTAAAAGAAAAATACCCGAATACCCTTCTTCGCCTCGAGGTTGAGAAGGAAAACGAAATCGCAGTACACACCTATGAAAAGGCAGGCTTTGACTTCTTCCCCTACCTTGAAATGAAGGCGGAAATCTAATATGAAATCAGAAACCAAAATAAAAATCAGAAACGCAATTATCATTATCGTTGTTGCTTCAATGCTTAGCGTAGCACTCTATTTCATCAAAACCGAGCAGTATAAGGACTGGCAGAGCACCGACGGCGTGCTCATTGACACACAGCAGTTTTACGGCAAAAAAAGCAAAGTAGGCGGCGGAAGAAGCTACCGACTTTACTACCGCTATACCGTTGACGGTATTACCTACGAGGGTAACGAGCTGTTTTCGGGCAATGTCCCCGATTCACATTATATCGGCGAGCAGGTTACCGTGTGGTATAACCCCGAAAACCACTCAAGCTCCTGCTATGCAAAGCCGGGACCGGGTCTTTGGCCCTACGCTCCCTTTTTTCTGGGCTTTCCCATTCTGCTTTCCGCATTGGGCGTGAGAAGAAAAAGAATCAGCGTCAGCACATAAAAATATTAAACGAGACAAGGTACGCCACATGGGGCGTACCCTGCTATTCCATTTTAACGGTGATGCCCGTGATGACAATGGCCGTGTGCCTGTTCGGTTACACAGTCTGTCTCGGTGCAGTTTTCTCCCTGAGCCTCGGTTTCAACGGTAGCGTGGGAAATACCGTGCTCCTTAAGCTCCTCTTTTATAGCTCTTTTCACCGATGCAACATCATCTGCAGTTATAACGGCGTGAAGGCTCATAAAGGCATTTTCACCGTCAAAGCTCCTCAGGTGAATATGATGTATATTGCCGACACCTTCGATTTCAAGAAGGTGTTTTTTTGTTTCCTCCAAATCAATACCTTCAGGCGCCTTATCAAGAAAAATGTTTATTATTTTGCTGAAAGATTTTATGGCGTGTATAAGGATAAAAGCTGCAACTCCCATAGACATAATCGGGTCTATTATATGAAGTCCTGTCAGCTTTATAAGCACCGAGCCGATGAGCACAACTGCCCAGCCCAGCACATCCTCGAGCATATGAAGGTTAACCGCCCTCTGATTAAGGGAGTCGCCCCCTCTTGTGACAAAGACGGCAATAAGATTTGTTGCAAAGCCTATAACGGCAAATATCAGCATACCGTCTGCGTTAAGCTCGGTAGGATTCATAATTTTCATAATCCCCTTATATATAACAAACAGCGAGCCGATTATCAGCACAGTATCCGTCACCGCCGCTCCGAGCACAGAATATCTGCCGTAGCCGTAGGTATAAATATTATCTGCTTTTTTATTGCTTTTCTTTTGAAAAAAGTATGAGAGACCTATGCTCAGAGCATCGCCCGCATCATGCACCGCATCGGAAAGCACTGCAACACTGCCCGTCAAAGCACCGCCGAAAAGCTCTAAAAGAGCAAAGCCGCCGTTAAGCAGAAAGGCTATTAATATTTTTCTTTCACTTTTCATAATTACACCCCTGTTGACCTGTATGTTGTTTTATAGTATAATATATACGTTACCGAATATTATGTGCAGTATTATTATATGTTTCATAATTTCATTTTTCAACAACCGATTTTAGGCAGTTGTATTTTAATGAACATTTCAAGCTTTTTGTTCGGAGGTAATTATGGACAGACGTCAGAGAAAAACAAGAGACGCAATTTTCACTGCCTTCAGCGACCTTCTTAAAAACCGCAGATACGAAAATATAACCGTGCAGGATATTATTGATAAGGCTGATGTGGGAAGAAGCACCTTCTATTCTCATTTTGAGACCAAGGATACGCTACTGAAGGCTATCTGCGACGATATTTTTGAGCATATTATTGAAGGAGAAGAATGCGGGTATACCGACAATTCCGATTCTCTTCTTTCAAGGCTCACCCATATTTTATGGCACTTTGAAAAGAAAAAATCTGATATTAAGGGTATTCTCGCTTCTCAGAGCAAGGATATTTTTATGAAATATCTGAGTGATTATCTCAGCACTGTTTTTGATATGCATCTTTCGGATTTTCACATCAATACACCCGAAAACTATCTGAAAAACCATCTGACCGGCTCTTTTTGTGAAACAGTCCGCTGGTGGCTCGAGGAATCCCCCGACACCTCACCGGATGAAATCGCCGCCTTCTATATGTCGGTTACCGAAAAGCATTGATTCATACTTAAACAAAATAAGCCCCCTGCAAAGGGTCTTTTTGTGTATTGCTCCAAAGTGCAATAAAAACTATTGAAAAAATTTTTTTACGGTGCTATAATTCAGCCGGTAATTTAAGTTGGCGAATATACTCCGCCGGCTTGACAGGAGGTATTTTTATGAAGTCAGAAAGACAGAATCTCAAAGACATCCGCACTCTGACCCTCGGTGCAATTCTCACCGCATTGGTAATCGTTCTTCAGATGCTCGGTCAGTTTATCCGTTTCGGGCCCTTTTCCATTTCCCTCGTTCTTGTGCCCATTGTAATCGGCGCCGCTATGTGCGGACCAAAAATCAGCACCTGGCTCGGTTTCGTTTTCGGTGTTGCTGTTCTTATGACCGATGCCTCCGCCTTTCTTGCCATCAGCGTGCCCGGAACGGTAATCACAGTTCTGCTCAAGGGTATGGCAGCAGGTCTTGCCGCAGGGCTTATCTGCAAGGCTCTCGAAAAGAAAAAGCCTACTCTCGCAGTTATAGTCGCTGCTGTTGTATGCCCCATTGTTAACACAGGTGTTTTTCTTCTCGGCTGTGCGGTTTTCTTCCTTGATACAGTTAAGGAATGGGGCGTCGGAATGGGCTACGACAACGTTTTTGCTTATCTCATCTTCGGTATGGTAGGAATCAACTTCCTGGTTGAAATGGGAATGAATATCTTCCTTTCACCCGTGGTTGTAAGGCTGCTGAATATGGGTAAGAGGATGTAAATATAAAAACAAAGAAACCGCAGGAATCCTGCGGTTTTGTTATATTTTTTCAAGCTGTTTCAAAGCATTTACAATAACCTTTTTTCCAAAAAGCTTACTACCGATATACATCGGAGTGAATCTGGCGTATCTATAATGGCTTTCTGTGAAAACAATAAGCCCGAGCTGAAGCCTCATAAGATAAAACCTTTTAAGGCTGTCACCCTCAAAGATGAGCTTTTCCGAAGAAGCAGAATTGTAGCCCTCAAGGAGTGCCTTGCTTTTTTCTTTATCAAAGGGTGCAAGATAATCGAGAGATATAAAATCCCCTTCGGGAACACCGAACATTGCTCTTTCACAGTCAATGAGTGCAGAAAGCCTATTATCCTTTATTATGATATTACCGCCCCACAGATCAAAATGTGTAAGCACAGGAGCTTCAACACCGTCAAATGCCGATATATTTTTGTCTATAACCTTCCTCACACGGTCGGAAAATGGGATATCCTTTACCTTACGCCGTGCATCGGAAATAAGATTATCTGTCATTGAAAGATAGGCCTCTCTCATTGTGCCTTTAAGTCCGCACTGCATGTAACCGAAGCCTTCACCTGTCACACAGTGAATTTCAGCCATTGCCCTGCCGAGAGAATACATCACGCCGTCATATTCTTCCTTACCAAGCTTTGTTTTATTGAGGGTATGACCCTCGATGAAATCCATGATCAGGTATTTGTGCTCGTATTCATCGCTATAATTGTAGCCGTGAATTTTCGGTATGTATTCCGTTTTCTGCAAAAGCTCATAGACCTTAGCTTCCGTTTCGATAAGTCCTTTTTCGTAGGTGAGAACTTCCTTATCAGCATCACCGACTATCTTTATTGCGTACTCCCCTTTTTCAGTGCTGACCCTGAAAACACTATTGAAGGTACCGCCCTTCAAGGCAGTTACCTCTATAACTTTTCCAAGGGAGTGTCTGTCGAAAATCCTTTGAACCGTTTCCTTCATATTACACCTCAAGATACTTTCTGAGTTCTTTGATTCTTCTGTCCATTTTTCTTTTGCGTACGGGATGACCCGACATATAATAGTGCTCAACGGAATTGAAAAGCTCGTAAAACGCCATTTTCTGAAGACAGTTTTCCGACAGACTTCTTTTTGAAGCGTAGCTTTTAAAAAGTCCGAGCTTCACCCCGTTGGCATTATTCAGCTGATATAAATCATATTCACTGTCAGCCCACATACAGCCGCAAGGGTCAATAACCGCTGAAACGGTACATTCTTTTCTGTCAACGAGAATATTCCACATATTATAGTCACCGTGAATGAGCACCGCCTCGGTTATCGGCAGATAAAATATCCTGTCAAACCGCTCCAACGCCCTTCTCATAGTCTCCACCGCAAAAGGGGTAAGCTGACCCCTTCCTTCGAGTTCCTCAGCCATAGGCAGAATTTTCTCAGCCTGTATTTTATAATACTCGTTAAAGGTTTCGTAGCGTATACTACTGCCGATTTCACCGAAACCGTCGGGGCTTATAACCTTATGAAAGGCTATAAGATTTTCCGCTACACTGTCGGCAAGCTTTTTCCTTTTCACCTTACTCAGACAGAATACCGTTCCGCCAAGCCTACCGTCAAGATAATTCATTGCAAGAATATCTCTGTCATAAGCCTCACCAGCCTTATATGTCCACATAACCGCAGGCATAGGTGCAAGGGAATACTCCAAAAGAAGCTTAAGGCTTTCTCTTTCCTTTTCCATTACACCCTTTGTTTTGTATACCTTTACAACAACGCTTTCCGCGTTTTCATAATTGACCTTATATACATCGGCATAATATCCCCCGCCGATACGACGCAAGGACTTGTGCTTTTGGCCCTGATATTTTTCAATAATCGCTTCAAGCCTTTTCATCAGTCTATCTCCACAATTACGTTGGTATCGTCTTCCGTAACTATATCTAAAATCACGCCTCTGATGCCCTCGTCGACCATATTCATTATATCGGAAAGCTGCTCCTCGGATATATAATCTCCACCTACTGCATTGGAAATACTTACGCCCAGCCTTGCAAATCTTTTCACCACCGATAAGGGCAATGCAATTTTTATAGGCTTCTGCGAGGGTCTGAGCACACGGATAACGAGCCTTAATTTATCAATATTCTTACGGGGCTTTTTCTCCCTCACGGGTATGTCAGCCTTTACTCTGCCCGTGAGAAGCTCATCGACGGTGATACCGAAAATATCAGCTATCGCAGGCAAAAGTGTAATATCGGGGCAGGAAATATCGTTTTCCCACTTGCTCACCGCCTGAGGCGTAACACCAAGAAGCTCGGCAAATTCACTCTGAGTATAGTTCCTCTGCTTTCTGTACTGTGATATCCTCGTACCGAGTGTTTCATTGACAGCACCCTCATTATTCTGCTTTTCGGTATTTCCCCTGTCTGACGTATTGAAAACAGCCATGTCGATTCTTCCTTTCACATTTGTTGCCGGCTTACAAGGCTATTTTACCCTCAAAGAAAGAAAAATTCAAGCAACAGTCGGTTAAAAGGAGGATTTTTTGTTAAACCATAGGTTGAAAATGCGGTTGAGCTCAACTAAACGGATGGTTTAGTTCCCTCTACGACCTCGCCGGTCAGGCATTCTTTTCTTGAAAACCCCTCAGTCCTTGCGGACAGCTTTTCCTCCGGAAACCGGCACCCTTTTGTCTGCTTCGCAGACATTTCCCCTAACAGGGGAATTACCTTTCAGGGGCGCCGAGAACCAAAAGAACTTTTCTGCTTTTTGACTTGGCGGACTGATTCTTTCCGCTTTATTAAATCTTCCCCGCAATTCTGCATTTTGCATTCTGCATTTAAAAAGCTCCTGAAATCAGGAGCTTTTTACTATTTATCTTCTGCCGCCTCTGCGGTCGTTGTCACGACGGGGTCTGGGGCGTCTGGGAGCTTCTTCACCGTCATCCTCGGGTGTGAGACCTTCGATTTCAATAAGAGCATCTCTTCTTGAAAGATTGATTCTGCCCTGATCGTCGATTTCAAGAACCTTTACGATTACTTCGTCACCTACGGTTACGCAGTCCTCAACCTTTTCTGTTCTCTTAACATCGAGCTTGCTGATGTGAACAAGGCCTTCCTTGCCCGGTGCGATTTCAACGAATGCACCGAAGGACATAAGGCGGGTAACAACGCCGCGGAAGATTGAGCCAACCTCGGGGTCATTTGCAATTGTTTCAATAATTGTAATTGCACGCTTAGCGTTATCAAGGTCAATAGCGGAAACAAAGATTGAACCGTCTTCGTTAACGTCAACCTTACATTCGCATTCAGCACAGATCTTCTGAATAACCTTACCCTGCTTACCGATAACGTCACCGATCTTTTCAACATCGATCTTTGTGGTGAGCATCTTGGGAGCGTACTTTGAAAGCTCTGCTCTGGGCTCAGCGATACAGGGAATCATAACCTCGTCAAGAATCTTGCATCTTGCATCGTAGGTCTTTTCGAATGCTTCCTTGATGATTTCGGGAGTAAGACCGTGAACCTTGAGGTCCATCTGAATGGCTGTGATACCCTTCTTTGTACCTGCTACCTTGAAGTCCATATCGCCGAAGAAGTCTTCAAGACCCTGAATGTCAACCATTGTCATGAAGCGGTCGCCTTCGCTGATAAGACCGCAGGAGATACCTGCAACGGGAGCCTTGATGGGAACACCTGCTGCCATAAGTGAAAGGGTTGAGCCGCAGATTGAAGCCTGTGAGGTTGAGCCGTTTGAGGAAAGAACCTCGGAAACAAGTCTGATTGTGTAAGGGAATTCCTCAACTGAGGGGATAACGGGAACAAGAGCTCTTTCAGCAAGAGCACCGTGACCGATTTCACGTCTGCCGGGGCCTCTTGAGGGCTTTGTTTCGCCAACTGAGTATGAGGGGAAGTTGTAGTGGTGAATATATCTCTTCTCAGTTTCTTCGTCGAGACCGTCAAGAAGCTGAGCATCGCTCATGGGACCGAGTGTGGTAACTGTAAGCACCTGAGTCTGACCTCTTGTGAACATACCTGAGCCGTGTACTCTTGAAAGAAGGTCAACCTGTGCATCGAGAGGACGCATATCATTGATGCCTCTGCCGTCAACACGCTTGTTTTCGTCAAGAAGCCAGCGTCTTACAACATACTTCTGAAGCTTGTAAAGGCATTCGTCAATCTTTTCGATTGTTTCTGCATATTCCTCGTCAAAGCGCTCGTGTACCTTTTCATATACGGGCTTGAGTCTTTCGTCACGGATTCTCTTATCGTCTGTATCAAGAGCGAACTTAACATCGTCAATAGCAAATTCCTTGATAGCCTCAAACATTTCGGGAGCGGGATCCTGTGATTCGAAGGGAACCTTTTCCTTACCTACCTCAGCCTGAATGCCCTTGATGAACTCAACGATTTCCTGGTTAACCTTGTGAGCGTACATGATACCGTCAAACATTGTTTCGTTGTCGATTTCATTTGCGCCTGCTCCGATCATAGCAACAAGGTCTGCAGTTGAAGCAACTGTAACAGCCATTTCGCTCTTTGCTCTTTCGGCGAGTGTGGGGTTGATAACGAACTTACCGTCACCAAGACCTACCGATACGCCGCTGATGGGGCCGTCCCAGGGAATTTCTGAAATTGAGATTGCAACGGAAACACCGATCATAGCGGTGATTTCGGGAAGGCAATCGGGGTCAACTGACATAACGGTTGCAACAACACCTACATCGTTTCTCATATCCTTGGGGAAAAGAGGACGGATGGGTCTGTCGATAACTCTTGATGAAAGAGTTGCCTTTTCTGATGCCTTGCCCTCTCTTCTCTGGAAGGAGCCGGGGATACGGCCTACTGAATAGAGCTTTTCCTCATAGTCAACTGAGAGAGGGAAGAAGTCAACGCCTTCTCTGGGCTTTGCAGCCATTGTAGCAGTACAGAGAACCTCTGTTTCGCCGTACTTGATAAGACATGAGCCGCCTGCAAGACCTGCCATTTTACCTGTTTCAACAACGAGAGGTCTGCCTGCAAGTGTGGTTTCGAATTTTCTGAATTCATTAAACATGTTTTCTACCTCGCTTTTCTTTTTAGTTAATTTATTCTGATTGCGAGGCTCGTGGTTTAGCAATAAATTCAATACCCCGCAAGGTACTCAATTTAGTGCTAACCCAATTTATTTGCCCCGCAACAAGTTACGGATTTTTCCGTTTTAAAGAATGAAAAACTCACCTTAAAATACGGAAAAATGGCAGACATAAGAATATGTCTGCCAAAGGAATGCAAAATTACTTACGAAGACCAAGTCTTGCAACGATAGCACGGTATCTTTCGATATCGTTCTTCTGAACGTAAGCGAGAAGGTTTCTTCTCTGACCTACCATCATAAGAAGACCGCGACGTGAGTGGTGGTCCTTCTTGTTTTCCTTGAGATGCTCTGTAAGGTTGTTGATTCTGTGAGTAAGAAGAGCGATCTGTACTTCGGGAGAACCTGTGTCACCTTCGTGAGTAGCATACTCAGCAATGATAGCTGTTTTCTGTTCCTTTGTCATCATGATTTTTTCACCTCTTAATAATATTTGCACACCTGACCCCCAGTATGCGGTTAGGTGAAAAGTCCGTCGGACATTTATCCGCAAACCGAGAAATCGGCATAATGCTTGAAGATTATATCACAATGTTTTTTAAATGTAAAGGGGTTAATTGAATTTTTCGCAAAAGTTTTTGGAATATACGCTACAGCAATAAAAGAGAGGGCACACAGACCCTCTCTTACATTCTTTTTGCTCATCCTACCGGTACAGAAGAAGTATCTTCACTGTCTTCCTTTGATTTTTTTACCTTATTTTTGATTTTTCTTCCTATTTTCCCAACCTTCGGGGGCTTTATATCAACACCGAACAGCATTTTTATAAACCAAAGCATAAACCATAATACTGCTATGGGTATTGCACAGGTTGTAATTATCATAACAGCAATAGAATCAATGAAATAATTAATTTTGTCTTCTATGAACTGCATTACTTCCTCGGTTTTGCCTTTTAATTTTTCTTTGAAGCTTTTATCAACTTCTCCGTTTTCATCGACAATTACCGTTTCCTCAACATCAAAGCTTTCCTTATGAGTTTTCTCTATAGCTACACCCACATACGTACTGACAGGCACAACCAGAGTCAGAACAATGCCGAACAAGGCTATTTTAAATGCAAAATTTTTAAACGTTTCCTTTTTAGTGTAAATGAACACTATAAACAGTACACACGCCAACGGTATCAGAAATGCAAAGGTCAGAGAGCTTATGGTCGTAAGTAAAAACTTTTCAAAAAATACAACTGCTGTAATCATCACAACGTATTCCGTAATATCCGTCAGCATATTAGCTATAGGCTCACCGGCATCCTTTCCCAAAGCAGACACAGCTGTAGCTACCGCAGTAGCTGTTGTTGATAATACTATCGCATCCATCTTCTTTTCATCAAGAATTTCTATCGTGGCCCGATGAAATTCAGGTTTCGCTGTCAGAAAGGAGAACCCTATTGAGGAAAGCATTAAAGCCACCAACAGTATGACCGCCGCAGTTCTTTTTGAGATTTTTTTTGCTAATTTTTTTGTCATTTCAAATGACCTCCTTTAAATTTATTCATACAAGGAATTGTAAATTTCGCGAATAATGTTTTTATATATAATCCCACGTCGGCGCGTAACTACTTACTACTTACTACTTGCTACTCTTATTGCCTGCACAGTCGTAAGCGGTAATAACGTGAAGACAAGCTGCGCACCGTAACCGACATTGAGCTTTATGCTATTGCAAAGGTACTCGGCGTTACAGCCGACGAGCTTATAAACAAGGAATAAAGATAAAAAAACCAAGCGAGGAAAATCCTCGCCTTTTAGTTTTGTTTTATTTAAGCTCGATGGTATAGTCATAACCGGGAAGCCAGCATCCGGCTGCATAGCTTCTGGCTCTGAAAATAACCTTATCCTTATAAACCTCAACATTATAACCTGTGCCGATCATAAAGTGGCCGTTAATGTTTCCGCCGCTGACAACAGGCAGATTGACAGAAGTAATATTACCGTGCTTTTCTACCGACTGATATCCGTTGCTTTCTGCCATTATTTCATTGGAAAATCCGCTGTGAATATGTCCACTGATGAGGAATACATTTTTATACTTGTTGAGAATTTCGAAAACCTTATCGCTCTGCTCGCCCATACCGCCGGTCATATCTGTGTACTCTTCATCTCCCCAGGTTACGGGCAGACCGTGTGTTTTATTCAAGGGCCAGTGAGATACAACAAAAATGGGCTTGCCTGATTTTGCGGCACTCTTCATTTCGCTTGCCAACCATTTGAGTTGTTTATTACTGAAGAAAGCATCAGTATGGTCCTGTTCACTTCCAAGGACAATAAATGAATAGCCGTTAACCTTTGTTGAATAGTAGATATTGCTTATCTTTTTACCTGTGATTTTCTTGTTATACTCGATAAAGAGCTCCTTTGCTGATTTTTCGCTCTCTTCGGTCCATGTGTCATGGTTACCTACCGCAAAAAGAAGTCTTTCGGGTGTGTCATATTTTTCCATAATACCCTGAAAATACTGCCACTCGTCTTCTTCGCCGTTATCAGTAATATCACCTGCAAACACCATAGCATCGGGCTTTACACCGGCGCCGTTGATGTCATTCATAACAAGATCAAATAACATATCATTGTATCCGCCCATGCCGTCAGCCCTGATGTGAGAGTCAGAAACCGCCACAAAATTAAGAAGACATTTGTCTGCATCGACGGGCGCATAATCCTGAGTTGCCACACCGAAGGAACCGGGGAAAAGCATTGAAAGTAACGCTAATCCTACGGTAATAAATTTTCTTATTGCATTACCTAAAGCTATCATAAATCCAAAACTCCTTATTTTATTTACTTTTATACAGGTTCATTATTTCTGTGAAAAATTGCCTGCACAGTCACAAGCAACTATACTATACTCTCCTTTGTCACCGGTGTCAAGATATGAAAGCTCCTCCCAACCGTAAACCATATCAATTCTCGCAAGGAACTTGCCGTCCTTTTCGATACGGTAATAAGCTATACCGATATTATCCTCTGCCGCTTCCCATGTAAGAAGTGTGCCCTCATCGGTTGCAGTTACTGTAAAGTTTTCAGGAGCTGAAGGTGCTTCTGTTTCAAGCACATAGCCGTTTTCAATATAATCATAATATGTATTGATAAAGCCTTCGTTTACATAATCGGGGCTGAAATAGTGATTATATGAGAAGGTGATGATATTTTCGCAGTATCTTGATGCTATGTCCATCTGCTTTACAAAGCGGCCAAGAGTTTCGGTAACATATACGGTATTCTCCGTTGCGGGAGGATTGAGAATACCCTCGAGTACGGAGGGAGCAACAACTGTCGAGAAGTTTTCACAGTTTGCCCAGAGCTTAAGGTCAGCCTCACAGGTGTCAACCGCCGCCTTGTACAGCTTCCAGTTTCTTTCGAGATTTTCCTCACTTACCCACTTTGCGCCTACTGCGTCCTGAGGAGCGAAGATATCACCGTCACGGAAGTTTATGCCGTTTATAAAGCGCACGTAGGAGGCAAGGCTCAGCATCGGGCCTGCGGCAAGATACTCTGATGAGAAGGGGCTCATAAGAAGAGGCTTGCTTTCATCGGTTTCATTGATAGCGTCAATAACAATATTAACACCGTCGGCAAGACCCTTGACATAAATTTGACGGATAAGGCTGTTACTGATTTCAGGGGTGAAGTACCAGCCGTAGAAGCATTCGTATTCACCGTACTTTTCATAGATTTCCTCAACCATATCAGCCATTACGCCGCATACCTCCTTATACTGAGGTGAAAGTGCGGTTTCATTCCAGAAATCGTCAAACATTGCAAGGCCGACGAAAACCTTTATGCCGCTTCCCTCGCAGTTGCGAAGAGCCTTTTCAATTACGTTGCCGCCGAAGGCTGCATTTTCAAAAACGGGAAGCTCGCTGTCGTAATATACGTTCCAGCTGCCGCCTGCACTCTCACTACCCTTATTGGCAACGTCCTGAAGGATGAGATATTCTATTCCCGCTTCCTTCATATTTTCAATTTCCGTCTGCCAGCGGTCATCGTCCCAGCTGCCGCTCATCCATGACTGAATAAAGGTACCGCTGAATTCGGGATTGCATTTTCTTTCGGTCTGTGTGCCGAAGGAAAGAACTGACATTATAAATGCCATAAACGCTGAAATAACCTTAATGATGATCATAATACATTCTCCTTTTTATTTTTTACAAAAATATTTTATCATTTCTCTGACGGAACGGGACATTTCAACGCTGAAATCGCTGTTCCATTTTCTTTTACAGAAGGCCTTTATCCATTTTTCATAGGCTTCTCTGTCTTCATATCCCTGCTTTTTCATAAGCATTTCATTCACCGTGTCGGCTTTTTCTTTGTTATAGCTGTTTTCGTAAACCACGTCTCCGATTTCAAAACGGGGAGGCTTAGATCTTTCAAGCTGACTTTTTGCAGGATATCCGAAGCAAAGCATACATGCGGGCACAACGTAATCCGGCAAATCAAAAAGCTCACGGTGAGCTTCAAAGCTTTCTGTTATATCACCTATGTAGCAGGAGCCTATACCGAAGCTTTCGGCGGCAACGACCGTATTCTGTGCCGCAATAACCGCATCGGCAGTCGCCAGAAGAAAATCGCCCTCCTCAGGTCTTCTGACCTCATCAACGTTATCGCAGAAGGCCTTATACCATCGGTAATAGTCGGCGCAGAAAACAAGCACCATGGGAGCCTCGGCAATAAAGGGCTGATTGTCACAGGTAACGGAAAGCTTCTTTTTTAAAGCCTCATCGGTAATATCAAGAATTGTATAAAGAGTCATATTTCCCGCCGTGGGTGCTTCAAGCGCCGAGCGGATAATCTCTCTTTTTATATCAGCAGGTATTTCTCTTTTTTCATAAGCCCTGCAGGATTTCCTTTTCTTAAGCTGATTTATAACGGTGTTTTCCATATCACCATCTCCTTTTTCATTTCAGATTATATCACTTGTTTTATCTTAATGCAAATCATTTATTTTAGTTGAAATAAGAAATAATATATGGTATACTGATTATAATTATGTAATCAAAAAGGAGGACGGCTATGGTTACGGTTATAATTCCCGCCTACAACGGTGCTTCATATATGTATAAGGCTATTGATTCTGCTCTTATTCAGGACGTACCTATGGAAATTCTCGTCATCAATGACTGCTCTCCCGATGACACCGACAAGGCAATGGAAGTGTATAAGGATAATCCCCTTATAACGTATATTAAAAACGAAAAAAATATGGGTGTTGCAAAAACCCGCAACAAGGGTGTCAGCCTCGCCAAGGGTGAATACGTTGCCTTTCTCGACTGCGACGATTACTGGGCAGAGGGTAAATTAAAAAAGCAGCTCGACGCTATGGAAAGAGACGGCACCGTGCTCTGCTCTACGGCAAGAGAGCTTCTCACCCCCGAGGGTGAGCCTACGGGAAGAGTTATCCCCGTAAAAGAAAATCTTACGTATAAGGACCTGCTCAGGCAGAATCCCATAAACTGCTCGTCGGTGCTTATTAAAACCGAGGTCGCAAAGGAATTTCCCATGCATCACGAGGACAGCCACGAGGACTATATAATGTGGCTTGAAATCCTGAGAAAATACGGTGAGGCTTCGGCGGTCAACGAGCCCTTGCTCAAATACCGCCTTAGCACTACGGGCAAAAGCGGAAACAAATTCAAATCCGCAAAAATGACCTTCAAGGCCTACAGATATATGGGCTTCGGGCTTTTCAAATCCCTTTACTGCTTTATCAACTATTCACTCAACGGCGTTTTCAAATACGCTATGAGCCACCTGAGAAAATAAAATTCCCTTGCGGGAGGACAGCTATGGACAACCTGAAAAAAATTCCCGATACAGAGCTTAAAAGCATACAGTACGAAATACTCACCGAGCTTGATGCTCTGTGTAAAAAGCTTAATATACGCTACTCACTTTGCGGCGGCTCACTTTTAGGTGCGGTAAGGCATAAGGCCTTTATCCCCTGGGACGACGATATCGATATAATTATGCCCCGACCCGATTACGATGCTCTTATTACCTATTGTAGGGAAAACGGGACTCCCTTCAGGCTTATAAGCCACGAAACCGAAGAGGAATACGGCTATCTTTTTGCCAAGGCTACGGCAATCAATACGGTTATCACCGATGAAAACTGCGGCTCTGACAAGCTCAGCTACGGCGTTTACGTGGATATTTTTCCCGTTGATGCTCTGGGCGAGACGGAGGAGGAGTCTCTGAAGCTTTTCAAGAAAACGGATATTCTCAGAAACATTCTTATCGCCAAAAACTGGAAAAGATTTTTCAGAAGCAAAACCCGCAGCATAATTTACGAGCCTGTCAGACTTGCCTGCTTTATCCTGAGCAGATTTTTTTCAAAAAAGGCGCTTATTTCAAAAGTCGAAGGGACCTATAAACAGCAATTCGGCACAACCGCATACTGTGCCTGTGTCTGCGGCTCCTACAGAGCAAAGGAAATTCTTCCCACGGCGGTTTACGAGGAATATACGGAGCTTGAATTTGAAGGCGGAAAATTTATGGCTCTGAAAAATTACGATACCTATCTTACTGCAATCTACGGCGACTATATGACCCTTCCGCCCAAGGAAAAGCAGATTTCACACCACAGCTTTACAGCGTACTATAAGGAGGAAAGCAATGATTAAGACACTCAACGGACAATGGAGATTCAGACGCTCCGACGAGGGTACCTTCAGAAATGCAACGGTACCCGGCTGCAACTTCACCGACCTTATGGCAGAAGGTCTTATCCCCGACCCCTTCGACGGTCTCAACGAAAAGGACTGTGCCTTTGTAGGCGAAAGCGACTGGGTTTACGAAAAGGACTTCACCGTAACAAAGGACGAGCTTAAGGCTGATGCAATAAGGCTCTGCTTTGATATGCTCGATACAATATGTGACGTTTACCTTAACGGCACTCTCGTCGGCAAGGGTGAAAACTGCCATCTTAAATATACCTTTGACGTAAAGGCTTTACTCAACGAAGGCGAAAACACCGTAAGGGTATATTTCTACTCACCCGTAAAATACGTTGAAAAGATATATAAAAAAGAGGGAGCTCCCATGAACTCCAACGGTCAGAACGGTATCGTTCACATCCGTAAGCCCCAATGTCATTTCGGCTGGGACTGGGGCCCGGTGCTTCCCCTTAGCGGTATTACAAAGGACGTTTATCTCGACTTTGTCACCGCAGCAGAAATCACCGCCCTTGAAATCGGTCAGGTGCACGGTGAAAACAAGGTTGAAATCAATGCTGAGTGTATCATAAATGCAGTTACGGACGATAAGACTAACTGCACCGTTACTCTCACCTGCCCCGACGGTACAAAAATCACCGAAAAGGGTGAGAAGGTATCCTTCACCGTAGAAAATCCCGAGCTCTGGTGGACATACGAGCTTTCGGGTAAGGATAAGCAGCCTCTTTATACCCTTACCGCAACACTTAAGAAGGGTAACAAGGTTATTTCCGTAATTGAAAAGAAAATCGGTCTTCGTACAATAGTGCTTGACAGAAGCAAGGATGAATACGGCAGCAACTTCTGCTTCATTCTCAACGGAGTACCCGTTTTCGTAAAGGGCGGAAACTACATCCCCGCCGACAGCCTCATCACCCGCTACGGTGAAAAGGAAATGCAGACTCTTCTTGATGCCGCACGCTTCTCAAATTTCAATATGATAAGAGTATGGGGCGGCGGATATTACGAAAGTGATGAATTCTATAACAGATGTGACGAAATGGGCATCCTCTTATGGCAGGACTTCCCCTTTGCATGTCAGGCTTATCCCTTCTTCAAGGAAGCCTTCCTCGAAAACGTAAAGAAGGAAATCGAATACAACGTAAACAGACTCAAGCACCACGCCTGCCTTGCTCTCTGGAGCGGTAACAACGAAATCGAGGCTATGAGCGGCGGCTGGATGCACATGAGAGATTACATAAAGTGGACAGAGAAATTCTTCTACCACATTCTCCCCGATGAGCTGAGAAAATATGACACGGTAACCTCCTTTATTCCCGGCTCACCCTGCGGCACCGACGACGGCAAGGGCATCAATGCCGACAACGTAGGCGATACCCACCTGTGGAGTGTATGGCACGGTATGAGCAATATGAGAGAATACCGCAACAGACCCACCCGCTTCTGCAGCGAATTCGGCTTTGAAAGCCTTCCCGACGAAAAAACAATCCGCACCTTTGCAAAGAAGGAGGACTACGCTCTTGACAGCGAGGTGTTCCGCTGGCATCAGAAGTGCGGCGCAGGTAACGATAAGATGTTCTATTACATCCGCTCACGCTTCCTTCTCCCCGAGCGCTTTGAGGACTTTATCTACCTTTCACAGATTACCCAGCTCGAATGCATCAAGGATGCAACCGAATTCTGGCGCAGAAACAAGGGTCGCTGTAACGGTGCAATCTATTGGCAGTTCAACGACTGCTGGCCCGTATGCTCATGGGCTTCAATAGACTTCTACGGCAACTACAAGGCTCTGCAGTACGGTGCAAGACATTTCAATGCACCTGTAAGCCTCTGCTTTGACGATGATGACAGAAAGGCATCGGTTATCCTTCTCAACGACCTTAACGAAAAGAAGGAGGTTACCCTCACCTGCGAGATTTTCGACTTTGAAAGCGATAAGCTCATTCAGTCAAAGACAAAGACACTTACTCTCGAAGCGCTTGAAAACAAGAAGGTATATACTATATACAGAAAGCAGCTTGCAAGCCGTCACGACCTTAAAAAGACAGGTATAAAAATCTCTCTTGAGTGTGAAGGCTGTGAAAAGACAAGCAAGACCTACCTCTTCGGTGCAGAAAAGCACCTCGAGCTTCCGAAGGCAAAGCTTTCCGTAACCAAAGAAATCAGAGGCAATGAAATTGCGGTTACTCTTAAAACCGATAAGTTTGCACGTCTCGTAAGAGTCGAAAGCAGTCTTTCAGCTCTCCCCTTCTCGGATAACTTCTTTGACCTTATTCCCGGTGAGGAAAAGACTGTTACAATGAAGCTCGACGAAACCCTCTCACCTGAGGAGCAGCTCGGAAGCATCACCGCTATGAGCCTTTGCGATGTACCCACGAGAAGAATTACACCTAAAGAGGAACTTGACCAGCTTAAGATGATGCTTTCACCCACAAACATCGGCAACTGCGTTTTCCACAGACAGAAGCCTATGGATGCAAAGGTTTAAGTGAAAGGGCAAGGAACAACCGACACGCACCCTAAAAACTGATATGGTTAAATTCTGCCTGCGTGTACTTTTATAAAATTCTTTTGATCTTCAAAAACAATCAAAGACGTTCCAACCGACAATTCGGAAGGAACGTCTTTTTTATGTGTATTATGGTTTTGTACTAAAACATACGTCAGCTGTAAGGAACGCGGGTACAACCTTGGTGCTTTTATGCCATTGATAGGGCGCGTCGACCCTTGGCTCTTATCCCTTGTTCCTTATTTAACAAGCGTGTTCCTGAAATAAAGGGTCTCACCCGTGGGGTTAAAGATAACACCCGATACACCCTTACCGATGCCGTAGCTTACGGTCTGCTCATACAAGGGCACGAGCACGCAGGAGGAAAGAAGATATTCCTCAGCATTGCGGGTAGCACCCATAGTAGCCTGCTGACCGTTTACGGTTTTTATAACACCGACTATGTTATCATAGGTGGTATCCGAGAAATTGCACACGTTATTGGCATTGTCTGTCGTAAACCTTAAAAGACCGTTAAAGGCGGTAACCGAAGAATATGAAAGGGGATAAAATGCCATCTGATATTTTCCGTCCTGCACCCTCTGTCTGAGTGTGGCATCGTCAAGCACCTCAACGGTAATAATCACTCTTACGCCGAGTCTTGCCTGCCAGGTCTGAATAAGGGTTCTGATAAGAGGCTCATGCTCTGCGGTGCAAAGCACGGTGAACTCTATCTTACTCTGCGAAATTTCTTTAAGACCCTTATCAAGAAGACCGACAGGGTCCTTGTGTGTATAAAGCTCAAGATTGCCCACGCTTTTACGGTAGCTTTCACCCGACACCACCATTGAGCCGGGAATAATGCCTCCCGCCGTTCTTTTTCCGAGCTTAGCCTCAATAGCTTCAATATCAATGCCCGCCGCAACGGCACGTCTTATATTGACGTTGGCAAACATCTCCTGATTACAGTTAAAAAGGAAGGAAAGCACGGTGCTGGAATACTGATTTACCGTATATTTTGACGATGAAGCAAGCTCCCCTGCCTGAGATGAGGTGAGAGGCGCAACCTGATAAATACCGTCACGGATTTTTTCAAGCCTTGTCGCCTGCTCATTATTCATCGAAAAATATACCGAGGCAGGAGCAACGTTTTCGCTGTCATAATAGCCCTCACTTCTTTTTAAGGTTATGGCAACGTCATCTGCCCAGTTGCTTATATAAAAGGGTCCGTTATATATAAGATATTTGATGGCAAGACCGTAGCGTCCGCCGGTAGCCTTGAAGAAATCCTCATTACAGGGCATACACACCGCATCAAGCAGAGAATAAAGGAAGTCAGGATCTGCCCATTCCAGAGAAATAACAAGAGTGCGGTCGTTTACCGCCTTGACTCCGAGAGAGCTTTCACCCATAGTGCCCTGATGCACCTTGACTGCATTCTTGATGCTGTAAAGATTCTTGGCACCCGGTGATTTTGTTTCGGGGCGGAGTGCTCTTCTGATAGCAAAGGCAAAATCATCAGCTGTTACTCTCTGATAAAGGGGCTCCTTGGTATCCTTACCCCATACGGCCGCCGCATAGGTGGATATACGCCACTCACAGTTATCACGCAGATGGAAGGTATAAACAAGACCGTCATCTGAAATTTTCCAGCTTTCGGCACAGCCGGGTATAATTTTACCCTCGGCATCAACGGTAACAAGACCCTCAAAGCAGTTGGCAATAATATTCCTTGCCCCCTCAGAGGAAACTATCTGCGGATCAAGGAATTCAGGATCCTTATCTATAGGGTAAATAACCTGCTCGTCTCTGCCGTCTGCCGAGCATCCGCTCAGAAGGAAAAGCATAATAAAAGAGAGAGACAGAGCCATAAATTTTTTGAACATTTTTTTCATTCCTAACTCAGTAATAAATCGTTTTATTTTTCTTTTTCCGAAAAAAGCTTCTTTATTTTCTTGGTATAATGTTATTCATATTAAAACAAACGGGGGTAATAATTATGGATATGAATCTTATAATTTCTGTCGCTTGTCTTATAATGCTTATTATAAACATTGTGGTTGTATTTATATTGCTAAAAAAGAATAATAATAAAGTTTCTCAGGAGATTGACGATGCACTTATAAGGATGCAGACCCAATCCGATGCTTCCGCAAAGGAAATAATGAGCCTCACCCGAAGCGAATTTGCCCTGAGCAGAACCGAAAGCGCCAATGCACAGTCTGCACAGAGAAAGGAGCTTTCCTCCGCTATTGCCGATATGACGGCAAACATTAACAGACTCACAAGAGACAGCTACGAGTTCAATATGAAGCTTTCCGAGCTCATTTCCAAAAAGCTCGGGGATATGCAGAAAAGCAACGAGGTCAAGCTTGAGCAGATGAGAATGACTGTAGACGAAAAGCTTAACGAAACCCTCACCAAGCGTCTTGATTCTTCCTTTAAGGCTGTCAGCGAGCAGCTTGAAAATGTATATAAATCCCTTGGCGAAATGAAGGCACTTTCCTCGGGCGTTACGGAAAATGTAACCGCTCTCAACCGTATTCTGACAAATGTAAAGGCAAGGGGCACCTGGGCAGAGGTTCAGCTTGAGGGGCTTCTGAATGAAACAATTCCTCATATGTATGAAAAGAATGTTATGACCAACCCCGCCTCGAGAAACATCGTTGAATTTGCGGTAAAAATCCCCTCGGGCGAGGATTACGGCAGCATAACCTACCTTCCCATCGACTCTAAATTCCCCGTGGAAGCCTATATAAGGCTTTGCGAAGCTGCAGATAACGGTGATTCGGCTATGGTTGACTATGAAAGAAAAAGCCTTGAGCGCACTGTTATCGAGCAGGCAAAGGATATAAGAAAATATATCAACGAGCCTGCAACCACACCCTTTGCTATTATGTATCTTGCAACGGAAGGTCTTTACAGTGAGATTATTTCTTCAAGAAACGGCATTGCCGAAAGATGTCAGAACGAGTATTCGGTTATGATAGCAGGGCCGAGCACTATCACCGCTCTTCTCAACTCACTTTCCATCGGCTTCAGAGCCATGGCTATCAACGAAAAAGCAAAAGAGGTGCGCACACTGCTTGCCGCCGCAAAGGTGCAGTATGATAAATTCGGAATAGTGCTCGATAAAGCGAGAAGGAAAATCGACGAGGCGGGAAAAACCCTTGAGGAAGCCCAGAGCAGAAACTCAATAATTCAGAAAAAGCTTCGCACCGTGGAAGAAATTGAAATTGACACGGCAGCTCAGCTTTTAGGCTTAGAAGAAGGAGAAGATGAGTAATGAGAAATTTAGGCTATTACAACGGCAAATTTGATGAAATAGAAAATATGACTGTCCCTATGGGTGACAGAGTATGCTTTTTCGGTGACGGTGTTTACGATGCCACCTACTCAAGAAACTATAAGATTTTTGCCCTCGGGGAACATATGGACCGATTCTTTAACAGTGCCGCCCTGCTCAATATAGAGCTCCCTATGACAAAAGAAGAGCTTTCCGACCTGCTTTATGAAATGGTCAGGAAGGTTGATACAGGCGAAAGCTTTGTCTATTGGCAGGCTACAAGAGGTACGGGCATAAGAAACCACGTTTTCCCCACAGGTGAAAGCAAGGCAAATATCTGGATAACAGTCACCCCGAAAAACATTGTTGACACCTATAAAAAGGTTAAGCTTATCACTATGGAGGATACCCGTTTTCTTCACTGTAATATCAAAACGCTCAACCTTCTCCCCGCCGTTATGGCATCGGAAAAAGCCAAGCAGGAGGGCTGCGACGAGGTAATTTTCCACAGAAACGGCAGAGTTACCGAATGCGCCCACAGTAACGTGCATATAATAAAGAACGGTGTATTTATCACCGCCCCCACAGATAATCTTATTCTTCCCGGCATTGCAAGAAGGCACCTTATCAAGGCCTGCGGCAAGCTGGGTATCCCTGTTGAGGAAAGAGAATACTTCCTTCCCGAGCTTCTTGAGGCTGATGAGATTCTTATTTCTTCGGCAGGCTCTCTCGGTCTTGCCGCCTCGGAGCTTGACAAAAAGCCCATCGGAGGCAAGGCACCCGGGCTTCTCAAGGCACTTCAGGATGAGGTTCAGAGAGAATTTATTGAGGAAACCGATATTTAACTATTTACTTTAACGAAAAACATCTGTATAATATTATATTGTATCATTTATAACGGAGCCAAAAGGCAGGTGAAACGAAGTGGCAGAATATATAAGAGCCTACGCAAGAGTAGACCTTGACGCTATTATTCATAATTTTGACGAGCTCAGAGGCAGCATCGACAGTAATATAAAAACAATGGCAGTTGTAAAGGCAGATGCTTACGGTCACGGAAGCATTGAGGTTGCCAAGGCACTTCAGAGCCGTGCGGATTACTTTGCCGTTGCAACACTCAGCGAAGGTATTGAGCTTCGTGATGAGGGCATCAGAAACCCTATCCTTGTTCTCGGCTATACTGCTCCCGACGAATACGGTCAGCTTCTTGATTACAGCATTATCCCCACCCTTTATAACACCGACGAGGCAGAGCTTCTTGATTCTGTCGCCGCATCAAAGGGCAGAAAGGCAACCGTTCACATTGCTATTGACACAGGCATGAGCCGTATAGGCTTTTTCACCGATGACGAGGGAATTGCCGCCGTAGAAAAAATTTCAGGGCTCGGCAATATTTACGTCGAAGGTATTTTCAGCCACTATGCTACCGCCGACGAAAAGGATAAGACCTTTTCCCGCATACAGAGTGAGCGCTTTGATTCCTTTATCGGACGTCTTGAGGCTCTCGGAATCAGTATTCCCGTAAAGCATATGTGCAACAGTGCGGCAACCATCGACCTTGAAAACAAATACGACCTTGTACGTCTGGGCATCGCACTTTACGGTATTTTCCCCTCTGATGAGGTCAGTCACAGTCTTGACCTTATCCCCGCAATGGAGGTAAGAAGCCACGTTATCCACGTCAAGTATATAAGCGAGGGTATGGGCGTGGGCTACGGTCAGACCTACACCGCAACCGAAAGAAGAAAAATTGCTACCGTTTCCATAGGCTATGCCGACGGCTTTAACCGTTGTCTTTCAGGCAAGGGCTACGTGCTCATAAACGGTAAAAGAGCACCTCTCGTGGGTAAGGTATGTATGGACCAGATTATGGTTGACGTTACCGATATTGACGGCGTTAAGGTCGGCGACAGAGTTATAATACTCGGCAAAAGCGGCAACGAGGAAATTACCGCCGAGGACTTCGGCAAAATGGCAAACAGCTTCGCATACGAGGTTATATGCACCTTTATGCCCAGAATTAAAAGAACATATTAAAATACAGGCGGATTATTTCCGCCTTAGTGTTTATCAGGAGGATATATTATGATAAGATTTGAAAGCGACTACACACAGGGAGCTGTCCCTCAGATTTTAGAAAGACTTACCGCAACCAATATGGAAATGACTCCCGGCTACGGTACTGACGTTTATTGTGAAGGTGCAAGAGAAAAAATAAAAAAGGAAATCGGCATGCACGACGCAGACGTGCATTTTCTCGTGGGCGGCACTCAGACCAACTTCACCTTTATCGCCTCTGCAATCAGACCCTATCAGGGTGTTCTCTGCGCTGAAACAGGTCACATCCACGTTCACGAAACCGGCTCTGTTGAAGCCTGCGGACATAAGCTTTTACCTCTCCCCTCCTCTGACGGCAAAATTACCGCAGAGCAGATTGCTTCACTCACCGAGGCTCATTATGCCGATTCTAACTTTGAGCATATGACTCAGCCGAAGCTTGTCTACATATCCTTCCCCACAGAAAACGGCACTATTTATTCAAAGGCGGAGCTTACAGCAATTTCAAAGGTATGCCGCGAAAAGGAGCTTATTCTTTTCCTCGACGGTGCAAGACTCGGCTACGGACTTGCCTGTAAGAAAAATGACCTTACAATGGCTGATATTGCCCGTCTCTGCGATGCGTTTTACATCGGCGGAACAAAGGTCGGTGCACTTTTCGGTGAGGCTCTTGTCATCACTAAAGAAAGCTGTAAGAAGGACTTTCGTTATATGATAAAGCAGAAGGGTGCAATGCTTGCAAAGGGCAGACTTTTAGGTCTTCAGTTCGACACTCTTTTCACCGACGGACTTTATGCCGAAATTTCAGCTCATGCCGCTTCCCTTGCCGAAAGGATTATGGAGGCCTTCACTAAAAAGGGTATCGAGCTTTACTACGGCTCACCCACCAATCAGCAGTTCCCCGTGCTGACAAAGGAGCAATACGACACTCTCGCAAAGGAGTTTGTATTCTCTGACTGGGGCAGACTCGGTGACAAGTACATCGTCCGCTTCTGCACAAGCTGGGCAACAGATGAAAAGGATGTTGAGAGGCTTGTGAGGGCGATAGAGGCGTTGTAAACCCTTCCGTCACGACTACGTCGTGCCACCTTCCCTTTCAGGGACGGCAAGCTGACGTTCACTTAAAGAATCACACAAAATTCCGAACAGCATATAATCTTGATATTATCTATATGAAAATATACTCTCGTCGCCCCTGAAAGAGGAAATGTCACGAAGTGACAGGGATCCTTGTTAAAGAATACTTAAATTTTATATTAAAACAAAAAATGCAACCAAGAATAATCAAAATCTTTCTCGGTTGCGTTTTTTAATATGTTAAAATTATTTAGCACATATTCCGCATTTAAAATCAAGCCTTAATAATCAATACATAAGCTGATCATTTCTCTTATTGTAAAGCTCACCATCTTTGGAATATGCATATTCGTTATCTTCAGAGCATTCATATTTTGTTTCAACAATATAAATTACATTATCGTTTGCATCCATAAAATATTCTTTATATGTAAACATTTCAAAATTCCTGATATTTTTTCCAAGTTTAACTGTGAAAGTATAGGTAATCGTATCTTTGTTTACAGCACCGACACAAGCTTCTGATTCTGTGCGGGACACAACTTCCGGATGCAATGATTCGGGCACCGTAACAGAAAACAATACAGGAGCACCCTTACCGACCGAGCCTCCCAAAGAGTTTATTTTTATGCCTTGATATTCGTCAGGTACTGTAAAGGTCATTTTTTCAGTATTTCCATCCCATTCAAGCCGGCCTGCAATACACATTTTTAAAACCTTATTGTAGTAAATGTTCAGATTGTTGATTTCCGCATCTTCCCAAGAGGAAAAATATATTGCCAACAAAGCTGTAAACGTAAAACAAATTATTGCAATTAATATTATGATTTTGATTGCCTTCTTCATACTTGCTCACCTCATAAAACTCTATTATGCTTTTACTACGGTTTTGTAATTTAATAACTTGTTCTAAAAACGGCTCCCCGCAGGGAGCCGTTTTCTGACTACTGACTACTGACTACTGGCTACTGACTACTCAGACAGCCTCGTCTACTGCTTAGAACAAGCCTGTAATCTTACCCTCTGCGTCAACGTCAATTCTCTCTGCAGCGGGGCTCTTGGGAAGACCGGGCATTGTCATAATATCACCTGTGAGAACAACGATAAAGCCTGCACCTGCAGAAACCTTAACGTTTCTTACTGTTACGGTAAAGCCCTCGGGCGCACCGAGCTTTGTGGGATCATCGGAGAAGCTGTACTGTGTTTTTGCAACGCATACAGGCATCTTGTCACAGCCCATTTCTACGAGCTTTTCAATCTGCTTCTTGGCTGAAGGAAGAATTGCAACATCCTCACCGCCGTAAACCTTTGTTACGATAGCCTTGATTTTGTTTTCGATTGTGTCCTCTGCATCGTAGGAGAAGGTGAAGCCTGAGTTGTCCTCTTCCTCGCAAAGACGGCAGACCTCTTTTGCAAGCTCCTCGCCGCCCTTACCGCCTTCTGCCCATACGGTTGAAAGACATACGTTTACACCAAGCTCCTTACACTTCTCGATAACAAACTCGATTTCATTATCTGTATCTGTGGGGAAGCGGTTAACCGCAACAACGCAGGGAAGCTTGTATACGTTTTTGATATTTGAAACGTGGCGGAGAAGATTGGGAATACCCTTTTCGAGTGCTTCGATGTTTTCTTCACCGAGCTGAGTTTTTGCGAGTCCGCCGTGCATCTTGAGTGCGCGGATTGTAGCAACCATAACAACAGCCGAGGGCACAAGACCTGCCATACGGCACTTGATGTCGAGGAATTTCTCTGCACCAAGGTCTGCGCCGAAGCCTGCCTCCGTAATTGCATAGTCGCCCATCTTAAGAGCGGTCTTTGTTGCGATAACCGAGTTACAGCCGTGAGCAATATTGGCAAAGGGTCCGCCGTGAACAAAAGCGGGAGTTCCCTCAAGAGTCTGAACAAGGTTGGGCTTGAGAGCGTCCTTTAAAAGTGCGGTCATAGCACCTGCCGCCTTGAGCTCACCGCAGGTTACGGGCTCATTCTGATAGTTATATCCGACGATAATACGTGAAAGTCTTTCCTTAAGGTCGGTGATTGATGAAGCAAGACAAAGTACAGCCATAATCTCACTTGCAACGGTAATGTCGAAGCCGTCCTCACGGGGTGTGCCGTTGATTCTGCCGCCGAGACCGTCTGTGATGAAGCGGAGCTGTCTGTCATTCATATCAAGGCAACGCTTCCATGTAATTCTGCGCACGTCAATTCCGAGACTGTTGCCCTGCTGAATATGGTTATCAAGCATAGCCGCAAGAAGGTTGTTTGCACTTGTGATAGCGTGGAAATCACCTGTGAAATGAAGGTTGATATCCTCCATAGGTACAACCTGAGCATAGCCGCCGCCTGCTGCACCGCCCTTCACACCGAATACGGGGCCGAGTGAGGGCTCACGAAGAGCAACTGCAACCTTCTTGCCGATACGCTTCATACCGTCGGCAAGACCGATTGTGGTTGTGGTTTTACCCTCACCTGCAGGTGTAGGTGTGATAGCGGTAACAAGCACGAGCTTACCGTCCTTCTTATCCTTTGCATCGTTAAGAAGGGAAAGGTCAATCTTTGCCTTATAATTACCGTACTGCTCAATATATTTAAGGTCAACGTCTGCACTCTTTGCGATTTCTGTTATGTGCTTCATTTCGCACTGCTGTGCTATTTCAATATCGGTTAAAAATGCCATATTTTTTCTCCTCCCGAAAAATTATTCATCAAATTACATTATATATTATTTGCTTTCTGTAGTCAAGAAAATATTTCGGTCAATTACACCGATTCCCACGCCTGCTTTCCCTCCTGAAAGCATATATGCCTTGAGGCTTCTCTGCAGCGAGGTTTCCTCGGGATATCGGCTTTTCAGAAGTCTTCGCTTGCCGAAAACCCTTTCGATTGTCTGCACGTCAACCCTCATACTGTAGCAGTGATCGAAAAGAGCTGCAAATGAGAGAATATTGCTGTCCTCTGCCATAAACTCCTTATTACCCTCATAAAGAAGCCAGCTTTCACAGAAGTACCACCTGTATTTATATCCGGGGAAGTATTCAGAGAAAAATTCCTCAGCCTTGTAAAAGGACTCGATGCACCTTTCCCTGTCGAGCTTTTCACCCTGCGGGATATGAACGTAAATCAGCCTTTCACCGTAAGGAAATGGAAGCCTTTTGTAGTTGAGGGTGCGGTTTTTACATTCATAAAGCTGAAACTGTAATCTTCCCAGACGGAAAAGCTCAAGCCTGAGATGATTTTTCAGCCAGCCGTAATTTTTTATGCCCTTGTTATCAGCATTTTCGCACCATATTTTTATATCAGACATTGTATCAAGAAAGATACTTTCGGGAATGCCTCTTTCACGGTACTCCTCTCCCGCTTTCAGAGCACACTTAAGAATAACCGCAAGACGGATTATACAGCTTTCCTTTCTAAGGCAGGAAAAATCACCCTCAAGGCATTTTGCGGTGAGGTGTTCTGCTTTTTTCTTTTCCTTTTCTGTAAGAGATGAAAGTCGGCTCATGACCTTCGGGTCAAGATCAATTTTTTCTGCAAGGCTTAACATAGGCTTCTCCTTAAAGCTTGATTGTGTCACTCATTATACCATAGTCCTGCCGTAAAATTCAACCGTAAAGAAGGGACACGGCAAGCCGTATCCCTACAGTATCATTTAATTTTTGCGGGTAGTACCTTGCCGCATCCACCCACGTCGTTGCGTGACTGCCGGCTACTTAATTATTTCTGCCATGATGCCGATAGCCTCTGTTGCCTCCGGCACGGGGAACAACGGATAAACGTGACTCATACCCTCTTTGACGTGCAGGGTAACGTCTGCTCCGGCATCTGACATCTTTTCGTAAAGCACTATTGTATCCGGATACAGAACCTCTCTTGTGCCGATAAAGATAGTCACGGGACACAGATCGTTGAAGGTACCGAAGGTAGGACTTACCATCGGGTCGGTAACCTCCTTATCACCTCTCCAACGCTCAACTATCATATCGGAGCAGCAGAGATTACCGAGCATTGCATCCATTCTGTAATATTTCTCTATATCCGGATTTGACATCGTAAGATCAACCCAAGGACAGATGAGAATCATTTCCGAGGGCTGAACTGTATCGTAATCACGGAGCACCTGACTTAAGCCCAGAGCAAAGCCACCACCCGAGGAGTCACCGCCGATATAGATTTTCTTACCCTCATATTTTTTGACGGTATCAAGGTAAAAATCAAGCATGGCATCGTAAGCCTGCTGACAGGTATAATTTGTACACTTGAAATAAATAGGCACGATTATCTCAATATCCGCCTCAAGGGCAAGCTTTTCCCAGAAGCCCCAATGCTGTGATGCGGGCTCGTTAAGATATGCTCCGCCGTGCAGATAAAAAAGCACGCCGTTATTTTCTGCCTCTTTATTGATATAGAATATCTGCATGCCGTGCTCGCGGGTTGTCTCAACAGAAACCTTCATTTTTTTAGTCGGCTTTGTATCCTGCAGATTTGTTACGGTTTTTTCCGCAATGTTGACACCGCACTTTACCTCATCGCAATACATCGAGTTTCTGTCCACAACTCTGAGGAAAATTTCACTGCAGGTTGCCATAAGTGAACGGTGATAAACGAATTTTGACACAAGGGACAAGGCAACAATACCTATCAGGAATACCGACACCGCACCAACAATAAATTTCCTTAACCGTCTGAGCTTCTTCATTTTTCTCTCTCCTGTCAGACAAAATCGTCTTTTATGTATACTTATTCTAAACCTAAGTATACAACTTGTCTATAAATGTCTAATATATATAATAATTTTTAATTAATTTTTCTTAATAAAGTTACAACATATAGGCAACATTAATATTCTCAAAAGATTTTGCGTGTTTTTTTAAAAAAACTCTTGACAATCATCCTTTATTGTGGTAACATCATTAGGCAAATACGGAGAGATACCGAAGTGGTCATAACGGAACGGTCTTGAAAACCGTCGTACGTCCTGCGTACCGTGGGTTCGAATCCCACTCTCTCCGCCATTTTTTTATTTATAGCGATTTTTATCGACACCATGGAGAAGTACTCAAGTTGGTGACGAGGCGCCCCTGCTAAGCGCGTAGGTCGGGTAACCGGCGCAGGAGTTCGAGTCTCCTCTTCTCCGCCAGAAAAGAACCCACATTTGTCTACGACAAGTGTGGGTTCTTTTCAATGAAATAAATCCCTTGCGGGATTTGTGAAATATCGCTACGCGTTATGAAATAGCTGACGCTATGAAATACGCTGCGGCGTATGAGGGATTTATTTTATTTCACATTTTGCCGCCAAGGCAAAATATTTCATAATCCAAAGGATTATTTCATATTGCGTAGCAATATTTCATTAAATATGTTATAATATTTGTAGAGGTG
>JAZNIH010000081.1:0-68332 GCA_045577395.1 Acutalibacteraceae bacterium | reverse complement strand
GTAAGGACACTCGGCAGTTTTATTCGCCTTACGGCGAGTGATATTGCTTCGCAGTTTTATTATGAGCAAAGCGAATAACAAGGTTCTGCCGTAGGCAGGTTCTTATTGTGCTTTGCACAGTGTTATTGTCCTTCGGACAGTTTTAAGCGAATAAAATAACACTGAAGCCGCAAGGCTTCAATATCACTTTTGATTTATCAAAAATATAACTGCAAATTTTAATTTGCAATATCACTTATACATACCGAAGAAAATATTTTCAGATTGGCATAATTTCTTTCAAAGTATATAATCCACCATGACACTTTCAAGCTGAATGTGTCTGTTTTTTTGTAAATAAATCGGGAAGCACTTTTGAAGCACTTTCCGATAGTATTCTTTTTTCTGTCATTAGCAACCCCGCACTATCGAGCGGGATTTTTCAGCTTTTTAGCGTTTTAACCTGTTACTGTAACAAAACAATAAAATTTTTAACAAATCATATTGACAACATAGAATTACTGTGATATACTCGTCAGCATTAGGCCCAATGAAACTTTCAGAATTGTCAAAGAGACTGAAAGCGGAGGAGGCTCCGGAGAATCCCGTTAGATCGGGTGCCCAAGGTGCAAGGCACAAAAGTGCTGAATCTCTCAGGCAAAAGGACGGAGCAGATGATAACTTTATTTATTATCTGTATTGTATCTTTATTTTTCGAGCCGCCTTTTATATAAAGGGCGGTCAATTTTATTTTTTGGAGGAATCAAAAATGGACGCATTACTCAAAATCGTACAAACAATCAACATGTATCTGTCAGACTATATTCTGATAATTCTTCTTATCGGTATCGGTCTGTTCTACACAATCCGTACCCGCTTCGTGCAGGTCCGCTGCTTCCCTGAGGCTATGAAGAGAGCCTTTGGCGGAATCTCACTCAAGGGCGGCAAGCAGGAGGGCGGTCTCAGTGCCTTCCAGGCTCTTGCAACTGCTATTGCAGCACAGGTAGGTACAGGCAATATCGTCGGTGCCTGCGGTGCTATCCTTCTCGGCGGCCCCGGTGCTATCTTCTGGATGTGGATTATCGCATTCTTCGGTATGGCAACAATTTATTCAGAAGCAGTTCTTGCTCAGGAAACAAAGAAGGTCAATGCTGACGGCTCCGTTGACGGCGGTCCCGTTTACTACATCACAAAGGCCTTCAAGGGCACATTCGGTAAGATTCTTGCAGGCTTCTTCGCAATCGCAGCAATCCTTGCTCTCGGCTTTATGGGCAGCATGGTTCAGTCAAACTCAATCGGTGAAACCTTTAACACCGCTTTCGGCATTCCCTCATGGGCAGTAGGTATCGTTGTTGCTCTTATTGCAGGCTTCATCTTCATCGGAGGTGCCAACCGTATCGCATCAGTTACAGAAAAGATCGTTCCCGTAATGGCAAGCCTTTACCTCATCGGCGGTATCGTTGTTCTTGTTGCTAACATCAAAAACGTTCCCGATGCATTTGCTCTTATCTTCAAGAGCGCATTCAATCCCGGTGCAGTATTCGGCGGTGCAGTAGGTATCACAATCAAGGCAGCTATCAGCCAGGGCGCAAAGAGAGGTCTCTTCTCAAACGAAGCAGGTATGGGTTCAACTCCTCACGCTCATGCTCTTGCAAAGGTTGAAAAGCCCCACGATCAGGGCGTTCTCGCTATGGCAGGTGTGTTCATTGACACCTTTGTTGTTCTTACAATGACAGCTCTTGTTGTTATCTCAACTCTTTACACAGAGGGCGGCGTTCTCGCTTCAGGTGCTGCAGACGGTGTTTCAAAGACAAATATGGCTCAGCTTGCCTTCGGTAGTGTATTCGGTGAAAAAATTGGTAGCATCTTTGTTGCTATATGTCTCTTCTTCTTCGCATTCTCAACAATCATCAGCTGGAATCTCTTCGGTAAGGTTAACGTTGTTTACCTCTTCGGCAAGAAGTCAGAAAAGATTTATGCAGCTATTGCAGTTATCTTTGTATTCCTCGGCTCATGCCTTTCAAATGATCTCGTATGGGAGCTTACAGACATGTTCAACCAGCTTATGGTTCTTCCCAACGTTCTCGCTCTTGCAGTTCTTTCAGGCATCGTAGCTAAGGCTGCTAAGAGTGCAAAGGCAAAGAAGGAAAAGGCAGAGAAGAAATAATTTAAATACTGACGATTCTCATAACACCCTTAAAAATCGGAAAAAGAAAGTCTGTCGGATGCTTTTCATAGGCGTCCGGCAGACTTTTTGCTATGTTTATCTGTTATTGTATTCCGAATAAATCAGCACGTTTTTTGTAAGAAGAAGAGTCAGGGCTGAAACAATAATGTTAACAGGTACGGTAGCAATAAGGCTCAGCTCAATGTTGAAGGGGGCGTAGAAGGAAACAAGCACACCGCAAATCAGCGCGGGGATACACAGTAAGGTAACAGTCAGCATATAAACCGTCACGGTGATAAAATTCTTTTCACTCTTGCCGAAAAACCTTTGAAGGACGAGATTGCCGCCGATGAAAACAGGTGCGAAAAACAGTCTTGCTATTGCCATTGATACCGTTTCCTCAACCCGCAAGCCGAGGATGAAATGCATCGGTATAAAGCAAACTGCACATTCCGAGGCAACTGAGGGAATCTGCTCTCTGAGAAGACTGAGAAGCTTTCTGAAGGGTCTTTCGGGTATCATATATACGTAAGGGTTAGTGAGCTCCCTTGCCCATCTTCCCGAGGAGACGGTAATCATAAGTGCATAGACCGAGGTAACGAAGATGCCGATAAAGGAGGGGACTACAAAGGAGTAAATTGACAGCATCAGCGTAACGGCTATCGCTGTTTTACTGAAGAATAATATGCGGCTGCGGCGGTTTTCTATACGGTGCTTTTCACTTATTGCAGACGCACCCGAGCCCTTGGAAAATCCGATTTTTCCTACCCTGATATTCTTGGGGGTCAGCTCTGAGGCTTTTCCCTCACGGGCAGCCGTGATAGCCGAGTGGGAAACCTCTGCCGCAATGAGCACGTCCTCGTAATAATCTCTCTTTGAATATGAAAGCAGGATAAAATATATTGCCGAAAAAACGATTCCCGCAGCAACGCCGATAATAAGCTTTGCGGTATGGGAGGCTATGAAGCCCTCAACTGCAAGAGTCACAAATCCGCTTATCGGGAAAAGATACATTATATCGTCTCTCACGGCGGTGACAATGCTCTGCCAGTCGGGCGCAGAAAGCACACCGTTTTTTATTACGGTAATAACTGCAAGTGCTGTGATAAGACCGTAAAAAATTACTTTACCCACCGACGTTCTTTTGTCAGATGAGCCGACGGCTATGTAAATGAGTATTGCCGCCATTCTTCCGAGCAGAGCGGTAATTCCGTATCCGACGGCAACGGTGATAAGTGCAGAATAGTCAATAGCGTAATACTCTCTTGCGAGAGGGTACTGAAACAGAAGGAAGAAGCCGAGATAAAGGGATTTACCCAACTGCTGAATCATAGCATAAAACAGAGCGTGAGCGGCCTTTACGGGTGATACAAAAATCAGATTGACGTCCGCCATGGAAAAGAAGGAGGCACCGTTATCAAAGCCGCTTTTTGCAACTGAAATGAGAACTCCGGCATAAAGCAGAGCGACAATGGCGTAAAACTCCTCAATACTGCGGTGATAATATCCTCCGTCTGTCTGAGAGATAAGTGTGGTCGAAAGACTTAAGACAATCAGCAGGGCAAAAATAAGCTTTGACGGTTGACGGATAAGCTGAAGGGTCTGATTTTTAAGTCTTTTAAAAAACAGGTAGCTTAGTGCGCTCATTGCTGTGCCTTGCCTTTCTCGGTCACGTTAAAGAAAAGCTCCTCAAGAGGGACGTCTCCGTCACCTTTGTTCTTGCAATGGCTTATTTTACCGTTAACCATAATATAGGCCCTGTCCCAGTAATCCTCAACGCTGTCAATCATATGGGTGCTTATAAGCACGGATGCACCCTCGCTTTTAAGCTCCCTGAAAATTTCCTTGAGCTCCTTTATGGCGTGGGGGTCGAGACCTACCATAGGCTCGTCGAAAATTATAACACGGGGCTTATGCACCAGCGCACAGCAGATTGAAAGCTTCTGCTGCATACCCTTTGACAGCTCCTTGGCAAGAGTATTCTTTTTTGAAAGAAGCTCAAACCTCTGAAGAAGTCTGTCTCCGTAGCCGTCATCGGTGAGCTTATAGGCCCTGAGAATAAATTCAAGGTGCTCTCCGACTGTCAGCAGGTCATATACTGCCGGCATTTCAGGCACGTAGCCGAGAAGCCTTTTTGCGTCGACTGTTTTGTTGCCGCAGCCTCCTACGGTTATTTCACCGTCGTATCTGAGAAGACCGCAGATGCACTTGATAAGGGTGGATTTGCCCGCACCGTTGGGGCCGAGAAGCACCGCAATCTCACCCTCGGGAATGCTGAGGCTGATTTTGTCGTTAGCTGCATATTTTTTGTATTTCTTTGTTACGTTGATTATTGAAAGCATAGCTTATCCTTCTTTTTTTCGTATTTATCCGATTTTAACATATTTTTCGTCTTTTGAACAGTAGCAGGCGATTTTTTATTATTGCTTCATAGCGATTTTTTGAGGACATTGTGTTGCTTTCTTGCGGTTTTTGTGGTAATATGTCTTTATTACAACAAAGGGGGCATAAATCAATGGAAAACAGAGCCGACAGCAGAAGAGTCAGGATGACAAAAAAGCTTCTTAAAACAAGCCTTATTGAGCTAATGAAGACAACGCCTCTTCACTCAATAACCATCAAGGATATCTGCGACGGAGCAGACGTGAACCGAAGCACATTTTACCGTCATTACGATACGCAGTTTGATCTTTATGACGATGTAATCGAGGATATTGCCAAGGATATTGAGCTTATTCTCATTGAGGAGCATAAGGGTGCATTTGATATATGCAAATTTATTACCCGTGTGCTCGAATATATCGAAAGCAACAGAGACACCTTCCTTGTTGTGCTCAGCGATAAGGGTTCACTTAATATGGGCGAAACCTTTAACCGTATAATAGGAAAGTTCCTGCCTGCCGAAAACACATCGGAGCTTGGAATGTACATTGCTCAGTTTATCGCCGCGGGCATAACAAGTATTCTCTGGACGTGGCTGAGTAAGCCTGAGCGCAAAAGTGCAAAGGAGCTCGCAAGACTCATTTATGCTCTTATGCGCCACGGACTCAGGGGAGCGCTTGACATTTCTTCAAGGGCAACCGATAAATAAAGAGGGGTCAGGATATGTTTAACTTTTTTGCCGCTGAAAGCAGCCGGCGTGATGACTGCTATTATATAGACGGTGCTGACCTTAATCACATAAAAAACGTGCTTCGTATGAAGGAAGGGGAGCGCTTGCTTGTCAGCGAAAAGGGCGTCAGCTCTCTTTGTGAGCTTGTCAGTATTGATAATTCCTGTGCCGTTGCCCGTGTGGTTGAAGAAAATTATCAGAATACGGAGCTTCCCGTTGAAATCCATCTTTTTCAGGGGCTTCCCAAGTCGGATAAAATGGAGCTCATTATCCAGAAATGCACCGAGCTCGGCGTTCACAGAATAATTCCCTGTGAAATGCATCGGTGCGTGGTTAAAATTGAGGATAAAAAGAAAAAAAGTAAAATACAGCGTTGGCAGGCGATAAGCGAAAGCGCCGCAAAGCAGAGTAAAAGAAGCATAATTCCCGAAATCGCAGATATTCTGCCCTTTTCACTTCTTAAAGAAAGGATTAAGGATTTTGATTTGTTCTTTATTCCCTATGAAAACGAAAGAGGAATGGAAGCAACAAAGGAATGCCTTGACAAAATCCGCAAGGGTATGAGGGTCGCAATCCTCATCGGCCCCGAGGGAGGCTTTGAAGAAAAGGAGATAGCTGCACTCGTTGAAGGCGGAGCGGTATCCCTGTCTCTCGGCAGCAGAATACTGCGCACCGAAACTGCGGCGATTACCGCGGTGGGAATGTGTATGCTTCACATTGAAATGAACGCAAAGGAGTAAGATATGATAAGCTTACCCGTAAAATATGCCGAAAGAATGAAAAGGCTTCTCGGCGATGAATATGAAATCTACGTGGCTTCTCTGGAAGAAAAGCCCGTAAGAGCACTCAGGGTCAATACCGATAAGATTTCGACGGAAAAATTTCTTGAAATCTGTCCCTTTGAGGTGCAGAAAATACCCTATGTGGAAAACGGCTTTTATTTTGAATGTGACGGTATAGGAAATCACCCCTTTCATCATGCGGGGATGTTCTATATTCAGGAGCCGGGTGCTATGGCTCCTGCCGAATGTATCAACGTTGAGCCGGATTGGAAAATTCTCGATATGTGTGCCGCTCCGGGCGGTAAAAGCACTCAGCTGAAAAATAAGCTGGGTAAAAACGGTGTTCTTGTTTCCAATGAGATTATTCCCTCAAGGTGCAAGATACTGACAGGTAACATTGAAAGACTCGGCCTTGAAAATACGGTCACGACCTGCATGGACTCCTCAAGGCTTGCAAAAAGCTTTCCTGCAGTTTTTGATATGATTATGGTTGATGCGCCCTGCTCGGGCGAGGGTATGTTCCGTAAGGAGGAGGCGGCTGTTTCAGAGTGGAGCGAGGAAAACGTAAAAATGTGTGCTGTACGCTCAAGGGAAATCCTTGAAAATGCGGTCACCTGCCTTAAAAGGGGAGGCTACATAGTTTATGCTACCTGCACTTTCTCTCTTGAGGAAAATGAAATGCTCATTGATTCCTTTCTCAGCGACCACCCCGAATTTGAGCTTCTTCCCGTTAAAAAGGAGGTTGCTGACAGTACCTGCGACGGAATTCTTTTTGACGGCTGCGAAAATGAAAATATAAGCCTCTGCAGAAGATTCTACCCTCATAAAAGCAGGGGAGAGGGTCAGTTTATGGCTCTTCTTCACGATAGCTCGGAAGGCTTTGCCGAGACTAAAAGGGAAAATCCGAAAAAGGATAAAACCGATAGGGTTGTTACCGATTTTCTTTCTTCCGTTCTTACGGATTATGACAGCAATTCACTTCGTATTTATAATTCCCGTCCTGTGCTTTTCGGCGGTGATATTGCAATAAGAGACGGACTTGCCTTTTCCTGCGGCGTTACTGTAGGTGAGGTCAGGAAAAATTATATTCAGCCCCACCATCAGTTTTTTATGGCGATGGGCAGATGCTTCAAAAGAAAGCTTGAGCTTTCACCCGACAGCGATGAGGTAAAGAAGTATCTCCGCGGAGAGGAGTTTGATACCGACTGTGAAAACGGATGGGCGGTCGTTACCGTCTGCGGCTGTACTCTCGGCGGTGTCAAGGTTGTGTCGGGCAGGGCAAAAAATCATTACCCCAAGGGGTTAAGATTAAAAGGAGGATAAAATATGTTCAGCTTAGAAGGCTTATATCAGTTTTTTTCAAAGGCAATGACCCTGTTTTTTACCGCATTCTTTTCGGTCAGCTCGATAGGAGCGCCTATCGGCAAGGAGCCTCCCTCGGTGCCGGAGGATTTTTCACCGGTGCTTCGCTTCGCCGTATGCAGCGATATTCATCTCAGCGGTGAGAAGGATGACGTGAACGCTGAACGCTTCAGAGCTCTTTTTGATGAAATGATAGCATACAGTAATTCGTCGGAGAGCTATAAGGGCTTTGATGCGGTTATGGTGTGCGGTGATATGACTGAGTGGGGCAGAGAAAAGGAATATGCCTCCTTCCGTGAAATAATCGATGAAAAGTGTCCCGACGGCACAGAAATGCTCGTTTGTATGGGTAACCACGAATTCATCGAGGAAAGAGAAGGCGAGAGCGAGGACGCTTTTATTAACTTCAGACGCTTTGTTTCCGAAAACGAGGATACCCATACTGTTATAAACGGTTATCATTTTATCGGTGTTTCCTATGCCGATAAGGACGAGAACTTCGCAGATAAAACCGAATGGCTCGATGCCGAAATCAAAAAGGCGGTTGCCGATACAGGTGATAAGCCCGTATTTGTTTTCCAGCATCCCCATCCCACGCTTACTGTTTACGGCAGCATCAACTGGAGTGACCTGAGCATCAGATCAGTTCTGAGCAAATATCCTCAGGTTGTGGATTTCTCGGGACATTCCCATTATAACGGTGCAGACCCCCGTTCAATATGGCAGGGCTCCTTTACTGCAATCGGCACAGGCGGACTTACGGGTCTTATAGGCAATAACAACTATCTTGACGGTGATGCAGGTACAACAATTCCCTCTGCAAGCTATTGCATTGTTGAGGTTGATGCGCAGGGAAATATCAGAATTCAGGTTATCGATGCGCATAACAAAGCGGCCTATCCCGAGTGCGACTATTATCTCAGCGACGTTTCAAAAAGAATCAACCATTACTATTCTTGGAACAATCAGAAATCCTTTGATACAAGACCGTCCTTCCCTGAAAATGCAGAAATAACTGTCGGAATCAACGAAGAAGGTGAAACCGTGATTACCTTCCCCGATGCGAAGGGCTATTATGATGCACAGAGCTACTCCGTTGTTGTAAGAAGAGGAATTAAGACTGTTTATGCACAGACAGTCCTTTCGGATTACGTTCACGCCGTTGATGACGGTAAGAGCGTCAATATCGGCGTGCTTGAAGGCGGTAAGTACACCGTAACCGTAGAGCCGATGAGTCCCTACAGTAAGACAGGCTGTCCTCTTATCGGTAATATAGAAATCTGAACAAAAAAAGCGGCATATGCCGCTTTTTTTAGTGCTTCGTTTTATCAAGGTAGTCTCTCAGCAGTAAGCTCTTTTCCTCGAGCTCCCTTTTTTCGTCGTAAAGTATTCTTAAAATTGAGCTGAGTCTTCTGACCTCTTTGTAATTAAAATTACTTTTTGCCGTTCTGAGCTGTTCAAGATTGCTTCTGATAATTTCATTCTGTATTTTCAGCGAATTGCGGTATTCACTGTATAATTTTTCCATTCTGCTTCCTCCTCAGTCTGTTCCGAAAATAATGTAATTACTGCTTACCTTGTAATAATCGGTAAGCTTTTTCAGTTCAGCCATTGTGAGAAGACCGCCCCTTTTTTCTGTTGAGACGATACGGTCTGCGCTTATGCCTGTCTCTTTGCTGAGTTCGCCGACGGTCATATATTTTTCCTCGCGCAAGGCTGTCAGACGAGCTGAAATCTCATCTGAATTGATGTGAGAACAAAATGCTTCGTTGTCAGATAAAAGCTTTTCGGGCTTTTTGTTGCCCCCGTAAATAAGCTCTACGGCATATTTCAGCTTTTCGTATACCGTTTCATTGATTGACGTGAAATGTCTGTGTACGGTTGAACGGTCCACTCCCATTTTTTCTGCCGTTTCGCTTTTGCTGAATCCCTTATACCAATGCAGCTCGACGATTTTTCTGTCGAACTCATCCAGCTCCTCGTTTATAACTCTTCTTACAAGTCTGTTTAATTCCGCCTTTCTTTTTTCAAATAATAAATTGTTTCTGTTACTGTGCACCTCAGACTGCCATTGTGCAAACATCTCTTTTTCGCCGATTGTGCTTTTTTCGCTGTAAATATCCTGCATTTTTCCTGCGCACCTCCTGTTGATGATAAAAACATCGAACATTTGTTCTCTAATATTGATTTTAGTGGCTAATTTTACGGGTGTCAATACGTGCCGGAAACATTAAAGGCTCAGACCCAAAAAGAGGACTGAGCTTTACAAATCGGTGTTTTAAGGAAAATTTTAGTTTTTTGGTGTATTCTTCAAAACAATAGGTTTCAAATACTTGCTTTTTTTATTAAAATAGTATAAAATAACTATCAGTTGTAACTTTTAGTTCCAAACAAACCAATCAGAAAAGGATGAATCTAATGGCAAAACAGGAAAAGACTGCTGCTGAGCTTTACCGCGAGGAAAGAAAAGCCCGTCTTGCAAAGGCAGCAAAGAAAAACAGTAAAAAATCAAAGAAAATAACAGTAGGAAAGAAGGGCAAGTCCTTTATTTCGGTTCTTGTTGTTCTTGCTATTGTTCTCGGCTGTGCCGGTGTAGTGCTCAACGCACTCGGTATGTTTGAAAGAGGCAAGACCCTTATGACAGTCAACGGCGAAAAGGTTGACAAGTATGAGCTTGCATACTACAGCTCAAATGTTTACAACAGCTTATTTGAGCAGGCTTACAGCTACGATTATTCCTACGGCGAAGGCATGGGTGCTATGCTTACAGGCTTTGACTGGACAAAGTTCCCCGAGCAGCAGGAATACACCTCTGAGCTTGAAGGCTACGAGAATCCCACCTTTGCAGATTATATTGAAGCAACTGCAGTAGATCAGATAAAGCTCGTAAAAAGCTACGTGAAGTATGCTCAGGAGAACAACATCACACTTGATGAGCATGACCTTGAAGAGGTTAACGCTTCAATCACTCAGCTTCAGACAACCGCGAGAAACAACAATTACGGTTACTCAAACTTCCTTCGTTCAGAATATTGCTACGGTGACGGTATGACACCTGCACTTTTTGAAAAGATTCTTAAGGAAGCAAAGCTTGCTGAAAAGGTTCAGGAAGTAAAGCAAGAGGAGCTCGGCAAGAATTATCCCGATGATAAGATTGAGGAAATCTATAACGAAAATCTTAAGACCTATGCAGTTGTAGATTACAGAGCATACACAGTTTCCGCTGTTAAGGAAGGTGCCGCTGAGGGCACAAAGGCAACCGCTGACGAAATGGCAGCAGCAAAGGCTATTGCCGACAAGCTTGCAGCAGCAGATGATGAGGATGCTTTTGTTGAAGCAATCGCAAAGCAGACAAACGACGTCAAGTATCTTTCTGACGATTCACTTACCCTTAAGGCAGATTCTTCCTATGCAGCTCTTTCATCGGTTGATGAAAATAAGCTTGCTGACTGGATGTTCTCAGCTGAAACAGCCGAGGGTGACACATACGTTGTTGAAAATGCAGATGCAGGCTACACCGTATATATGCTCACCGCAAAGGCACACAAGGTTGGCCCCACCTACGACAACTATGACGTAAGACACATCCTTATCAAGTTCCCCGAGGAAACAGAGGAGGATAAGAAGGATGACAAGAAGGTAGAAGCAACACTTCTTGATACAAGCGCATACGATACAGTTATCGATATCGACGTTGACCTTGAAACAACAAAGGATCCCGCTCTTTATATGTCCGCTCAGAAGATTCTTGAAACATATCTTAAGGGCGACCAAACAGAGGATGCCTTTGCAGAGCTTGCCAAGAAGCACTCAGCAGACGGCAATGCAGCAGACGGCGGTATTTACAAGGACGTTCCCGCAGGTCAGATGGTTGCAGAGTTTGAAGGCTGGGCACTTGATGTTGCAGACAGAAAGGCCGGCGACGTAGGTATCGTTGAAACTACCTACGGCTACCATATTATGTACTTCATCGAAAGAGAAGAAGTAGCAACATGGGATAGCATTATCAAGGATGAAAAGGTATCAGCTGACTTCTCAGATTTCAGCGAGGAGCTTCTTGAAAAGGCAGTTGTAGAAGGCTTCAGCAGAAAGCACGCTGACGGTATTCAGGAGTTCATCAAGACAACTGCAAGAAATACCATCAGACAGTACACTCAGACCTACACATACTGATAAAAAGAGAGGCAATACGTAATCTGCGTATTGCCTCTTTAAGTTTTTTACGGTACTGCATAGAAGTTTGATTCCCATGCAGGAATATAGGGATGATGACGGAAATAGATTTTATATCCGCCGTAAAGCTCCCTTATCTTTTCGGGCAAAGCAAACATATCCTCGTTTCTGTGATAGGCACAGACGTAAAGCTTCGGAAGATTTGTTCTTATTGTGTTTTCCGCACCCTCGAGAGCCCTGAGCTCTGCACCCTCGATATCCATTTTTATAAAGGTGACGGGCTCCTTGATAAGGTTGTCGACGCTGTCAAATTCTACAGGTATGCCACAGTCATCCTGACGGGAATTTCTGCCGCCCTTTCTGTCAAAGAAAAGGGTTTCTTTTTTATTCCACGCACCGAGATTATAAAGACTCAGCCGTGAAAGGCCTTCGGTCTTTGCCGTCAGCTTGCGGAAGTTTTTTGCATCGGGCTCAAGGGCGGTGATGCTGCTGTATTTTCCGTCGGTAAAGGCGAGAAACTCTCTGACGGTATCACCGTCATAAGCGCCAAGGTCAACTATTGATTCGTTATCCGTAAGCCTGAGAATATCTCTGTAGACCTCATCCTTTTCACTCTGACAGCTGAAAAGATAATCGGGCTTGCCGCTGATTTTAAAATTAAGCACGTCGGCAAAGCTCCGCTTTGATTTTTCGTCCTCCAGCATACAGTAAGCGTTATAAAAGCGGTCTGCATTTTCCTTAAGATAATCATAGGTGAAAAGTCCCTTGCCCGCAATGGGCACGGTAGGGGAATAAAGCTCGGTCTGTGCTGACATTTCTTTTATTTTCTTAAGGGTCGGCTCATCGTGAATTGCGAAGGTCATCAGGGTAATAAAGTCGCCGTATTTTTCTTTCGCTTCGGAAAAGGAAAGCACTCTTTTACCGTGAAAGGAGTGACCTCTGACAAAGCCGTCGCTTGCAAAGGTATCCTCATATGAAAGCCCGATAGAGGAAAGCACGTCTATAATCATATCGGCGCCGTTTCCCATGCCGTAAAGCAATATGGGCTTGTCCTGCTTTTTAAGTCTTTCCCATAGGGGAATATCCTTTATAAATTCTGTCAAAGCCTCACCCTCTTTCCTTAAAATCAATCTATTTTAACATAAGATTTTCATCTTTTCAACGAGATGTTTAATAAAAAGTAAATAAAAAACAAAGTGAAGGGTTTTACTGTACAAATCCGAATTAATGTGATAAAATAAAATGATAAAATTTATCCATCAGGAGGTATTTTGATGTTAAAGAAAAAGAAGGTCATCGGTATTGTGGCTACCGTTGTTGCATTTGCAGTAGCGTTTACAGCGGGCTACTTCCTTTCGGGTGATATTTTCTCTGATAAGGCAACCTCTACCGATGCAGAAAATACAGGAACAACCTCAGCTGATAACAGCTACATTCCCGAAAATGAAATTATGGGCAGCGGTAGACTTAAAATAGGTCAGGCTGAATATCTTTACTACTGCGCATCTATATTTGACAGTCTCTGCTCAGCATCCTTCCAGTACGATTACTATTACGGTGAGGGTCAGGGAGTAAACTTCACAGGCTACGATTATAAGAAATCACCTGCCGAACAGCTTTATCAGGGTGACGAGGACGTAGGCGGTATGGTTCAGCCTACCTATCTTGATTATATCGAGTTTATGGCAAAAAAGCAGCTTCATACAACCAAGGCCTACGTTAACTATGCAAAGCTCAACAACATTAAGCTTTCAGATACTGAAAAAGCTGAAATTGACACCGCAATAGCGAACGCACACGAAAGCGTCAAGGAGCTTGATATGACCCTTGACGAATATCTGAAAAAATATTTCGGTGACGGTATGACTGAGGATATTTTCCGCTCTGTTATGGAGGATCAGTACATCGTAAACAAAATTGATAAGCTTAAGTCAGAGACCTTCGGTAAGAGGTACACCGACGAGGTGCTCGAAAAAATCTATAACGAAAACACCCTTAAATACGGCGTTGTAACCCTCAGAGATTACGGCTTCGCTGCTGAAACCGAGAAGAAGGAGGACGGCACCTCTGTTATCAAGGAGGGTGCTATGGAAAAGGCAAAGGCTCTTGCTGAGGATTTTGCCGCAAAGGTAAAGGATGAGACAAGCTTCAAGGAGCTTGCTGCAGCAGCAGAAAAAGCAAAGGGCAACGAAAAATCCGAGCAGTTTATCAGCGAAGATGCTTATACTCTTCTTGAAAACAAGGATGCCGCAACCCTTGAGCAGGAATCAGGCGACTATGAGTTCACGGTGTGGGCTTTTTCGGCTGACAGAAAGAACGGCGAGGTTAAGGTTGTCGAGATTGCCGAATACGGCTACGTTGTGTATATGATTTCCGAGCCGGTGCATAAGATAGCAACCACCTATACCTATGACGTAAGACACGTTCTCTTCCAGTTCGCAGAGGACGGAAGCACAACTGAAGGTGAAATAAAGCTTCTTGATACAGATAAATACGACGTTAATATTGATATTGACGTTGACCCCGCAGAGACCAAGGACCCGGGCCTTTATATGAAGGCGCAGAATGCGCTTATTGAATATCTCGAGGGCGACAAAACCGAGGAAAGCTTCGGTGAGCTTGCAAAGAAATATTCAACAGACGGCAACGCTGCTCAGGGAGGACTTTACACCGCCGTAACAGAGGGCTATATGGTAGCACCCTTTGAAAGCTGGTCACTTGCAGAAGGAAGACAGCCCGGTGACGTCGGTATTGTCGAAACCGAATACGGCTATCATATTATGTACCACGTCAAAAAGGACGAAGCAACCTCATGGAAGGGCGTAATCAGAGAGAACAGTATTTACGAGGATGTGCTTTCATTCACAGAAACTCTTACCGCAGGCTACGAATCTGAGATTGACGGCTATAAGGACGGCTATGCTCAGACTGTAAGAGAGTCCATTGACAAGCTTGTTAAGCAGAATCTTGAATATTACAATCAGATTATCGATGAGCAGCTTAACAACCTGACAACAACTCAGAATTAAATACCTTTAAGGAGGCTTTAAAATGCTTAATAAAAGGATAGTTATAATTGTTCTTTCAGCAGTTCTTGCTGCTACGGTTATCGGTGCAGGTATCTTTGCCGCAGTTTCATCACAGAAGCCCGATGACAGCGAGACAACCACCTCAGCACCGATTGATAACACACAGGATAATCAGCAGACGGGTGACGGCACTCAGAACACCGATGCCTCACAGAACAACACTCCGACCGATCTTTCAAAGGCTATTCTCGGCTCGTGGAAGGACAGCGCAGGTATGAGCGGATACTGCTTCTATGAAGACGGAACCGTTGAAATGACCTACGTTAATCTCACAATTCCCGTTCTCAACTGGCCTATCAACGGTACCTCAAAGGGCGTTTATACCCTTGAGGGTGATCAGCTTACCACTACTTTTTCGATTTATTCCGCAAGTATAACCGATAAGTTCACCGTTTCCGTTGAAAACAATACCCTCAAGATGTATAATCACGAGGAGCTTGAAACGGCAACCTATCAGAAGGAAGCAACCGTAAACGGCAATCAGAACGAAGCTCCCGACGGCACAGACCTTGGCGGCTCGTGGATAAACGGTGACGGCTCCTTCGGCTATAAGTTCAATTCGGACGGAACTGTTACTATTACCGACGCAAGCAACAGCTACGGCGGTGTATACCTCACAGACGGTGATCAGCTTACCGTTCAGTATATGTACGGTGCTGAAAAGGTAACAAAGAGATATACCTATAAGGTTTCATCAAACAATCTTACTCTTGCCGAGGGCGACGATATTACCATTCTTGTAAGAAGCGGCACCTCATCGTCACACTCTTCAAATGGCGACGGTATTTACGGTCTCTGGAGAGACGGCGCAAATATGAGCGGCTACGAGTTCAAGGACGGAGGCGTTGTAGAGGTTACCTTTGTCAACTTTACAGTTCCTGTTATCAATATGCCTATCAACGGTACATATCCCGGCTCATTTACCGTTGACGGAGACAAGCTTACCGTAAGCTATTCGATTTACGGCAAAAACATTTCCGACACCTTCACCTATGCGGTTACCGATAATACTCTTACCCTGACAGATACAGAGGGCAATACCGCAACCTATATCAGACAGTGAGAGGCGCATTATGACACAGCAGGAAAAGGTTTATGAGGCGCTTGACAGCCTCGGTATAGAATATAAGGTTATTCACCACGAAGCAGTTTCAACCATAGAGGATATGGATGCTATGGGCATCTTTACCGACGGTGAGGTCTGCAAAAATCTCTTTCTGAGAAATGCAAACGGCAAGACCCACTACGTTGTTTCCATGCTCAAGGATAAGCATCCCGACATACAGAAGGACATCAGAGGTCAGCTTGGCTGCTCAAGACTTTCCTTCGGCTCGGACGAAAGACTTATGAAGCATATGGGTCTTATGCCCGGTGCGGTTTCACCCTTCGGCATTCTCAACGATGAGTCTGCGGAGGTTAACGTTGTTCTTGACAGCGACCTTAAGAACGTTGACGGATATATCGGCTTTCATCCCAACGATAATACTGCATTTCTCTGGCTTAAATTCAATGACCTTATTAAGTTTATAAAGTCAAGAGGCAACGATGTCTATTACATAAATATATAATCCGGGCGAAAAATAAAAAGGAGAACATATTATGCAGATATCAAGATACACAAAATTAGCTGATATTATCAGCACTCCGGCGGGTCACGATATTCTTATGAAGGCTCTTTATTCAGCGGGCCTTGACGGCAATATTCTTAAAAAAGGACCTCTTTCCCGTCTTACTCTCGGCAAGCTTCAGAAGCTCAGCTTCGGTGCAATCGGTGACGATGTTATTGATTCGATTCTCAACATTCTCAATCTCGAGCAGAGCACTCCTCTGGGTAACGACGCTCCCATTGAGAAAAAGTGGTGGAAGGAAGCAGTTTTCTATCAGATTTATCCCCGTTCCTTCAAGGATTCCAACGGTGACGGCATCGGTGATATCAGAGGTATTATCGAAAAGCTTGACTATCTCAAGGAGCTTGGCGTTGATGCGGTATGGTGCAGTCCGATGTACGATTCTCCCAATGACGATAACGGCTATGATATAAGAGATTACCGTAAGATTATGGAAGAATTCGGAACGATGGAGGACTTCGATGAGCTTCTTTCGGAAATGCACAAGCGTGATATGAAGCTTATTATGGACCTTGTTATCAATCACAGCTCCGATGAGCACGAATGGTTCCGCTCATCTGTAAGCGACCCCGATTCACCCTATAAGGATTATTATATCTGGCGTGACGGTAAGGGTGATAACCCTCCCAACAACTGGGACTCTATTTTCAGCGGCGAGGCGTGGAACTACTATCCCGAAAGAGGACAGTGGGCTATGCACCTTTTCTCCAAAAAGCAGATGGATTTCAACTGGGAGAACGAGAGCCTCAGAAAAGACCTTTACGAAATGATAAACTGGTGGCTTGATAAGGGCGTTGACGGCTTCCGTCTTGACGTTATCAGCTTTGTTTCAAAGACCGACGGACTCCCCGACGGTAATGAGCTTGTGGGCTCACTTATGGGTGTCAAGGGCGTTGAGCATTATTTTTACGGCCCCAGACTTCATAAGTATCTTAACGAAATGGCAGAAGCAACCTTCAACAAATACGATGCCTTTACGGTTGGTGAATGTCAGGGCACAGGTATTGAAATGAGTAAGCTTATGACGGGCGATTACCGTAAGGAATTAAGCACCGTTTTTGCCTTTGACCATATTGAAAATCCCGGCAAGAAGCGCTTTAGCAGCTACAGATATGACCTTCGCCCCATGGCAAAGGAAATCGTAAAGTGGCAGCTGAATTATACAAACCATTGCTGGCCGACAGTTTTCTTTGAAAACCACGACACCACAAGAATGGCATCAAAGGTATGTCCCGACGGATATTACAGAGACGAGGTAAGCAAGCTTCTCGGCCTTATGCAGATGACCTTCAAGGGCTGTCCCTTCATTTATCAGGGTCAGGAAATCGGTATGCCCAACGGTGATTTCAAGGATATGAGTGAAATCAGGGACGTTGAAGCAATTAACCTTTATAATGAATGCAAGGAAAAAGGCGGGGATGTAAGCAAAACCGAAGAGGTTATCTTTGTCGGCAGCCGTGATAACGGCAGAACTCCTATGTGCTGGAGCGGCGGTGAAAATGCAGGCTTTACGGACGGCACACCCTGGATAAAGACCATTGACAATTACAGTAAGGTCAACGTTGAATATCAGGATAAGAGGGAAGACTCTGTGCTTAACTTCTACCGTCAGATGACAAAGCTCAGACATAGCCATGAGGCACTTATATACGGTGAATTCCGCCTTGCGGAAAAGAAGTGGAGGGACGTGCTTTCATATTACCGCATAGGTGAAAACGAAACCTTCTTTGTTGAAATAAATCTTACGCCGAGGGTTGCGAAAAAGCCCGTATGCACTAACGGCTTCGAGCTTGTTATCAGCAACGTAAGCGGCAAGAGAGACGGTGAGCTTTCACCCTTTGAGGCTAACGTTTATAAGATAGTATAAAATTAACTGCCGCATAGCCGAGTGTTCGTAAGGACACTCGGCAGTTTTCATATTCTCAGCCGTTTTTTAATATAAATAATCAGGTGATGATATGAAAAAAACGGCTTGTCTTATTCTGTGTCTTACTATGATTTTTGTTATGAGCGGCTGCAGTAAGGATAACTTTATGGATGTGTATGCCTTTACTTATTATTATAATAGGTGTACGACGGGCAAGCAGCTCAATATGGAGGATTATCTTATCAAAAACGGCTCCTACAGTCAGATTCTGGGTGATGGCGGCACACGTCTGCTCCTCACACTAAAAGAGTCTGAAGGGGGCAAAATCGAAGAAATACGCCTTCTTATTCCAAAGGTGGATGCAAAGGGAGAAGCCGTTTTGACAGATGAGTCTGATGTCGGATTTTTCTGTGACAGACTCAGGGATATTATGGGAGCATATACTGATTTTTCATCCGAGGAGCTTGAAAAGGTTATAAAAGAAATGTCTCTTGATAAGTCTTCGACCTTCAGCGCAGAGGGGGAGCTGACGATGACGGAAAGAGACTGGCATACGGTTTATTATTCAAATGCTCTTGCCTCGGTATTTATGATTTTCAACATTCATCTTCATCCTGTTGAAAAAACGGAAAAGCCTGTAAGTAAGCCCGATTTCGGTAATACTGCCTACACAAGAAATGAGCAGGTGAACTGACGGAATATAAAAAAAGACGCCTCTGCCGCATTTTACGGCTGAAGCGTCTTATCTTATTTCTTCGGCTTTCTTGTAACCTTTGTTTTATTGCCCTTTTCGTCAACTATATAGGTGTTTTCAAGCTGACCGACGAGGCTTGCCTTAAAGGAGTCAATATATTCTCTTCTGAGAATGTCTCTTTCCTTTAATTCCTCCTCGGTAAGTCCCTCGGGAGTTTTTGCCTTTTTTGCAAGCTCATTGATTCTGTTGATTTTTTCCTGAGTCATTATTTTTCCTCCTCCCACTTTTTCCATTCGTCGGGGCAGTAGCCTAAGGTGGCTTTTTTCCCGTTTCTTACTATAGGTGTTTTAAAAAGCTCCTGATTTTCGAGAAGCTTTTCTTCCTTTGCTTCCTCTAAGGCGAGATATTTTATGAATGACTGCTCATATTTCTTGCTTTTCTCGTTTACAAGGTCCTCGAGTGAGCATCTGAGTGCGGTTTTTATTGATCTGTATTCGCCCTTACTCATACCGAATTTAGCAAGGTCAACAAACTGAAATTTTATGTTTCTTTCTTTAAAATAGCGCTGAGCCTTTTTTGTGTCAAAGCACTTTGCCGTGCCGTATATCTGAATATTCATCTTATGCTCCTTAAAAATTACTTTCTATATTTTAAGGTATAAAAGCAGTTTTGTAAAGTCTTTTTTTGTTATTGAATAAAATAAAGTGATGTGTTATACTGAGAAAGAGGTGAATGCAATGGCAATTTGTTATATTATCGGTGCCGGTGACGTTTGTCAGACTGATATAGCTGCCGATAAGGATGATTATATAATCTGTGCCGACGGCGGATATGAATACCGTGATTTGCTCGGAAGAAATGCGGATATGGTTGTGGGTGACTTTGATTCTCTCGGAAGAATACCCGAAGAGGAAAACAAAATCGTGCTGCCCTGCGAAAAGGACGATAGCGATATGGCGGTTGCCGTTAACGAAGGTTTAAAAAGGGGATACAGAGAGTTTGTTCTGTTCGGTGCTCTGGGCGGAGAAAGAATTGACCACTCAATCGGCAATATCCAGCTTCTTCATTATATAGCCTCCTGCGGAGGAAGGGGAACAATTTACCACGGGGATAAAATCCTTACTTCCTTTGCCGACGGAAAAATCACCTTTCCCGATACAATGAAGGGATACGTATCAGTTTTTTCTCTCAGCGATGAAAGCAGAGGCATAACAATCAGCAACCTTAAATATGAGGTTAACGACTTTACTATGTACAGTAAGCTTACAAGAGGTCTCAGCAATGAGTTTATCGGTAAAGAGGCTGAAATAAGCGTTGAAAAGGGTGCTCTGCTGGTTGTGTATACAAAATAAGATAAAAAAACACCTGAGGCTATCTCAGGTGTAATTTTTTATGAAAGAATGAATTTTACGGTTGCAATCAGACCCTTGACGATGGCTGCATTGATACCGAAAAGATTGCTTGCGACGGTGCTGATTGCTTCAACGTTGTTTTCGTGGTTTATAACGCTCATAACGTAGGTCGCAAGACAGGCGAACACGGCTTCCTTGTCGCCGTCAAGTCTCATTCTTTTACCGGTTCTGTCACCGCTTTCTGCAACCGAAGCCTCTGACAGAGCTATAACCTTATTGAAATCAAAATCGGGGAATGCAATACCTGCCTGAGCAAACAGCTTCGAGAGAAACTCATTGAGGGGAGGTATTTCAAGACCGGTAAGAAGAGTAGCGGGGTTAGCCTTTGTGCAGTCGGCAAGAACACCGTAGCCGTAAATAATATCGGGGAGGATGGAGCAGATGTAGCTGACAGGAGCCTTCTTGAGAGGCTCAAGTATACCGAGAACGAAATCAATAATAATTTCAACCCTCTTTGCACTGTCTGCACCGTGCATAATAAGGAATTCCTCTGTGTCGCTGAAGGCGCCTATATGGAAGGCTTCTGCAAGAGGGACAAGACCCTCATCGTAAATTGTGGGAGCCACAACCATGTTCAGCGCAAGAATGTCGCCGAAATATTCGGCACCTGCACCGCAGGCCTTTGTAAAGGCATCCTTATCACCTGCAGTAATACCGAAGGGGATTACTCCCACGTCAGCCCACGTCTTGCCCTCACTCTGCAGAGCCTTTACGTAAGAGTAGGCGTCAGGGTGACTGTAGCTCATTGCAGAGAAGGGGATTACCCCGAAATCTACACCGCAGAATTCAGAAACAAGCTTTACAAAAAAGGTTGCAACCGTATCTGTGAAAATCATATTTTCTATTTTGTTTTCGGTCATAAAGCCTGCAAGGGTTGAGTCGAGAGTGCTGATAATTTTTGCCGTATTTTCTCTGCTCATAAAGCTTTCGAAAATTTCGGCACCGTCATTGATATTGGCATTATGCTCGCTTACAAGCTCTTCTGCAGGGGTGTTGTCGGTCTTGACCTTATTCATAGCCACGATTTTAACGTAAAGGGCAAGCATTCTGTTTGTAAGGTCTCCGTAAAGGAATTGCCCTGCCTGACTGTTGCGGTCAAGCTCCTTAAGCTTCTGTGTAAGAAAATCTTCGAGTGCCGCATAGTTGTTTTCATAGGTAACGTGCTGATCAAAATAATCTGAAATATACATAAACACGTCGTCTCTGTCACCTGTGATTTCAACTCTCTGACCCTTGTTTACTCCGCTTTGTGCAACCTCAGCGGTGCCGAGTGAAGCAATAAAGTCGAGATCGATAGGCTTGTTAGTCATACCGAGCAGACTCCATAAGGCGCTTACGATGGTCTGCGGGTCGGGAAGAGTAAGTCCGATATCGCTGCTGTTTATAAATTCACTTGCTTTTTTAAAATTAACAAGAAAATCGGGAAGCATAGTGCAAAGGTAATCAATGGGAGCTTCCTTGAGAGGCTCAATTACCGTGAGAACCTTGTCTATAAGGAATTCTACTCTTTTGCTGCTGTCAAGACCCGTCTGCATAACAAAGCCCATAAGAGAGGGCATTGTGCCCGTGTGCAGCGATTCAAGAAGAGGAACAAGAGCATCGTCATAAGCAGTAGGAGCCTTAAGAGCCATAGAGAGCATTTCATCGCCGAGGAATTTACCAAAGGCACCGCAGGCCTTGACAAAGGCTTCCTTATCGCCTGCAGTAATGCCGAAGGGGATGACGTCGATATGCTCCCAGGATGCGGAGCTTAACTGCATATCGTTAAGACGTGCGAAAGCGTCGGGGTAGTTCTTTTTAAGGGCTTTAAAGCTTACCTCACCGAACTCCTTACCTGAAGCCTCACCGAGAAGCTTACCTATCATGCTCACACCCTCATCGCTGTAAAGCACGGATTCAATATCAGCCTGAGTCAGGGCCTGAGCAACAAGACCGTTGAGTCTTGTGATTTCAACGTTCAGCTCATTTTTTGTTGCACCTCTGTACAGATATGATGCATCACCCCGTGAGCTGTTATATTTATCTGCTTCGCTTTTGCAGTCGGTTATTTCACCCTTTGTGATTGCGCCGATAACGCCGGTAAGAGCGGAAAAGGTGATAATTACAGAAAGTATAACTGCAATAATTATACGTGATTTCTTTTTCTTGGTGACTACGGCTTTAACGGGCTTTGTACGGATGACAGCCTCGGGAGCTGTATTCTCTTCAGCAGACGGATTGTTCTCGGGAATAATAGGCTGATTTTCTTCAGTAGTCATAAATTCACTTCCTTAAGTTAGAATGTATAATCCGAAACAGTTTTTCAATTGGATTTTTGACCGCCGGGAACGATGTTTCGGGGATGAAGCGGCGAAAAGCCTTTAAAAGGAGCGCTTTCAGGCTATTTCAAATTACTTATAATGATATCCAACGAGAAATTATAATATATAATTGTTTCTAATGCTTGAACAAAATGATGAAAAAATGCGATGAATTGAGTTTTTGTTCCGAAATAAAAAATCTGTCGGAGGAAATCCGACAGATTTAAAGATTATGTATTATTCTCCCTTACCGAAGCTGAAGTCCAGCTCACCGTTGAAAAGCTTTGTAAAGAAGCTTAAGATAGCCCTGAAGAAGCGGATGAATACTGAGAAGCGCTCCTGATTTTTACTTGGCTGTTCTGCATCCTTGTCTGTGCCTGTAACAGGTACAAGGGATTCTGTGTCTGCTTCAGCATTGTATGAATAGTCAAGATACTGGGGATATACATCGCTTGAGAATACGGTGAAGCTATCGTTTACAAGGAAGGTATCCATAAGAACGTCAATACAGTCAGGGAAGTCTGCATGCTCGCAGTGCTTGATAAACCAGGTCTTTTCAGGGAAAAGACAGGTTGAAGCGTCTATCTTGAGGTCGGGTGAAAGGAATTTCTTATCCTCTGCACTCATCTTGTTGATGTAAGATGATGAAAGAACCTTACCGAAGTCTGCTGTTGTTGCACCGAATGAGCTTCTGTAGGTTTCAGCCATAAAGTCACTCTGGGCATTTCCGTCCTTTGAGAAGGGGAGGTTGGGGGTATCGTACTTTGAAAGAATCATAAAGTCTATGCCCTGTGCCTGAAGCTCCTTCATTCTGTTCGCTGCATTCAGCTGAATTTCCTTGAAGGCAAGAATCTTTTCGATTGTGCCTGCATATTCCTTCTTGAGCTCATCTGTGCTGTAGCAGAAGTTAACTGCTTCGTCTACCTGATCAGCGGGACACATAGCCCAGAATGATGTAAATGAGCCGTATGTATCTCTTACAAGGCGGGGGATGATGTTATCCTTTACGTTTTCTACGATATACTCAATAGTGTCTGTTCCTATACCGAGCACAGAAGCGTAGTTGAGCATTTCGAGAACTGCAAGAATGAACTCCTGCATGAAGGGATCGTCAATCATCTGCTTGTTGCCGACAAGATAGTCAGCAAGGTTGTTAACGGCATTGCTGTCTATTTCGATGTTGCCGGTAAATACTGCACCGATAGTTGAAATACCTGCAGTTGAGGGGATGTAAAGAATAACCTTATTGATTTTATCGAGGTTAGTGCCGTTTTCGAGATAAGCATTTACAACGTTACCGCCGAGACAGCGTCCGAGAAGGTTGACCTTCTGAACACCCTTTTCTCTGCATACTCTGTCGACGAACTGCTCAAGAATTTCAGCGTTATGTATAGGAGACAGTCTCCAGTCATATTCGAAGTCGATTCTGCCGCCGGAAAGCCCCTTGCTGTAGTTTACGTAATATTGGCTTTTGAGCATATCTCCGCCCCAACCGGAGCCGTCAGTTGCTTCGCCGTTTTTATCAAGGCGTACCTCATCATAAAGGGGTGCCATAGCGTTATAAAGCTCGTCACAATAAGCATCATAATTATCTGATACAAAGCCGAGCGCAAGCTTTTCAAGGCAGGGTCTGAGTACCTCTGATACGATAGCACCGATGTCAGCCTCGATATCGTAAATCTGTTCTTCGTAATTTATTCTGTTGTTGCGGTAAAGTGAGCTGCCGTAGCCGCCGACATAAATTGTGATACATTTATCTGCCGCAGAAGCGGAGAATGCGGGTGCGGCTACTGCAAAAAGCATAATAACCGTGAGAAGCACTGATAATAATTTTTTCATTGTTTTTACCTCCTGTATTATTACAAATTTTTACATTATAATAATAGCATTGAAAGTTAAAATAATCAAGGGCTTTGCGGGTTTTAGTAAGGGAAAAGGGGGAAATTACAAAAAAATAAAAAACTGCGGGTATACCGCAGCTTTTTTGTGTGGTTGATTATTCGTCGCTACCGAAGGAGAAGCTTAATTCACCGTTTAAAAGCTTTGTGAAGAATTCAAGAAACATTTTAAGAATTCTAATAAATAACGATGACTTGGCTTCGAGCGAATCCTTATCGATGATGTCACCCTCGTCGATGCCGATAACCTTTGAAAGGGTATCGCTCTGCTTGTCATACTTAAGAAACTGTGAATACTCCTCGTAGGTATCAACGGTCATATTGTCCGTCTGAAGGAAGGTGTTCATAAGAGCATCAATGCTTGCAGGGAAGTCATCGTGGTAGCAGTTTTTGATGAACCAGGTCTTTTCGGGAAGCACGCAGGTTGAAGCGTCAATCATCTTATCGCCTGAAAGGTATCTGAGGTCTGCCTCGTCCATAGCCTTTATGTACTTATCCGAAAGAGTTGAGCCGAAATCAGCCACAGTTGCACCGAAGGAGGTTGCTGTGGTTGCCGCTGTACCGTCGGACTGCTGAGCAGCGTCTGCTGAAAGGGGGAAGTCGGCATAGTTATATTTTGAAATGATCATAATGTCGGTACCCTGCTCGGTGAGTTCAACGATTCTGTCTTCTGCATTGAGCTGAACATTCTGATGATAGGAGCGGATTTTTTCAATCATTTCTGCATATTCCAGCTGAAGCTCGGGAGTGTTGTACACCAGAGCGATTGCATCCTCAACGTCTTCAGCACATACCATTGACCAGAAGGAGGGGAAGGAAGCGTAAGAATCACGGAGAATTCTTGCAAGAGCATCATCCTTTACGGACTGAACTATTCTTTCAACAACGTCAGTGCCGAAGCCGAGAACATAGGTCTCGTTAACGAAGCTTACGATTGTGGTGAGTGTTGAAAGAAGGGGATCTTCCTCACTCATACCTAAAATATCATTGTCTGCAAGAGAATACTTGACGTAGTTGTCGATAGCATCAGGGTCAAGAACAATCTTACCTGAGAAAAGAGCGCTGATAAACTCAACACCGAGAGTTGAGGGGATGTACATAATAACCTTGTTGAGTCTTGCAATGCTTGCCTCGGGAGCGTTCTGCAGATATGCCGAAATGATGTTGCCGCCGAGACAGCGTCCGATGAGGTTTACCTTAGATGCACCTGTGCTTGCAAGAACATTGTCAATGAATGTATCGAGAAGCTCTGCGTTATATTCAACGGAAAGTCTCCAGTCATAGCGGAAGCGGTAATAGCCACCGGTGAACTTGCTGTTGCTGTGCTCAATTCTTGTAACAGGATCAAAGCCTAAGCCGTGATAAAAATTACCGTTGAGATCAGTTGATTCACCGTTGGAGTCGAGCTTGAGGTCTGCGTAGGCGGGAGCGATGAGGTTATAAAGGTCATCGCTGTATCTGCTGTAGTCACCGGTGATTTCACCTATAGCAAGATTTGTGAGAAGCTGGCTGAGTACCTCCTTGATTCCGTCAACAAGGCCGAGGTCAACGGGGAATGCCTGCTCTCCGCTTTTGCCGATAAGTCCGTCGCCGTAGCCCTCAAGGTAAACGGTAACTGTTTTTTCGTTTGCAGCACATACTGAAGGTGCCATAACTGCAAAAATCATAATAACAGAAAGAATCACAGATATAAGTTTTTTCATTTTAAATTACCTCCGTTTTTAATTTATTAACATTAACATTTTATAACAAAATCGCAACAGACTATCCACATAAATGTTAACAAACAATTAACACAAAAGGCATCCGATATTTCGGATGCCTTTATAATGTAAAATCGGAATTAAACAATGTAAGTTCAGCGGGTAATCTTTCCCTTTATATACTTACGTCCGTCGCAATTTTGCATTTTGCATTCTGCATTTTGCATTATTCAGCGATGCTTTCGCCATCCATCTCAGCGGGCTGTGCGAGGCCCATAATCTTGAGCATTGTGGGAGCGATATCGCAAAGCTTACCGCCCTCACGGAGTGTGCATTCATAACCGCAAACGATGAAGGGCACGGGGAAGGTTGTATGAGCGGTGAAGGGTGAGCCGTCTTCTTCGTACATCTTGTCAGCGTTACCGTGGTCAGCGGTGATGAGCATAACGCCGTCCATTTCCTTAACTGCATCGTAAACCTTGCCTACGCAGGTGTCAACTGCCTCAACAGCAGCCTTTGCAGCATCAAAAATTCCTGTGTGACCGACCATATCGCAGTTAGCGAAGTTGAGAATGATAGCATCATACTTGCCTGTCTTGATAGCCTCAACAACCTTTTCGGTTACTTCATAAGCGCTCATTTCGGGCTGAAGGTCGTAGGTGGGAACCTTGGGAGAAGCAACAAGGATTCTGTCCTCGCCCTCGTACTGCTTTTCAACACCGCCGTTGAAGAAGAAGGTTACGTGAGCATACTTTTCTGTTTCAGCGATACGAAGCTGAGTCTTGCCCATCTTTGAAAGGTATTCACCGAAGGTGTTTTCAAGAGTCTGAGGCTTGAATGCAACCTGAACGTTGGGCATTGTAGCATCATACTGAGTCATGCAAACATAATAGAGGGGGAAGAAGCCGTTCTTTCTCTCAAAGCCTGAGAAATCCTCGTCAACGAAGGTTCTTGTGATTTCTCTTGCTCTGTCGGGGCGGAAGTTGAAGAATACAACGCTGTCCTGAGCCTTGATTGTTGCGTTTTCTGCGCATACTGTAGGAAGCACGAATTCGTCGGTGAGGTTCTTGCCGTCAGCGTCGATTGTCTCGTAGCTTTCCTTGATAGCCTTAACGGGGCAGTCAGCCTTGATGCCTTCGCCGTAAACCATAGCGGCATAAGCCTTGCCTACTCTTTCCCAACGGTTGTCACGGTCCATAGCGTAGTATCTGCCCATAACGGTAGCAACCTTGCCAAGACCGATTTCCTTAAGCTTATTGCAGGTTTCTTCAACGAAGTCTGCACCTGAAGCGGGAGGTACGTCACGGCCGTCGAGGAAGCAATGTACAAAAACATCCTTCACGCCGTACTTCTTAGCCATTTCAACAATAGCGTACATGTGGGTGTTGTGTGAGTGAACACCGCCGTCGCTCATAAGACCCATAAGGTGAAGAGCGGAGTTATTCTTAAGGCAGTTTTCCATAGCTCCCTTAAGTGCTTCATTTTCAAAGAAGTCACCGTCTTTGATGCTCTTTGTAATTCTTGTAAGCTCCTGATAAACAACACGGCCTGCACCGATATTGGTGTGACCTACCTCACTGTTACCCATCTGACCGTCGGGAAGACCAACGTCCATACCTGATGCACCGATGAAGGTCATGGGGTTTTCGTTCATAATTTTATCGAGGTTGGGGGTTGCAGCGGCAACAATAGCGTTACCGTAATCGGAAGGATTCTTACCGAAACCGTCCATGATACATAATAAAACAGGTTTTTTCATTTTTATCTGTCCTTTCTGAGTCTATAATAGTCTCTCCTGAAAGGAGAGGTGTCAGCCGTCAGGCTGACGGAGAGGTAGCCTCGCCCTGAAAGTGGAGGTGTCACCAAATTAGTGACGTTATTCTTGCCTCGCCCTGAAAGGGGAGGTGCCCGAAGGGCGGAGGGGTCAAAACTAGTCCCTAGTCCCTCAAACAACATTTAAAAAGGGCTCAACGAGCCCTTTTTTCTTATTTCTGTTCTGAAGCTGCCTTAACAATAACTGAGAAGTCCTCAGCCTTGAGTGATGCGCCACCGATAAGACCGCCGTCAACGTTAACCTTAGCAACGAGACCTGCAGCGTTCTTAGCGTTCATTGAGCCGCCGTACTGGATTGTGATAGCTTCTGCAGCCTCAGCACCGTATGCTTCAGCGATAGCTGCACGGCAGTAGCCGTTACCCTCGTCAGCCTGATCGTCGGTAGCAGTTACGCCTGTACCGATAGCCCAAACGGGCTCGTAAGCGATAACAACGTCCTTGAGCTGGTCAGCGGTAACGTTTGTAAGAGCCATCTTAGTCTGGAACTTAAGAAGAGTTTCGGTGTAGCCGAGCTCTCTCTGCTCAAGAGTTTCACCAACGCAAACGATGGGCTTGAGACCTGCATTAAGAGCAGCAAGAGTACGAAGGTTAACAGTCTGGTCTGTTTCACCGAAGTATGTTCTTCTTTCGCTGTGGCCGATAACTACATATTCAACACCGAGCTCCTTGAGCATATCAGCTGAGATTTCACCTGTGTATGCGCCTGAAGCCTTGAAGTGTACGTTTTCAGCACCGATTCTGATGTTTGAGCCCTTAGCTGCTTCGATAGCTGCGGGGATGTCTACGAAGGGAACGCAGAGAACTACTTCACAGTCAGCACCTGCAACGAGGGGCTTCATTTCATTGATGAGAGCAGTTGCCTGAGAGGGTGTCATATTCATTTTCCAGTTACCTGCGATAACTGCTTTACGTGTTGATTTGTTCATTTTAATTACTCCTTATTCATTATTGCACCGTTAGGTGCCGCCATATTTTGGCTCGCCCTGAAAGGGGTCGATTCCCCCACAGTGTGGGGGAAATGTCACGAAGTGACAAAGGGGGACGGGCGTGTTACGCTGTCACGAAGTGACTGAGGGGTTCAATTGCACCGAAGGTGCCACTATATTTTGGCTCTCCTGAAAGGGGAGAGGTGTGAAGAGTTAGTTGTAGCAGTACCAAAGCGGCGAAGCCACCGTGACTACTGGCTACTGACTACTCTTATTTGTCGTTAAGTGCAACAACGCCGGGAAGGTCCTTACCCTCGAGGAATTCGAGTGAAGCACCGCCGCCTGTTGAGATGTGGCTCATCTTGTCAGCGAAGCCGAGCTTCTGAACTGCTGCAGCTGAGTCGCCGCCGCCAACGATTGAGATTGAGCCGCTTTCAGCAATAGCTGTTGCAACTGCGATAGTACCTGATGCGAAGTTCTTCCATTCGGAAACGCCCATGGGACCGTTCCAGATAACTGTACCTGCGCCCTTGATAGCGTCTGCGAAAAGAGCCTCTGTCTTGGGGCCGATGTCAAGACCCATCCAGTCGTCGGGAATGGAGTCTGAATCAACAACCATAACGTCTGTATCTTCTGCGTATTCCTTACCGAGTCTGTTATCAACGGGGATAAGGAACCTAACGCCCTTAGCTTCTGCAGCAGCCATCATGTCTCTTGCCATATCAATCTTGTCTTCTTCACAGATTGAAGTACCAACGCTGTAGCCCTTAGCTGCAAAGAAGGTGTAAGCCATACCGCCGCCTACGATGAGGGTATCAACCTTTTCCATGAGGTTTGTGATAACGCCGATTTTATCTGAAACCTTAGCACCGCCGAGGATAGCAACGAGAGGTCTCTTGGGATTTTCGAGAGCGCCGCCGATGTATTCAAGCTCCTTACGGATAAGGTAGCCGCCGACTGCGGGAAGGTAATCAGCAACACCTGTTGTTGAAGAGTGAGCTCTGTGAGCTGAACCGAAAGCATCGTTTACATAGATTTCTGCAAGTGAAGCGAGAGCCTTTGAGAAATCGGGGTCGTTCTTGGTTTCTTCCTTGTGGAAACGAACGTTTTCAAGAAGGAGAACCTCGCCTTCCTTGAGGTCAGCAGCGAGAGCCTGAGCGCTTTCGCCTACAACGTCCTTAGCCATCTTAACCTCGATGCCGAGAAGCTCGCCGAGTCTTACAGCAACGGGAGCAAGTGAAAATTCGGGCTTGAATTCACCCTTGGGTCTGCCGAGGTGTGAGCAAGCGATAACCTTTGCACCGTTATCGAGAAGGTACTTGATTGTGGGGAGAGAAGCAACGATTCTCTTGTCGCTTGTGATAACGCCGTTTTCCATCTTAACGTTAAAATCGCAACGGATGAGAACTTTTTTGCCTCTTACGTCGATGTCTTCAACTGACTTTTTGTTTAATACGTTCATTGTGTTTCGTCCTTTCATAATAGGTTTATATACTTAATATAAAATTGCCATTGATTATTGTATAATATTATGCCCTTTTTTTCAAGTGTTTTGATATAAAAAATACTGATATCGGTATGTTAATTTATAAATGCGGAATTCGGAAAACCTCTCCGACGGATGTTACACATCCGCCACCTCTCCTTTCAGGAAAGGCAAGTCTAAGGTTTGCACCGGAGGTGCCGCAGAATCTCGACTCACCCTGAAACCGTAAGACGATTGCCGGCCGTCACGTTGACGTGAAGCTATAAAACCGGAAAGCCTTAGCTACAGTCAATCCGCCAATACTGCTCTGACAGGTGTAACAAAGGAACAAGGGAACAAAGGAACAAGGATTTCTATAAAGTTCTTTTTTATTTTTTAATTTTTAACTCTTTTTATGATTTCTTTGTTTCTTTGTTCCGTAAGTGGCAAAAACCCGCATAAACACTGGGAAAATCACGGTAACAAGATCGGAACAATATCGGAACAAGAGCAACAAGCTTGTTACACTTAATATCAAATCAACACCCCGACTGACTTATCCGTCAGCCGGGGCTCTTTCGTATGTTATGGAATATCCTGCGGTATCAGCCTGTCCTTTTCATCAAACCTTCCCCGCAATTCCGAATTCCGAATTCCGAATTCATCAGAATCCTTTCAGCAAATCCGCAAAGGGATTATTCTTGTCTTCCTTCTTCTGCTGATTTTCCTGCTTTCTCATATAGCTGAGCACGTCGGCCTTGCCTGCGCCTGCCTGCTCCTTTCTCTTCTGGAAGTCGCTGAGCTTTTCACGGTAGCCGCATACACAGACGAACATTTTTTTGTCACCCTCGCCGCGAAGCTCCATTTTTTTGTGGCAGTCGGGGCAGCGTGCGTTTGTCACCTGTGTGAGTCCCTTGCGGTAGCCGCATTCTCTGTCCTGACAGATGAGCATTTTACCCTTTTTGCCGTTGACCTCGAGCATATATTTGCCGCATATGGGGCAGGCGGTACGGGTAAGATTATCGTGGGCATACTTCGCATCGGACATAATAACCATTGATACGAGTGATGTGGAATAGTCTCTCATATCCTTGATGAATTTCTTCTGGTCGGCAGTACCCTTTGAAATGTTCTGTAGCTGCTGCTCCCACTTGGCGGTAAGCTCCGCACTCTTAAGGTCGGCAGGTACTATGCTTATGAGCTGCTTACCCTTTGCGGTGGGGTGAATTTCCTTGCCGATTCTCTCTATAGAGAAGTTGTCAAAAAGCTTTTCTATTATATCCGCTCTTGTTGCAGGTGTGCCGAGACCGCTTGTCTGGCTGATGACAGCCTTGAGATTTTTATCCTCAATCTGCTTTGAGGGGTTCTCCATGGCCGAAAGGAGAGTCGCCTCTGTGTATCTTGCAGGCGGTCTTGTCTTGCCCTCGGTGATTTTAGTGCTCATAACGGGCAGCTTCATGCCTTCCTTGAGTACGGGGAGAGACTGTGAACGGTTTTCCGCCTCGTCCTCATCCTCGTCCTCGTCGGCGTTGCCGTAAAATTCCTTCCAGCCCATAGCCTTGGGTGTCTTACCCTTGGCGAAAAAGCTGTTGCCCTCAATGTCGATTTCAACCTTTACCTCGTCATACTCATAGGGTGCGGAGAGTACCGCAAAGAAGCGGCGTACGACAAGGTCGTAAATATTTCTCTCGTCAAAGCTGAGCTTTGCAAGATTCGGTGACTGCTCCGTGGGGATAATAGCGTGGTGGTCGCTGACCTTTGCATTGTTTACGATGTACTTAGTCTCGATTTTACCCCTTGCAAGACCCATTGCCCACTTTGCATAGGGGCCTACTGCGGCGGCACGGAGTCTTTCGGGGATAGTGGCGACAACGTCATCGGTTATGTATCGTGAATCTGTACGGGGGTAGGTGAGTACCTTATGGTATTCGTAAAGACTCTGCATAAGCGAAAGGGTCTGCTTTGCGCTGTAGCCGAATTTTTTGTTGGCATCTCTCTGAAGCTCCGTAAGGTCGTAAGCGGCAGGGGGAGCCTGCTTTTTACTGCTCTTTTCAAGCTTCTTTACTGTGCCTGTCTTGTTTTTGATTGCATTTTCAATTTTCTCCGTGAATTCACGGCTTGAAAAACGTGTGTTGTTCTTCGCATCACGGTATGTAGCCTTGAAGCCGTTGAAATATGCCTGAAGAGTGTAATATGTCTTAGGCTTAAAGCTTAATATTTCCTCTTCTCTTGCAACTATAAGAGCGAGGGTAGGTGTCTGCACACGGCCTGCTGAAAGAGAAGCGTTGTATTTGCAGGTGAGGGCTCTTGTGGTGTTGAGACCTACGAGCCAGTCAGCCTCTGCTCTTGCCTGAGCAGATTTGTAAAGGTTATCGTAGTCCTTTGCGGGCTTAAGATTTTTAAAGCCGTCCTTTATTGCCTTGTCGGTCTGCGATGAAATCCAGAGACGGTAGGCGGGCTTCTTACAGCCGGCCTTTGTCATAATCCAGCGTGCGACAAGCTCACCCTCACGTCCCGCATCGGTTGCGATAACGAGTGAGTCAACGTCAGGTCGCTTCATAAGTGCAGACACGGCACGGTACTGCTTTGAGGTCTGCTTTATGACAACAAGCTTCATCTTATCGGGGAGCATGGGAAGGTCATCCATCTCCCATTTTTTATATCTCTCATCGTAGGCGTCAGGGTCTGCGAGAGTCACAAGATGACCGAGTGCCCAGGTTATGATGTATTTGTCACCGATTATGCAGCCGTCACCCTTGCCCTTGCAGCCGAGAACCCTTGCAATATCCCTTGCAACGGAAGGCTTTTCAGCCAATACTAACTGTTTTCCCATAGTGCTTTACCTCATTTTATAACGGAAAGGCATACCTTTTCCGTGTCGAATTTTTCTTTGATTATACCTTCAACCTCTTCCTTTGTGACAGAGCTGTAAAGGTTGATTGAATCAAACAGACCGTAGCCGTTAAAGTAGCAGTCTGTAAGACTGTTTGCGAGTGAATCCGTATCGTTGAAACCGAATACCTCTCTGCCGTAAAGTCTCCTGAGTGAGATGTCAAAATCCTCGGAGCTGATGCCCTCCCTGCGGAGTCTGTCAGCCTCTGCGATGATTTCATCCCGTACCCTTTCGGGCTCGTTGCTTTCACCGCTTATGAGAAGGCAGGAGAAGCCTCTGCCGGTGAAATACTCCTTACCGAAGGAGCTGTTGATAAGTCCGCCCTCAAGAAGGCGTGAATAAAGAGGGGATACCTTACCGACGAGAATATCAAGAGCAATATTTGTCAGAAGAATGTCTCTTGCAGGGTCCTCGGTAACGGGCTTAAGCTTGAAGCCGACGGCGAATTTGGGCATATCCACACCCATTTCCTCCGTTACCGTTTTTTCTGCTACCTCCTCGCTTTCCTCGGGTATAATCTGCTCAAAGAAAACGGGCTCTTCCTTTTTCAGTATTCTGTCTGCTATTGCGATAACCTCATCCTTTTTAACGTTACCCGCAACGGCAAGAGCCATATTTGAGTTGTTATAGAAGGTGCGGTAGCAGGAGTAAAGAAGGTCTGCATTTATCTCTGCGATAGATTCAACGGTGCCTGCAATATCGATTCTCACGGGGTTGTTGTGATAAAGCCCTCTGAGAAGGTTGAAAAGCACCTGCCAGTCGGGGTCATCCTGATACATTCTTATTTCCTGACCGATGATGCCCTGCTCCTTCTGAACTGTTTCCTCGGTGAAATAGGGAGCCTTGACAAAGTCGAGCAGTATTTCAAGGTTTTCCTTATAATTATCCGAGCATTGGAAAAGATAGCAGGTGCGGTCAAAGGAGGTAAAGGCGTTAGCCGAAGCTCCCGTTTTTGCAAATCGCTGAAAGGCATCAAGCTCCTCACTTTCAAAAAGCTTGTGCTCGAGAAAATGAGCAATGCCCTCGGGAACACTCACATATTTTTCGTCACCCTTTATTCTGAAGCAGGTATCAACGGAGCCGTACCTTGTGCCGAACATAGCAAAGGCACCCGAATAGTCGGGCTTTTCCATAACAAATATCTTAAGCCCCGATGAATGGTCGATTTCATAATATTGCTCGTTAAGAAGGTCATTTCTGATAAGCTTTTCCATTATTCTGCCTCCTTTTCACTTTCAAGAATAAATACCGTATCCTCGGTAACCATATTTGCGGCTACGATTACTTCCTCACGGCTTACGTTTTTTATAAGCCCGGCATATTCCTCGGGTGTTCTGAATTCGGCGCGGTTGCATTGAAGAGTTGCCCACAAATCAGTATTGATAACGCTGTCACCGAAGGAATTATATGAGTCGATAAGGCTTAATTTTGCATTGCTGAGAGCCTCATCGTCGAAATCGCCGCGTCTTACCGCATCAAGCTCGTTTCTTATTGCATCAAGAGCCTTGTATGCGTTTTCTGTTTCAACACCGCTTTCAACGGTGATAATGCCCTTTGAGTCGATAAGTCTTGCTGAGCAGTAATAGCAAAGGCTCATTTTTTCTCTTACGTTCATAAACAGCTTTGAAAAGGTGCCGCTGCCGAAAATGGCGGTCATAAGCTTGATGGCAGGGAAGTTGTCATCCTCAAAGGTCATGCCCGCTCTCATGCCGATAACGAGCTTGCCCTGCTTGATGCTCTGCGTTTCGGTTACGGTTCTGCTTTCGTAGGCTTCGGAAATAAATTCGGTGCGCACCTCAGCGATGTCCTCCGCCCTTCTTGAAAGGGGAAGGAAGCGGTCTTTTATAACTGAGGTGATTTCCTCTTCGTTAAAGCTGCCTGTTACGTTAAGCTGAATCTGTGAGGAGAAGATAAGCTTCTTCCAGCAGCTGAGAAGGGATGCTCCCGTTATTGCGGGGATATCCTCTGCTATGCCGAGACGGTCGATGCCGTAGCCTTCGTCACAGCACATTTCGCTGAGCATACGTGAAAGGGCGTAAATTCTCTTATCGTCCTTCTCACTTTCGATTTTTTCGGTGAGAAGTCTCTTTTCTCTTTCTACGTTGTCCCTTCTGAAGCCGTCGGGTGTAATGTCGGGCTTGAAAAGGCAGTCGAGCAAAAGTGTGATGCCGTCCTTGAGAACACTGTCTCCGTCAAGTGAAAAACGGTCGTCAACACAAAGGAGTGTAAGTGACAGAACCTGAGCCTCACCGATTTTTCTGACTCCTGCCGAAAGAGAGGCACCGTAAAGCGATGCGAGTCTTCGGTTCATAAGTGTTATTTCAGGGTAGTCCTTATTTGTTCTTGAAAGAAGATATATAAGTAAGGCTCTTGCAGTTGCATCCTTGTCAAGGGGTGCAATTATGTTGAGCGAAACCACGGAGGTTTTGAACTGTTCTGTTTTGTGGGTGCAGAGATTTACACCGGGAGCAATAGTTTTTCTTTCCATAAGCTTTCTCCTTTATCGGATATTATACTTTTTTATTATATCATAAAACATACAGGATATGCAATTCCATATTCAAACTTCTGCAAAATTCCTTTATAACATAATTGACACAGAGCGTAAAAACTGCTAATATATGTATATAAAGTATTCAAGAGGTGTTTAAAATGAAGAAAACTGTAAAAAGACTTGTTGCTTTTTTACTGGCGGCTACATTTATATTCGGTATGTGTGCCTTCGGTACATCGGCGGCGAAGGAAGAAAACGTTGCAAGAATTTCCGTTCTCTGCCTTGTAAGAAATCCGGGCCACGTATGGCTTTACGTTGAAAATCTTACCAATAAGCCTATTCAGGTCGGTGCTTACACCGTTCCTAAAAAGGGCGGCGTTTCAATCGGCACCTTCGGTCCTACAAGATACGACGGCTACGGCATATACTATAATGTAGAGGCCTATTGCCAGACCGAGTACGGTATGAAGGGTCTTTCCTCGTTGACGGAGGATCTGACTGCTGATGAGCTTGCAGCTGTCCACAACGGTATTCTCAATTACAAAAACGGTTGGGGCATTTTTACAAACTGTGTTACCTTTGCGGCAAGAATCTGGAATCTTATTTCGGATAAAAAGCTCAACAATCTTATCTTCCCTGCCTTTACAAGCATACAGATGAGCTTTAAAAGATGTCAGAAGGATGAAATTGTGCAGAAGCCCGTTGATGCCGACGATGTTTACAGACAGGTCGGAAGAGGCGACAGTGCCACCATTAAAAACGTCAAGTCCTCTTCACTCAGGGATCTCAAATAACAATCGGTCTGTCGGAATTTATTCCGGCAGATTTTTTTGATTGTAACAAAGCTTTAATCTTATCTTAAAGTTGATTTAAATATTTGCTGTTAGAATGTTTCCGTTAGTGAAACTGCACATCTGTTCCCTTGCAACGGTCTGAAAGAGGCTTTGAGCCTACAGTATTTGTCTTTTTATGGTTAAAATTAACAAGGGTAAAATGACGAAAAAAACGCAGAAAAAGTGAGCTTTGGGGCTCAAAATGACAAAAAAAACCGCCTGAAAACCGAAATAATGAAAAAATATCTAAAAAAATATCGTTTTTATATTGCAAAATGACGATAACTTTTGTATAATGGTGAAAGTGACAATAGTCAAATTATCCAATTAGTGCAAAATATAAGGTTGGGGGCAAATAAAATGTCTAACAGATTGTTTCAGGGAATAATTCATCAGATGAAGGTGGCTATTGACCGTACCATCGGTGTTGTTGACGCTTCGGGTACAGTTATCTGCTGCAGCGATCTGAGCCGTATAGGCGAAACGGGAATCGTTGATATGAAGGAGGTTCTCTCAGGCGGTGAGGTTAAGGTTATCGGAGGAAAGACCTTCCTTGCAATCACAGGCCAGAATCATCCCGACAGCGCTATTTTCGTTGACGGCAATGATGAAAATGCCAAGAATTATGCTAAGCTTATTTCTATTTCTCTCGGCGGTATCAAGCAGTATTACGACGTTAAGTTTGACAGAAGCAATTTCATTAAAAATGTCATTCTTGATAATATTCTTCAGGGGGATATCTATCTCAAGACCCGTGAGCTCGGCTTCAACAACGAGGTTTCACGCTGCGTTCTTCTTATAAGAACTGCTGAAAGATCAGAGGTTTCCGTCAGCGAAACCGTTCAGAACCTTTTCCCCGATAAGAATAAGGATTTCGTTATCAATATCAATGAAACAGATATTGCACTTGTTAAGGAAGTACGTCAGGGTAACGAAATCAAGGACCTTGAAAAGCTTGCAAGAAGCATTGTCGATTCACTTCACACCGAATTCTACATCAACTCAATTATCGGTATCGGTACAATCGTAACCGGTATCAAGGAGCTTCCCCGTTCCTTCAAGGAATCTCAGATTGCTCTTGAGGTAGGTAAGGTATTCGACACCGAAAAGACAATCGTTACCTATGAAAATCTCGGTATTGCAAGACTTATTTATCAGCTTCCCACAACTCTTTGCGAGATGTTCCTTAAGGAAATCTTCAAGAAGGGCTCAATCTCAGGTCTTGATCACGAGACCCTCTTTACAATCCAGAAGTTTTTTGAAAACAACCTTAACGTTTCAGAGACCTCAAGAAAGCTCTTCGTTCACAGAAACACTCTTGTTTACAGACTTGAAAAAATCAAGAAGCTCACAGGCCTTGACCTGAGAGAGTTTGACGATGCGATTGTATTCAAGGTCGCTCTTATGGTAAAGAAGTACCTTGATGCAAAGCCCATCAAATATTAAGACGATTATGCCGGCACTGTTGCCGGCTAAATCAGGTTTTATCGGTTCTTTTAATAAATAGTTAACCACACACAAAGGCAGATATGCCTTCCCCGAAAAGAAAGAGGAACAGTTGTATGATCGAATTTAAAAACGTATCCATGAAATACAAGACCAACAACGCCGTTGCGCTTGAAGACGTCAGCGTCAGAATCAATGACGGTGAGTTTGTTTTCATCGTTGGTGCTTCAGGTGCGGGAAAGAGCTCCTTTCTCAACGTAATCATGGGTCAGGAGAAGGTGGATTCAGGCGAGGTTATCGTCGGCTCCTACAATCTTCAGAAAATTAAAAAGAGAGAGCTTCCCTATCTCAGACGTATGCTCGGTATCGTTTTCCAGGATTTCCGTCTTATCCCCAAAATGACGGTTTACGATAACGTAGCCTTCGCTCTCAGAGTTATAGGTATGGGCGAAAGAAAAATCACCAAGAGAGTACGCTACGTTCTCAAGCTTGTTGACCTTTCCTCAAAAGCAAAGAACTTCCCTCATCAGCTTTCACAGGGTGAAAGACAGAGGGTTGCCATTGCAAGAGCTCTTGTAAATAACCCCGCAGTAATTATTGCCGACGAGCCTACGGGTAACCTTGACCCGGTGCTTTCGGGCGAAATTATGAGTCTTTTTGATAAAATCAATGCTCTGGGTGCTACCGTGGTTGTTGTTACCCACGACCTTGAGCTTGTCCGTCAGTTTGACCACAGAATCGTAACGATCGAAAACGGCTGTATTGTTTCCGATATTCCCGCAAGAGGCTCACGCCCCGAGGCAAAGCCCGAAGCTGATGCTCAGACTGAGGATGCTGAGGAGGAGCTTCAGCAGGAAGAGGCGGAGTCCGCTTACGAAGAGGAGCAGACCGCTTACGAAGAGGAGACTGCAGGGGATGAGGAAGAAACCCCTGAGGAGCAGGAGACTCAGACAGAGGAAGCTGAGTATGAGGAGTCGGAAGACGGCTGCCTTGACGACGTCAGCTTTGAAGAAATTAAAGAAAGTATGCAGGAGGAATAAGAAATGGCAAAGAAAAAGAAGTCCTCCGGCGGACTTAATACATCATATCTTACAAAAATGGGCGCACACAACATGATTGCAAACCGCAGCATGTCGATTTCTTCAATCAGCGTGCTTACTGCTTGTCTTATGCTTATCGGCATATCCGTTGTGCTTCTGCTCAACATCCAGTCACTTGTAAAGGATATTGAAAATCAGAACGTTATCGTGGCTTTTGTTCAGGATAACGCAGACGATGAAACCGTAAAAAAGGTAGGCGACGAGCTCCGGAAAATTGAAAACGTAACAAACGTTGAATTTGTACCTAGAGAGGTTGCTTATGAGGAGCAGCTTGCGGAATACGGTCTTGATGAGGGCGACCTTAGTGCTCATATCAAAAACCCCTTGCCTGACTCTTACAGAGTATCTGTTAGTAACCTTGAAGAGTTTAACGCGACTCTTGAAAAAATCAGAGGTGTTGAAAATGTTATTTCTGTCAGAGAGAGTCAGGAGCTTGTTAATCAGATTTCAACCCTGCAGACCTCATTCACAGCAATCTGCATAATTTTCGTTGCAGTTCTTGCAGTTGTTTCAATGTTCATCATTTCAAACACAATCAGAATGGCTATGGTTTCACGTAAGGTTGACATCCAGGTTATGAAGAGCGTTGGTGCAACCAACACCTTTATCCGCTGGCCCTTTATGATTGAAGGTATAATCATCGGTCTTATATCAGCTGTTCTTGCACTCGGACTTACCGTTGCGGTTGAAAGAGTAGAGGGTGAGGCTATGGCATCACTTCTTGAAATGTTCGGCGGACAGTCGGTTTCAATTCTTGAATACCTTCCCATTCTTATTGTGAGCTATCTTGCAACAGGTATTTTAATCAGCTCCTTCGGTACTCTCGTTTCTATCAGAAAGTATCTGAAAAAAGAGGGCAGCGAAGCCAACGAAATGATTTAAGAGGTAAAAACAACTATGAAAAGAACTTTATGTCTGATTCTGAGCTTTGTACTTGTGCTTACAGGTATGGTGTTTGCTTATTCACCCTCAGATGATGTAAATGCGGCAACGACCGACGAGCTTCAGCAGAAAATCGATGAGCTTGATAAGGAAATCAAGGAAAACGAGGATAAGCTCAATGCTCTTAAGGCTGACCAGAAAAAGCAGCAGGAGTATCTCGACGGTCTTGAAAAGCAGATTAAAAACGTTGAAGAAAAGGCAACCAGTATACAGGTGCAGATTTCAGCCATTGATACCGAAATCGGCAATCTTGATGCTGAAATCAATCAGCTCAACCGTGAAATCGAGCTGACAAATCAGGAAATCACCGAAACAGAGGCCAATATCGAAAAGTCAAGTCAGGAGCTTGCTCAGAGACTCCGTGATGCTTATATGAACGGCGACGAGTCAACTCTTGAGATTTTTATGGGCTCAGACAATCTTGCGAGCTTTATGACAAGACTTGAATACATGAAGAGAGTCACAGAAAACGATAAGGCTCTTATCGAGGATTTCAAGCAGCAGGTTATTGACCTTAATAAGGCTAAGGAAAAGCTTGAGGAAAACAAGGAAAAGGTCAATGCAAAGCGTACCGAGCAGCAGAAAAAGAGAGACGAGCTTGCCGTTAAGGAGGCCGAGTACAAAAAAGCACTCGACGACCTTGAGGGTCAGTATGCAAAGATAGAGGATTACCTTGAGTCTCTTGACAAATCAAGCTCGGTTTACCAGAACTATATCAAGCAGCTTGAAAAGGAGAAGGCAGCAGCCGATGCTGAAATCGATGCGATTTACAGCGCATATTATGCAACCTCAAACAAGGTTACCATAGGAAATGCAGACCCGACTCAGGGTAACAGCGGCTCATCGGGCGGCGGTGGCGGCGCAGGAGGAAACTTCAACTCCAATGCAAGCTGGACCTGGCCTCTCGGCGGTGCAAGCTGCTATATAAGCAGCTACTTCGGCCACAGAGATCTCAGCTGGGCTACATCAAACCACAGAGGTATTGATATTGCCGGCGGCGGTATCCACGGTAAGCCTATTTATGCAACAAGATCAGGTAAGGTTATCACCGCAAGCACAGGCGGAACAACCTACGGTATTTATACTATCATCGACCACGGCGACGGCTACACCAGTCTTTATGCCCATATGTCTGCACTTTACGTTTCAAGCGGACAGTACGTTCAGAAGGGTGATATGATAGGCAGAGTCGGCAGCACAGGCCGTTCATCAGGTCCTCATCTTCATTTTGAGATCCGATACTACGGAACCTCAAAGAATCCGCTTGATTTTGTCAAAAAACCGTAAAAAATAGAGGGGTAGGCTTCTACCCCTCTGTATGTATTATATAAGAGAATTTTATCCTTTGGAAAAGGAGAATTTATATGAACAGAAAAATACCCACGGGAATAGTAATCGGACTGCTTGTTCTTGCAGTTGCCCTTTCCGCTGCGGCTACCGCAGGTGTTATTACAAGGGAATATGACAGAGTTCTTGCAGGTCTTCCACAGAAGCTTGAAAGGTATGAGATACTTGACGAGCTTGATGACGTAATCAATAAGCATTACTACGGCAAAAGTGTTGAAACCGACATTGAGCAGGCCATTGCACAGGGCTACGTAAGCTCCCTCGGCGATAAGGGCTCAAAATATATGACTGCCTCACAGTATACAAGCTATATTGCCGAAAGAAACGGAAACATTTCCGGAATAGGTATAGAATACACGAGAACTGCCGAAAGCTGTCTTGAGGTGACCTCTGTTGATTCATCCTCGCCTGCTTATGAGGCGGGCATCCGTGAGGGTGACCTTATTATCGCCTTTGACGGAATAATGCTTGATGCAGAGAACTATGATAGTATGGTAGAGAAGCTTACCTCGGAAAAGGTAACGGGCGTAAACCTCATATATAAAAGAGGGGATACGGAAACCACGGCAAACATCACCAAGGGATATTCCGCAAGATCTGTAAAAACAGACGTTTACGAAAACGTAGGCTATATTTCAATCACCGAATTTTATCCCTCGACGGTTCTTCAGGTCGAGGAAGCGGTCAACCGTTTTACTGCCTCAGAGCTCAGCGCAATAGTTATTGACCTTCGTAAAAACAGAAGCGATAACTACGAGGTTGCAATGCAGGTGCTTGATATATTCGTACCGATGTCCGATTCCGATAAGGCGGCAGCAACCGTAGTCGATGAGGACGGAAACACCGTAAAAACCTTTGCCACCACGGCAGGTGAGGTCAATATTCCCGTCGGTGTGCTCGTTTCATCAAAAACCAGGCAGGCGGCAGAGCTTTTTGCCTGCAACCTCAGGGATTTCGGTAAGGGTCTTATCTTTGCCGAAAAAACAACGGGTAAATCCGCACTTTATCAGGAAATTTTTGAGCTTTCAAAGGGAAACGCAGTTCTTCTTACAACGGGTAAGGTGCTTCCTTATTCTTCGGAAAGCTTTGACGGCGTGGGGCTTACACCTGACTATGTGCTTGAGACAAAGGCAGGTAAGGGCGGAATTGATGCTGACAGTCAGTTTTTATACGCCGTTTCAGTTCTTGTCAAATAAATAATAATGGAGTGTAGCTAATGAGAAAGGTTAAAATCAGTGTTATTGTTGCCATAAATAACGGTGAAAAGCAGCTCAGGGCTACACTCGATTCAGTTAAAGCCCAATCCTTCAGGGATATTGAGGTAATAATGCTTGACGCCGCCTCTTGCGACGGTACGGCGGAAATTATGAAAAGCTATCTTTCCGATAAGCGCTTCAGCTATACCCGCTGTGATTCTGACAGTATTTCAGAGGCACGTAATAGGGGTATGGATATGGCAACAGGTAAATATCTTGCCTTCGGCGACAGTAACGTTATATTCTCACGGGATGTTTTCAAGCATCTTTACGAATGTGCCGAAAAAGAAAAGGCAGAGCTGTGTGTTGCACCTATGACGAGCACCGATATTTACGGTGAGCATCGCTTCTCTTCAACGGGACTTCTTTCGGGACGTCGCCGTATCAGTAAGTTTGATTCCGACATGATATGGAATCCTGCAGTAACAAACAAGCTCTTTTTAAGGGAGAAGACAGAAGAAAAGGGTCTTCGCTTCAGATGCTTCGGCAAGGCAAGGGAAGCGGCATTCACACTTGCATTTGCTCTTAAGAGTGAAACTGTTACGGGCTGTACAAGGGGAAGCGTATGCTACGTTGCGCCTGCAGTAAGCGGCGGTGTTGCCGTTTATCCCATCGAGTATTATCTTGACGGATACGCTTATATTATCTCTCACGCTGAGGAGGCCTTTGACGAGGCCATAGAAAAAAGTGTTACCGACTTTGACAAAAAGGAGCTTCGTAAGCGCAGAGTTTATTACATTGACACTCTTTACAGTAAGCTTGTTACGGTGCTTCTTTACAGCTATTACAGATATTTCTGGCTTCTTGAGGAAGCGGAAATCGAAAAATATGCTTCAATAATTACAGAGCTTGTTTCTAAGCTTTCTCCCGGCGGTAAGGGTGCCCTTCTTAAAAAGAACAAGGATATTTTCTATTCAGGCAGACTTATAGCCTCGAAAAAAGAAATGGCAGAAAATCCCAAGGTAACCCTTGCTCTTTCTTATAACGATAAAACCTCTGAATACTATGACGGCAGAATGGATATTCAGCTTGATTCCGTTTACAGTCAGACAATGCCCTGCTTTGAGCTTATTGTTGATGAAAGACTCAAAGCCAAGATTCCCGACAGATGGAAAAATACCGAAAATATCCGCTATGTTTCGTGTGAGGGCTCAGGCGAATTCAAAAACAAGGCACTCGAAATGAGCCGTACGGGATATATTATGTATCTTGACGGCTTTGCCCGTCTTAATCCGAAGCATCTTATGAGACATTATCTCTGCCTTGCAGGTAAGGATAAATACGGCTTTTCTACTTCTCCGGCGGCTCATTATGACGGCGAAAGAGCGGAGGAATATTCCTTCTCCAATCTTTTTTCAAAAAGCAATATGAAGCAGACGAGAGTTGAAGCGGGTGATTTTACCTTTGCACTTGATCTGTTTTTTGCCAACAAGCTTTTCAGAACAGAGCATCTCAGGGGTATACGCTTCAGCTTTTCTGACAATGCTATTACAGATATTTATAAGCTTTATACTCATTCCCGCTTTAAAAAGCTTGCCAACACAGGTGTATACCTTATTTTATCCGAGCCGCAGACTGTTGCATATCTTCTGAGCGAGGGTAAAAATATGCCCTCGGGTGCATTGAATGTATATAAGGGCTATAAAAAGCTCATCTTTAAAAAAATCACGCTTAAAAAAGCACGTAATAAATCAAAAGAGCTTCTCGGCAGACTGAACACCGCTGTTATCAGTCTGATAAGCAGAATGATTACCTTTTTAAGCCTGAAGAAGCGGCTTAAGAACAGGGTGCTTTTTTACAGCACACTTGAAAAGGGCGGCTACTGTAACAATCTCGATGCGGTTTATGACGCCTATGAGGGTGAAAAGCTTCTTTTCCGCAAGAGTTATCCTCACAGTCTTTTTGATGTTGCCTGCCTGAGAGAGTATATTCTTACAAGCAGGGTTATTGTTACCGACTGTGAAATTGAATATCTCAGAGGCATCCGTCTTCGTAAGGAGCAGAAGGTTATTCAGCTCTGGCATAAAAACGGAGCCTTCAGGCGCTTCGGTCTTGACAAGCATACCGACGTTTCACCCTTTACGGAATATAAAACCCACTCGCAGTACAGCGACGTGGCAGTAACGGGAGAGCACGTAAGACAGTTTTATACCCACGCCTTCGGTGTCGATTATGACGTGGTCAAGGCACTCGGAACTCCATGTACTGACTCTGTTCTGAATAAAGCCGAGAACGAGGCAAGAAGAGAAATTATCCGCAACAAGCATCCCTTGCTTAAAAACAGAAGGATTTACGTTTATTTCCCGACCTTCCGTGAAAGTGAAGGAGAGCTTGCGGACTTAGACCCGAAAATTGACTGGGCAGAGCTTAACAAAAATCTTGCAGACGATGAAATTTTTGTTATTTCACGTCATCCCTTGTCTTCTCAGGAGCTTCTCAAGGGTAAGTTTTATTCAAGAGTCAAGGATTATACCAAGGATCCCACAAATGAGCTTCTTTCACTTGCTGATGTTGTTATTACCGATTTTTCATCAATTATTTTTGATGCATCCCTTCTCGGTAAGCCTATGGTTTTTTATTGCAGCGATTTAGGTGAGTTCGAGCCGGATTTCTATCTTGATTACGAAAAGGAGCTTCCAGGTGAAATCGTCAAGGCTTCGGAGGGTCTTCTTACGGCAATCCGCAGAGCGGACGGTGTAAGCACACCTGAAAGAGTTGATGCCTTCAGAAGGAAATATATGGAAGGCTGTGACGGTAAGAGCACGGAAAGAATAATAAAGCTTATCAGAAAATATCTCGCATAATTTTCCGTAAATAAAAACGCCTCTTTGTGTGCAAATTAATTTTGCATAATGTAAAGGGGCGATTTTTTTATGGTTAAAATAGTCAGAGCGGTAAGATATGCTCTGCTTTTGGTTACGTCATCCTTTCTTGCTCTGCTTCTGTTTTCGTTTTATACTCTGCCTGACGAAATAGATGCACTTCAGGGTCAGAAGGATTCGGTCAATGAGCTTTATACTCTTACCTATGAAAAGGCTGATGCAGAGGGCATGAAAAGCCTTTCCGAGGGAAGCTATAAGGTTAAAATAAGTCTTTTCAAAATGCCGATAAAGGATTCGGTGCTTAATGTAAAAAGCAGGCATTACGTAGCGGTTTCGGGTGATATAATAGGTCTTCGGCTGTTTTCCCGGGGAGTTATGATAGTCAGCGTTGATACGGTTGAAACTGCGGGCGGTGTCCGCTCTCCGGGTAAGGAGGCAGGACTTGCGGCAGGTGATATAATCTGCAGAATCAATGACGAAACCGAGCTTTCCCTTGGCAGGGTTACCGAGCTTATCCGTAACGGCGGCGGTGAGCTGCTCGAGGTTGAATATATGAGAAACGGAGAAAAGCACACAACAACACTACTGCCTGCCTACGGCACCGACAGCACTTATAAGGGCGGTCTGTGGATAAGAGACAGTGCGGCGGGCATCGGTACGGTGAGCTTTTACGACGTTAATACGGGACTCTTTGCTTCTCTGGGTCATGCGGTGTGTGACATTGATACGGGTGAGGTGCTTCCGCTTCTGAACGGTGATGTGGTGTCGGCACAGATTGTCAGCTGTAACAGAGGTGTAAGCGGCAAGGCGGGTGAGCTTTGCGGAAGATTCAACAATGAATCCATAGGTGTGATACTTCATAACGGTGACACGGGTGTATACGGTGTTTTTGACGAGTGGGACGAGGAAGCCGAGGTTTATCCGGTTGCAACCTTCAGCGAAATCGAAACGGGGATGGCTCAGATTTATTCTACCGTTGACAGCGGGGGAAAGGCTCTCTATGACATAGAAATACTGAAAATAGATAAGGAAAACGGTGAAAACAAAAATATGGTTATCGAGGTCACCGACGAGGAGCTTATAGAAAAAACGGGCGGAATCGTTCAGGGTATGAGCGGAAGCCCCATAATTCAGAACGGCAGACTCGTAGGTGTCGTTACTCACGTTCTTGTCAACAATCCCAAAAAGGGCTACGGCATTTTTGCAACGGAAATGATAGAAGGAATTGCTCAATAGTCAGTCTGAAACCTATGATATATAAAAGAGTCGGAAAAATCCGACTCTTTAAGGCTTTATTCAATTCCCTTAAGTGCTTCGAGCTCTTTTTTGTCAACTCTTATCTGTGAATCCTTGAGTACGTGAACCTCTTTTCTGTGCACACTTACGGGAGCCGCATCAGGCTTCTTTTCGAGTGAAACCTTAAGCATACCTGTCAGAAGGTTGAAATCAACTACGGTACCCTTGCCCTCCTTGGTTTCAACGATAGCACTGTTTTTGGGTGTTACCCTGAGAAGATGCTCATAGGCCTCCTGCTCATATTTGAGACAGCACATAAGTCTGCCGCAGGTGCCGCTGATTTTGACGGGTGAAAGTGAAAGACTCTGCTCCTTGGCCATTTTGATTGAAACGGGCTGGAAGTCGCCGAGGAAGGTGTTGCAGCAGAAGGGTCTGCCGCAGATGCCGAGACCGCCTACCTTTTTGCTTTCGTCTCTTACGCCTATCTGACGAAGCTCGATACGGGTACGGAAAACAGATGCAAGGTCCTTTACAAGCTCACGGAAGTCAACTCTGCCGTCAGCGGTAAAGTAAAAGAGAATCTTATTTCTGTCAAAGGTGTACTCAACGTCAACAAGCTTCATATCAAGCTTATGGTAATTGATTTTTTCAAGGCATACGTCAAAGGCAGCCTTTTCCTTTTCCTTATTTTCACGTACGGTTTTAAGGTCGTTTTCTGTTGCAAGTCTGATTACGGGCTTGAGAGGTGAGGTGATTTCCTCATCTGAAAGCTCACGGTTGGGGATAGTAACCTCACCGCACTCCATACCTCTTGCCGTTTCAACAATGACCTTGTCGCCTTTATTGAATTTGTTACCCTTGGGGTCAAAATAATAATTTTTTCCGACTTCCTTGAAGCGGACTGAAATAACCTCTGCCATGTATATAGCTCCTTTTTATGAGTGATTATCGTGATCTGATTGAAAAAAGCACGCTGCTCAGCCTTGTGATTGCAAGGTTGTGATTGACTGCAAAGCGGAAGGATTCCTCAATATCCTGCAATGCGGTCATAAGCTCGGTAAGCTTTTTCTGGGTAAAGCTGCGTGAAAGCCTTGAAGCCGTTTCGCCGTGGGCTGAAATCATATCTCTGCCGCCGCTCGAAAGTATAAGCGCATCTCTTACGACGGGAAGCATAGCCGAAACGGTTGCGGCAAAAAGCTTTTTATCCTTTTTAAAGGCGGACGTCCTTCTGATAAACATAAATTCGTTTTCGCTTACAAGACTGTTTATAAGCTCGACCGCCAGCGACTCGGCTGCCTCGTTTTTGGTGTCACTCTCAGCAATTTCCTCACCGAGTGTATAAAGGGTTGCTCTTGAAATTACCGTGTCAAGAAACTCCGATTTTGACGGACAGGTGAGAATAAAGCAGATATGTGAGGCAGGCTCCTCGAATATTTTTAAAAGTGCATTCTGAGCCTGAGGGTTCATAAGGTTTGCCTGACGGATAATGAACACACTTTTCTTCGCTTCGTTGGGGAAAAGAAGAGCCTTTGCTTTAAGGGAGCGTACCGCATCAACCTTTATCATTGTGCTGTCTGCTTCCTTTTCAAGAATATGCAGGTCGGGATGAATCAGCCTGTCGCACTTCATACAGTGCGGGCACACACCGCAGGGGGCGTTGTCCTGCTGACACATCAGAGCCGCTGCAATTTCCTTAGCTGCAAGAAAACGGGTTTCATCGTCACTTCCCTCGAGTATAATCGCATGGGAAAGTCTGCCGCTCTTAAGGGCCTGAGTTATTGAATTTTTAAAGCCTGCGGTAACCTTAAGACTGTCAAACATACTGAACCTCATTGTTTTCATAATCCAATACATTATATATTAAAAACATTTTTTTTACAATAGCAAAACGGCTTTTTGTTTGCATTGGAAAGATATTATTGTAAAAAAGCACGAAAAAGTATATAAAAACCAAATTTTTTTTACAAAATTATTGAAATAGGTATTGATATTTGAAATTTATGTGTTAAAATAGGGATACCAATTTAAAAGGAGGTCAAGACAAATGGCATTTGTAATTAACGATGATTGCATCTCCTGCGGTGCATGTGCAGACGGTTGCCCCGTTGGTGCTATTTCAGAAGGTGACGGCAAGTTCGTTATCGACGCAGACGCTTGCATCGATTGCGGCGCATGTGCAGACGGTTGCCCCGTTGAAGCTATCGAAGGCTAATTGAACACGAGAGGCTGTTGCAATGCAACAGCCTCATATACTTTTTATTGAGAAAAGGAGGTGTCGACGTGATTGCCGGTATAGTGAGTGAATACAATCCCTTTCATAACGGACATATGTATCATATAAATGAAACCCGAAAGGCGGGTGCCGATACGGTTGTGTGTGTTATGAGCGGAAACTTTGTCCAGCGCGGCGAGTGTGCTGTTCTGGATAAGCATAAAAGAGCGGAAGCGGCAGTCAGAGGCGGCACCGACCTTGTAATAGATTTACCTGTTCCGTGGGCGATGAGCTCGGCGGAAAGCTTTGCGAGGGGAAGCATAAGTCTTCTTTCTGCCGTAGGTATAGATTTTCTTTCCTTCGGCAGTGAGTTTGATGATAAAGAGCTTTTGTACCGTTGCGCCGAAGCGACGGAGGATGAAGGAATCTCTCTTCGCATAAAGGCTGCTATGGCGGAGGGCATGAGCTATCCTTCAGCCCTTTCCCTGAGTGTAGCTGAGCTTTACGGTGCCGAGGCTTCAGCGGTGCTCGGCTCACCCAACAGTACCCTTGGCATTGAGTATATAAAGCAGCTGAAAAGGTATTCTCCCGATTGTGATATATTGCCGGTGAGGAGAATAGCGGTCAGCCATGACGGTGCCGAAACAAGCGGAAAATTTGCATCGGCAAGCAGAATAAGGGAGCTTATTGCTCAGGGCGACGTTTCTTCCTTTGTGCCCGATTTTTCCGTTGAGGGCGGCAGTATTCATAATGTGGCTTTTGCCCAAAGAGCAATACTTTCGTCGCTCAGAGAAATCCCTCGTGAGGATTACGCTCTTTACGTAACTGACAATAAGGGTCTTGCCGACAGAATATATAATGCGGTAAGAAGTGCAACAGACCTCAATGAGCTTTATGCTTCGGCAAAAAGTAAGAATTATACCCATTCAAGAGTACGCCGTGAGGTAATGAACGTTTACCTTAAAATCCCGAAGGAGTATTCCGAAGGTACTCCGCCCTATATAAGAGTTCTTGCGGCAAATAAAAAAGGGCTTTCGCTTCTGAAAAACACAAGGCTCCCCGTGGTTACAAAGCACTCGGATGCGGTCTTTGAGGATGCTTTTTCAAAGGAGATATATGCCCTGCAATGCAGTACAACCGATAAGTTTTCACTTATGACGGAAAAAATTGCACCTATGGGTGCGGAGCAGAAAACGCCCGTCAGTATTATAGAAGAATAAGAGCCCCGATTTAATAAAACAATAAAGACAAGAGAAGCCTCAGGTAACTCTTGTCTTTTCATTTATTATTCATCTGTTTCACCGATGCAGAAATCATCCTCTGCGTCGGTGATTTTTATTTTTACGGGTCTGCCGCAAAGGCTTTCGCAAAGCTTTGCCTTAACGGGGGTATAATTTGCCGTGTATCCGTTCAGAAATCCCTTTTCATCGGCGGTCTCGAAAATAACCTCGACGGTTTTGCCTATTTGCTTTTTCATAAACCCGCTGCGGATTTTTTCGGTTCTTTCAATCATCATACGGCTTCTTTGCTCCTTGACGGACTTGTCAAGATGCCCCGTAAAGCCTTCCGCCCTGGTACCCTTTCTGATTGAGTAGGGGAAGACGTGCACCTTTTCAAAGCCGATTTCCTCAGCAAAGTTCAGACTTTCGAGAAAATCCTCCTCGGTTTCACCGGCAAAGCCGACCATTATATCTGTTGTCAGCGTACAGTCGGGAAAAACCTCACGAAGCTTATTTGCAAGGTGGCGGTATTCCTCTGCGGTGTAATGCCTGTTCATTCTTTTCAGAGTATTATCACATCCGCTCTGGAGCGAAATATGGAACTGAGGACAAAGCTTTTTGCATTTTGCAAGCTCGGATATAACCTCGTCCGTCAGATGGTCGGGCTCGAGGGAGCCGAGTCTTACGCGTAAAATTCCTTCGACCGAATCAGCTGCTTTTACGGCCTCGGGGAAGGTGGTGCCGATATCGCTGCCGTAGGATGAAAGATTGATGCCGACGAGAACTATTTCCTTATATCCGTTTTCCGCAAGCACGGTGATTTCATCCCTGATTACGTCAAGAGGCTTTGAGCGCACTCTTCCTCTGGCGTAGGGAATTGCACAGTAGGAGCAGAAGCGGTTACAGCCGTCCTGTATTTTTACCGAGGCTCTTGTCCTCTCTTCGAAACGGCTTATGGTCTGCACACGGAAGGGGTCTCCCTTTTTGTGCTCGCTTACCTTGAAAACACGCTCTTTCGTTCTGAAAAATTCATCGAGTGCCTCGGTTAAAAGCAGATTGCTTTTGTTTCCGAGAACTATATCAGCCTCAAGGAGCTCTCTTGCCTTTTCGGGATAAGCCTGAGGCACACAGCCTGTCAGTACCACCACCGAATCGGGATTATTCTTTTTGAAGCGGCGTACCGCCTGACGGGTTTTGCGGTCAGCCTCGTTTGTTACCGTGCAGGAATTGACAACAATGACGTCTGCTTTTTCCTTCGGTGAGCAAAGTGTATATCCGTTATTTAAAAGCTGCTCGGTCATTGCCTGACTTTCGTACTGATTGACCTTGCAGCCGAGGGTATAAAATTTAACCTTCATCTGTTACTCCTTTTCAACTGAAGTATAACTATTATATAAAATAAGATGTAAAAGGTCAAGTGTATTTACCCGAGGTATACGGCGGTCTGTTTTAAATTAAAAAATATCAACATATACATATCAGGAGGTGATTATGTTGAAAAAAGTAATATCATATCTTTTAGTGTTTACGCTCAGTATCTCTCTTTTCATATTTACCGCATCGGCAGAGGAGCCTGAAATAAACGTAAAGGCTAAGGCGGCGGTGCTTATGGACGTGGCAAGCGGCAAGGTGCTGTATGCCCTCAATGAGCATGAAAGGCTTTATCCTGCATCGGTGACGAAAATTATGGCTATGCTGCTTTTTGCCGAGGCTATTGACGGCGGCAGAATGACTCTTAGCGAAAAAGTGACCGCAAGTGAGACTGCGGCAGGTAAGGGCGGCAGTCAGATATGGCTTAAGGAAGGGGAGCAGATGACCGTTGACGAGCTTCTCAGAGCAACTGCAATAGGAAGTGCCAACGATGCCTGCACGGCTCTCGGTGAGCATCTCGCAGGCAGCGAGGAGGGCTTTGTGAAAATGATGAACGACAGAGCAAAGGCTCTGGGCATGAATGATACGCACTTTGACAACTGCTCGGGACTCGATGATGATACTCAGACCCATCTTACGTCTGCGTACGATATCGGCGTGATGTCCTGCGAGCTTCTTAAGCATGAGTTTATACGTAATTATACAACGGTGTGGATGGATTCTCTTCGGGACGGTGCAACAGAGCTTGTAAATACCAATAAGCTCGTACGGTTTTACAAGGGAACAACGGGTCTTAAAACGGGTACCACCTCAAAGGCAGGACACTGTCTTTCCGCCTCTGCCGAGCGGGACGGACTGCATCTTGCGGCGGTGGTGCTCGGAGCCGAAAACAGTAACGACCGATTTGAGGGAGCCAAGGCTCTGCTTAATTACGGCTTTGCAAGCTATGAAAGAGTCACACCTGATATTGACGTGAGCCTTATAGGTAAGGTAGGTGTTATAAGAGGTATAACGAAGGAGGTAACTCCCGTTGTAAGCGGACTTGCACCCGTAACCCTTAGAATGGGTCAGAAGGATAACACGGTTACGGAAACAGAGCTTTGTGAAAATGTTGAGGCGCCCGTTGAAAAAGGTCAGCTTCTCGGAAGGGTGATAATAAAATCCGGTGAAGAGGTGCTTTGCGAATACCCTCTTGTCAGCGAAAATGAGATAAGAAGAATAAGCTTTGCAGATGTGCTCGCAAGATTTTTTGTTTCTCTTGTAAAAAACGACAAAGAAAGCAATGTTTGTGGTTGACAAATCGGCAGATTTGTATTAAAATACACTAAAATAGCAATATTAACTCAATCAGGAGAGCACTATGTCAGCAAAGATTAACAGTAAATACGCAATGCCCTTTATCAGCGAAGAGGAAATCAAGGCATTAGAGCCTAAGATTGCCGAAGCACATAAGGCACTGCACGAAAAAACAGGAGCAGGAAACGACTTTACCGGCTGGGTGGATTTGCCCGTTGATTACGATAAAGAGGAATTTGCAAGAATCAAGGCTGCTGCTGAAAAAATCAAGAAAAACAACGACGTTCTTATCGTGATCGGTATCGGCGGCTCCTATCTCGGCGCAAGAGCAGTTATCGAATTCGTAAAGGGACAGAACTACAACGCTGTAGCTGATGACTGTGAAATTTATTTCTCAGGCAACAGCATTTCATCCTCATCCTTTGCGGAGATTCTTCATATCATCAAGGATAAGGATTTCGCGCTTAACGTAATTTCAAAGTCAGGCACAACAACCGAGCCTGCAATCGCATTCAGAATGCTCCGTGAGCTTCTTATCGAAAAATACGGTAAGGAAGGCGCAGCAGAAAGAATCTACGTTACAACCGATAAGGCCAAGGGTACACTCAAGGCCTTCGCAGATAAGGAGGGCTACGAAACCTTCGTAGTACCCGATGACGTAGGCGGCAGATATTCCGTTCTCACCGCAGTAGGACTTCTTCCTATCGCAGCGGCAGGTATTGATATTGACGCTCTTATACAGGGCGCTGCCGAAGCAAGAGAAAAGCTTATGTCAACCGATATCGAAGAGAATGACTGCTATAAATACGTTGCTCTGAGAAACGCTCTTTACAACAAGGGTCTCAGGAGTGAGATGTTTGTCAGCTACGAGCCCTGCTTCACAATGATGAACGAATGGCTCAAGCAGCTCTTCGGTGAAAGTGAAGGTAAGGAGAATAAGGGTCTCTTCCCGACCTCAGCAATCTTCTCAACCGACCTTCATTCACTCGGTCAATATATTCAGGAGGGTGAGAGAATCCTCTTTGAAACAGTTGTAACCTTTGATAAGCCCCGTGCGGAGATTTATCTTAAGGAGGATGCTGAAAATGTTGACGGTCTTAACTTCCTTGCAGGTAAGTCAATGGACTTCGTTAACGAAAAGGCATTCCAGGGCACAGTTCTCGCTCATAACGACGGCGGCGTACCCAATATCGTTCTCTCGAACGAGGATATGACTGAAAAAACACTCGGTTATCTCATTTATTTCTTTGAAAAGGCCTGTGCAGTTTCAGGCTACGTTTTAGGCATCAATCCCTTTGACCAGCCCGGTGTTGAAAGCTATAAGCGCAATATGTTTGCACTTTTAGGTAAACCCGGCTACGAAAAAGAGAAAGAAGCACTTGAACTGAGATTAAATAAGTGATATAATAAATATGTAATTGAATCCGGATCGGCAAAAATCGGTCAGGTCAATAAATAAAAGGAGGAAATTAAAATGATTTCTATTATCTTAGGACACAAAGGTGCAGGAAAAACAAAGCGCTTGATTTCTTGCGTAAACGAGGCTGTTGAAAACTCTAAGGGTAACGTTGTTTGCGTAGAAAAAGAAACCAAGTTAACATATGACGTGAACTACCGTGCAAGACTTGTTGCTACAGATGAATTCTCAGTTAAGGGCTATGCTGCATTCTACGGCTTCCTTGCAGGTCTCTGTGCAGGCAACCACGATATCACAGATATCCTTGTTGACGCAACTCTCCGTATCGGCGGCAGAAACTATGACGAGCTTGCTTCCTTCCTTGAGGAAATCTACGAGCTTTCATCAGTTGCTGAAAAGAACTTCGTATTCACAATCTCAGCAGATAAGGATGAGCTTCCCGCTTCAATCTTCAACTTCTGCACAGTTCTTTAATCATCATTTAAAATGTATATTATCGGGTACTCTTAAGGGGTGCCCGATAGTTTTTTTCTTGACAATTCTTATGTGTACTGATAAAATCAAGGTAACAAATACAAGGCGGTGTTATTGATGAAAAAGAGTATTTCCGTAATAGGTCTCGGCAACAGAGGTACCGAGTATATGGGCTTTATAAAGTCTATGCACGGCAGAAAGGCGTATATCCACTCGCTGTGCGATATAAGACAGCAGGCGCTTGACGATTTTGCGCCTCAGTTTGACGTGCCCAAATACAGACAGTATCTTTCAACCGATGAGTTTTTTGCAAACGGTGTAGTCAGCGATGCTCTTATTATTGCCACTCAGGATGCAAGCCATTACGAAATAACAAAGAAGGCTCTTGAAACCGGCTATAAATATATCCTTCTTGAAAAGCCCGTAAGCGGCAACGAGAGTGAGTATAAGGAGCTTCGTGACCTTGCAAGGGAAAAGAAGGCGATTCTTATTGTCTGCCACGTGCTCCGTTATTCCAATTATTACAGAAAGATAAAGAAGATTATTGAAAGCGGAAAAATCGGTGATATCGTATCAATAAATCATACCGAAAACGTGGGCTACTTCCATTTTGCCCACAGCTTTGTAAGAGGTAACTGGAGAGATGAGTTTACCTCAACGCCGTCAATTCTCGCAAAGTGCTGTCACGACCTTGACCTTATCAGCTGGTTTATGGACAGTCCCTGCGTATCGGTAAGCTCCGTAGCGGAAGTAAGCCATTTTAAAAAGGAGAACGCCCCTGCGGGAGCCACTTCCTACTGCATGGGCGGATGCAAGGTGAAAAAGAGCTGCCCCTACGATGCAGAAAGCCTTTACGTCACCGACCCCTTCTATAAGGCTAAGTTTATAAAATATATGGGCAGAACTCTTACCGGCAACCTTAAGAACAGTAAGGCTGATATAGTCAATGCGGTCAGAAGCGGCGACTACGGAAGATGTGTATATATGTGTGATAACAACGTTTGTGACCATCAGTTTGTAACGATGAAGTTTGAAAACGGTGCGACAGCCCTTCTTGAAATGACCGCCTTTTCCGATAAGATGTTCCGTCAGAGCCACATTGTCGGCACGAAGGGTGAGCTTATCGGCTACGGCACAAAGCTTGAAATGAGAATCTTCGGCGGTGAGCATCATTCCGTGCTTACGGGCAGTCCCGGATTTACGGGTCACGTTGAGGGAGATATAAGAACCGTCTCAAACTTTATTAAAATTGTCTGCGGAGAAAAGACCGACCTTAAGAACGTTACAACAATAGATGCTACCGTTGCAAGCCACGATATTGCACTTGCGGCAGAGCAGTCACGTAAAAACGGCGGTATTGTTGTTGAGCTCAAGGAAAAGGTTAAGGCATAAAGGAAGGTTAAGCAATGGATTATCAGTATGAAAAGGAAGCCATAGCAGAGGGCTTTACTACTGTCTGCGGTATAGATGAGGCGGGCAGAGGACCTCTTTGCGGCCCCGTATGTGCGGCGGCGGTTGTGTTACCTCTTGACTGCGAAATTGAGGGAATAAACGATTCAAAAAAGCTCAGCGAGAAAAAGCGTGAGGCTATTTTTGAGGTAATAAAAGAAAAGGCGATTGCATATTCTGTATGTATGGTCGATGCTAAAACCATTGACGAAATAAACATTCTTCAGGCTACCTTTAAGGCTATGAGAGGTGCCTATGAGGGACTCGGAGTGAAGTGCGATATTGCTCTTATCGACGGTAATCAGAAGCCGGGTCTTCCCTGCGAGCAGAGGACTCTCATCAAGGGTGATGCCAAGAGCATTTCCGTTGCGGCGGCATCCATTCTCGCCAAGGTGTCGAGAGACAGATATATGGCAGAGGCGGATAAGAAGTATCCCGAGTATCAGTTTGCAAAGCATAAGGGCTACGGTACAAAGCTTCACTATGAAATGATAGCTGAGCACGGTATATGCGACGAGCACCGCCGTACCTTCCTTAAAAAGATACTCGGTGAATGATATGGCAACAGAAAAAAGAATAACAGGTAATCTCGGCGAGGACTTTGCAGAGAATTACTTTAAGAAGAAGGGCTATGAGGTTAAAAGGAACTATCACAGTCGCTACGGTGAAATTGACCTTATTGCAGAAGACGGTGAATATATACTTTTTGTTGAGGTCAAAACCCGTAAGGCTGATACAATGCTTTCTCCCGTCGAGTCGGTGAATTTCAGAAAACAGCAGAAAATCATCCTCACCGCTCAGGATTATATGATGAAAAATGAAAGTGAAAAGCAGCCCCGCTTCGACATCTTCGAGGTCTGGCACAACGAGGGCAGAATATATAAGTTCAACCATATTGAATCGGCCTTTGATGTGGGATGATAAAAACAAAGGACACGGTGATGAGCCGTGTCCTTTAATGCCGTAAAATAAAAATGTAACAATCTGAAATAAACCCGTTATATGTATCTTAGAGAGAATTTTTACCTTTCACTATAACATAGAGTTGTTATTTGCTTGATTTTCAATAGCTTCTTTTTCTTTTTTTAAGCCAACTATCACTAAAATAAAAGGGAGAACGCCAAGTGCCCCAAAGCCAAAATAATCAAACTCAAAACTTTTGCTTATACAAGATTTTAATATGTCAAGAGCTAAATCACCACAACAAAATATAATAGAAAATATCAGTAGGATTTTTATTATCTTAATTATATCCTGAGAACTGTGCCCTTGCATTTCCTTGTGTAGTTTTTTAGCTTCAAGAAATAAAAATGTTAGTGCAACAATTGTAATTATTTTAATCGTTAAACTTAAAAAATTGCCGGCAAAATCCAAAAAGGAGCTGATTAAATCTAACAAATTATCGTTCATATATGTTCCTCCTTAACCGGTACATAGCTTTCCTTCACAACACAAGGTTGGTTAATGATGTTAAATGGAGATTTTTGATTAAATGGTCGATTTTTATGTATTATTCGTTATTCGGCACCATTGCTATTGATATGAATTGACCGTCCTTGTAATCATTTTTCAATATTCCGCCATAAGCGGAAACGGCTCGTGATATGTTCTTTATTCCAAATCCGTGTAAGCCATCTTTATTTGATTTTGTGCTGACAAGCTTATGCTTACTGTTAAAGGGATTTTCGTTTGTAGCGTTTGTTACCTTGAAAAATACGAAGCTTTCCTTTTGCCATATTTCAACCCTGACAAAGCGTTTGTCGGCATCTTGTATTTTTACACAGGCTTCAAGAGCATTGTCAATCTGATTTGCAAGGATGGCACAGATATCTACAGAAGATAAATATAACGGCTCTGGAAGATTTACACGATGTTCAAAAGGTGTGTTCTGAGCTTTGGCGTCAATAACCTTACAGTTTATAATTGAGTTGATAACGTCGTTGTTGCTGTGACAGTATTGAGCTTGTGTGTACGAAACAGCAAGCAAATCTTCAATATATTTTTTTGCAGAAACATCTGAGTCAATCAAGCCGCTGATTGTCCTGATATGATTTTTAAAATCGTGCACCTGCTGATGAATTGTATTCTGAGAATTCTGAAGCTCTGCAAAGTTTCTTTCCATCATTTCATTTGAAAGTGACATCAGTTCGCTTTCACGTTTTTCCTTCTGATGCTTTGAGTTTATATAAATTGCAACTATGACGGCTACCAAACATAAGATAATAAAAATAAAAGATAATACTACTACAATCTGCATCGTTTTTGCAGAATCTGTAAATATCAATGCGGTTAATCCCTGGATTAAAACAAAGGAGATTGTTGATATAAAAAACAGTGAAAAGGTGTTTTTATTGTCTAATGCTTTGAGCTTGGAATATAGCTTTCTGAACAGAAGGAAAATAGTTATTTGTAAAAATCTATCAGTCAACCCAAACAATATACGAGCCCAACCATGACTCATAAATAATGCAATGCCATCGGAGAGTATAAGGGTTCTACCGATTATCATAATAAGGCTGTAAAATACAGTATAGTCAAGTGCTTGCATAAAGAACCATGTGACCATAGTTGATGCAGATTTCAGAAGAAGCTTTCCTGACGAGAGGATAAAAAGCACCGCAAAAGAATATAAAACTGCTACAGTAATAGTTGCGAAGGAAAAGGTTTGCAGTGTGTTCATATATGTAATCAATGCAGTGTAAATAACCGTAAACAGTAAAACAAGCGAGTAATGCTTGCTGTTTTTATATTTTTTCCCCGACATACTGCTTGATACAGATAAAACAAGTAACCCTTCTGTGAAGGTTGCAAACAATTCAAAAAACTGATAAAACCAATTCATATCAATACCTTTTCTTTCTCTTATAATTTCCAGTGCTCAAAAAGCGTTTGCTTAACATTCTGCAATGACCTTCTGCTGATAGGCAACAATGTGCCGTTCTTTAATTTTAGATTATAGCCTATAATTTGTGAAATGTAGTCAATGTTTACAAAACAACTGCGGTCTATAAACAGAAAACGGCTGTCATTCAGCATATTAAAGAATTCCATAATCCCTCTGTGATCTGTAATCTCTCCGTGAAGACTTGTAGTAATTACAAGCAGTCTTGATGTTTTGTTTACAGATATTATTTCATCAAAGGGGATTCTCCAGTAATCACTGTATTTATGTAAAGTAACTACTTTCTCTTCAGCTTCTTTGATTTCAGAAATTGCACTATCCATAGCTTCTTCTAAATCACGTTTAAGATTGAGCTTTATGATATACCTCAATGCTTTTGATTTATATCCCTTTGCCGCCTGGTTTTCATGAGATGTCAAGAACATAATTACTGAAGTTGACGTGTGCTTTCGAATATCATCTGCTAATTGAAAACCGTTTTTGCCCGGCATGGAGACATCAAGAATAAAGATATCGGCTATCTTTCCGTCTTCTAACTCATATAACAGCATTTCGGGCTTTGAAAAAGCGGAAATATTTATTTGCACGTGCTTTTTCTGTGCATATTTGTTTAATTCCTCTTTGATCAAATCAATGTCATGCTGACTGTCATCACAAACAGCTATGTTAATCACAAAATCAACTCCTGTCAGGTGTTAAAATTTTATAGGATTTTCTACGGTTTGTATCAAAGAAAAAAATACCTTTTTCAGATATCATCAGAATATAGGTGTCATTATAGGCTTTTTTGTTTTTAGTGTTCATATTGCTGTTGTACACAAAAGCTCCAAAATGTTTTTCTTCGATATGCTCTTTGATTTCACTGCATACATTCTCTATTGTTGCGGTGTGGTGTTTAGATGCCGTCCAATGCGGTATCATTTTTCTCAATCCTTTTTCTGTTATGTCTGTTATGGTTTGACAATCTTGGACATTATCTGTAATGCAAGAAACCAGACTTTTCGTCAAAGTATCACGATTTGCAAAAAAGTCTAATAACTCATAAAAGTCAAACCCGATAGTCAGAAGATCCTTAAAGAAAGGGTCTTCTTCTTTTGTTCTTCCGAAAATACCGGAAGCTTCATAGTCGTGAGAAAGGATTTCGACAAACAGAGTTCGTATGGGTGCATTGAGATTTAGTTTGATGATGTTAAATGTGTTTCCTTACTACCTTCGATTATATCTGTGATTAATTCAATTGTCAAGCATGCAATATAAATCCTGCTCCTCTCTATTTCTCAAAAATATCTTTACTTTTTTAATTTAATGTGTTAAAATAAACCAATTATATATCTCTTATTCAGGAGGTCTAAAACTATGCTTTATACAAGTACAAGAGATAAGAATGTTAAGGTTTCATCAGCTCAGGCTATCGCTCAGGGTATTTCAAAGGACGGCGGCCTTTTCGTACCCACCGAAATCCCTGCAATTTCAAAGGAATTCATCGATTCACTCGTTCCTCTGAGCTATATCGAAAGAGCCAAGAAGGTGCTCGCTCTTTATCTTACTGATTACACTGCAGAAGAAATAGATATGTGTGTAAGCGGTGCTTATGCTGAGGGCAAATTCTCAAGCGAAAAGGTTTCTCCCATAAAGAGAACCTCTGACGGCAAAAATATCCTCGAGTTATGGAGAGGTCCTACCTGCGCTTTCAAGGATATGGCTCTTCAGCTTCTTCCCTATCTTCTCACAACTGCGGCTAAAAAGACCGTTGCCGACAAGACTATCGTTATTCTTGTTGCAACCTCAGGTGACACAGGCAAGGCGGCTCTTGAAGGCTTCAAAGACGTACCCGGCACAAAGATTATGGTCTTCTATCCCAATGACGGTGTAAGCCCTATGCAGAAGCTTCAGATGACCACTCAGGCAGGTGAAAACGTAAGTGTATGTGCAATCAACGGCAATTTCGACGATGCACAGAACGGCGTTAAGAAAATCTTTACCGATAAGGACGTAGCCGCAAAGCTTGAGGAAAAGGGAATGATGTTCTCATCGGCAAACTCAATCAACTGGGGCAGACTTGTTCCTCAGATTGTATATTACATTTCAGCCTACTGCGATCTTATCGAGCAGGGCATAATTAAAAACGGTGAAGAAATGAACGTTGTTGTTCCTACGGGTAACTTCGGAAACATTCTTGCCGCATACTATGCAAAGAAAATGGGTATCCCCACAGGTAAGCTTATCTGTGCTTCAAACGCCAATAACGTACTCACCGATTTCCTTAAGACCGGTGTATATGACAGAAACAGAAGCTTCTACACAACAACATCACCCTCAATGGATATTCTTATTTCTTCAAATCTTGAAAGACTTCTCTTCCACCTTGCAGACGAAAACGATGAGACAATCCGTGAGTGGATGGGTGCACTTTCAAAGGACGGCAAGTACGAAATCTGTGACGGTGTGAAGGCAAAGATTACAGAGCTCTTTGACGCAGGCTGCTGTGACGATGCAGAAACTGCCGAAACTATCAAGGAATACTTTGATAAGGGCTACCTTTGCGATACACATACTGCCGTTGCGGTCAAGGTTTATGACGAGTATGTGAAGGGAACAGGGGATAACACGGAAACAGTCATCGCTTCAACCGCTAATCCCTACAAGTTCTCTGCTGCCGTGCTTAAGGCGGTCAAGGGCGAAATTCCCGCCGATGCAGACGAATTTGAGCAGGTTGACCTTCTTAAAGAAGCAACAGGCGAGGATTGTCCTTCTCAGCTTGCAACTCTCAAGGGCAAATCACCCAGATTTACCGATTGCTGCAACAAAGAGGATATGGTAAATATGGTATATAAAATGCTTGGCATATAAGGAGTGACTTTATTTGTCAATATATGCGATAGGCGATACACACCTTTCCTTCAGCACCGATAAGCCTATGGATATTTTCGGCGGTTGGACGGATTACGTCTACCGTCTTGAAAAGAGCTGGCGTGCTGTTGTAAAGGACGAGGATACTGTTGTTATTCCCGGTGATATCTCATGGGCGATGAGCCTCGAGGATGCTGAGGAGGATTTCCGTTTTCTTCATAATCTGCCCGGTAAAAAAATCATCCTCAAGGGTAACCACGATTATTGGTGGACTACCAAAAGGAAGATGGATACCTTTCTTAAAGAAAAGGGCTTTGACAGTATAGAGATTCTCCATAACAATGCTTACAGAGTGGGGGGCTTCACAATCTGCGGAAGCCGCGGCTGGTTTTACGACGCACAGACGGGTCTTGATAAAAAGGTTATAGCAAGGGAAGCGGCAAGAATAGACCGCTCTATAGAAGAGGGTAAAAAACTCGGCGGTGAGCTTATCGTCTTTCTTCACTATCCGCCTCTTTCTCAGGAACAGAAGTGCGATGAAATTATGGAGGTGCTTATCCGTCACGGTATAAAAAGGTGCATTTACGGTCATCTTCACGGCGGAAGCTGTCTTTATGCGGTGCAGGAAAAGGTGGACGGGATAGATTTTTCCCTCGTTTCGGCGGATTTTCTTCAGTTTTGTCCCCGAATTCTTGAAAAAATTTAAAAAAAGATTGAAATTTTTAATTATTGTGGTATAATACACAGGTTAAAATGTATATTGGGTTTATATGGGTAAGTAAACCGTGACCCAAGGATAGGAGTTCAGAAATGAGTTTAAAATCATCAAACAATGTTGAAACAAACGTTTATGCTCTTGAAATCGCTATTTCAGCAGAAGATTTCGATGCAGCACAGAACAAGGCTTTTCTCAAGCAGAAGAACAGAATTCAGCTTCCCGGCTTCCGTAAGGGTAAGGTAACCCGTAAGATGGCTGAGAATTTTTACGGTAAGGGCTGGCTCTATGAGGATGCACTTGACCTTATCTATGCAGATGCAGTTACAGATGCAGCCAACGAAGCAGGCCTTGAGGTTGTAGGCACAAAGAGTGCAGACATCAAGGAAATCGGCGAAAACGGCGTAGAGCTTGTTGTTGAGCTTTTCGTTAAGCCCGAGGTTAAGGTAACAGAATACAAGGAGCTCAAGGCTACAAAGAAAAAGGTTGAAGCAACAGAAGAAGAAATTGGTGAAAGAATCGAGCAGCTCAGAGAAAGAAATGCCCGTCTTGTTTCCGTTGAAGACAGAGCAGCTAAGGACGGCGACATCACTGTTATCGACTTTGAAGGCTTTGTTGACGGTGTTGCTTTTGCAGGCGGCAAGGGCGAAAACTATGAGCTTACACTCGGCTCAGGTCAGTTTATCCCCGGCTTTGAGGAGCAGGTTGCAGGTCACAATGTAGGTGAAGAATTCGACGTTAACGTTAAGTTCCCCACAGAATACACACCCGAGCTTGCTGATAAGGATGCAGTTTTCAAAATCAAGCTTCACGAAATCAAGGTTAAGGAGCTTCCCGAGCTTGATGACGACTTTGCTCAGGAAGCAGCAGACTGTGACACAGTAGCAGACCTTAAGAAGAGCATCGAAAAGGAAATCAAGGAGCACAAGGAAGAAGAAAACTCAAAGGAAATCGAAAGCCAGCTTCTTGAAAAGCTCAGCGAAAATGTTGAAGGCGAAATTCCCGAATGCATGTACGATACCGAAATCGACAATCAGATCAGAGATATCGACTACAGACTTTCAATGCAGGGCATGAATTTCGAAACATATCTCAAGTATTCAGGTATGTCAATCGAAGCCTACAGAGAAAACATGAAGGAAAGCGCAGTTAAGAACGTTAAGATCCGTCTTGCTCTTGAAGCAATCGCTAAGGCAGAATCTCTCGAGGTTACTGACGAAGAGCTTGAGGCAGAATACGACAAGTTTGCAGAGCGCTATCAGATGGAAAAGGACAAGATCAAGGAGCTTGTTCCCGCTGACGGCCTCAGACACGACCTTCTCAACGAAAAGGCAATCGGCTTTGTAAAGGATAACGCAAAGGTTACAACTGCAAGAAAGCCCAGAGCTAAGAAGGAAGAAGCAGACGCTGAATAATTTAAGGTTAAATTAACCAATAATAGCTACAATAGGGTGGAACTGTAAAATTTGCAGTTCCTCTCTTGGCATTATATTATTTTTTAAGGAGGCAATACTATGGCATTAGTACCTTATGTAGTAGAACAGACAAACCGCGGCGAACGCCAGTTTGATATTTATTCAAGACTTCTCAACGACAGAATTATCGTGCTTTCCGACGAGGTTAACGACACAACTGCGTCTCTTGTTGTTGCACAGCTTCTTTTCCTTGAAAGTCAGGACAGTGAAAAGGATATCAGCTTTTACATCAACAGCCCCGGCGGCTCAGTAACTGCAGGTATGGCTATTTACGATACAATGCAGTATATCAAGTGTGATGTTTCAACTATCTGTATGGGTCTTGCCGCAAGTATGGGCGCATTCCTGCTTTCATCGGGTGCAAAGGGCAAAAGATATGCTCTTCCCAACAGTGAGATTATGATTCATCAGCCCTCAGGCGGTGCAAAGGGTCAGGCTACCGACATCAAGATTGTTGCCGACCATATTCTCAGAACTAAGGCAAAGCTCAATAAAATCCTTGCAGAAAACACAGGTAAGGATATCGACACCATCGCTCAGGATACAGAGCGTGACAACTTTATGACCGCTCAGGAAGCACTTGAATACGGTCTTGTTGACAAGGTGCTTGATAAGAGAGACTAATATTCCTTTTAAGGAAGGGGTTATTATATGGCACGAGACGGTGACATCAAAGAAAAGGGCGTAAGATGTTCTTTTTGCAAAAAGACTCAGACCGATGTTAAAACACTTATCGCCGGTCCGGGTGTATATATCTGCAACGAATGCATAGATTTTTGCTGCAGCATTATCGACGACGAAGCAACAAAGGAACAAAGCAAAGAAATCGGTAAACAGGATACCGTATTAAAAAAGCCTCACGAAATCAAGGCACTTCTTGACGAATATGTTATCGGTCAGGATGAAGCCAAGATGGCACTGAGTGTAGGCGTTTATAACCATTACAAAAGAATATATATGGGCTCCGACAGTGATGTCGAAATCACAAAGAGCAATATCCTTATGCTCGGCCCCACGGGTGTAGGTAAAACCATGCTCGCTCAGACTCTTGCAAAGATTCTCGACGTACCCTTCGCCATAGCCGACGCTACAACTCTCACCGAGGCGGGCTATGTGGGTGAAGATGTTGAAAACATCCTTCTCAGACTCATTCAGGCAGCAGATTTTGATGTTGAAAAGGCTGAAAGAGGTATTATCTACGTTGACGAAATCGATAAGATAGGCAGAAAGGGCGAAAGCACTTCAATTACCCGTGACGTCAGCGGTGAGGGCGTTCAGCAGGCACTTCTCAAAATTCTTGAAGGAACGGTTTCCAATGTGCCTCCTCAGGGCGGCAGAAAGCATCCTCAGCAGGAATTTATCCAGATTGATACCACAAATATTCTTTTCATCTGTGCAGGCTCCTTTGAGGGCATCGAAAGAATTGTTGAAAAGAGAATGGGCAACTCAGGTCTCGGCTTCGGCGCAAAAATTAAGAGCAAGCAGGAAATCGAGGAAAGCAAGATTATGCACAAGGTTATCCACCACGACCTTGTAAAATTCGGTCTTATTCCCGAGCTTGTGGGGCGACTTCCCGTTATTACCGCTCTTGACGATCTTGACGAGGCATCACTTATCAGAATTATGTCTGAGCCCAAGAATGCTCTTATCAAGCAGTATGAATATATCTTCTCTCTGGACGGTATTGAGCTTGAGTTTACCGAGGGCGCACTCAAGGCTATCGCAGAAAAAACGTTAAAGGCTAAAACCGGTGCCCGAGGACTTCGCTCCATTATGGAAAAGCTTCTTGTGAAGTATATGTACGATCTTCCGTCAAAGGGCTGTGAGGGTAAGCTTACCGTTACCGAAGAGGCTGTTAAGGAAGAGGCAGATGCAATTTTTGTTGCAGGCAGTCCTGTTTCCGATAAAAGAGCCGGCAAGCATGGTAAAAAATCTGCTCAGGCTATTGACTTTTAAATTACTGTTGTGATAGAATACCATAGTATAAAATTATCGGAGGTTTAACAGATGACTGCTATTCAGTATGTATTATCAATTCTTAGTATCATAGTTTCAATTGTTATTATTGTTCTTGTATCTCTTCAGGAAAGCAAGCAGCAGGGCCTTTCAGGTACTCTCGGCGGCAACGGAGAAACCTTCTTCGGCAAGAATAAGGGCAGAACAAAGGAAGCAAAGCTTGCAATGCTTACAAAGGTATTTGCTGTAATCTTCTTCGTACTTGCACTTGTATCAGCTCTTCTTTTCCTTTTCTTCAATTCATAAGAAATACGACAGAATTTTCCTCACTCTTCGGAGTGAGGATTTTTTGTTTTATGACATATTTCACTTTTGAGTCTGATTATAATGTTAATGGTGATGCAAGTGAGGACAGTATATGCCGACGTGCTCGTGATAATAAATATATACATAGCCTACGTTCTTCTTTCTGCTACGGGTCTGCTTTTAAGAAAAAAGCAAAGCACCGCAGGAAAGGTGGCGGCATCGGTGCTTTCGGGCTTTTATTCACTTATAATTCTTATTCCGGGTGTAAGTGACATTGCAATGGGAATCACAAGGCTTCTTTTTTCGGCATTGCTGATTGCTGTTGTGTTCCCGAAATGCGGAAGGAAGGAATATATCAGGGCATACGCTGCTTTTTTTTCAGTTAATTTTGTTTTTGCAGGCTTTATGCTTGCCCTGTGGCTTTTTATCGCCCCTGAGGGTATGTACTTCAGCAATTCCGTTGTGTATTTCGACATCGATGCAGGACTTCTGATTGTTATGACGGTCGTTTGCTATGTCTTGTTGAATATTGCTCAAAGGTTGATAAGCCACCGTGTAAAGGCCGATACGGTCTATGACTGTAAAATATATATTCAGGGTGAGGTGTACAACTGTCATTGCTTCCTTGATACAGGTAACACACTTAAGGATTGCTATACGGGTGCTCCGGTGCTGATAGCGGATAAAAGGATTTTTTTGTCCCTTGTAGGTGAAAATCCTATGGAAAGCGGTATGAAAATCAGACTGATTCCCTGCAGCACCGTATCGGGAGAGGGGCTTCTTTATGCCTTCAGCTGCGAAAGGGCAGAGATAACGGGTATAAAAACCGCCTGCACCGTAAGCGGTCTTACCGTTGCGCTGACCGACAAAAAAATTATGCAGGGCAGATATGAGGGTATATTGCCCTGCGGCATTTTTGACAATATAACAAACGAAAGGGAGAAAAAGCCATGCTTGAAAAGATAAAAAAGGGATTAGGACAGCTGAGGTTGTTTTTTACCCTGAAAGACGGGGAAATATTTTATATCAACGGCTCGGAAAATCTGCCCGCGCCTCTGAGTAAGGAAAAAGAGGATGAAATATTAAGTGAAATGGAAAAGGGTGACAGAAGCAGAAGTCAGGAGCTGATAATCCATAACCTCAGGCTTGTGGTATATATTGCAAAAAAGTTTGAGAATACGGGTATCGGTGTTGAGGACCTTGTGTCAATCGGCACAATTGGTCTTATAAAGGCGGTAAATACCTTTTGTCCGACCAAAAAAATCAAGCTTGCAACCTATGCCTCCAGATGTATTGAAAACGAAATACTGATGTATATGCGGAAAACCGCCAATCAGAAAAATGAAATGAGTATTGATGAGCCTCTTAACGTTGACTGGGACGGCAATGAGCTTCTTCTCGGTGATATACTCGGCTCAGATAACGACGTGGTAAACCGTAATATCGAATACAAGGACGAAAAACGTCAGCTGTTAAGGGTTGTAAGCGGGCTTGAAGAAAGAGAAAGACAGATAATGACTATGCGCTTCGGTCTTTTCGGCTCAAAGGAATACACACAAAAGCAGGTAGCGGATATGCTGGGTATTTCACAAAGCTACATTTCACGGCTCGAAAAGAGGATTCTTGAAAAGCTTAAAGCAGAGCTTCTGAGTATGGAATGAGGTTGACAAGTGCCTCTCAGTAGTATAGAATTGAAAAAAAGATATAAGGGCGGCAGTGATGCTTCTCTTGTCTGCCGTATAAGTTGGCGAGTATAATCCGAAATAGCCTGAAAGCGTTCCTTTTAAAAGCTTTTCGGTGCTTCGTCCTTGAAAGGCGTCAGCCTTTCATCGTTCTCAGCATCCAAAAATCCAATTAAAAATCTTCACTTTCAGGTCGAAGATTTTTTGAATAACGGATTTTTGTCAGGCTGAGGCACAAAACGCAGTGA
>JAZNIH010000080.1:0-2532 GCA_045577395.1 Acutalibacteraceae bacterium | reverse complement strand
GCACACTGCCGTCACTCTCATCAATCAATCGTGACGGTTTGTGCTTGCCCATTGTGAATATGAAATGAGGTGAATTATGAAAGAAAAGAGAATTTCGTTCTGTCAGGGTAAGGGCAGCCTTACACATAATAATCGGGAATTCATTGCGGAAAATATTGACCGAAACAGAATTAAGGATAATGTTACATTTATCCGTCAGGATTTGGGTGAGGCTTACGACCAGCTTTTCGCTGAATCGACAGAGCGTTATAATGCAAAACAGAAGCGAAAAGACAGAAAAATTCACGGTACATATTATGAAAGCTTATTTCATCAGAAACCGTCAAATACAGTTGTTACAGCTGCCGACAAACGAAAAAGCTTTTACGAGGACGTTGTACAAATTGGTAAAATGGATGATTCGGGAGTCGGTACAGAGGATGCTGAACTTGTTGCAGAATGTCTGAAAGAATATATGAAAGATTTTCAATCAAGAAATCCAAACTTTTATGTTTTCAATGCAGTTCTGCATATGGATGAAGCTACACCGCATCTGCACATTGACTATATCCCCATAGCACACCACAAACGTGGACAGGATATCCAGAATGGTATCGCAAAGGCTTTGGAAGAAATGGGATACGGTACGGGTAAACAAGCTATTGCCCGTTGGAGAGCAGCTGAAGTTGAAGTGCTGAATAAAATTTGCCTTGAACATGGAATTGAACCGCTGCCGCCTGAAAAGTCCAGAGGAAGCCTTGAAGTAGCTGAGTACAAGGAGCAGATGAAAAAGGTTGATGAACTTGCTTCTATTGAAAAAGAAAAGAGGTCTGCTGTTGCATATCTTGAATCAGAAATAGATGAAAAAGCTGATAAACTTTTGGAAATCAATGCAGAACTTGATGCGGTAGAGAAAAAACAAGTTAAGCTGATAGATATTGACAGCGTTGAAACGAAAAAGTCTGTTTTCGGCGGCAAGGTTACTGTTTCAAAAGAGGATTATGAAACTCTTTCTGACTTGGCGAAAAAGCACGTTACAAGTACAAAACAAACAAAAAAGCTAAAATCCGAAAATGCTGAACTTCGCAAAGAAAATGCAGAGTTGAGAAAACTTGCAGAAAAGCAAAATGCTGAACTTGAAAAATACAGACAGCCTGCGACTTTCTCACGTGAAAATCTGAGTAAAGAATCCAAGCGTATATCCGAAACGGAGAATTTGAAGTCAAAATTACGCAAAGCCACTGCTTTTATTGATGCTTACGGACTTAGTGAGGATTTTAAGAGATTTACATACAATAAATTAAGAAATACAGAGATAGAATAAACTAACGGCATATCTTAAAAAATACAAAAAGACCTTGACAATGTGCTGTTAAGTGCGCTACAATGGTTGTGGAAAGATATGTCGTGATGTAAAACAGGAGGTTTTATATTATGGCAACTATTCAGAAACGTGGTGACAGCTACTCAATCAGAGTGAGCTGTGGCTATAACACAAAGGGCAAACAGGTAATCCAATCAATGACGTGGAAACCAGATGCAAAAATGACACCGAAACAGATTGAAAAGGAACTGAATCGTCAGGCGGTTATGTTTGAGGAAGCTTGTATGCACGGTTATCAGAGCAGGGCTGTCAAATTCGAGGAGTTTGCAGAGGAGTGGTTTGAGGAATATGCAAGACCAAATCTTCGAAACACTACATATGAAAGACTTTTACAGCTCCGCAAAAGAGTATACGCAGCCATTGGGCATATGCGTATGGATAAGATAACACCAAGACAGATACAAGCATTTGTGAACACATTGTCCAAGGACGGAGCAAATGAGCGAACAGGAAAGCCACTTGCTCCCAAGACTATCCGCCACAACCTTAGCTTGATTTCTGATATCTTCACTTATGCGGTGAAAATGGGTGTTGTATCGGAAAATCCCTGTTCAAAGGTGACAATTCCAAAAGGAGAGCCGACAGAAAAGAAAATTTATACATTGGAAGAAATTGAAAAATTCCTTATGCTGTTGAATGATGAGCCTTTGAAGTACCGTACATTTTTCAACCTTGCGATATACAGTGGATTCCGCAGAGGCGAGCTTCTCGGACTTGAATGGAAAGATGTTGATTTTGAAAATAATATCATCAAAATACGCAGAACTTCCAATTATACTGCACAGCAAGGCGTTTATACGGATACTACTAAAACGAGAAAGTCGCAGAGAACGCTGAAATTTCCGCAGGAAATAATGGATATGCTGAAAGAATACAAGGCTGAACAGGACGAGCAAGCTCTTAAATACGGTGATAAGTGGGTAGAAACAGACAGGCTCTATACGAAATGGAACGGTGAACCGATGCAAAACGGCACACCTTATTTCTGGCTTGGTGAATTCTGTGAAAAGCACGATTTGCCATTTTATGGTCTGCATAGTTTCAGACACTTATTTGCATCGCTTCTTGTAAACAACGGTGTAGATATTGTAACGGTATCGGGAGCATTAGGACACTCGACGGTTTCAACGACTACTAACGTTTATTGTCATATGATTGAAGATGCACAG
>JAZNIH010000079.1:0-18985 GCA_045577395.1 Acutalibacteraceae bacterium | reverse complement strand
CGAGGGAGACACTTCGTAAAGAAGTTGTCTCTCTTGTTTTTTATTCCACCAAAACAAATGACACTTTACACAAAGATTGTGAAAGTGTCATAGTGGGTTACATACTTTGAGATAGGTAATATTTGCCGAAAATAAAGAATAGCTTTCTCGGCAGGTAAAGTGATGTTGCAAACTGTCGTTTGCAGTGATATTTTTGCCTATTGGCAAAAGTGTTATTGAAACCTTCCGGTTTCAGTGATATTATATTCGCCCTATAAACTGTCCGAAGGACAATATCACTATGCGTAGCATAATATCACTGCGAAGCAATATCACTCGCCGTCAGGCGAATATAACTGAGGCGCACTTCCTTACGGAGTGCGCCTCGAAGCGGTGACCTTTTTTGCTTATTTCTTTTTCTTAAATATATTGAGTATCGGTCTGATAAATTTATCGAGCATTCTGTTGAGCCACTCGAATTCAGCCTCTGCCTTTTCCGCGTCCTTTTCAAGGCGGTTTTCATAATCGTAATAGTTTATATCACAGCCGCATTCGGGGCACTCGGGCTTTATATAAAACAGGCTGAGCTTTTCTCCGCATTTCGGACATCTGTTATCCATTATTCTGCCTCCTTTACTGCAAGAGCGGCCTTTTCTCTGCGTTCAACAATTTCCTTTTGTATAGTTTCAAGCTTTTCTCCCTCGAGGTCGTAGAACTTGTAGGGAATAAGAGCAAGAAGGCCGAGCACTGTGGGTATGCAGGTAACAAGACCCCACATCCAGAAGCGTGTGTTTACAGGTCCCTCTTCGGGAAGATGCCAGAGAACGGCACCGTTTTCGCCCCTCTGCTGAACAAAGCCGAGTACGGGCATAAGTGCAGTTGCAATAGTGGTTGAAAGTGAGCCCGTAAGCTTACCTACAAAGGTAAGAATCGAGAAGCCCATACCCTCGTTTCTTTCACCTGTTTTCCACTCCATATAGTCAACAGTCTCACCAATCATCTTGGTAGGAATAACAGCCTTGATTGAGCCGCTTATGCTTGAGGATACGCCCTGAATTGCAAGAAGAGGCACAATAACACCGGGATTTCTGTAGAATTTGCAGCCGATAAGGAACACAACTACGGTAACACCGGCGTGAATAAAGGATATTCTTGTTACAATCTGCTTGCTCGACCAGCGTCTTTCAAGCTTTGACATAACAGCATAGGTTGAATAGCCTGCAACAGTACCGGGAAGACCTGCAAGAAGTGAAAGGCTGGCAATACCGAGTGAAAATGAGTAATAATAGGTTGTGAAATTGCCGCCGATGCCTTCAATTGTTCCTATGAGTGATGAAAGCGTAAGCAGAAAAAGAGGCTTATTCTTCAAAAGGTAGCGGAAACAGTCAAGAAGTCTGGGCTCGTCGTTAGTGGGCACAACTCTTTCCTTGGTGCAGAAGCCGGCAAGTGAAAACAGCACCATACCTATAGTACCGCCGATAATACCGAAAACAAGGAAGAGTGTTGCAAGCGAGAAAGGAAGCACGCCGCTCTTCTGAAGGTCTATGAAAGCAACCATTATGATGCCGGGAATACCGCCGATAATGCCGGAGATAAGTCTTGCAGACTTGATTACTCTTGAGCGGTCCTCGGGGTTAGGTGAAATGGCGGCTGAAAGTCCCCAGAAGGGAATATCGCCTATGGTATAGAAGAATTCCCACAGGAAGTAGGTGACAAACATATATACAGTCTTTATTGCGGCATTGTCAACTCCGCTCAGGAAGGTTGCACCGCCGAAGAATATAACTGTCATAAGTCCAAGAGGAATGGGTACGAACATAAGGTAGGGTCTGAGCTTACCGTAGCGGGTACGGGTCTTGTCAACAATCGAGCCCATAAGAGGGTCGTTGAAGGCATCCCAGAAGGTCATAATCGCCATCATAAGAGTAACGTATTTGAATTCAACACCGAGGGCGTAGCAAAGGTAAATGTTAATCTGTCCGCGGATAAGGTTGTAGCCTATACACTGACCTCCGTTTGCTATGCCGTAAATAAGCGTTTCCTTAACGCCTACGTACCGCTTTTGTGTATTGTTTTCTGTCATAAGTTTTCTCCTTTAACTATTTTGTATAAAAGGGTGCTGCAAGACAAAGAAGGGTGTTTTCCTTATCGTCGAAGCTTCCCCATATTTCCAGCGAATACCATTCGTTTTCCTTTGCCTCAAAGGTAAGAGTATCACCGAAGGGATAATCTCTTTCACCCTCGCTGCTGCAAAGAACGAATCTTTCGGGTCGGATTTCTCTTTCGGGCTCAAGCTCTCTGTGTCTCGTAAGGTCTGTACTGATTTTAAGCACCGTAGCGCCCGCTTCAACCGTGTCGCCTGAGGTTCTGCCCTTTTCGTCGGCAAAGCTCATAAATATACCGTTAGAGACGAGAGTTCTGCCCTCGGCTATGGCTTTTTTCATTTTTTCGGGAGTGATCTCACCCTCTATATTAAGATAGGTACAAGCCGAATGATAGATGTTTTTAGTCTCTCTGTGCCAGTCACGTCCCATTGTGGGAGTTATTCTGTAGCCCTCCGAAAGAAGTGAATGCCACTTTTTTCTCGACTTGCCGTTGGCAATGTTGAGATAAGGCTCACCCTCGGCAAAAATTTCCATATAATTGACCTTTTCCCAGTTCTTCACCCTGAAATCCCAATGACCGCCGGTGCATATCGGTGTGCCTATCTGAAAGGGATGGGCAATACCCACAAGTCCGCCCTGCTCCTTTACGGCAGAAATCTTTGTATCGATATTATCAGGTGTAGCGTCACGCCAGTCAACGTATTCCTTTGTATCAAGCACCAGCATGTGACCGAAATAGGTAGTCCACTCGATGCCCTTTAATATTTTCAGCTCCGCTTCCGCCTCTGTCTGCTTGTGTCCCGACATTGTGTTATGGTCGGTAAGACAGATACCGCAGAGCTTACGCTCCTTTGCGGTTGAAATAAGCCTTTCTACAGTGAAATCACCGTCGGAGTGCACCGTATGACAATGCAGCTCACAAGGATACCATTTTTTATTCATATCCCCTCACCTCGATTTCGCAGTTACATTCATCGCTGACAACCGCATGAAGATTAAGTGCAAGAGTCCATTCACCTGCGGTTATCTTAACTCTGTCAAAGCCCACCGAAGAAAAACCCTCGCTGATTTCGTGGTGCTGAGTATCAGCCTGTCTGTGTGCCGCACCTACATAGCCCTCGGGAGAATCAAGTGAAAGGGTAATAAGATTTTTAAGAGGCATAAACGCCTTGTAATCTCCCCTTGCCGCTATTTCGTCCCATCCGTCACGGATAAGATTTTCCTTTATGAGTACCTTGCTTTTTTCTTCATCCTCAAGAGTTTTCGGTGAATAACTGTAATCTATTTCAAGCCGTTTAAAGCCGCCGCCAACATCAAAGGGAAGAAAAATGTTGGTTTTTTCATTTTCAGGGGTAACTCTGATACTTTTTTTGAGAAGAACCTTCATCAGCTTTCCCACTCCCCTATATATTTTTTATATTCCTCAGCATAAGCGTCAACGAGCTTTTCCGCTATGGGGTATGAGCAGATAAGCGGATGCACGGCAAGTGCCTTGACTGCCTTTTCCCTGCTTCTTTCCATAACAGCCTCAACGGTAAGGTTTTCGTAATGCTTGACTGCACGGATAAGATTTTTCTGCATTTCCGGAACGTCGGCTATCTTATGAGTATGCACACCGTTCTTATCAACAGTACAGGTAATCTCGCATACGTCGTTGTCATCAAGGAAGTCGAGTGCACCGTCGTTGGGCACGGAAAGCACCATCTGTACGCTGTTGCCCGTATTCATCGCCCTGATGTAATCGAGTGCAACCGCCGCATAGCTTCCGTTTTCGGGCTGTGCTATATATTCCTCAACGGTAGGTGTGGGGAATTTTTCCTCTCTCGCCTTGCCGCTTTCAATGGCAAAATAGCTGTTTTCTCTCATAGCGTAATGAGTCATAAAGCAGGCAAATGCCTTTTCAAAATCATTGTCGATGTCGATTTTTCTCATCTCACAAAGCATATGCTCGTTGATTTCGAGAATGGTCTCACCTCTTGTCTTCTCACTTGCAAGAACAGAATTCACCGCTCTGTCACGGTAGTGATAGAAATAGAGATATTCATTCGGAAGAAGATTATCGGAAAGTGAGGTAATTGCCTTATCGAAAAGGCGCATTTCACTCTTTTTATAAAGCTCGGGATGATTAAGAATTTCCTTTGTTACATCCTCGCCGCCGCTTGTGAAATCCTTAAACCATGAAAGATGGTTAAGACCGAAGCACTCGCAGTTAAGGTCACGTCTGCCCGTCATATCACGAAGCTGACGTAAAAAGCCGCTTGGTGCATCGCATACGCCGTAAACGTTATCATATCCCATTGTACGAAGGGCCTGAGTTACAAGTCCGCTGGGGTTTGTGAAGTTGAAAACGGGAGCGTTTTTCTTTGAATACTTTTTAACCTGCTCACAGTAGTCAAGAAGAGTATGTATACTGCGAAGAGCCATTGCAAAGCCGCCTGCACCGGTGGTTTCCTGACCGAGAACGCCGAGATTCAGGGCAGTTCTTTCATCAAAAACTCTGCCTCTGTCACCCTCGGCACGGATTGTCGTTATGATGAAATCCGCATCGGTGAGTGCCTCAACCGAATCTGTTGTAAGGCTGAATTTCAGCTCGGGGTCAATAAGCTGAGATATCTTCTTTGCTATCTTTCCGTATATAAAAAGCTTTTCTTCATCAATATCCATAAAAACGGTTTCGGTAATACCGATATTCCTTGCACCGAGTGCTATCGATTTTGCAAGAAAGGGTGAACGGACACCGCCGCCGCCTAAAACTGCAAGCTTCATAATGCTTCCTCCGTATTTGAATTCATTATTTTTGAAATTATTTTTTCGTCGGCAAAGTCAACGAATATCCACCCCGCTCCCTTTTTAAGGGGGTGCTTCATAAATTCACCGTTGATATAAGCCGCACCCTGAGTAAGGTCTGCACCCTTTTCTCTGCGGGCAGTTGAAAGAAAGTGAATTGCGAAGTCCCTTTCCGACGTTTCACAGCTGTCGAGGAAGGGCAATATACACTCCTTCCATTTTCTTTCATAATGAAGACCGTATCTGTCCTGAATCATAGCGCCGTAGCCCTCGGTACGTCTGAGGGGTAAGGGATAAGTCTTTTTCTTTGAATCCTGATCCTTCCAGAATGAGAAATCAAGACCGCAGCTTTCCTTCTGAAGGAAGCTTCTCCTTCTCTTGCAGCGGCGCATAAGCACTAATTTGCCTCTGCATTCGGAAAGGCGTGGATTTTCATTTTTCAGATACCATTTTCCCTCGTTGTCCCTGACGTATTTGTTGTAAAAAGCAGAAAAGAAGGCCTTGTTCTGTATACCTCTGTCAAGCTTGATGCTCAGCACAAGAGTCTCACGGGGATTTTCCTCAAGAAACGTGCAGAACAAGGTAAGAAGCGTATCAAGCTTAAGCTTCTTCGTCTTTTTCTCATCCTCAAAGCAGTCGGCAACAGCGTGGCAAAGATAAAATTCCCCGCCCTTGCTGTAAAGACGTATATCAAAAAGCCTTACGCCTGCTCTGAGCTGCTCAGCTACGGTAAGGTGCTGACAACGGCACATTTTTTCCATACCCACAAAGGCAGTAGCACTGTCGTGAGTACCGGCAAGGTTGACCGTTGAAAGATATACATCATCCTTAAGGCGGGAAATAATCATAATATTAACCTCTTATTTAAGTGTTGTTTTTCCTTCGGATATTACACCGATATAGCTCTTGCCTCTGTTAACGGCAAGCTCGCTGCCGTCTGCGGCATAGAATTTGATTTCGCTGTCCTCTGTGGGCTTTTCCCAGGTTATATTCTGAACGGTACCCTTTGTGATATAGTAGCCGTTACCGCCCTTCCAGTCAACTTCCATAATACCGCTCTTGTTATAAACGTGAACGTCGGTCTGAAGGATAAAGAGGTTGGTGAAATTAAGCTGCTCACCGCTTCTCTGATCCTTGTGAGCGTTGCCTGAGTGAAGCTTGAAATAGGTGCCTGTTTCAGCGTTGTAGTCAAAGGTGCTGTAATAGCTCTTTGAGAAGGTAAGCACAGCCCTTGTGCAGGCATCAACGCCCTTGGTCTCGGTGCCTGTCTGAACAAAGTTGAAGGCATTTACATCTCTGCCCTCGGCATAGTCGGTTCTCATTCCGTAATGCTCAAGTGCTGAGGGAATCTGAGGACCCTTGAGATAAGCAGTATGCTCTGTGGGATATGTCTTCTTTCTTTCGGGGTCTCTGCCGAAAAGACGGTCATAGCCCTTGTTACCGTCAAAGTGGTCAGTCTTTTTAAGCTGAGGTGTACCTAAGAGCTTGTTACTGCCAAAGCAGAAATAAACTGCATCATAGCTCTTTGCAAAAATGGGATAATAATATCTGCAGCTTCTTACCGAGCAGACCTCGGGAATCTGTGTATAGTCGGCATAAACGCCCATCATACGGGTGATACCGCCCTCAACGACAACCTCGTAAAGAATATCCGCATCGCTGATACCGTACTGAGGAAGAGCCGCCTTGATATTGCTTATCATAACAGCCATAGGTCTTTTGCCTGCTGCAGCCTCGCTGACGTCGTAAAGACCCGTCAGACGGTTGATATAATTGCCCTGACCGTCGCTGTTTTCATCGGTAGTAGGAACGTTCTGAATTATTTCGGGCTCAGTTGTTTCCTCCACAGTGGTTTCGGGCTCAGTTGTTGTTTCGTCCTCATTCTTGTCTGCACCGCAGCCGTAAAAGCAGGTGCATATCATAAACACGGCAAGAAGCAGGCTTATTATTCTCTTCAATTTCATACGCTTTCTCCTTATTATATATTATAAGTTGTATTATAACACTATCTTTGACTATTTTCAACATATTATCAGCCGTATGTACTTTTCTTATAATGAAATTTGTAAGATATACCAAATACAGTTAATCATCAGTCAGTAGTCAGCGATAAAGGAATTGCCCTGACAACTGATTTCCTACTCACAAAAAAAGGCGGCATAAGCCGCCGTTACTATTATGTTTTTATCAGAATATCAGACAACAGGTCCGAGCTCAACAATCTCAATATACCCCGGAACAATATCGATATATCTTATACTGTGGATTCTTTTATATCCGCTGCTGCTTTCCTCAATAACAAAAAAGTTAGGATATACTCCTTTTATTTTCGCAGGGTCGTTTTTAAGCTCAATTTTCGGCTTTGTCATTCTTATATTTATATGAATATTGGGATTTTTTCTGAAAAGCCTTTCAATATTTTTCTTTATCTCATCAGTCGAATTCATAAAGACCTCCTGTTTGTATTTTTCAAAATAACGCCGCCTCTCCGGACGGCGTTACATACTGTTGCTGCTTCTTCTTATTCAAAATATTCCGAAACATCAGTTTTGTCATTGTATTGTTTTCTTACTCTTACAAGCAGGGAACCGTCTTCCTGTTCAGCAACGTCAACGATACGGTATCTTGTTTTTGATTTTTCAAGAGTTGACTTATAATGCTCTATTTCATCATAATTGAGCTTCAATGCCCGCTCTTTACTGAGCTCAAGCTCAGGCTTCTGTGAAAAAACAAGAGTCTGAAAAATACAAGCAGCTTTTACTCGCTTCATACGAAACACCTCCTTACAGCTTATGCACTACGGTATAATGCAAAGCCTGAATTGCAGAGAGATGTTTAGTAATAAAGAAAGATATGCAGATTACCGTTTCTGCAAAACCGCACCGAAATCACTCCCGTGACAGCTTACTGCTGTAATAGAATTATATCATGTTTTTTTAAAAAAATCACGCTGAAAATCAAAAAAATTTTCAAAAAAAGACAGGCACCCTCAGGCACCTGTCAGCAAATCGAAAATTATTCACCCTTGAATGATTTGATAATTGCTTCGATTACTTCACCGATTTTCTTAAGAATAAAGGTGATATCCTCCCAGAACATACCTAAGCTCCAGTCGGGCTCCTTATTCTCTATAACTTCTTTTTTGTTTTCGTTCATCGTCGTTTCCTCCTTTTTAAATTGAAGACATTGGTCTTTACGGTGTAATTATACAATGATATTCACATTTTGTCAACAACTTTATTGAGCCTTTAAAAAGCCGCTCCAAAAAAATTGCCCTTTTGCAGCTATATTTTGTGCAAAGGGTAAAAAACACAATATTTTGTGTTTACCGCTTGATTTTAGTACCAAATATATTGTAGAATTAGACTGACATAAATTCGGGAAAGAAAGGTGAAATATATGACAGTTATCAAAAGAGACGGCACCGTTGTTGAGTTCGACCGCAACAAAATCATCGTTGCACTTCAGAAGGCTAACGAAGCTGTAGACGAGGAAAACCGCATAACAGACAATCAGATCGAAGCCATTGCAGATTACATAGCAGACAAAAAAAGAACAAGAATCCTCGTTGAGGATATTCAGGATATGGTTGAGCATAAGCTTATGCAGCTTGACCGCTTCGCACTCGCAAAGGCTTACATTATCTACCGTTATAACAGAGCCCTCGTAAGAAAGGCTAACACAACCGACGACTCAATTCTCAGCCTTATCAAAAACTCAAATAAGGACGTTATGGAGGAAAACTCAAACAAGGATGCGGTTATGGCGGCTACTCAGCGTGACCTTATCGCAGGTGAGGTTTCAAAGGACCTTACAAGAAGACTTCTTCTCCCCGAGCATATTTCAAAGGCTCATGATGAGGGTGCTATCCACTTCCACGATGCAGACTACTTCCTTCAGCCTATTTTCAACTGCTGCCTTATCAACATCGGCGATATGCTCGACAACGGCACCGTTATGAACGGCAAGCTCATCGAAAGCCCCAAGAGCTTCCACGTGGCATGTAACATCACAACTCAGATTATTGCCTCCGTTGCCTGCAGTCAGTACGGCGGTCAGTCGGTTGACATCAGCCACTTAGGCAAATACTTAAGAAAGAGCAAGGAAAAGTTTGTCAAGCACCTTACAGAGGTTTTCGGTGAGGAATTCGACCAGGCTACAATAGAAAGAATTGCCTCAGACCGTCTTAACGATGAGCTTAAGGCAGGCGTTCAGACTATTCAGTATCAGATAAACACCCTTATGACCACCAACGGTCAGTCCCCCTTCGTTACTATTTTCCTCAACCTCAGAAAAGACGACGAATATATCGAAGAGAACGCCATGATTATTTATGAAATTCTCCGTCAGAGATATGAGGGCATCAAAAACGAAAAGGGCGTTTATGTAACTCCCGCCTTCCCCAAGCTTGTTTATGTTCTTGACGAGCATAACTGCCTCAAGGGCGGAAAATATGACTATATCACAAAGTTTGCGGTCAAATGCTCGGCAAAGAGACTTTATCCCGACTATATTTCCGCCAAAAAGATGCGCGAAAACTATGAAGGCAACGTCTTTTCACCTATGGGCTGCCGCTCCTTCCTTTCACCCTGGAAGGACGAAAACGGCGAATACAAATTTGAAGGCCGCTTCAATCAGGGCGTTGTTTCCCTTAACCTTCCTCAGATAGGTATTCTCGCAAAGGGCGACGAGGAAAAGTTCTGGGAACTTCTCGAAGACAGACTCTCACTTTGCTTTGAGGCTCTTATGTGCCGTCATCACGCTCTTCACAATGTTATTTCCGATACAAGCCCCGTCCACTGGCAGTACGGCGCCATCGCAAGACTCAAGAAGGGCGAAACCATCGAGAAATACCTTCACGACGGTTACAGCACCATTTCTCTCGGTTACATCGGTCTTTATGAGCTCACCAAGCTTATGAAGGGTGTCAGCCACACCGACCCCGTCGGCACGGAATTCGCTCTTAAGGTTATGAAGAGCCTTCGTGAGCATTGCGAAAAGTGGAAGAAGGAAACAGGTCTCGGCTTCGGTCTTTACGGCACTCCCGCAGAATCACTCTGCTACCGCTTTGCAAGAGTTGACAAGGCACGCTTCGGCACTATCGAGGACGTAACCGACAAGGGCTACTACACCAACTCATATCACGTTGACGTTCGTGAGGATATAGATGCCTTCACAAAGTTCACCTTCGAAAGTCAGTTCCAGACAATCTCCTCGGGCGGTGCGATTTCCTACGTTGAAATCCCCAATATGCGCCACAACCTTGAGGCTCTTGAGGAGCTTGTAAGGTTTATTTACGACAACATTCAGTATGCTGAATTCAACACCAAGAGTGACTACTGTCACGAATGCGGCTTTGACGGTGAAATCAAAATCAACGACGATATTCAGTGGGAATGTCCCAACTGCGGCAACACCGACCAGAGAAAGATGAACGTTACAAGACGTACCTGCGGCTATCTCGGTGAGAATTTCTGGAACGTTGGTAAGACAAAAGAAATCAAAGCACGAGTTCTTCACTTATAATTCGCAGAAAAGGGACTAGTGATCAGGGACTAAGGATTAGGTGGGCCTTCAGCACATTCTATCTGATTACCCTTTCGCCACTATGTCTGACTTATCTCTGCGGGCAGATGCGACAGAAGCAATGAAAGTCTGTACGCGTCCATAATTTTGCATTCTGCATTCTGCATTTTGCATTTGTTTTACCGGAGGTAAAATATGAATTACGCAACAATAAAGCCCTTTGACGTGGCTAACGGCCCCGGGGTGAGAGTTTCACTCTTTGTAAGCGGATGCACACACCGCTGCAAGGGCTGCTTCAACGAGGAGGCATGGGACTTCAATTTCGGTGAGAAATTCACCAAAAAAGAGGTTGACACAATAATCGAAGCCCTCAGGCCCGACTATATAAAAGGCTTTTCCCTTTTAGGCGGTGAGCCCTTCGAGCCCGTCAATCAGAAGGAGCTTGCTCCCCTTTTAGAAAAAATAAAAGAATCATATCCCGATAAAACCGTATGGTGCTACACGGGCTACACCCTTGAAGCAGACCTCCTTTCGGGAAGGCTCTGCGACTTTGCAGTCACAAAAAGGATGCTTAACTGCATTGATATTCTTGTAGACGGCAGGTTCATCGAAGAAAAGAAAAATCTTCAGCTTCGCTTCAAGGGCTCGGAAAATCAGAGAATAATCGACCTTAAAAGAACACTCAGCGAAAACAGAACAATACTTTGGGAGGAAGAAAACAATGACGTATGACGTAAGAATAAAAAAGCTCAGAGACAATGCTATTATCCCCACCTATGGCAGTGAATTTGCCGCAGGTGCAGACCTTTATGCCGCTATTGACGAGGCAGTTACAATCAAGCCGGGCGAAACAAAATTCATTCCTACCGGTCTTGCTTTTGAAATTCCCGTAGGCTATGCAGGCTTTGTATATGCCCGAAGCGGACTTGCTTCAAAAAGAGGTCTCGCCCCCGCAAATAAGGTAGGCGTTATCGACTCAGACTATCGCGGAGAGGCTATGACCGCACTTCACAATCACGGCAATCAGACTCAGACCGTAGAGCCGGGTGAAAGAATTGCTCAGATGGTAATTGCCCCCTACATCACCGCAAGCTTCATTCTCGCTGATGAGCTTGAGGACACCGTAAGAGGTGAAGGCGGCTTCGGCTCAACGGGACGCAAGTAAAATGCAAAGTGCAGAATGCAGAATGTAAAATTGCGCTTTAACCGTGTGGAGAAAGGCACATTCTGCCCGCCGAATTTACATAGCAAGCAGATACATAATGATGCAAAAAGCCATCGGGATTCATTAATCCCGACGGCTTTTTTATTTTATCTTACAGCTTCAACCTTGTAGCCTAAATCTCTGAGCCTTTTTACCATTCCGTCATCACCGATAACGTGAGCCGCACCGACACATATAAAGACCTTGTCACCCTTTTTAAGCTTTCTGACCGCATAGTCGGTCATTTTTCTGTTTCTGTCGGTGAACATTGCCTTGTTGTATTCAGCCATAAGCTTTTTCACAGTCTCGTTATCGTAATTGTTATCCTTTTTAAGATATGCGGAAAACTCCGCTTCGTCACCCTCATACCACAAATCCATCATCTCTTCAAGGTCCGCCTTTGTTTTTTCGGGCTTACCGTAGGAATTAACAGACCCCTGAAGAATCATAAGCTGGAGTCCCTCGGAAAAATCACCCATCATAGAATACTGACTGCCCGAGGACTCAATCTGAAGCACGGGCTTTTTCGTTTCCTTGGCTCGGTTGATAAAATGAACGTCAACACCTAAGGATGAGTCGGCGCCGAGCTTTGATATTGAAGCGTTGTCAATAAAATTCGACCACATAACAGGCTTATAGCCCTCCAGCGCCTCTGAATACATACCGTTTTCCTTGAGAATTGCGACTGCCTTATTATAGGTTTCCTCGGGAATATGGTCTTTTATTGTGCTTCCGTCGTTATAGGTCAGCTGCTTGAGAGCATACATCTGTGCAAGATAGTTTTTGCTGAACTTTGTGATGTCAACCTCAACCGCAAGAGCTTCGCTTTCCTCAAAGGCCTTATTGACGTAATCGGGAAGAGGATAATAGTTCTGTCTGCCCACGTGGATTGTGCCCATAAGCCACAGGTAATTACCCTTATTATCCGTCACCTTATAAAGCAGAGGCGTAGAGCCCTCGTAAGCAGGAGGCGGAGGTATGACCGCCTCGGTGGTATATTCTGTTGTAGCTTCTGTTGTAGTCTCGGTTGTTGTAAACTCTGTTGTTATAGCCTCAGTTGTTACCTCTGTCGTGGTTAAGTCTGTTGTTACCTCTGTTGTGGTTATAACAATAAGATTATCCGTAGATTCCTCCGTTACGGAAATATCGGAAGGCCCTGAGGTAGTTGTGTCCTCACCGGTAACAGAGCCGCAGGAGCAAAGACAAAAGCAGGTAACTGCACACAGCAGCAGGGCTGTCAGTTTTTTTATCATTCTTTTAAGTTTCCTTTCAACTTAAGTTGGCCAGTATAATCCGAAATAGCCTGAAAGCGTTCCTTTTAAAGGCTTTTCGGTGCTTCGTCCTTGAAAGGCGTCAGCCTTTCATCGTTCTCAGCATCCAAAAATCCAATTAAAAATCTTCTTTTTGTCAGGCTGAGGCACAAAACGCAGTGAATCCTTGCGGATTCGCGAGTATTTTAACAATAGAATGGCGAAAATCCGTATTCAAAAAACTGTTTCGGATTATGCTCGCCAACTTAGCTTAAGCAAAAATATAGTCGGTAACAAGCATCAGACAGAAGCCTGCAAGCAGAGCGTAGGTTGCTCCCTTTTCTGCTCCGTGGGCGTGGGTCTCGGGTATCATATCGGCGCTGACCACATAAAGCATGGTACCGCCGGCAAAAGCAAGGGCGAAGGGAAGCACTGCACTTGCGGCACTCACTGCAAAATAGCCGATAAGAGTGCCCACAACCTCAACAAGACCCGTGGATGCCGCAATAACAAAGGTTCTTTTTGCCGATATTCCTGCCGCGAGCATAGGCGCAATAATCACCATACCCTCGGGTACATTCTGCAGAGCTATACCGCCGGCGATAACGAGGGCGTGTGCGGTGTTTTCCGAGCCGAAGCCCACACCTGCCGCAATACCCTCGGGCAGATTATGGATAGCTATAGCCATAACAAAAAGCAGAACCTTGCTCAGCCTCTGCCTGTCCTCAGCAGTTTCTCCCCCGTCGGAAAGCTTATGCATATGAGGCACCAGCTTATCGGTAAGATTAAGGCACAAGGCTCCGACAAAAATACCGATAACCGCAATAACTATGCCGTATTTCCCGCCGTATTCAACAGAGGGAACAATAAGTCCGAGCACCGCCGCCGAGAGCATAACCCCCGCCGCAAAGGAAAGGATTATATCTGTAAATTTATGTGAAGCCTTTTTAAAAAGAAAGCCTATGAGTGCGCCGAAAACCGTGGAAGAGCCCACGCCCAGCGCAGTAAGTAAAACCATCTGCATAAAATCAACCTTTTCAAGCTTATATCTTTTTAATTTTATCAGCACGGGCAGGTTTTGTCAATAAAAATCACCTGCTCGGTAATCGAACAGGTGACAGGGTTATGTAAAACAAGGTGGGGCTGGTTTAACTTTGACTATTTGTCAATCACAGAACCGTCCACTGATTGACATGGTATAATTACCGCCACGGGCTGAAGCCTTATATGTGTAAGCATAGCTGAGCGGTGTTGCAAGAGATAAGGTCGAGAACCTCTCCGTCAGCCTACGGCTGCCACCTCTCCTTTCAAGAGAGGCAGCAACCTTAACTTTTACTTTTCATCTGAAGACATAGAACTGTCGGCTGTGTTATTCCTCATCATTAAAGATAATAGTTCGTTTACGGATTTTGAGTGGTAAACACGGAACTGAGTCAAGCGTCAAAATATCTTTAAAATATTTATTAAAACGAATAAGCTTATGACGCTTTTTTATGTTGCTTATGAACAGTGCAATAAAGCCTGCGCCTACTAAAGTTAAAAACAAATTAACAAGCTCAAGCCCTGTAAACAGAGTACAAATCAAAGATATACCACAAATAAAATAGAAAAATTGAATAGGGACCTGATTTAGAATGTTAAAAGCCTTAAATTTTCTTTCTTGATTTTTGTCACAAAAATTATACTTCACAGGAATATTCACATCTAATGTCAGCAAAGCAAATACCACATCATATTCAAATCTTCTTAAAGATTGTTTTATCTCAATCTTATGTGTTGTTATATCTTTATCATAAAAAAGCATATCAAACTTTGTAATATAACAAGGAATATTTACTCTATCCAACGTGAGTATCTCTGATTTTCGTGAAGCAAACATTATTTTATCAAAAAAACAAGTTTCGTCAATTGAAATCTTCACCAATTTCGATTCACTAGGATTGATGGGAATAAAAACCCTTTCAGTGCATTCAAGAATATAAGCTTTTTCATCATATGTAATTTTCAGTTTGTAGCCTGTTCTATTTTCAAACGAAACTCTTGATATCATTATCGTCACCTACCATGAAGACAGGGGACGGTTATATGTCTTTGCATCTAACCGTCAACCTGTTGCTTTCAAACATATATTATCACCTGATTTTTTGCTTGTCAAGAAAACATTATGATATGAAAAAACTAAAAGCTCCCTCGCCGAGGGAGCTTAACTTATTTTTGCTTTTCATCCGAAGACAGAGAACTGTCCCCTGATTGACACACTAATACCAACACATTAACACATATTGTTAATATTAGATAATCAATAAAAACCACCAAAAACAAATTGCAAATCCAATTCAAATCAAAAACACTCTTAACAATAAATGTCAATGTACAACAAATAAAAAAATTCATTAATTTAATTTTTTCCCAGGCTTTATAGCACTTTAGATCTATCCTTGACTCTTCTCTTGAAAATAACAATATCGCTTTTTCTTTAATTGTCAATAAATAAATATTCACTTATCAATACACCCCTATACTATTGCGTTCAGGAAAAATGTGGTTACTCTACTTTTCAAGACCCATTTTTTATTAACAAACATATACGTCTCTATAGTAGAAATGACATCATAAATACCCTCCTGGGAAGACAGGGGACGGTTCTGTGTCTTTGCATCTAACCGTCAGCCTGTTGCTTTCAACCATATATTACCACCTCATTTTTTGCTTGTCAAGAAAACATTATGATATGAAAAAACTAAAAGCTCCCTCGCCGAGGGAGCTTAACTTATTTTTACTTTTCATCCGAGGACAGAGAACTGTCCCCTATATTCTTTTATTTATCAAGACTCTTCATTGTGGGGAACTCGCCCGGGTATTTCCCATACCCTTATTTTCCCTGCTTTTCGCTTACTTTTTTATCCAACTGTTTTTCATCGTATCACATAGAATGTCATAAGATGGCATAACTTTTATTGATTTGTCGTAAGAATTGTCGTAAAAATCAAGGAAAATTTACATTGTCCTACAATGAAGAACATCTCTGATTGTAAGTAATCAGAGACTTGGTATTGTTTGTTTCTATATTATTACATCATGTTTTCTAAAAGTCAAACAGTCAAAATAAATTGACTGCTTGACTAAAACTATCTAATCTTTATCTTTCCTTCAAGTCCGGCAAAGGCTTCCATTTTTTTATCCTTTGTCGCTTCATTATACACATCCATAGTCGTTGTTATATCGGCGTGTCCCATTATCTCCTGTATAACCTTAAGGTTTGTTTCGTTCTCACAAAAACGAGTACAAAAAGTGTGTCTCAAATTATGACAACTGAAATGTGGCAACAGTTCAGGAGCTCTGCCCTCACTCTTTGCATCCTCTATTTCTTTTGCATTACACGCCTTTATTATTCTTGCAATTGCTGTATTAACAGAATGTGGAGCTAATACCGTATTATACCTTGATTTAAAAATGAAGCCTGTGTATCCGTCTATCTCACTTTCATTAAAGCCATCTTCTAACTGACTCATATATTCTTGTTTCAAAGCTTCTCTTACATCAGATAGCATCGGAATAATTCTTTCACCCGATTTGGTCTTTGGCGTTGTTATTGAGAATTGGCACGGCTCATCCGTAAATTTTCTGTATATCAGTGTATGGTTAATGTTTATTAGATTTTCCTCGAAATTACAATCTTCCCATCGCAATCCTAAAACTTCTCCTATTCTGCATCCCGTTCCGAGCATAACTGTAATTAACGTCAACCAATGCTTATACTGATATGACTCTGCAGTAAATTTTACAAACATCTCTTGCTGCTTAACAGTTAATGCGTGTCGCTTTGGTTTTTCCCAAGCATAACTTTTCTTTATATCTCCCATAACCCCATCGGAAGGATTATTTCTGATATATCCGTCTCGTACTGCCGAAGTAAATACAGGATGCAATATGGTATGTATTATTTCCATACTGTTTGGTTTGAATCCTTTATCGTGAATTAAAGAAACATAAAATCTCTTAACATCGCTATATCTTATATCAGCAATATTTCTTCTTCCAAACGAAGGGCGCACATGACTATTATACATATATATGTAATTGCTTCTTGTAGATTTTTTCAGTTCCTTTTTCAAATCAATGTAACTATCCCAAAACGAATTTAATGTCATTTTATTAGTTTCGTGAACAAGCAATTTATCGTCTAAATCTTTCTTAATCTGCTTTTCCAATTCTCTAAGTGAAGGACCGATTTGTTTTCCGTCAGGTAATTTATCTGTTACAACAAGTTTCCAACTATAAACAGAATGTCTGTTTCCGTTTGTATCGGTATATTTAAATTCGTATTTCCCGTCAGCTCTCTGTGATTCGCCCGGCCACAATATTCTGCCTTTTGAATCCTTTCTTTTTTCAGACATAATCTAACCTCCTATATTTCATTTAATCCATCGAGAAATTTTTCAAAAGCTTCCCGTCTTATAAATACTCTTCTGTTTCTCCATAAGACAAAATTTTCATCTTTATGTTCTCTCGTTATTCGTCTTATGTTTTCTTCACCTATTTGAAAATACTTAGCCGCCTCAACAACAGTAAGTAAAGATTTTTTCCATATAGGTGTTTCTCTAATACTTTTGTTATGCGTTATCATAATTTGTAAAGTATCATTAATTTGCATTATTAACCTCCTCACTAAATAATGGTCTGTCCGTCAAGAAATTCCTCAAACAGTTTTCGCTTAACTAACAGTCTTGCACCACCTTTAAGAACAAATGGTTGCTTTATATTAAGCATCAGGAAATCTCTTAATTTACTTTCCGAAATACCATAATACCCAGATGCTTCTTTAACTGTTAACGCATACTTTTTCCATACCGGTATCTGAATACTTTGACGGTCATCCACCTTCTTTACTCGTTGAACACCTCTGTCAGTTGTAACATAAGTCTTTTTCACAGCACCTGTAACAGTAATGTATCTTTCGTCCAATTTTTCTTTCTCTTTTTTTGCTTTCAATTCCTGTTCAACGCTTTCGGTCAGACCGGGCACATAAAATGGATTTTTCATAATACAATTCTCCTTGTTTTTTATTTTGCACATCAATAATATATTGTTCTAACAGTTATGACAAATGTGCGATTTTCATTCACAGAGAATTTATTCCATCAAGAAATTGTTCGAACAGTTTTCTCTTGATTTCAACCTTTACTCCAATCCACAAAACAAAATCTGCATATCTATTTTCTTTTACGAGTTGTCTTAATCTGTGTTCACCTATGTTAAAGTATTCTGCTGCTTCATAAATAGTTAAGGCATACTTTTCCCATATGGGCACACAGGCGTTTTTATCAGCTATATCTATTTTGTTATTATCAATATTAAGATTGTCCACCACTTGACCTCCCTCAAAATAATAATTCTCACCTATATGCACTGGGAGAGACCAAGTGGTAACCTATTTTTTAAAACATTAACAAAATGTTTAGATTTTGCATGGAATCTACTATTTTTATGATTTTGGTAAATTCAATATAATTTTTATGTTTTGTGTCGCCAATACCAACGATTTAACAACCGCAACATGACTTACGCTATACTTTTCAGCTATTTCACGTGTGCTTATTCCATAAAAATAATGCATAATAAACCTTTCTCTTTGAGTCTTAGGTAACCGTTCCGTGGCTTTATACACTTCATCAATTTGAATGTTTTTTATCAAATCATCATGAAGAGTATCAATCACCAATTCTTTATGGAAAAGTTCTGTTTCACCATCTACATAACCAAAAATATCCTCTGTTCTAAATGCCCTCATTTCATGCTTATGAGAATTACGTTTAAATTCTGCTCTCGCATACATAAACGATTTATCAAGCAACAAATACGGAGTAAACAATTCGATAATATCTTTGTATTTTCTTTTTAACTCTGATTCAGATAAGGTTGTGACAATAAAATATTTTTCTTTACCTGTATAACCTGGATATTCTTTTTTTGGATCTAAAATCGTGCACTCTTGTACAAACTGTTCTTTCAATTCCTGAACAGTTATAGTTTTATTATTTGACATTTATGTAATCTCCTTTGAATTTTTGATTTTGGTTGAATTCAAAAATTCGGAGATTACGGATATTTAGCTATATAGCATAGCCATCTAT
>JAZNIH010000078.1:0-75404 GCA_045577395.1 Acutalibacteraceae bacterium | reverse complement strand
GCTTCGCAGTTTCGTAAGATAAGAAAATTTCTTGTATTGAAGCCATAAAATGCAGCAAGGCTGTCGCCTTGCGAGGCTTTTGGCAAAAATACGGGGAATTTTCATCGAGAAACAAATACTGCCTTATGGGAAGTCGGCATAAACTGTGCCGTCTTTTTTTGACAATTTTATTGTTTTTATTGAAAAAAGCTTCACCGATATATATAATAAGAGTATACATATGTCAAAGGAGAGAAATATATGAGTTTTGCATCGGTTGAAATTTCAATAGCCGCAATGATTCCCGCATTGCTTCTTGCCGCTTACGTTTTCTTTAACGACAAGGTAGAAAAGGAGCCTGTAGGTCTTATCGCACTTCTTTTTGCACTCGGCAGTGCCGTTTACTTCCCCGCCAATGCACTTGAAGGTCTTCTGACAGATGCCGCTGACAGACTTTTTATGAGTCAGGCGATTCTGAGTATTGAGGGCGTCATCGGTTACAAAACACCTCTCGCAGAGCTGGGGCACGGTCTTCTCATCACCTTTATAGCTGTTGCTGCTGTAGAGGAAATTGCAAAATGGCTTATCACCTACTTCATTACCCGCAACAACAAAAATTTCAACTGTCTTTTTGACGGTATAGTTTATGCTACCTTCGTTTCTCTCGGCTTCGGTATGGCAGAAAACATCCGCTTTGCACTCGTCAGCGGTTGGGATATGCTCGTCATCAGATGCCTTTACTCTCTCCCCATTCACCTTTTCTCTGGCATCACAATGGGCTACTGCTATACTATGTGGAGAGCCTACAGAACTGCCTGCAATGCCGAAAAGGAATATGAAAAAGCGGGTCTTATTGAAATCATCAAGCCCTTCTCCTCAAAGAAGTGGTTCTTCCTTATGCTTTTCCTACCGATTCTCGTTCACGGCGTTCAGGGGCTCGGCTCCTTCGTGAATCTCGGCTCCTTCACCTTCCTTTTCTATGTTTTCAACGGCGCTGTTTTCCTTATCTGCCTTACAGGTATCCGTAAAATCGCAAAAAAAGACACCTACCGCGGAAGATATGCAGACAAGCTCCTTGACAGAAAATACCCCGAAACGGCAGATATCTGCGATGATGCGGAAAACGTCTCAAAGGCAATAAAGGATGCGGAGGAAAGAGACTATGAGTAACAATAATAAAAGACGGGGCTGCTCGGGCACCATATTTCTCCTGCTTCTTGTTCTGTTTGTTTCAACGCTTTTCGTTGACCTTGATGCAGAGGATATAAACAAAGGACCCTACAGTACAACAAACAATCAGGGCTCCTTCAGCGTAAGCTTCACTCAGTTAACCTCTGAGCCTCAGACCACAGATGCTTCCCTGCCGTCAATGAATTTTCAGACCGGCTCTACCACAAAGCCCACCCAGAGCACGGTAAGCTTCACACAAAGCACAACGGTCAACAATTTAGTCAATAACAGTCCGGGTAAATTTAAGGTACGATACACCGACTCAGACCGTATATACAATATGCTTGACGACAAGCAGAAGCAGGTCTATAACGAGCTTGCAAAGGGTCTTGCCGACGGTGAGCTTAACTTCAGCTTTGAGGGTATTTCCAGAGATGATTTTCTCTATACGTATTACGGCTTCCTTCATGAGCATCCTGAATTTTTCTGGCTTGACAGTAAAAGCATAACGAACAGCGACCTTTCGGGAAATCTTAACGTAAAGCTTTCCACCTATTCCTACTGGACTTATTCAAATGACCGTGAAGGATACATAGACCGCCTCAATAAAAAGGTTGACGAAATAATACGCGGTGCCTCTCACTGTGTTACCGACTACGACAAGATAAAATACGTACATGACTATCTTGTTACCAACATCGTCTACGACAAGGCTGCTCTTCCCGAAATCAACAAAACCGAAAGAAGCGTTTCCACAGAGCAGACCCTTTCTCTTTACGGTGCACTCATCAACGGAAAATGTGTGTGCGGAGGCTATTCCGAATCCTTCTATTACCTTACAAGGGCCCTTGGTGTAAACACCTTCTATATTCAGGGCTACGGAGTTAAGGAATACCACGCATGGAACTATATCGAAATAGACGGTCAGTATTATTATATGGACGTCACCTGGGACGATTTTGACAGCACAGACTATCCTAAGGGTATAGATTACAGCTACTTCTGTGTCAATCAGCAGGAGCTCTTCAGAGACCATACACCGGATGAGGATTATCCCGCACCGGACTGCAACGGCGATAAATACAACTATCACCGTCTGAACGGCTACTACTTCACCGAATACGATTTCGAATCTGTCAGAAATGCCTTTAACGACCAGAAGGGTCAGCAGTTTGCAAGCATCCGCTTCAGCAATAAAAAGGCTTACGACACGGCTCTGAAGGACCTGATGGATAACAACTCGGTATATGATATTGAGCTGGTAAAAAATAACAAAGGCAGCTTAAGCTATTATCATCTTGACGAGAAATACGTTATAATTCTTTGTATAAAATAAAACATAAGAGGGTAAAAAAATGGATCTGAATCAAATATTTCTGACAATTGCCGGCATACTTCCCGCCGCCGTGCTCTGCATTTACGTTTTCAAAAAGGACAGAGCCGAAAAGGAGCCTGCAGGACTTCTTCTGCTCCTTCTCGGTCTCGGTGTGGCAATATGCTTCCCCGCCGCTCTTACCGAACAGCTTCTGAGTAAAATTCTCAACTCTGTCTTTCTCCCCTTCTGCACAGAGATTGACGGCACAATGGTTCTGGAAAATCCCGTTCTTTTCAGAATTTATACTGCCCTTGAGTATTTTCTCAACGTTGCTCTTGTTGAAGAGGGCTTCAAGTTTATCGTTCTCGTTCTTGCAACAAGAAAGAATAAAAACTTCAACAGTCTTTTCGACGGTCTTATCTACTCAGTCTTCGTTTCCCTCGGCTTCGCAGGCTTTGAAAACATTCTTTACGTGACACAGTACGGCTGGACAAACGCTCTTATGAGAGCGGTAATGTCCGTCCCCGCCCATATGTTCTTCAGCGTATTTATGGGCTACTATTACAGTATGTGGCATATGAAAATCAAGGCACGCAAGCTCGAGCTTAACCTCAAGCACTTCGGTGTCATCCCTCCCGATGCTCCCGAATACTCGCACAAAAAGGACGTTGCAATGTGCCTCATAGTTTCAATTCTTGCCCACGGCCTTTACGATTACTGCTGCTCGGTCGGCTCCGTGCTTGCAGAGGTAATTTTCTACGGCTTCCTCATATTTATGTATTTCTTCTGCTTCAGAAGAATCAAAAAAATGTCGGGTATGGATATGGACGACAACCGCTTTGCGAGTGCTATGGTTGCTATGAAGCACCCCGGCTATCTTACTCTTCTCAGAGAGCGCAACAGACAGCAGCTTGAAGAAAGTGCAAGGCAGCAGGCACTCCGCTACAGTCAGCAGACTCAGTATGCTGATGACCCCCGCTATACCACTCCACCCGCACCGCAGATGCAGAAGGAAGCTGCAGAAATAACAGAATAAAAAGCCAAGGAGAGAGCTCACCAAAGACTCTCTCCTTTTATTATATCGTTTTCACACAGACTGAAGATTTCCGGTGTTGCACCTCTTTTTCTTTCCTCGGTCAGTTCAACCGCCCTGACCGACGGGCTGAAATAGGTACGGTAATAATAAATCAGTCTGTTTGTGTCACAGCAGCAGGAATAAACCGTATATTCATCTCTTCCGTCCTCGCCCTTTACCGTACCCTTTGGCATTGACACCGATTCAAGAAGATGAAAGAACTGCATAAGATTCCTGTAGCCGTCACCCTCATCGCTAAGCTTTTCTTTAACAAAAAACGCCCTGACAAATCTTGACGTTGACGACATATCACCCGGCAGGCCCAATGCACCCATTCCCTTACTGTAAACAGATAACTCCATACCTCCCATACGGTTTTTAGGTGAGCTTTCGGAAAGGTGCATATAGTTATTCAGATTAAAAAGCTGAAAGGGCATTTCGGGACAGTTTGTAAGCAGATGAGCGGGATTATCCCATACCTTGACCTCTTCACCGTCACATTCAACCGTAAGTGAGCTTTTTCTGTCACTTATAAGCCAGTGAAGCGGCGACACGGGATACTGAGGGCTGAAGGCCTCATCAGTTATATTTGTGTGAAGCAAAAGCTGCCTGCACCCGTCAACGCTCTCACACTGACAAAGCACCCACGGAATAAACTCAAAGGATGCAATATTATCCGTCCCGATCCTTTCACTGCAGTATTCAGCACCGGGAAAGCTTAACGCCGCAACGCTGAGTCCCTTTTCATTGGTTGCCTCATAATAAAGAGGTATGCCCTCCTCAACTAAGCCCATACCTATCATGGCGTAATGGTCGGAAAGCTCCTTATGACACCTGAAGCGGAAGGGGTATTTTCTCGGAGTTATAACCACATTTTCGTTATTGGTATATTCAAGATCAAGATTTCTGCCGAAAAAATGAGTACCGAGACTTATGCTTACTGCTGTACACATATTATCACCTCAGGGTCAGTATTGGCAGGATGAGGGGGCTTCTATTCACGGAAGGCTGATGATGAGGTAAGGGGCGGCTCCCTGCCGCAGACCTTCGCAGAAGGTCTGCGGTGCTTGCGTCGCGGGCATTTTCAAATGGCTGCGGCGTAAGAAAAAAGCGTACCCGCAGGATACGCTTTTTAAGGGAGCCGCCTCCCCCTCGGGAGAGCGCGGACTTTATTATTTAATGCTGTCAACAGCAGCCTTAAGATTTTCAAGAGCCTTCTCTACAGTTGCTCTCGGGCAGGCAAGAACAACTCTCTGGAACTGCTCTGCAATCTCACCGAAGATATCGCCTGCATCAAGCCAGAGCTTTGCCTTGTTTATGATAAGATCGTTGAGCTCATCCTTTGTAAGACCGAGACCTGAGCAGTCAAGCCATGCGAAATAGGTTCCCTCGGGCTCTACAAGCTTTATTTCAGGAATGTTATTTTCAAGATATTCTCTTACGTAAGCAAGATTTTCACCGATATATTTCCAGCAGGCCTCATACCATTCATCTCCGCCGTTATATGCCGCCTTACAGGCAACAACACCCATATTGTTAGGTACTGTATAACCGCTGACGTCGATTTCTTTTCTGAATTTTGCCCTTGCTTCTTCACCGGGGATAAAAATACTTGAGGTCTGAAGACCTGCAATATTGAAGGTCTTACTCGGTGCGGTACACATTACTGTTCTGTCACGAAGCTCAGGCACGGTATCGATAAAGATATGATGGGGATGTCCCTCATAAGTAAAGTCACAGTGAATTTCATCGGAGACCACGTAGAGATTATATTTAAGACAGATTTCGCCGAGCTTCTTAAGCTCCTGCTCTGTCCATACACGGCAGACGGGGTTATGGGGACTGCAGAGGATAAAGAGCTTTACGTTGTTATCCTTGACCTTCTTTTCAAAATCCTCGAAGTCGATAGTGTATTTTCCGTCCTTGTATACAAGGGGGCTTTCGATGATTTTGCGGTCATTGTTTCTGATAACGTTATAGAACGGATAGTAAACGGGAGGCTGAATAATAACACCGTCGCCCTTTTCACTATAGGCACGCACCGCAGTAGCAAGTGCATAAACAACACCGGGAGTATTAACAAGCCACTCCTTTTCGGGAGTCCATGAAAAATGTCTTGTAAACCAGCCTGCAACAGCATCGAAAAAGTCATCCTTAAGGTCGCTGTAGCCGAATATGCCGTGGCTGACTGAATTCTGAAGTGCTTCAAGAACACACTCGGGAGCCTTGAAATCCATATCCGCAACCCACATAGGAAGCACGTCGGCAGGAAGACCGTTTTCAGTCGCAAAGTCGTGCTTGAGACTGTTTGTATTTTTTCTGTCAATTACAATGTCAAATCTTTTATCCATCATATGCATCCTTTCTTTTTTCATACGCAACAAGTATAACACCGGAAATAAAAAATATCAACTATGGACTTTTATTTTTTGCCGTGGTACAATAGATATATAATTTTACGGAAAGGATGATGTATATGAAAATTGCAGTTACACACGAAATGGGACAGATTTTTCAGCACTTCGGCCACACACAGCAGTTCAAGCTTTATGAAACCGAAGGAACCGAAATCAAAAAGATAAGCCTTCTTAATGCCAACGGCAGCGGCCACGGTGCTCTTGCAGGTCTTTTAAAGGAAAACGGAGTTGACATTCTTATCTGCGGAGGTATCGGCGGCGGTGCACAGACCGCACTTAAGGATGCCGGTATCAGATTATACGGCGGTGTTCAGGGCAGTGCTGATGCGGCGGTTGTTGCTTTCCTTAAGAGTGAGCTTATTTACAACCCCGACGTAAAATGCAATCATCACGACCATGAGCACGGTGAAGGTCACACCTGCGGTGAGCACGGCTGCCATCATTAAGAGTAGTCAGTAGCCGGTAGTCAGTAGTCACGCGCTACCGTGTGAGAAAAATCCAAGACTCTGCCCGCGAAATGCAGGTTGGAAGGTCAGTTAGCATAAAAGCACAAAAAGGTCACAGAGTAATTACTCTGTGACCTTTTACTTTTACCTGTAAAGCTGTTTATTCAACCTTATAATCAAGCTTGAACTTCTCGCCGCAGCCGTAGTTTTCATAAACGTAGTCGATATCCTTATCGCCTCTGCCTGAAAGACAGGCAAGAATTGAGCCGCTCTTATGCTCCTTTGCGTATCTGATCGCATAGGCTACTGCATGGGCGCTTTCGATTGCAGGGATAATACCCTCGTATCTGCAAAGGAGGAAGAATGCCTCCATAGCCTCCTCGTCGGAAACGGTTTCATACTTTACTCTGCCCACATCTCTGAGATAAGCGTGCTCGGGACCTACGCCGGGATAGTCAAGACCCGATGCGATTGAATAAACGGGAAGAGGATCACCGTTCTCGTCCTGAAGAACGTAGCTCGAATATCCGTGAATAATGCCCTTTGTACCGTATGCCATTGTTGCAGCATGGTCGCCGACACCGCTGCCTCTTCCGAGAGGCTCTACGCCGTAGATTTCAACGGGGTCTGCAAGGAAGGGGGTAAACATACCGAGTGAGTTTGAGCCGCCGCCTACACAGGCAGTAACCGCATCAGGCATAATACCTGTCATTTCGAGGAACTGCTCACGGGCCTCGATACCGATAACTGACTGGAAATCACGTACCATTTTCGGGAAGGGATGGGGACCTGCTGCTGTACCTATACAATAAATTGCATCCTTATACTCTCTGAGATATGCTTCAAAAGCTGCGTCGCAGGCTTCCTTGAGTGTTTTGAGTCCTTTTGTAACGGGAACAACGTTTGCTCCAAGCATCTTCATTCTTATAACGTTGGGATGCTGCTTTGCAATATCAACCTCGCCCATATATACGTCACATTCCATACCGAAATATGCCGCCGCTGTTGCAATGGCTACGCCGTGCTGACCTGCACCTGTTTCTGCGATGATTTTTTTCTTGCCCATATACTTTGCAAGAAGTCCCTCACCCATACAGTGGTTGAGCTTGTGAGCGCCTGTGTGGTTAAGGTCCTCACGCTTGAGGTAAATCTGACAGTTGCCGAAAAGCTTTGAAAGTCTTTCGCAATGATAAACGGGAGTAGGTCTGCCCTGGAATTCCTTTCTTATTCTTCGAAGCTCGTTGATAAACTGTGCCGAATGGCAGATTGCTTCATAAGCATCGTCTGCCTCCTTGAATGCTTCGACAAGCTCTGCTGCCTGATATGAGCCGCCGTATTCACCGAAATATCCGTCCTTTGAGGGGAACTGCTTGAGGTAATTTTCAAAATCTCTGTAATTATTCATTGTAATGTCTCCTTATTGTGTTTTGAATGTTATTTTTTCTGAAAGCTTATCTCAGCTACGCCATCGAAAACCCGAATAATACATAAAAAACACTCTTCTTTCTTTAAAAAATAAAAATCCTCCGCCCCGATAGGAACAGAAGAACTGCAAGCCACCTATATGGTAATACGTACTGACATACGCTCTCTGCTGTAACGGTCAGAGCTCCGTCGACGCCTACTGTAATTTCGGGCCGCCCTCACAAGTCCATTCACATCTCAATCCGCTGCCGCTTTTCACCGTCTGCGGCTCTCTTTGAGCTTCAGGGGGATGCTACTACTCTTGTTCATCGGTTTAACAAGTTAAAGTGTTGGAATTATCATAAAACAATTTTACTGTTTTGTCAATAGATTTATCAAAAAAATTCCGCACCCCGTAAGAGATGCGGAAAAGCTGTTATTTTATACCCTTTATAAGCTCATAATAGAACTCTATACACTTAATATAATCCTTGACGGGCATTCTCTCATCAGCGCCGTGTACAGTACCGAAAAGATCGTCATCAAGACGGAAGGCACCGAAGCGGTAAATCTGATTGCATATCGGTGAAAAATGTCTTGCATCGGTACCGGCATTAAGAATAAAGGGTGAAACGCCCACGTCGGGGAACACCTTCTTTACGGTTCTCTTTATAAGCTCAAAGCTTTCGGTTTTAAAATCTGAAATACGGGGAGGATCAGAGCGCTTTATTTCCTCGATTTCGATGCCGTCACCGATTACCCTTTTTATATGTGCAATAACGCTGTCAACAGTATCGTGGGGAGCAATCTTAAGGCTGACTGTAGCCGTTGCGGTATCGGGCACCGAGCCCTTTTCGTTACCCGCCTCAATGCCTGTTATATTGATGGCTGATGCTATCATAGCAGCGGTATCGGCATTGCTTTCGAGCACCTTTTTTACAACCGGCTTGAATATCTTTATATTTTTAAGCACTGCACTTACGGGACCGTCAATGCAGGGTGCAAAGCTTCTGAGCATTTCTTCAACTGCAGGGGTCATATTTGCAGGCATAGGGTTACTTTCAAGTGCATTGAGAGCACGGATAAGCTTCACGGGAGCAGAAACCTTTTCAGAGGCTGATGCCTTTGCTCCGTGAGCGGCAGTCCTGCTTCTTGCGGTGAGCTTAAGCTTTGCCCAGCCCTTTTCACTCATTGCAACCATAGCAAAGGGAGTCTTTATACCCATAGGAAGATTTGACATAATTGCGCCGCCCTCATCAAGGATGAAGTGGGGGCTGATTTTGTTTTCCTTGAACCACTCCACGATTTCGGGCATAGTTTTACCCGCAACCTCTTCACAGTCACTTGAAGCAAAGTATATATCTCTTTCAGGTGTGAAGCCTTCGTTTATAAGAGTCTCCCATGACTCAAAAATACCGCCGATAAGACACTTTGTGTCTATTGAGCCTCTTGCCCATACGCAGTCATCGTGAATTTCAGCCTCAAAAGCAGGATGCTTCCAATCCTGACCCTCATCGGAAACAACGTCGTGATGAGCCATAAGGATAACGGGGTCAAGCTTATCATTTTTACCCTTCCATCTGAGAAGGATGCCCGGCTTGTCTGCACGTAAATCCTCAACCGTTGCATAAACTGCGGGATATATTTCCTTCAGAAGAGCATAGTAAGCATCAAATTCCTCCTTATAGGTATCCTCACCCTTATCGGAAATTGTCTTTTTTCTGAGCATCTGCTGAAAGCGTGAAATTACTGCTTCTTTATTTATTTCTTTCATTTTTATCACTCCTGAGGGCTATTATAGACCTTCGCAATGAAATAGTCAAGAAAAAAGAGCATCCCGAGGGATGCCCTTATGAAATCATTTTATTTTAAGTGATTTTACGGTACTGTAATTACTGTATACGTACTTGCCGTCTACCTTTGTATAGGCTCTTACCTTGAAGTAATAGGTCTTGCCGCTTGTAAGTCCGGTCTTATAAACCTTTTCGGTGCCTGCCTTGTAGTTTGAAATCTTTGTAAAGCCGCTTGACTTCTTGGTTGAATAGTAAACCTGATATCCGCTTTCACCTGCAATATCTTCCCATGCGAGGGTTGCTCTGCCCTTGGCGGTTGTTGCAACTCTGAGTGCGGGAGCATCAAGAAGAGGTGTCTTTACTGTTACGGTAGTATAGCTTGAAGCCCAGATATCCTTTGAATCGTAGGTGATGCAGGGCTTGACCGCAAAGGTGTAGCTTGTGTTTGCCTTCATAGCCTTTACGTTGTAGCTGAGCTTTTCTGTTGTTGCAATAATCTTCCAGCCGGTAGAGGTCTTGCGGTAAACTCTGTACTTGGTTGCGCCTGTGCACTTGCTCCATGAGAGAGTAGTTGTCTTTGTAGTTGTGTTTGCGGTCTTTACGGTTGTGGGAGGAAGGGGCTTTGTATAGGTTGATCTTGTTTTGAAATCAGAAGCATAAACCTTTGTTTCGCCGTCGAGAATATATGCCTTTACCGCATATCTGTATCTCGTTCCTGCCTTAAGGTCTGAATGAGTGAAGGTAAGTGAGCTTGTGTATGCAAGGTGCTTCCATGAGCCCTTACTGTAATCGTAAAGGTAAACCTTATAGCCGTCTGCACCTGCTACCTTTTTCCATGTAAGCTTGACGGAATTCTTGGTTTCGGAAATAGAAATGCTTGAGGTCTTGCCGAGCACAAGCTTTGAGCCTGCATTGATAAGAACGTCCTTTTCACCGCAGCCGTTATCGCAAAGAGCGGTCTTTGTGCCGTCCTCAAAATAGGTTGCATTGTTATCTGAGGTGTAAACGGTGAATGAATGGCCTGTTGAAATATAGTCAATAATTATTGTATATTCACACTTATCGCACTTTATCTTATCGTAGCCGTTTTCCGTGCAGGTCTTGTCCTTGCTTTCAACAACTCTCTTTACCTGATGCTTACAAACGCCATATTTGCCGTCTGCAAATGAAGTGGGCTCATAGCTGTATGCACAGTGATTTTCGTTAACGGGAGCGGTAAATCTGCCGCCGCTGATTGTGATATTTGCCTCATCGATTGCGTCTGAGGTTGCAACCAAATCAATATCGAATTCACCGTTTCTGATAACAAGTGAAGCCTTATCCTGCCAATCGTCGGCAGTAACTCTTGAATGTGCGCCGTATTCGACTGCACCCACAACCTTACCTGTGAAATCATCACCGAAGGTTACGCTGAGTCCCTCGTCATAAACGTCGAACATACCGTACCAGATATCGAAGGCAACCGTATCCTCATCACCGAGAATTTCTGTCGCACCCTTGATAACTGTAGTGCCGAAGTTATTTGAAAGAGTATACTGATTTACGCCGCTCTGTGTACCGTCAAGGACAATATCCTCAAGGGTAAGGTCAGCATAGTTCTGAACGAGCATCTTTGTTTTTGTTGAAGAAACTGTACCGTTTTTGAGAGTTACGGTTGCGCCCTTGTGAAGCTGGAAGGAAAGAGTTTCCGTTCCTGCCGAGCCGACCTGATTACCGTCAGCAAAATAGGTGAAGCCGCCGAAATCGATAACAACGTTCTGACCCTCTTTTACAATGATACCGTTACCTGTGGCATCAGTAAGAAGTGTTACGGTTGTTTCGGTGCCGTCTGCGGGTACTGCCGCAACAGCCTGCTCAAGTGTTGCATACTCCGTCTCACCGATTTTTGCGGTGTTCACAATTTCACACACGCCGTAGCTGTCTGCACCGTACGTACAGGGAGCAAAACCGTCAGCACAGAATATACTGCTTACGGGAAGAGTAAATACGCCGCCGCTGATTGTGATGTTTGCCTCATCGATTGTGTCTGAGGTTGCAACTAAATCAATATCGAATTCACCGTTTTCAATAACGAGTGAAGCCTTGTCCTGCCAATCGTCTGCAGTAACTCTTGAATGTGCGCCGTATTCGACTGCACCCACAACCTTACCTGTAAAGGTTTCGTCAAAGGTTACGCTGAGTCCCTCGTCATAAACGTCGAACATACCGTACCAGATATCGAAGGCAACTGTATCCTCATCACCGAGAATTTCTGTTGCGCCCTTGATAACTGTAGTGCCGAAGTTGTTTGAAAGAGTGTACTGATTAACGTCGCTCTGTGTACCGTCAAGGATAATATCCTCAAGGGTAAGGTCAGCATAGTTCTGAACGAGCATCTTTGTTTTTGTTGAGGTGATAACACCGTTTCTGAGTGTTACGTCCGCACCCTTGTGAAGCTGGAAGGAAAGAGTTTCCGTTCCTGCCGAGCCGACAAGAACACCTTCAACGCTGTAGGTGAAGCCGCCGAAGTCAATAATGACGTTCTGGCCTTCCTTTACGACGATTCCGTTACCTGCCGCATCTGTGAGAAGTGTTACCGTTGTTTCGGTGCCGTCTGCAGGTACTGCCGCAACAGCCTCCTCGAGTGTAGCGTATTCCGTTCCGCCGATTTTTGCAACGGCTTCACCCTCAGCAAAGGCTGAAAGAGAGAAAAACGCCGCAAGCATCATAACGGAAACAATAACCGCTAAAGCTTTTCTTTTCATAATCATAGTCCTCCTGTCTGAACATATATTATTAAATTTCTTATGGGGGTATAACTCTTCATTTTGAATTCTACCACATAACAATGTAATAATCAAGGAATTTTTATGTACAGTATAAAAACAAACTGAAAACGGACACCGCTCAGAACAAAAATAACCGTTACCTTTCCGCTGTTTTTTTTCCTTTTGTGTTGACTTTATATGACGAAATAATGTAAAATGTAGAATACGGGTGAATATCCCGATAATTTAAAGGAGGTGGGTCTCACAGTGGACGGCGATAGTAAACCTAACGGGCGTAACAATCTTATAATACAGTGCAGACCCTGCCAATCACTGACGGCTCTGCATTAAAGAAAGTCGGTGAACCAAATGAATGAAAACGAATTCGGCAGTCTTTACAGACTGCTTGCAAAAAACAAGCTGGTCGCCCTCAGAGACGAGCTTTCTGATATGGCTTACCCCGATATTGCGGAATTCATCATGGATATGGACGACGACAAGCTTGCCGTTAAAATATTCCGTATTCTTCCCAAGGATATTTCCGCAGACGTTTTTGCGTACCTTGAAACAGACAAGCAGACGGTCATTGTCCAGTCTATTACAGACAGTGAAATTGAGCGTCTTATGGATGACCTTTACGTCGACGACGCAGTTGACTTCCTTGAAGAGGTGCCTGCAAACATTGTCCGCCGTGTTCTTGCCAACACAGACAAGGAGACCCGCGATATCATCAACCGCTTCCTCAAATACCCCGAGGGCAGTGCAGGAAGCGTTATGACCATCGAAATGGTTGAGCTTCACGACCGCTCCACCGTTGCAGAGGCTATCAAGAGCATCCGCCGTTCAGGTGTGGATAAGGAAACCATTTACACCTGCTACGTTATTGACGATAAGCGTCATCTGGTGGGTACTCTTCCCCTCAGACGTCTTCTTCTCAACGAGGAGGATACTCCCCTTACAGAAATCATGAGCGATGACGAGCAGCTCATCTTTGTTAAAACCATGGATGACCAGGAAGAAATTGCAGCCATCGCAAAAAAATACGACCTTCTTTCCGTTCCCGTTGTTGATAACGAAAACCGCCTTGTAGGCATCATCACCATCGACGACATCGTCGACATCATTGATGAAGAGGCCACCGAGGATATGGAAAAGATGGCTCTTCTTACCCCTTCAGAGGATGAATACCTTAAAACAGGCGTTTTCACCCTTGCAAAAAACCGTATCGGCTGGCTTCTTGTTCTTATGATAGCCTCCACCTTTACGGGACAGATAATCGAAGGCTTTGAAAATCAGCTTGCAACCATTGCAGGTCTTACTGCATGTATCCCTATGCTTATGGGTACCGGCGGTAACTCGGGCAACCAGGTTTCAACCCTTATCATCCGTGGTCTTGCCCTCGGCGAGGTCAGAATCAAGGACTACTTCCGTGTATTGTGGAAGGAAATCCGTGTTTCGCTTATGGTAGGTATTATTCTTGCAGTTGCAAACTACGGCCGTATGCTCATACTCAATCTTATGGGCAGCGAAACCTCAAACAGCGTTATACTTGTTGTTTCTCTTTCGGTTGCGGCGGTTGTTGTTGTTTCAAAAACAATCGGATGTACATTGCCTATTGTTGCAAAGCTTTTAAAGCTTGACCCTGCACTTATGGCAGGTCCCCTTATCACGACCCTTGTGGATACTATCTCACTTGTTATCTACTTCGCACTCGCAAACGCTCTTATATAAATATGAAAAATCCCGCCCGAAAGGGCGGATTTCGTTGTAAAGCATTTTTTACCAAGGAGGTTTTTACCCTTGAAGAAAAAGGAAAGTAAAATTGACAAAAGGCACACCCGTGCGGCAACGAGCCGCTTCTGGGGCTATACAAAGGGCTACAGATTTCTGACTCTTATCTGTCCCTTTATGGTGCTTCTTGACGTTATTATCGAGCTTCAGATTCCCACGGCTATGGGTGAGGTTATCGACATAATACGTCTTATTGATAAGCCCGAGTATGCAGGTCAGATAAACGGCATGCTCACAAATAAGCTCCTCGAGGTTCTCGGGCTCTGTGCCGCCACCCTTGTTATAGGCTACATCGCTTCAAGATGCTCTGCTATTTCAAGCATGGGCTTCGGCGCAAATCTGAGACGTGAGCTTTTCAACAAAACCCAGTCTCTTTCGTTCGAAAACATCGACAGACTCAAGATCTCTTCACTCATCACACGTATGACCGGTGACGTCTCCTCAGTCCAGAGTGTTTACAGCAGCATCATCGTCACCTTTGTAAGAGGTCCCTTTATGCTTATTTCAGCTCTTATCTTTGCTCTGAGAATAAGCAAAACCCTTACCTCTGTTTTCTGGGTGGCTCTTCCCGTCATTGTTATTACACTTATACTTATGGCTTATTTTGCTATTCCTATCATCAAGGAGCAGCTCAAGAAAACCGACGAATTCAACGGCGTACTCCGAGGCAACATAAACGGCATCAGGGTTGTAAAGGCCTACGTCCGTGAGGAGCACGAAAAGCAGAAATTTGAAAAGGCCAACGTTGCCGTTATGAAGCTTACGGAAAAATCCCAGAAGCTTGTGCTTTACATAACACCCGTTATTTCTCTCGTTATTTACGGCTGTATGGTTGCGGCTCTCTGGCTCGGCGGCAGCCTTATCATCGAGGGTGAAACAGGTCTTACCACAGGTGAGCTCACCGCCTTTATCACATATATCACTCAGGTTCTTACATCACTTATGACAGTACTTCTTATCTTCCTGAGCGTTATTATGGCAAGAGCCTCCATAGCAAGAATAGGTGAGGTTTTCTTTGAGGAGCCCACCGTAACCGATAAGGACGCAGATCCCCTTCTCACAATTGAAAAGGGAGATATCGAATATAAGGACGTATGCTTCCGCTACAACAAGGATTCCGATAAAAACATTCTTCACAGCATAAACCTTAAAATCAACGCCGGAGAAACCGTCGGAATTATCGGCTCAACCGGCTCGGCAAAAACCTCTCTCATTCAGCTTATCCCCCGTCTTTACGATGCCGACAGCGGTCAGGTGCTTGTAGACGGCAATGACGTAAAGAGCTATACCTTTAAAAATCTGCGTGACGCCGTTTCCGTTGTTCCTCAGCAGAACACTCTTTTCAGCGGAACTATCAGAGATAATATCCGTTGGGGCAACCCCGATGCTACGGATGAGGAAATTGAAGCAGCGGCAAAGGCTGCTCAGGCTCACGATTTTATCATCGGCTTTGAAAAGGGCTACGACACCGAGCTCGGCCACGGCGGCAATACCGTTTCCGGCGGCCAAAGACAGCGTCTTTGCATCGCAAGAGCTCTGCTCAAAAAACCGAAGATTCTTATTTTTGACGATTCGACAAGTGCAGTTGACACGGCAACCGACGCCCGCATCAAGCAGGCTCTCAGATCGGATGAATATAAGGGTATAACAAAAATTATCATCGCTCAGCGTATTACGTCCATTATGGATACCGACCGTATCGTCGTTATCGATGACGGTAAAATTGACAGCACGGGTACCCATAACGAGCTTAAGAATACAAGTGAAATTTACCGTGAAATCTTTGTTTCACAGCAGGAAGGAGTGTTGGCACAGTGAGTAAGACTCCCGAAACAGAAGAAATAAAGACTCTTGCTGCAGAAGAAACGGAAGCCGCAACAGAGAAACACGAAGAAAAAAAGAAGGGCTCTAAAAAGAGGCGCTCAAAAGCAAAAAAGATTCCCGAAAATGAAACCGAGGAAGAAAGAAAGGAACGGGAGGCAAGGGAGGAGAAAAAGAAAAAGGCCAAGCCGAAGGATATGAAGCAGGCTACAAGGCGTCTGCTGAGCTATCTTTCAAAGTACAGAATTCTTCTTCTCATTACCGCAATTCTTGTTATTCTTACTGCCGTTATCAGCGGTGTTGCTTCAATGTTTATGCTCCCCGTTTACGAAGCAATTGAAAGCGCTCTTGACGGAAAAATCGAAAAAGCCGACGCCATCTCTCAGATTGCAATGTGGCTTATCATTATGGCTCTTGTTTACGGTATTTCGGCACTCTTCAATTTTATTTATTCAAGAATCATGCTTTACGTTTCAACAAGAACGATTGCAAATATGCGCCGTGATCTTTTCAATCACCTTCAGTCTCTCCCCGTCGAATACTTCGACAAGAGAAAAACTGGTGAGATCATGTCCCGCTTCACCAACGACGTTGCACGAATCAAGGACCTTGTAAGCAGTAACTTCCCCACTCTCGTCTCCTCCTCAATTCAGGCGGTGCTGAATATTTCAATTATGATTTATCTTTCGGGAAGGCTTACATTTACAATTACCTTTGCGATTATCGCAATGTTTGCCGTTGTATTTTTCATCACAAGCAAATGCGCCCCTCTTTTCAAGCAGCAGCAGAAGGCAATCGGTGAATGTAACGGCTATATCGAGGAATACATAAAGGGCATCAAGGTTGTTCAGCTTTTCTCTCAGGAGGAAAAAACCAAAAAGGAATTCAGCGAGCTCAACGAAAACTACCGTAAGACCGGCGTTAAAGCCAACATTATCGGCGGCTTTATGAGCCCTCTTATGTCGATTATCACCAGAGCAAACTATGCTATAGTTGTGTTCTACGGTGCATCGCTTATAAGAAAGGGGCTTATGGGTATTCCTGAGCTTATCACCTATCTCAGCTATGCCAAATCCTACGCCTCGCCTATCGCCTCGCTTGCAAGCTGCTACAGCTCACTCGTTTCAGCCCTTGCAGGTGCAGAACGAATCTTTGAGGTTCTTGATACCGACCCCGAGACCGATGAGGGAAGAGTTACCCTTGTCCGTCTGATTGAGGACGCCACAGGCGAAAAAACAGAAACCGAAAAAGAAGAGGGCAGCTTCTTCTGGAAGGTTCCGAAGGATACCCCCGACACCTTTGACTACGTTCCCGTTGAAGGCAATATCCATATTGACGATATCACCTTTGCTTACGTCGAGGGCACCGACGTTCTTAAAAACGTAACCGTACCCGCAAAGAGCGGTCAGAAGGTCGCCTTTGTCGGCTCAACAGGTGCAGGTAAAACAACCGTAACCAACCTCATCAACCGTTTCTATGAAATTAACCGGGGTGAAATCACCTATGACGGCATTTCAATCAAGGATATCAGAAAGGACGACCTGAGACGCTCAATGGCTATTGTTCTTCAGGATACACGTCTTTTCAACGGCACCATCGCCGACAATATCCGCTACGGTAAGCTTGATGCAACGGATGAAGAGGTTATCGCAGCTGCAAAGCTTGCAAACGCTCATTCCTTTATAGAAAAGCTTCCCAAGGGCTATGAAACGGAAATCAAGGCAGACGCCTCAAACCTTTCCGTCGGTCAGGCTCAGCTTATAAATATTGCCCGTGCCGCAATATCAAAAACTCCCCTTCTTATTCTCGACGAGGCCACCTCCTCGGTTGACACCAGAACCGAACGCCTTATCGAAATAGGCATGGATAAGCTTATGGAAAACCGTACTGTTTTTGTTATCGCACACCGACTTTCGACAGTACGTAACTCTGATAAGATCGTTGTTCTTGAAAACGGTGAAATCATCGAAGAGGGCAATCACGACGAGCTTATTGAAAAGGGCGGAAAGTATTATCAGCTTTACACAGGCACGTTTGAAATGAAATAATAAGAAAGCACCCGACGGGTGCTTTCTTTCATCTGCGGATAAATAAATCAAGGCTCCCCGCAGGGAGCCTTTTACATTATCAGAAATATCGCATAAGTCCGACAACCTTGCCGAGTATAATAACCTCATCGGTGATAATCGGCTCAAAGCTGTCATTTTCAGGCTGAAGACGGAAGTGTCCGTTTTCTTTATAAAAGGTCTTGACTGTTGCCTCGTCACCCACAAGTGCAACAACAATTTCACCGTTTCTTGCAGTGGGCACCTTTTCGGCAAAGAGAATATCTCCGTCAAAAATACCTGCGTTAAGCATACTTTCACCTCGTACACGAAGGGCGAACATCTCCTTGTCCGACGAAATGTGGTCACCCGAAAAGGGAAGATAGCATTCAATCTGTTCAACGGCAAGTATGGGAAGACCTGCGGTTACCGTACCGAGCAGAGGCACGTGCTTTATATTTTCAGCCTGACCGACTATACGGATAGATCTTTTAAGTAAGGGGTCACGCTTGATGTAGCCCTTTTCCTCAAGTGCATTGAGGTGATTCTGCACCGAAGATGTTGAGCTGAGACCGACCGCACTGCAGATTTCTCTTACTGAGGGTACGGCACCGCTGCCTGCACGCTCCTTAAGATATTCAAGTATTCTGTATTGATTTTCGCTGAGTTCTTTCATTATTCTGACCTCTTTTCTGTGAGTTTACGGTATTCTGCTTACGTTGTTCTGCCGTTTTTATATAAACAAATGTTTGTTTCCGAAGATATTATAACACATCAAAACAGAAAATGCAAACATTTGTTCAGATTTTTTCAAAAAATTTTTACTGCGGTAAAAACAGACGTATGAGGTATAAAATATCCACCGGACGCCAAAAATATTACTGAAAAAATTATGAAAAGGCGGAACTTTATGAAAAGATTTGATTTTATACGTAAGCTTGCCTCAGGTAAGGGCTTTTATCTGACAATAGCGCTGAGCATGTGTGTCTTTGTTTTTGCTGCCTCGATGATTTACAGAAGCTCGACGGATATGCTCCGTGAGGTGCTGACAAATCCGACAGAAATCACTCAACAGGCACGTCAGAACAAAACCGACGAGGCTGATCCTCGTACGGAAGACGGCTACACCACCGTCCGTCAGACAGAGGAATATGAAACCTCTCTTCGCTTCAACAGTACCGATGCTCAGAAAGCAACCACCGCACCCTCAACCGAGCCGACCGTTGTCAACGAAAGCTATATTCTTCCCGCAGGCAAGGAAATACTGAGAGATTACTCCCCCGACACCCTCACCTTTGACGAAACTATGGGAGACTGGCGCACTCACAACGGAATAGATTTTGCTCTTGCCGAGGGTGAAGCCGTAAAAGCAGCAGGCAACGGCAGAGTCACAAAGGTAATCGCCGACAGAAGCTACGGCTACACCGTCGAAATCGATCACGGTGACTTTATCGCACGCTACTGCGGTCTCAGTCAGGAAAATGCAGTAAAGCTTGACGATACAGTCAATAAGGGTGACACCGTCGGACAAATCGGTGAAATCCCCTGCGAATCGGCGCAGGAGAGCCATCTCCACTTTGAAACACTCGTCGGCGGCAGCTATGAGGACCCTATGAAGGCTCTGGGCATCACTCAGTAATCCCGTCCTCTGCACCCTGTATAGTGACAAATTTGACAACAGAAATACTGCAAAATAATCCAATTTGGTTTTTATTCACAAAACGTAATTTTCTCCCGTTTTCCGTTGACAAAAACGCTGTTTTTATGCTATACTCTGAGAGTCGGTATTGTGCAGTTATAATGTATATATAATACCGAGAATATATAAAAGCTTCGTTCTTTGAAACTGACGGTTAAAGTGGAGTTCACCACATGAATCAAAGAACCTATAAGCCGACCGTCTGGGCATCTTACGAACAGGTTTTTAGCCTTATGTAAGTGTGCCCTTTTTTGTTTTGTTCAAGTAATATTTTCTCTTAAGGAGGTTTTCCAAATGAAAAAAGTTGCAATCATTATGGGCAGCGACAGCGATTTGCCCGTTGTTTCAAAGGCAGCCGACACTCTTAAGGAATTCGGCGTACCCTATGAGCTGCACATTTATTCCGCACACCGCACTCCCGTTGAGGCAAAGGAATTTTCCGAGTCTGCAAGAGAGAACGGCTTCGGCTGTATTATTGCCGCCGCAGGTATGGCTGCACACCTTGCAGGTGCTATTGCCGCCAACACTACCCTTCCCGTTATCGGTATCCCCATGAAATCCAAATATCTCGACGGTATTGATGCACTTCTTTCAACTGTTCAGATGCCCTCAGGTATCCCCGTAGCTACAGTTGCCATTGACGGTGCTGTCAATGCCGCCTTGTTGTCTGTTGAGATACTCGCAGTAACTGACGAAGACCTTGCAAAGAAGCTCAAGGCAAAGAGAGACGCCGATACCAGGAAGGTACTCGAAAAGAACGCTGCAGCAGAAGCACAGTATAACTGATGTCTATAGTCAGTCGCGATATAGAGTAGTCAGTAGCCAGTGGTCAGGCTTTAACCATAAGGTTGATATGTACCTGACAAACACTACTGACCGCAAAAGCAGAATTTTATATAACATAAAATCATCAAAATCGCAAAGCGATTTCCCCTAACTACTGACTATTGGCTACTGACTACTAAAGGTGCAATTTAAATTAAAAAATTAAACTTATAAATTATTAAACGGAGGTTTTTAAAATGGAAAAGATCTACACAGGTAAAACAAAGGACGTTTACAAGCTCGAGAACGGCAACTGCCTTCTCAAATTCAAGGATGACTGTACAGGTAAGGACGGCGTTTTCGATCCCGGTGAAAATGCAGTAGGTCTTACAATCGACGGCGTTGGTGACGTTAACCTTCGTATGTCAATCTACTTCTTTGAAAAGGTAAACGCAGCAGGCATCAAGACTCACTACGTAAATGCAAATCTTGAAGATACAACAATGGAGGTTCTCCCCGCAAAGGTATTCGGCCACGGTCTTGAGGTTATCTGCCGTCATAAGGCAGTAGGCAGCTTCATCCGTCGCTACGGCGATTACATCGAAGAGGGTGCTGACCTTCCCGCATACGTTGAAATGACCTTCAAGAATGACGAAAAGGGCGATCCCCTCGTAATCAAGGATGCTCTCGTTGCTCTCGGTGTTATGACCGACAAGCAGTACGACGACATCAAGGAAATGACTCAGAAGATCACTCAGATCGTTGCTGACGATCTTAAGGAAAAGGGCCTTGTTCTCTATGATATAAAGTTTGAGTTCGGCTACAACGCTGACGGCGACGTAATGCTTATCGACGAAATCGCATCAGGTAACATGCGTGTTTACAAGGACGGTAAGTACATCGATCCCATGACTCTTTCAGAGCTCTTCTTCGCATAAGCATAATAACCGTAACAAAAGCAATCGGACTTAACCGTCCGATTGCCCTCGCATTTTATAAAGGAGCATTTTAATGGGTGGTTTTTTTGGCGCAGTCAGTAAAAACGATACGGTTTTAGACGTATTCTTCGGTACTGACTATCACTCTCACCTTGGTACACGTCGCGGCGGTATGGCTGCCTTCGACGAGAAAAAAGGCTTACAGAGAAAAATTCACAAAATTGAAAATTCCCCCTTCAGAACGAAATTCGAAAACATTTCCGCTTCAATGAAGGGTAATGCGGCAATCGGCTGTATCAGCGACTCCGATGCACAGCCTCTGCTTGTACGCTCAAGACTCGGCCTTTATGCTATCTGCATCATCGGTCTTATCAACAACAGAAAAAAGCTTGTTGAGGATTTCATCTTTGCCAACGGCGGACACTTCGGCGCAGTTACAAACGAAGGTATCAACTCAACAGAGCTCGTTGCCGCACTCATAAATCAGAAGGATTCCTTCGCAGAGGGCATTGCATATGCCCAGAGCCTTATCGACGGCACAGCTTCAATTCTCATCCTCACAAACGACGGCAGAATCATAGCCGCCCGTGACAGACTCGGAAGAATCCCCGTGCTTATCGGCTCAAACGATGACGGCTACTGTGTTTCCTTCGAGGACTTCGCCTACAAGAAGCTCGGCTACTCCGACTATAAGGAGCTCGGCCCCGGCGAGGTTGTCGAATTCACCGCAGACTCCTTCACCGTACTCAGACAGGCGGGCAAGGAAACCAAAATCTGTGCCTTCCTCTGGTCATACTACGGTTACTCAACCTCCTGCTACGAAGGAGTAAACGTTGAGGTTATGAGATACAGAAACGGACAGATTATGGCGGCAACAGACAAAGCAAACGGCATAGCTCAGGATATTGATTACGTAAGCGGTGTTCCCGATTCGGGTACCCCCCACGCTATCGGCTATGCTCACGAAAGCAGAATCCAGTTTGCACGTCCCTTTATCAAATACACACCCACTTGGGCAAGAAGCTTTACACCTGCAAATCAGAACGAAAGAAACAGAGTTGCTAAAATGAAGCAGATTCCCGTTCACGATCTGATTCACAACAAAAAGCTGCTCTTCGTTGACGACAGTATCGTACGAGGTACTCAGCTTCGTGAAACAGTTGAGTTTCTTTACGAAAACGGAGCAAAAGAGGTACATATCCGCTCCGCCTGTCCCCCGATTATGTACAGCTGTAAATACCTCAACTTCTCAAGAGCAACCTCAGAGATGGAGCTTATCGCAAGAAGCACCGTTATGGAGCTTGAAGGTGAGGAAGGCTTCAAGCATCTCGATGAATATATCGACAATACAACCGAAAGAGGTAAGAGCTTAAGAAACGCTATCTGCGAAAAGCTGCACTTCACCTCTCTTGAATTCCAGTCCATTGACGGCATCATAAAGGCTATCGGCCTTCCCGCAGAAAATATCTGCACCTACTGCTGGACGGGCAGGGAATAAAACACAATTCGGAATGCGGAATTAGGAATTCGGAATTGCGTCTGAACTGCGTAAAGCCGATAAAATCCTACCCGCAAAACTACCGAATAATCTCCCTAAAAAAATTATTAACTCTTTTACTGTTTAGTAAAACCTATCTTACGCAGGAACAAGCTGAATACTGAGTGCCGGTTCGGGTGCGACCATAATTCCGAATTCCGCATTCCGAATTCCGCATTTAACACCTGCTCCCTCACTATAAAAAATAACTTTAGGAGAATAACCATGGATCACAAAAATTCTTTCTCAGCTTCCTACGCTGCTGCAGGCGTTGATATTACTGCAGGATATAAATCCGTAGAGCTTATGAAAAAGCACGTTGCAAGAACACGTAACGAAGGCTGCGTTGATGAAGTTGGCGGCTTCGGCGGCTGCTTCGACCTCGCATCAATCGCAGGTATGGAGCATCCCATTTCAGTTTCAGGTACCGATGGCTGCGGTACAAAGGTAAAGCTTGCTATTCTTATGGACAAGCACGACACAATCGGTATTGATGCAGTTGCTATGTGTGTTAACGATATCATCTGCGTCGGTGCAAAGCCCCTCTTCTTCCTTGACTATATCGCGTGCGGCAAAAACTTCCCCGAAAAGATTGCCGAAATCGTAGGCGGTGTTGCTGAGGGCTGTGTTCAGTCAGGCTGTGCACTTATCGGCGGTGAAACCGCAGAGCATCCCGGTCTTATGCCCGAGGAGGATTACGACCTTGCAGGCTTCGCAGTAGGCGTTGTAGATAAGCCCAAGATGATTGACAACAGCAAAATGGCTGCAGGCGACGTTGTTATCGCTCTCCCCTCAACAGGTATTCATTCAAACGGCTTCAGCCTTTGCCGTAAGGTTTTCGATATCGACAACAATAACCCCGAGCTTTACGTTGCACGTGAGGAATTAGGCGGCAAAACAATCGCAGAGGCTCTTCTCGTACCCACAAAGATTTACGTCAAGCCTGTTCTCGCTCTTATCGAGAAGGTTAAGGTAAAGGGTATTTCTCATATCACAGGCGGCGGCTTCTATGAAAACATTCCCAGAAGCATTCCCGACGGACTCTGCGCTAAGATTGACAAATCAGCAATCAAGGTGCTTCCCATCTTTGACGTAATCGCAAAGTGGGGCAACGTACCCGAAAGAGATATGTATAACACCTACAACATGGGCGTCGGTATGAGCATCGTTGTTCCTGCTGACGAGGTAGAGCTTTCGCTCTCAATCCTCAAGGAAAACGGCATTGACGCTTACGTTATCGGTGAAATCGTTGAAGGAAGCGAAAAGGTGATTCTCTGATGAAAAGAATTGCAGTTCTCGTTTCAGGCGGCGGTACCAATCTTCAGGCTCTCATCGATGCCGAAAAGAGCGGTATCATCGCAAACGGTAAAATCAGCCTTGTAATTTCAAACGTAAAGGGTGCATATGCTCTTGAAAGAGCAAGAATGAACGGTATCCCCACTGCAGTAGTACTCAAAAAGGAGTGCGGCAGTCAGGAGGCTTTCGAGCAGAACATCATCGCTCTTTTAAGAGAGCATGAAATCGACCTCATCGTTCTTGCAGGCTTTATGAGCATCCTTTCAGAGGAATTCACAAAGGCATTCCCCCACAGAATCATAAACGTACACCCCTCACTTATCCCCTCCTTCTGCGGCAAGGGCTTCTACGGACTTCACGTTCACGAAAAGGCTCTCGAGTACGGTGTGAAGGTTACGGGTGCAACGGTACACTTCGTTAATGAAATCCCCGACGGCGGCGAAATCATCCTTCAGAAGGCCGTTGAAGTAAAAGAGGGAGACACTCCCGAAATTCTGCAGAAAAGAGTTATGGTCGAGGCTGAATGGAATATCCTTCCCGAGGCAGTCAGCCTTTTCTGTCAGGACAGATTAACAGTAGAAAATAATATTGTTCATATAGGAGAATAAACATGAAGATTTCAACAATCAAAGACGAGCTCAACTCCCTCGCCTATCACGGCAGAGGCATCATCATCGGCAAGAGCGCCGACGGCAAAAAGGCAGTTACCGCTTACTTCATTATGGGCAGAAGCGAAAACAGCCGTAACCGTGTTTTCGTCCTTGAGGGCGACGCAATGCGCACCAAGGCATTTGACGAAAGCAAGATGACAGACCCCCACCTCATCATTTACTACCCCGTAAGAGTACTGGGTAACAAGACCATCGTTACAAACGGTGACCAGACCGATACCATCTACGAGCTTATGGATAAGCAGCTCACCTTCGAGCAGGCTCTCCGTACAAGAGAATTTGAGGACGATGCTCCCAACTTCACACCGAGAATTTCAGGCATTATCCGTCTTGAAAAGGATGGCATGAACTATGCAATGTCAATTCTCAAGAGTGCTGAGGGTGACGACAGCTCCTGTGAGAGATTTACATACGCTTATTCAAATCCTCTCTGCGGTAAGGCTAAGTTTATCCACACCTATAACTGTGACGGTAATCCCCTTCCCTCATTCGAAGGCGAGCCCAAAACTCTTGAGCTTCCCGATGTTTCCATCGACGAGCTTACAGACCTTATCTGGACAAACCTCAACGAGGACAACAAGGTTTCTCTTTTCGTAAGATACATCGATATCGCAACAGGCGAAAGTGAAACACGTGTAGTTAATAAGAATAAGTAAGAGCTTTACAGTAAGGCGGCGGACTAAGTAGTCAGTAGCCGGTAGTCAGTAGTCAGGGATACCCCATCCGACAGCTACGCCGCCACCTTTTCCTCCGGAAACGGGAACCCTTTTGTCTGCTTCGCAGACATTTCCCCTGACAGGGGAATCCCCCTGAAGGGGACGGCTTTATCAAAAGCACAACCATATAAAAAAAGGAGATACAGAAATGAAAGAATTTGAACTTAAATACGGCTGTAACCCCAATCAGAAGCCCGCAAAGATTTATATGCACGACGGGAGTGAGCTTCCCATCGAGATTCTCTCAGGCAGACCCGGATATATCAACTTCCTCGACGCCTTCAACTCATGGCAGCTTGTAAAGGAGCTTAAAGAAGCAACAGGTCTTCCCTGCGCCGCTTCCTTCAAGCACGTAAGCCCCACCTCAGCCGCTTGCGGTACTATCCTCCCCGAAAAGCTCAAGAAGGCCTGCTTCGTTGACGATATCGCAGGTCTCGACGAAAGCCCCCTTGCCTGTGCTTATGCAAGAGCAAGAGGTACAGACAGAATGTGCTCCTTCGGTGACTGGGTTGCTCTTTCAGACGTTTGCGATGCAACAACCGCAAAGCTTATCAAAAGAGAAATTTCCGACGGCGTTATCGCTCCCGGCTATACCGACGAGGCTCTTGAAATTCTCAAGCTCAAGAGAAACGGCAACTACAACGTTGTTAAGATTGATGCCGACTTCGTACCCGCTGAAATCGAAACAAAGCAGGTTTACGGCATCACCTTCCAGCAGGGCAGAAACAACTTCGAAATCAACGAGGCTCTTCTCGAAGACATCGTTACAAAGAATAAGGACCTTCCCGAAAGTGCAAAGAGAGACCTTATCGTTGCTCTTATCACACTTAAGTATACACAGTCAAACTCAGTATGCTATGCAGTTGACGGTCAGGCTATCGGTGTAGGCGCAGGTCAGCAGTCGAGAATCCACTGCACACGTCTTGCAGGCACTAAGGCTGACACCTGGCTTCTCAGACAGGCTGATAAGGTGCTGGGTCTTCCCTTCCTTCCCACTCTCGGCAGAGCAGACAGAGACAACGTTATCGACGGCTACATCAACAAGAACGAAGAGGATGTTTGTGCAGACGGCAACTGGCAGAAGTACTTCACTTCACAGCCCGAACCCTTCACAAAGGAAGAAATGGACGCTCACCTTGCCTCCTTCTCAGGCATTGCACTTGGCTCAGATGCCTTCTTCCCCTTCTCGGATAACATTGAAAGAGCATACAGAAGCGGCGTAAGCTACATTGCAGAGCCCGGCGGCTCAATCCGTGACGATGCGGTTATCGAATGTGCAGATAAGTACAATATGGTAATGGCATTCACAAAAATGCGCTTATTCCATCATTAACAACAAATATATTTAAAGGAGCTAAACGATGCTTAATTACTTCAACGAACTCGAAAATTTTGACTCAGAGGTTTTTGCCTCCTGCCAGAAGGAACTCGCAAGACAGCAGAGCTTCATTGAGCTTATCGCATCAGAAAACATTGTTTCAAAGGCAGTTCTTCTTGCCGCAGGCAGTGTTCTTACAAACAAATATGCAGAAGGCTACCCCGGCAAGAGATATTACGGCGGCTGTCACTGTGTTGACGAAACAGAAAACATCGCAAGAGAAAGAGCAAAAAAGCTTTTCGGTGCTGAGCACGCCAATGTGCAGCCTCATTCAGGCGCAAGCGCAAACCTTGCAGTATTCTTTGCACTCACAAACCCCGGTGACACCATTATGGGTATGAATCTTTCTCAGGGCGGTCATCTTTCACACGGCTCACCGGTAAACATTTCAGGTAAATACTGGAATATCGTCCCCTACGGCGTTGACGATGAGACAGAGGTTATCGATTACGATAAGATGAGAGAAATCGCTCTCGAATGTAAGCCCAAGATGATTGTAGTAGGTGCAAGTGCATATTCAAGAATCATCGACTTTGCCCGCTGCAGAGAAATCGCAGACGAGGTTGGCGCTTATCTTATGGTTGATATGGCACACATTGCAGGTCTTGTTGCCGCAGGTGTTCACCCTTCACCCGTACCCCATGCTCACGTTGTTACAACAACCACTCACAAGACCCTCCGCGGTCCCAGAGGCGGTATGATTCTCTGCACCGCAGACCTTGCTCAGAAAATCGACAAGGCAGTATTCCCCGGCACACAGGGCGGCCCCCTTATGCACATCATTGCCGCAAAGGCAGTTGCATTCGGTGAGGCTCTTACCGATGATTTCAAGGAATACGGCAGACAGATTGTTAAAAACTGTGCTGTTCTCTGTGATGAGCTCAAGGCTCTCGGAGTTGACATTGTATCAGGCGGTACAGACAACCACCTCATTCTTCTTGACCTTCGTAAGTTTGAAATTTCAGGTAAGGAGCTTGAAAAGAGACTTGACGAGGTACACATCACAACCAATAAAAACACTATCCCCAACGACCCCGCAAGCCCCTTTGTTACAAGCGGTCTTCGTATCGGAACGGCAGCCGTAACAACAAGAGGCTTCAGAGAAGAGGAAATGAAGCTCATCGCTAAGTGGATAGTAGACGTAATAACCGACTTCGAAGGCAACAAGGAAAGAGTTACAAGCGAGGTTGAAGCTCTTTGCAAGAAGTATCCCATTTACTAAGATAATATAGGTTCGTGCTGTAAGGTAAGGCGGCAGTAAGAGTAGTCAGTAGTCAGTAGCCGGTAGTCAGGAATTAACCGGAAACGGTATTATATCCTGACGGTTACTACTGATATTAAAGAGAGTTTTAGTTTTGTTTTAAAACTCAAAATCGCAAAGCGATTCCCCTTGCTACTGACTACTAACTACTGACTACTCAAAGCACCACATACATATAAAGGAGTATCCTATGAAAATTATGGTTGTAGGCGGTGGCGGACGTGAACACGCCATCATCAAAAAGCTCAAGGAAAACAAAGAAATAACCGAAATCTTTGCCCTTCCCGGCAACGGCGGTATTGCCGCTGATGCTACCTGCATCGATATCGGTGCAAAGGATATTGAGGGCATAACCGCCTTCGCAAAGGAAAATGCAATCGATTATGCGGTTGTTGCTCCCGACGATCCTCTCGTGCTCGGCTGTGTTGATGCGCTTAACGAAATAGGAATCCCCTGCTTCGGCCCCAATAAAGCAGCAGCTATCATCGAGGGCAGTAAGGTTTTCTCAAAAAATCTTATGAAAAAGTACGGTATTCCTACCGCAGAATACGAGGTATTCACAGACCTCGAAGCTGCTCTCACCTATCTTGAAACTGCTCCCATTCCCACAGTTATCAAGGCTGACGGTCTCGCTCTCGGTAAGGGCGTTATCATTGCTATGACACGTGACGAAGCCAAGGAAGCAGTCCGCTCAATGATGGAGGATAAAATCTTCGGTGACAGCGGAAGTCAGGTTGTTATCGAGGAATTCCTCACAGGTCCCGAGGTTTCAGTTCTTTCCTTCACAGACGGTAAGACTGTTGTTCCCATGATTTCATCAATGGACCATAAGCGTATCGGTGATAATGACACAGGCCTTAACACAGGCGGTATGGGTACTGTTGCTCCCAACCCCTATTACACAAAGGAAATTGCCGACGCTTGTATGGAAACTATCTTCCTTCCCACAATCGAGGCTATGAATAAGGAAGGCCGTACCTTCAAGGGCTGTCTCTATTTCGGTCTTATGCTTACAGAAAAGGGTCCCAAGGTAATCGAATACAACTGCCGCTTCGGTGACCCCGAAACTCAGGTTGTACTTCCCCTTCTCGAAAGCGACCTTCTCACAATTATGAAGGCTACCACAGAGGGTACACTCGCAGAAACTGAGGTTAAGTTCTCAGATAAGCACGCATGCTGTGTTATTCTCGCTTCAAAGGGATATCCCACCTCTTACGATAAGGGATACGAAATGACCTTCACCGACGAAGCTCTTAAGGCCACCTTTGTTGCAGGTGCAAAAAAGGAAGACGGAAAGCTCCTCACCTGGGGCGGACGTGTAACAGGTACTACTGCAGTTGCTTCTTCACTTCCCGAGGCTATCAAGGAAGCCTACCGCCTTTCTGACGGAGTGAGGTTTGAAGGTGCTTACCGCAGATCAGATATCGGACAGAAGGCTCTTCAGGCTTTAAAATAAACTATACGGAGGGAAAAAACATGGTTTATCGTATATTTGTAGAAAAAAAGGCAGGTCTCGACAACGAGGCAAAAGGTCTTCTTTCTGAAGCAAAAAATCTTCTCGGCATCAGCTCTCTTGAGGACATCCGTCTTTTCAACCGCTATGATGCAGAAAATATCACCGAGGAATTATTCGATTACGCTGTAAAGACAGTATTCTCCGAGCCTCAGCTCGATAACGTGTCAGAATCAGTTGAAATTCCCGAGGCATACGTTTTTGCAGTTGAAGCTCTTCCCGGTCAGTTTGACCAGAGAGCAGACTCAGCCGCTCAGTGTATTCAGATTATCTCTCAGGGTGAGCGTCCTCTTATCCGCACCGCAAAGGTTTATGCTCTTTACGGCGCACTTACAGAAAAGGACATTGAAGCTTTTAAGCATCATGTAATCAACGCTGTTGAAAGCCGTGAAGCTGCTCTTGAAAAACCCGAAACACTTGTAGCTACCTATGCAGCTCCCGAAAAGGTTGACACTGTAGAAGGCTTCATCACTATGGACGAAGCAGCTCTTGCCGCTCTTCTTGACGAAAAGGGTCTTGCTATGGACCTTGACGACCTCAAGTTCCTTCAGACCTATTTCAGAGACGATGAAAAGAGAGACCCCACAATCACGGAAATCCGTGTTGTTGACACCTATTGGTCCGACCATTGCCGTCACACAACCTTCTCAACACATATCGATAACGTAAGAATCAGCGACCCTGCCGTTCAGGAAGCTTATGAACGTTATCTTGCCGCCCGAATCGAGGTTTACGGTGAAGAAAAGGCCGCCGCACGTCCTCAGACTCTTATGGATATTGCTACAATCGGCACAAAGACTCTCAAGAAGAGAGGTCTTCTTCCCGAGCTTGACGAAAGTGAAGAAATCAACGCCTGCTCAATCCACGTTACTGCAACAGTTAACGGCGAGGACCAGGACTGGCTTCTTATGTTCAAGAACGAAACTCACAACCATCCCACAGAAATCGAGCCCTTCGGCGGTGCCGCAACCTGTATCGGCGGTTGTATCCGTGACCCCCTTTCAGGCCGTGCTTATGTTCATCAGGCTATGCGCGTAACAGGTGCAGGTGACCCGAGAAAGACTATTGCCGAAACAATGGCAGGTAAGCTTCCTCAGAGAAAAATCTGTCAGACCGCCGCAGCAGGCTATTCCTCCTACGGTAATCAGATAGGTCTTGCTACAGGTCACGTTGCAGAAATCTATCACGAGGGCTTCGTTGCAAAGAGACTTGAATGCGGTGCAGTTGTTGCTGCCGCTCCCGCTTATAACGTACGCCGTGAAAGACCCGCACCCGGTGACGTAATCGTACTTCTCGGCGGTCGTACCGGCCGTGACGGTATCGGCGGTGCTACAGGCTCATCAAAGAGCCACAATATGAAGTCACTTACCACAATGGCATCCGAGGTACAGAAGGGTAACGCTCCCGAGGAAAGAAAGATTCAGCGTCTTTTCCGTAACCCCGAGGTAACACGCCTTATCAAGCGTTGTAATGACTTCGGTGCAGGCGGTGTATCCGTTGCTATCGGTGAGCTTGCTCCCGGCCTTCAGATTGACCTTGATGCAGTACGTAAAAAGTACGAGGGTCTTGACGGCACAGAAATTGCTATTTCCGAATCACAGGAAAGAATGGCAGTTGTTGTTGAGGCAAAGGATGCTGATAAGTTCATCGCTCTTGCAGAATCTGAAAACCTTGAGGCTTACCTCGTTGCGGTTGTAACCGAGGAAGAACGTATGGTTATGAAGTGGAAGGGCAATGTTATTGCTGACCTCAGCAGAGCCTTCCTCGACACCAACGGTGCAGTTAAGCACACCGACGTTGCAGTTACCGAAAAGGATCTTTCCGTTCTTTCAAAGGCTATGTTCGGCTCACTTCGTGAAATGGCATCCGACCTTCGTACCGCAAGCCAGAGAGGTCTTGTTGAACGCTTCGACTCAACCATCGGTGCAGGCAGTGTTATTATGCCCTACGGCGGTAAGAAGCAGCTTACACCCGCCCAGTCAATGGCAGCAGTGCTTCCCGTGCTTCCCGGTCAGGAAACAGATATGGCAAGCGTATTCAGCTGGGGTTGTGATCCCGACCACCTTTCAGTAGATCCCTACACAGGCGCACACGCCGCTATATATAACTCAGTAGCAAAGCTTGTAGCCGCAGGCTGTGACTACAAGAAGGCATATCTTACTCTTCAGGAATTCTTCGAGAAGCTTCGTACAGAGCCCGAGCGTTGGGGCAAGCCCTTCGCAGCTCTTCTCGGTGCACTCGACGCTCAGCTTGAATTAGGCGCAGCCGCAATCGGCGGTAAGGACTCAATGTCAGGCTCATTCCTTGACAAGGACGTACCTCCCACACTTATTTCCTTCGCCATTGCTCCCATAAGCAAGAAGGACGTTATCAGCCCCGAATTCAAAGAGGCAGGTCATCCCGTATACCTCTTCGGTGCTAAGAACGAGAGTGCAGAAAGCCTCAAGGCTACATGGGAAGCATTCCACGAGCTTTGTAAAGAGGGCAAGGTAAAGGCTTCTTGGGCAGTTGAAAGAGGCATCGGCGAAGCAGTTATGAAGATGAGCTTCGGTAACAATATCGGCTTCAAATCAAGTGCCGCACTCGGTGAAAACTGGCATCTCGGTATGTGGGGCTTCATCGTTGCAGAGCTTACAGAGGATGTTGCTATCGACGGCGTTATGAAAATCGGTACAACAACTGCAGAGCCCGTTATCGTTCTCGAAAACGATTCAGCTGAAATCGCAGAGCTTTATAAATTACATGCAGGTGTGCTCGAAAGCGTATATCCCACCAAGGCTAAGGAGGATAAGGGCGAAATCCCCACCTTCTCATTTGACGGCAAGTGCGACATTGCTCCCGCAAAGAAGGTTGTAAGACCCAAAGTGCTTATCCCCGTATTCCCCGGCACAAACTGCGAATACGATTCAGCTCGTGCAGTTGAAAAGGCAGGCGCAGAGGCTGAAATCTTCGTTATCAGAAACCTCACCGCAGAGGACGTTGCAAAGAGCGTTGAAGGCTTCTCGGCTAAGGTTAAGGAAGCACAGATGATATTCATCCCCGGCGGCTTCTCAGGCGGTGACGAGCCCGACGGCTCAGCTAAGTTCATTACTGCATTCTTCCGCAATCCCGCAGTTAAAGAGGCAGTAACCGACCTTCTCGACAACCGTGACGGTCTTATGTGCGGTATCTGTAACGGCTTCCAGGCTCTTATCAAGTTAGGTCTTGTACCCTACGGTAAGATTATTGACACAGATGAAAATTGTCCCACACTTACCTTCAACAATATCAGCCGCCACCAGTCAAGAATCGTACATACACGTATCGCATCTACCAAGTCACCCTGGCTCAGCCTTATGAACGTAGGCGACGTTGTTAACGTACCTATCTCACACGGCGAAGGTAAATTCCTTGCTTCTAAGGAGCTTATCGAGGAGCTCTCCAAGAACGGTCAGATTGCTACCCAGTACGTTGACCTTGAGGGTAATGCAACCGCTGACATCGACTTCAATCCCAACGGCTCACTTTGCGCTATCGAGGGTATCACCTCCCCCGACGGCAGAGTATTCGGTAAGATGGGTCACAGCGAAAGAATCGGCGACGGTCTTTACAAGAACGTTCCCGGCGAATATGACATCCGTATGTTTGAGGCAGCGGTGAAGTATTTTAATAAGTAATATCTGAAAGACGAAGGCTTTTGCCTTCGTCTTTTTGCTCACTCCGAAAGACAAGGGGACGGTCCTCGTTTTGTTCAAAGTTTTTTTACAAATTTATGAATTTACTATTGACAAATTGAGGATTTTCCTATAAAATATGATTATCCCGCTATGGGAAATAATTTAGGAGGTACATTCAAATGAAAGAATTTGCAGCATGGCTCAACGCACAGGTTGAAAGCAAAGACGGCACAAACGGTGATTTCCTCAGAGCTTTCCTTACAAACTTTGCAAAGGCTATCATTGCTCTTCTTGATGCTCTTGGAGAGTGGCCCATCGACGTTGAATAATTTATAACCTGAATTTTCAACTCGGTTTTGTTTATCAGTTTTAATAAACTGAAATCTAATAAGGAGGAACACAATAATGGATTTTTCAGCAATTCTTGAGTTCGTAAAGAACGCAATCGCTGCTCTTCTTAAGCTCCTCGGTATCGAAGCTGACGAAGAATTCGCAGACAACGTTGAATCAGCAGTTAAGGACGTAGTTGACTACGGCAAGGAAGTTGCATAATTTAACTTGCAAAACATAATTATAGTATAGTATAGTATAATTAAAGAACCACCTTTCGGGGTGGTTCTTTTTTCTTTTTATATATTTTTTGTTAATACCCATTGACATTATATTAATAATTTGTTAAAATACATCTGCACGGAGCAATCCGCATCAATCGGTTTAACCGAAATATTATAGGAGGTAAAATAAAATGCCCGCAGAAGTAAAAGATCTCATCAATGCATGGCTTGGTGTTCTCGTTGATATCCTCAGACTCTTCAACAACGAAGATCTCAACAAGTTCGCTGACCAGCTCGAAGCAAAGCTTGCAGAAGATGCTGAATAATTAAAGCACTATAAAAACGCTATGCTGATGCATAGCGTTTTTTGTTTTTCATATTTACACTCTGCAATCAGGAGCCGCTTGAGAATCCGCCGTCAATGACGAGTGATGCACCTGTGATAAAATCTGCCATATCAGAAGCAAGAAAAATCACACTTCCCGCAACATCATCAGGATTCGCAAGACGCTTGAAGGGTGTTCTCATTGTCATATATCCGAGCCACCTCTCGTCCGCCATATTATCGGCAATAAGCGGAGTATCAACAAAGCCGGGACACACCGCATTGACGTTTATTCCGAATCTTGCCCACTCGCAGGCAAGGCTCTTTGTCATCTGCAGAACACCGCCCTTTGATGCGCTGTATGCAACTGCAGAGGGAATACCCAGAAGACCGCCGAGAGAGCACATATTTACAATCTTACCCTTTTTAACGGGAACAAAAAACTCGTTAGCGATTGTCTGTGCAACAAAAAACTGCGCGGTGAGATTAAGGTTTATAACCTTATTCCAATCCTCCTGCTTTTCAAATATGCTGTATTGCTGATGGGACATACCTGCATTGTTTATAAGAATATCAACGGTGCCGCCGCATGCCTTTATACTGTCAGCCATAGCCTTAACGCTGTCATTATCTGTAATATCGGCAAAAAAGGTAACTACTTTTTCTTCTCCGTATTCCTTCCTTAATGCCTCTGCCTTTTCACTAAGCTGAGCCTCATTATAGTCAGCCATATATACCTTTGCACCGTTCTGAAGGAAGGCTACGGTGCTTTCAAGACCGATACCGCTTGCCGCACCGGTTATAAGTACTGATTTACCCTCAAAATCAAAATTATAGTTCATAGCTTATACCTTTCAAAAATAATACTGCTACTATTATACTACAATTTTTTTTAATATCAAGAACAAAACAAAAAAAGGGACGATATGTCCCTTTTTGTCACTATTCTGCTATTATCATCCTTACGTCTGAGAGCATCGCGGGGTAGGTTTCCATAATCTGTTCGCTGCAGATAACCGAAATCCTTTTTCCTCTGAAAGAATCGGCAGCAAGGTCAACAACGTACCAGCCGTCCTCAACAACAGTGATTTCATAGGAATAAGTAAAGCTGTATCTTCCGCCCTTGCCGTCGTGCATAACTATCGAATCACCGCTGACCTGCTCTACCGTACCCGTGATTTTGGTTTCGCCGCTTCTCAGCGAGGTGTCAGCTCTGTTCTCAGGCTTACCGCAGGCAAAAAGCGTAATTGACAAAATAAGAATGAGTAATAATGCAATAAGCTTTTTCATAAAATCACCACCTCTTTAATAATAGAGTAAAAATATGACAGAAGTGTTGCAAAAAACAAATACGCTTAATTTTTTCATTTAATTATTAAATAATATTTCTCAAGTCCTTGAAAAAAATTTTATAATATAGTATACTGTAACAGTATATGTAAATTGGAAAATTGTCTTTAATTTTCCATGCTTTAAGAATAAAATCATTGGAGGAATTACAATGGCTGAAATGGAAAAGAGCAACAGCTTTATTGCCATGGAACATGAGGTTCTCAAGTTCTGGGAAGAGAATAACTGCTACGAGCTCCGCAAAGAAAAAAATGCCGGTAAGGAACGCTTCCGCTTCATCGACGGACCTATTACCGCAAATAATCCTATGGGTATCCACCACGCATGGGGACGTACCCTCAAGGATACATTTATCAGATACAAGGCTATGAACGGCTATGACTGCCGCTGTCAGAACGGCTTTGACAGTCAGGGACTCTGGGTTGAGGTCGGCGTTGAAAAAGACCTCGGCTTTGAATCAAAGAAGGATATTGAGGATTACGGTATCGACAAATTCACAAGAAAGTGTGTTGACCGTGTAAAGCAATATTCAGGTGTTATCACCGAACAGTCAAAGAGACTCGGCCAGTGGATGCAGTGGGATAACTCCTACTACACCAACACAGACCTTAACATCACCTCAATCTGGCACTTCCTCAAGACCTGCGACAACAACGGCTGGATTCAGAGAGAATATAAGCCTATGCCCTGGTGTCCCCGTTGCGGTACCTCTCTTTCAGAGCACGAAATGACAGGCTCATACAAGACCATTACTCATAACTCTGTTTTCTTCAAGCTCCCCGTTGAAGGTACTGACAGTAAGATCATCGTATGGACAACTACTCCCTGGACTCTTTCTTCAAACGTAGCTCTTGCAGTTAACCCTGAAATCGACTATGTTGAGGTTAAGGTCAAGAGCGACGAAAAGACTCTTATCCTTGCTAAGAACGCTATCAAGTATCTCGGCGACGATAAGCTTGAGGTTCTTCGTATGTTCAAGGGTGAGGAGCTTGTCGGCAAGAAATACGACACCTGCTTCCCCGAATTGGAAGCTCAGCAGGGCTTCGAGCATAAAATCGTTGCATGGGAAGATGTTGACGCTGAAGAAGGTACAGGCGTTGTTCACATCGCTCCCGGCTGCGGTGCAGAGGATAACGAATTAGGCAAGAGACTCGGTCTTCCCGAAATTATGCCCGTTGACGATATGGGTATCTTCCTTAAGGGCTTCGGCTTCTTCACAGGCAAGAGCAGCAAGACTATCGCTGACGAGGTTTTTGAAGAGCTCAAAAAGAGAGACAAGCTTTATCTCATCAAGCCCCACGAGCACAGCTACCCCGTTTGCTGGAGATGTAAGGAAGAGCTTATCTACCGTCTTGTTCCCTCCTGGTTCATTACCACCGAGGAGCTTAAGCCCCGTCTTATCAGAAACGCAATGAGCGTTAAGTGGGAGCCCGAATCAAACGGCAAGAGAATGGTTGACTGGCTCAACAATATGGGCAACTGGAATATTTCCCGTAAGCGTTATTACGGTATGCCTCTCCCCTTCTATGTATGTGAGGATTGCGGCAATGTTCACGTTGTCGGCTCAATTGACGAGCTTAAGGAATTAGCAGTTGATCCCGCTAAGGTTGATGCTCTTCCCGAGCTTCACAGACCCTGGATCGACGAAGTTGAAATCAAGTGTCCCAAGTGCGGCAAGAATGTAAAGAGAATCACCGACGTTGGTGACGTTTGGCTCGACGCAGGTATCGTACCCTTCTCAACAACAGGCTACTTCACCGACAAGGAAGAGTGGAGAAAGAACTTCCCCGCAGAATGGATTGTTGAAATGCGTGAGCAGGTTCGTCTCTGGTTCTACTCAATGCTCTTTATGAGCACCGTTCTTGAGGACAAGGCTCCCTATCAGAGAGTTCTTTGCCACTCAAGTGTTATTCAGGAAAACGGACAGAAATTCTCAAAGACAGGCTTTATGATCCGCTTCGACGAGGCTGCTGAGAAAATCGGTGCTGATACAGTACGTTATCTCTATGCAGGCGGCCCCGTTGCCAACGATGTCCGCTTCGGCTTCAACCTCGGTGACGAGGCAAGAAGAAAGCTCCTCGGCTTCTGGAATATTTACACCTTCTTTGAAACCTATGCAAAGCTTGATAAGCCCAACTTTGACGGCTATACACCCGATAAGAATGCAATGACCGTTACAGACAAGTGGCTTATCTGCAGAACTAACGATTATATCAGAAAAGTAACCGCCCAGATGGACGATTACAAGAGCTACAACGCAGTTAAGGAATTTGAAGTGTTCGTTGACGATATTTCCAACTGGTATATCAGAACCACCCGCCGCCGCTTCTGGAAGACAGGCGACGAAAGCGACAAGATGATTGCCTATTGGACACTCTTCACAGCTCTCAATGCCTGTGTTAAGACAATGGCTCCCATCATTCCCTTCATGACAGAAAGCATCTGGCAGAATCTTATCCGCCGTGTAATGCCCTCCGCTGAGCTTTCGGTTCACCTTTCAGACTGGCCCGCAGTTATCGAAGGCTTCGAGGATGAATCAATCATCGAAAAGACTGCTTTTGCACGTGACATCATCGCAGTTGCTATGAGACTTCGTAACGAGCATCAGATCAAGGTTCGTCAGCCTCTTTCAAAGCTTTACGTATGCTGTGAGGGTAACGTCGGCGACGACATCAAGGTATTCGAAAAGAACATCCTTGACGAGCTTAACATCAAGGCTATCGAATATATCAGCGATTCCTCCGTTCTCGAGGACCGCTACCTCACCGTTAACTTCAAGGTTGCAGGTGCAGTACTCAAGCAGAACGTTAATAAGATGAAGCAGGCTCTTGAAGCAGCTTCAGCAGAAAAGATGGCTGAATACACCGCTAAGGTTAAGGCAGGCGAGGCTGTTCTTGTTGAAGGCTTCGACGAGGCTTATGACGGCTCAATCTTCAACGTAATGACAAAGACCAAGGAAGGCATCGTTTCCGCTGAATGTCAGCAGGGCGCTATCATCGCTCTTGACGTTGTTCTTACCGACGAGCTTATCGCTGAGGGTACCCTCCGTGATATTATCCGTCAGTGCCAGCTTATCCGTAAGGAAGCAGGCTACGAGGTTGACCAGAGAGTTGTAATGGCTATCTCCTCCGACGACGCTCTCGTTAATACCGTTCTTGAAAGCAATAAGGCTTATATGTGCGAAGAGCTTCTTGCTGATGATATCGCAATCGGCGGCGAAATCGACGCTGACCTTAAGAAGGAAGTAGCAATCGCCGACAAGAATGTTGCTATTGCAGTTAAGAAAGCATAAAATTGCCTGAGGCAAATTCAGAATTAAAAATAATATATCCCAACCCACAGTTTTACCGCTGTGGGTTGCCGTAAAATTGCAAAATTCGTATACTATTATATATATGTAATTTTTACGACAATAAATGAAAGGAAAATTACTATGGCTAACGATAAAAAAATGGTCGAAGATATCACCTCCATGGAAGAGGATTTTGCCAAGTGGTATACCGACATTGTTAAAAAAGCAGAGCTTATAGAATACACAAGCGTTAAGGGCTGTATGGTTATCCGCCCCTACGGCTATGCTATCTGGGAAAACATACAGAGAATTCTCGACGGCATGTTCAAGGAAACAGGTCACGAAAACGTATGTATGCCTATGTTCATCCCCGAATCACTTCTTCAGAAGGAAAAGGATCACGTTGAAGGCTTTGCTCCCGAGGTTGCATGGGTAACCCATGGCGGCAGCGAAAGATTAGAGGAAAAGCTTTGCGTACGCCCCACATCAGAAACTCTTTTCTGTGAGCACTATGCAAACATCATCCACTCACACAGAGACCTTCCCAAGCTCTATAATCAGTGGGTAAGCGTTGTACGTTGGGAAAAGACCACACGTCCCTTCCTTCGTTCAAGAGAATTCCTCTGGCAGGAGGGTCATACAATCCATGCTACAGCCGAGGAAGCTATCATCGAAACAGAAAAGATGCTCAACGTCTATGCTGATTTCTGTGAGAAGTATCTTGCTATCCCCGTTGTAAAGGGTAAGAAGACCGAGAGTGACAAGTTCGCAGGCGCAGTTTCAACCTACGCTATCGAGGCTCTTATGCACGACGGTAAGGCTCTTCAGGCAGGTACCTCACATTACTTCGGTGACGGCTTTGCAAAGGCCTTCGGAATTCAGTACCAGAGCAAGGAAAACAAGCTCGAATATCCCCATCAGACCTCATGGGGCATGACAACAAGACTCATCGGCGCTATCATTATGACTCACGGCGATAACAACGGTCTTGTACTTCCCCCCGCAGTTGCTCCCATTCAGGCTGTTATCATTCCCGTTGCTCAGCATAAGGAAGGCGTACTCGAAAAGAGCGAAGAGGTTATGAATGCACTCAAGGCTGCAGGTATCAGAGTAAAGCTTGACGACAGCAACAATTCCGCAGGCTGGAAGTATGCTGAATATGAAATGAAGGGTGTTCCCGTACGTATTGAGCTCGGTCCCCGCGACATCGAAAACAATCAGTGCGTTATCGTAACCCGTCACAACAGAGAAAAGACATTCGTTTCTCTTGACAATCTTGCAGAAACAATCAATGCAAAGCTCGTCGAGGTTAATGAGGGAATCTATCAGAAGGCTCTCGAAAACCGTGAAAACCGTACTTATGCATGTAAGTCAATTGACGAAATCAATGCCGCTTTAGCTGAAAAAGGCGACGGATTCATCAAGGCAATGTGGTGCGGAGATGAAGAATGCGAGGATAAGGTCAAGGAAATGACCGGCGCAGGCTCAAGGTGTATTCCTCTCGTGCAGGAAGAAATCGCAGATACTTGCGTATGTTGTGGCAAAAAGGCACAACATATGGTATATTGGGGCAAAGCATATTGATTTTTTTCACAAAAATTAAATGTGAATATTTTTTAACATTTGCACAAAAACGCTGTTTTAAGGCATTTTCGGCACTTTGCACTAACCCGATGACTTGATTTTGATTATTTTATATAATTCTAACTAAAAACGCTCTCTTATTGAGGGCGTTTTTTTTGCTTTTAAGAGCGTTTTTTCCTTTAAAATCGCATAAAATTTGACATTTCAGCCATAAATATATATAATAGCCCCTGTTGCCGATATGAAAAAAGTTTATCGAGTCTACATTATTGACTCAAACAAGCATCAGGATTGCCAATGCTCGTATCTGCTTGGTCAGAACGAAGTCAGATATCTGTGTAAAAAAAACTAACAAACGCAACAAAAATTCTTTCACTTTTTTTACTGTCTGACCTAGTTTATGCAAATACAAAATACGGGAGAAAGTCATTCAATCGTGCTTGTCCGGACCGTCACACACAATCTCTAAAATCTGAAACTGTATCAACCCGTGACGGCGTAAATTCAATCAGAGGTGATAAAAATGAAAAAGGCTTTAACAAGAGTGTTACTTGTTGTAATTGCTGTTGTTACTCTCGCCACAGTCATGCCAATCTCCGCTAATGCAAGTACCAGCAACGCAAAAAAAATCTACAATTTCCTTACCGATAAGCTTGAATTCAACTCCGCTGCTGCTTGCGGCATTCTCGCCAATATCGAAAGAGAATCAGATTTCAACCCCAAATTAGTAATCAGAGACAGTAACGGTCTTACAAGCGGCGGTCTCTGCCAATGGAACGGCGGCAGATTCAAGAATCTTAAGAATTACTGCAAAAACAACGGTTACGACTATCTTTCAATTGAGGGTCAGCTCAGATACCTCAATTATGAGCTTCAGAAAAGCTCCTACAAGCACATTTACAATTATCTCAGAAACGTTGATAACAACAAAAACGGTGCCTACGATGCAGCATACTATTGGTGCTATTATTTTGAGATTCCCTCAAACCGCTCTGTAAAAGCCAAGCAGAGAGGTTCAATGGCAAAGAATGAATATTGGCCCGTTTACGGTGAAACAGCCCTAAAAACACCTACGCTTACCCTCGTGGACGGCAAAAGCAAATACGACATAGCTTCAGACGTTTCACTCAAGTGGACATCAGCAGGCGGTGCATGTACAGGCTATAAGGTGTTTATCAAAAAAAGAGACCCTGCTACTAAGAAGTATCTTAATAAGGATATCATCACAGCTTCAGTAAAGGGCACATCATACGATATCCCCGCATTCAGCCTTGAAATCGGCGGATACTATGCAATCCGTGTAAGAGCCTATAACAAGAATACAGGCAAATACGTAAACAGCCCCTACGTTTACTGTACGGTAGACTGCTACAAGCACGATTACACCTCAGTAATCACCAAAAAGCCTACCTTTGAAAAAACAGGTATAGAAAAGCTCACCTGTGAAAAATGCGGCGAAAGTGTAAAGGAAACTCTGCCCAAGCTCACTCCGAAGGACTTTACAGGTACAAAAACCGCTAAGCCTGAGGTAACAGCTTCATCAACAACTACAATCAGAATCAAGTGGAAGCCTACAGACCACGCAACAGGCTACAGAGTATATATCAGAGAAAACGACTCGTGGAAGCTTCTTAAAAAGATTTCTGCAGACGAGGAGCTCACCTATCTTTACAAAAACCTCAGTGCAGCTACAGAATATAAATTCTGCGTAAGAGCATATATGGTTTATAACGGTAAGACCTATATGAACTCAGCGTCATCCACTCTTCTGACTTCAACCGAAACAGTTGCACCGTCAATCCTCGGAATAAAGGATAAATATGACAAGTGTACTGTTTCGTGGGACAAGGTAAAGGGTGCTGACGGCTACCAGATTTATTACGCCGAAGGTAAGGGCAGTTATGAGCGTATCGCTACTGTTTCAAACAAATGCACAGAGTATACCATCAGAGGTCTCGAAGAGGGTCAGTCCTACAGATTTGTTGTAAGATCCTACATCAAGCTCTCAAACGGCAAATTTGTTTACAGTAATCTTTCCTCAGCAAAAACACTCATTATAGACTAAAAATCAACCGACGAATTCGCCTTCGTCGGTTTTTTTGTATTTATACGCCGTTTAAAGCCTTTTGCGGGCTTAATCGGTAATTCTCTTTAATTCAGGCAAAAAGCCTTTGAAGGCTGCTTTCGGCGGTTTTCAGGAACGTGGCGGAATGGGGGCTCCCTGCCCCGCCGTTTAAGGCGGGGCGTGCGCTCCTGCGCACCATTCTGCGAAGCAGAATGAGGGAGCCCCCCTCCCACCTCTTATAACAAAAAAGCCTTCGCGGATTTCTCCGCAAAGGCATACAATTAAAAGTTCTTCTTTATTTCGTATATATCTATACATCCAACGGGACATGCCTCGTGACAGGCGCCGCAGCCGGTACACTTTTCATAGTCAACCTTGGCACAGAAGTTTTCAACTGTTACTGCTCCTGCCGGGCAAGCCTTGACACATTTCATACAACCGATACAGCCTGCCTTACACTGCTTTCTTGTCTCCGCACCCTTAGCGTGATTCTTACAGAGCACCGCCGCCTTGACAGTATCAAGGGGGAAGAGGTCAATAAGCTGACGGGGACAGGTCTTGATGCACTTCTTACATGCACGGCACTTATCGGGGTTGATTCTTGCAACACCGTCGCAAAGGAAGATTGCATCGTAAGGACAAACCTCTATACAATCACCGAAGCCGATACAGCCGTGAACACAGTTTTTGGGGCCGCCGAAAAGCTGCGTAGCAATTTTACATGAATGAACACCGCTGTAGTCAAGCTTTTCCTCAACGTTCTGCTTGTTGCCCTGGCACATAACAGCCGCAACCATAGGTGTAACGCTGCCTGCCTCAAGTCCGAGCACTGCAGCAATCGCCTGAGCCGCATCATTACCGCCGGGGGTACAGAGGTTACACTCCTTTGTTTCACCCTTACCGAGAGCGTCCGCATAACCGTCACAGCCTGTATAGCCGCAGGCACCGCAGTTTGCACCGGGAAGGCACTCACGTACCTTTTCGGTTGTTTCGTCAACGGGAACAGCAAAGAAGGCTGAAGCGAAGGCAAGACCGAGACCTGCGATAAGTCCGATAACGGCTACAATAATTACGGGAAGTAAAATTTCCATAACTGTTTACCTCCTTTAAGCAAAGATGTTTTCAACTACACCTGTAAAGCCTAGGAAGGACACGGATACAAGTGAAGCCGCAACGAGTGTTATGGGAAGTCCCTGCATAAACTTAGGGATCTGACAGCTTTCAAGTCTTTCTCTTACACCTGCGAACATTACCATCGCAACCATAAAGCCGAGACCTGCGCCGATTGAGTTGAACATTGACTGAGCAAAGTTGTAGCCGTTATCAACGTTGAGAATAACAACACCGAGAACTGCACAGTTTGTTGTTATAAGAGGAAGATAAATACCGAGAGCACTGTAAAGTGCGGGGATATACTTCTTAAGGATAATTTCAACGAGCTGAACAAGAGCAGCAATAACAAGGATGAATACGATTGTCTGAAGATAATCGAGTCCGTTTGCTACAAGGAGATACTTGTTGATGGGGAAGCATACTGCGGTAGCAAGAGCCATAACGAATATAACCGCAGCACTCATACCTACTGCTGTATTAAGCTTCTTTGAAACGCCGAGGAAGGGACAGATACCGAGGAACTTTGCAAGAACGAAGTTCTGGGTAAGAATAGCCGTAAGAAGAATTGAGAATAATTCCTTTGTCATGCTGATGCCTCCTCCTTTTTATCCTTATTGTTAAGAGCACAGTTCTGTGCCATGGGACAGCCCTCACAGCCGCGAAGCTCTGCACGGGGCTTGCCCTTGCTTTCTGCAATTCTGTTGGCAACTGCCATCGTTATACCGTAAACGAAGAAGCCTCCGGGAGGCAGAATGAAGATAAGCATGGGGTTCTCTGCAAGGAAGGGAACGCTGATGCCGTAGAAGGAGCCTGCACCGAGAATCTCTCTTGCTGCGCCCATAATGAAGAGTGCTGCCGTAAAGCCGATACCCATTCCGAGACCGTCAACGGCTGATGCGAGAACCGGATTCTTATTTGCAAAAGCCTCAGCTCTGCCGAGGATAATACAGTTAACAACGATAAGGGGAAGGTAAACACCCAGCTGCTCGTCAAGAGCGGGAAGGAAGGCCTTAACAACCATCTGCACTATTGTAACGAATGAAGCAATAATAACGATATAAGCGGGAATACGTACCTTATCGGGAATCACCTTGCGAAGAGCGGAAATAACGATATTTGAGCACACAAGAACAACTGAAGCCGCAAGACCCATACCGACTGCACTCTCAACAGAGGTTGTTGTTGCGAGCGTGGGACAGGTACCGAGAACAAGACGGAGAACGGGGTTTTCCGAAATAAAGCCCTTGGTCAGCTCTTTACCGAGTTTTTTCTTTTCAGCCATTGTTCTCACCTCCTGTAATCTCTGAATATGCTTCTGTGATAAGGTTTACTGCACTTGTAACTGCCTTTGAGGTAATTGTAGCAGCAGTAATTGCCTGAATATTCTGACCGTCGTTGGAATTTTTGTCAACGGTAAGGGTACCGCTTTTTCCGATAAATCTGTCCTTGAAGGCAGGCTTTACAGCATTTGCACCAAGACCCGGTGTTTCGCTGTGAGAAAGAATTTCAATGCCGGTAATTTTGCCGTCCGTGCCGATACCTACCATTACGTTTACTGTACCGCCGTAGCCCTTGGTGCCTGCAGTAAACACGTAGCCTGCTTCGTTGCCGTCAGCATCGGTACCGATACAGTAGGTCACACCGTTATCAAGGGCTGTAACCTCTGAATAGGTTTCGCCTGTGCTGAGCACTGCCTTACGGCTGTCGATTTCTGTCTGAGCCGCATTGTCGGCTATTTTATTCTTTGTAATCATATTTGTTCCTGCAAGAAGAGCGGTAGCAACAAGGCAGAAAATAAAGAGTGCTATTGTAGGAACAAGTATTTCCTTTATGTTGATCTTTTTCATGCCTTGACCTCCTTCTTCTCCTTCTTTTCTTTAACAAAGCCGAAGGGCTTTGAAATGGTGAAGTTTTCGATATGAGGAACAAGAATGTTCATAAGAATGATTGAGAAGGATACACCCTCGGGAAGTGCACCGTAAATACGGATAACCGAGGTGATAAGTCCGCAGCCTATTGCGAAGATTATCTTACCCTTCTTTGTAATGGGAGACGTAGCATAGTCGGTAGCCATAAAGAAGGCACCGAGCATAAGGCCGCCGCCAAGAAGCTGATAGATAACAAAATCGATATTTCCGCCGCCTGCAAAGAACATAAATACGGCAACGGTACCGATAAAGAAGAAGGGAATCACGGGAGAAATAACCTTTCTTAAAAGAAGGTAGAAGCCGCCGCAGATAAGAGCAACGGAGCATACCTCACCCATTGAGCCGCCGTGTCTGCCGAGAAGCATCTCTGCAATTGAAGGAAGCTGGTCTGCTACTGCTGAAAGGTCACCGCCCTGAGCACCTGCAAGGGTTGCCATCGGAGTTGCAGCGGTAACTGCATCTGCACTCCAGGCATCTGCACCGGGAACAATCCAGTTTGCCATTGCTGTGGGGAAGGACACCATAAGTATGATTCTTGCGGTCATTGCGGGGTTAACAAAGTTCTGACCCACACCGCCGAACATCTGCTTTACAACCACGATAGCGATAACGCTGCCGATTGCCGCCATCCAGAGAGGAATGGTTGCAGGAAGGTTGAAGGCAAGGATGATACCTGTTACAACTGCTGAAAGGTCACCGATTGTGTTATCTCTTTTCATAACCTTTCTTGATACGAATTCACTTAAAACTGCAGCAAGAACGGTTACCGCAGTAAGAACAAGGGCTCTTGAGCCGAAATACACAACGCTCATAACAAGAGCGGGAACAAGAGCAATGATAACGTCGAGCATAATACCCGTTGTGGTTTCACTTGAGCGCACGTGGGGTGATGCACTTACTGTAAGTCTTTTTGCCATTATTTTCCACTCTCCTCTCTGAGCACCTGCTTTGCAAGGCGGATATACTGTACAAGGGGTCTGCCTGACGGGCAGGAATATGAGCAGGAGCCGCACTCCATGCAAACGGTCGTATTAACCATTTTAAGCTTTTCAACGTCCTTGCTTCTGGCGAATCTTTCAATAAGCGTGGGAGTAAGACCCATGGGACACACGTCAACACATCTGCCACAGCGTATACATGCTCTTTCCTTCTTGACAAGATCCTTTCTGTCCTCAAAGGCAAGAATAGCATTGTTCTGCTTACAGATAGGTGCATCCGTTCCGCAGATGGCAAGGCCCATCATAGGACCGCCGAAGATAATCTTTCTGGGCTCTGACTTAAAGCCGCCGCAGAAATCAATAATGTCCTGAATATTGGTACCCACGGGCACACGTAAGTTTCTGGGGTTATTGATTGCACTGCCGTCAACGGTAACAGAACGTGAAACGAGAGGCTTACCTGTTTCAATATATCTTGCAATGAAGGCAACTGAGGCAACGTTCATAACAACACAGCCCACGTCAGCGGGAAGCTTTCCGGGAGGCACCTTTCTGCCGGTTGCGGAAAGCACCATCATCTTTTCAGCACCCTGAGGATATCTTGAACGAAGAGTCATAAGCTTGATTGCATCGTCCTTATCGTTGTCACGGTCTGCAATCTCCTTCATTATTTCAAATACCTTGGGCTTGTTATCCTCAATAGCGATAATAACCTGCCTGAAGCCGAGAATGTTTTTAAGAATTTCTACACCCTTGAGAACGTTTTCCGCATTCTCGATACATTCACGGTAGTCAACGGTAATATAAGGCTCACATTCAGCCGCATTGATAATAAGGGTATCTATTTCCTTATCCTCGGGAATATTAAGCTTTACGTGTGTCGGGAAGCCTGCACCGCCGAGACCTACGAGACCTGACTCTCTTACTGCGGCACAAAGCTCTGCCTTATTTGTTACAACGGGAGGCTTGATTTCCTCACACAGCCTCATTTCTCCGTCGCTTTCAATCGTAACACCCTTGGTGATAATACCGTTTGCAAGCTTTACGTCACCTACTGCAACAACAGTACCCGATATACTCGAGTGGATAGGTGCCGAAACAAACTTGTCGCTGTCACCGATTTTCTGACCGACAGCAACAGTATCGCCCACCTTGACCGTGGGGGTGCAGGGTACACCGATATGCTGCTGCATGGGAAGAATAACCTTCTTCGGTGCAGGCATTCTTTCAATCGGCATTTCTGCGGTGTTTTTGTTGTGAGCTACTCTTACTCCGCCGCGGCCGAGTCTGACCGCAGAAAGTACTCCCGGAGTTTTTTTACTCATGCTTTCATCTCCTTATCATATTTTCTCAATTTCATTGTTTTACTGATTTTATTTATTCCCGGCATAATAAGCAGAAGCATACCTCCTGTTGCCGTGCCGGTAATAAGTGCAAATATCATCAGATACCTTCCGTATCCGAAAAGAGCAGGTGTGCCTGAGATTATGCAGGCAACTGCAAGCTGGCCGAAATTGTGCATCAGCGCACCTGCAATGCCTATCCCCACAAAGGAAAAAAGTCTGTCCTTCCTTCTTATGAGCAAGGCAGTTATCAGACAGCTGAGAATTCCGCCCGCAAGACTCATAAGAGAGGCGGTGACACCTCTTGTTATAAGAGCAAAAATGCTTTTGATAAGCGTTATATAAATTCCGCCGATAAGACCCGACGTTTCAATGACATACATCGTCACAATATTTGAAAGTCCCGGCTTTGCACCTACGGGCAGAAAGGGTATGTCGGGTATGAGCATATGCTCAAGAAATCCCAGCACAAGAGCAAGTGCTCCGCTTATGCCCATAAATGCAACACGGTATGTTATGTTTTCCTTTTTCATCACAACACCTTAATAAGCAACTATATCGGCCTTTTCGTCACCCCTGAGGACAACGACCACCCTTTCAGGTACACAGGCCATTGAGTCTCCGTTACGGGACATAAGTCCCCTTTTAACACAAAGACCGTCTTCACATTCCGAGTGAACAAACCTGACGCCGCTTCTGTCTGCATAGATTTCACAGCCGCCGACGGTAAAGCTCTGCCCCTCCTCCATCTGAGAAAGGCTACAGACAACCTCTTTCTGACCGTCAAGATAAATTTCCATACTCAGGCTCTCTTCATCACCTGCAAAGGAGGATACAAACCACAGAAGGCACACCGTGACGGTTAAGGCAATCAGCAGAATATCTCCCTTGGTAAGAGCCGAGCGTATCTTACTCCGAGTATTCAAAATCAATATCTCCTGTCAGGGTAACGTTCATCCCTTCGTCGACAAAAATACCCGAGGCGCCGTAATGCTTAAGCAGTGCCTCGCCCTTTTCCCTGCCGAGAATAAAGCAGGCTGTGGAAAGAGCATCGCTGAGAATACCGCTGTCACAGACAACAGTAACACTTATAAGACCGCTCTGAGACGGATATCCGATATTGCCGTCAAGAATGTGGTGGTAACGCTTACCGTCTTCTTCGAAATATTTTTCATAATCACCCGAGGTGGAAACAAAGCCCTCACCCATAGTGATAACGCCGAGAAATTTATTTTCTTCTCTGGGGTGGCGCACAGCTACACGCCATTTGTCCCCCGCCTTGTTCTGCTGACCGTAGGCAAGAATACTGCCCCCGACGGAGACAACACCGCCGTTGACTCCGCTTGACCTGAGATATTTCATAATATAATCGCAGGCAAGACCCTTGCCGACTGCACCGAGGTCAACGGAAAAATCACCGTCAAGAGTAATCTTACCGTCCTCGAGAGTTATTTTTTCATAGCCGCATTTTTCCATAACGGCGGCTATTTCATCCTGCGTAGGAATACCCTCGTCTGACGTACCTATTCCCCACAGAGAAATCGCATTGCCGACAGAAACGTCAAAGACACCGCCGCTTTTTTCACTTACCTCATTGCATATTTTAAGTGCATCGTAAATGATAAGGTTTTCCGAAGCACCCGTTTTATTGAGAAGAGAAAGCGCCGCACCCTCTTTTTTACAGGATATGTTATCCTCAAGACTGCTTACAAGAGCAATTATATCCGCAATGTTCTTACCGGGGAGCTCGCCGTAAATTTTCTGAGTCATTACTGTGCCCATAGCGATAGTTATCTTTTCGGCATTATTGAAATCCCTGTTGCGGTCATTGATATATAAGCCTATACCTGCTCCGATTGAAAGAACAAGCACAACAGCTACGATTTTAATTATCAGTCCTTTTTTCTTCAAGTCCTGCACCTCTTTATATATAATAAATAACTGATACATATCAGTAAGTATATAGCCATATATCCCAACCAATATATTTTATACTATCCCGACAAATTTTTCAATAGAAATGCAATAAATCTTGCAGTAATCTTTTGGATTTGATATAATAAAAATGTGAAAAATATGAAAAAGAGGTAAAACATTATGGATTTTAATTTCTTTTCACCAATAAACGTCAGAAGCGGTAAAAACTGTGTAGAAAAAAACTCCGCTCTCTTCAGAGAATTCGGAGAAAAATGTCTGATTGTAACCGGCGGCACAAGTGCTAAAAAAAGCGGAGCTCTTGATGATGTGGTCATCGCTCTTTCAACGGAAGATATCGACTGGCTCATATATGATAAAATCACCGAAAATCCCCGTCTCGACCACTGTCACGAGGCAGGTCAGCTCGCCTATGAGGAAAGGGTTGATTTCATCGTCGGCATCGGCGGAGGCTCACCTCTTGATGCGGCAAAGGCGGTTGCGGTTTATGCGGCAAACCCCTCATTCACTCAGAAGGATATATATTCACAGGCTCCGAGAAACAAGGCTCTGCCCATTATTGCCGTAGGCACCACCGCAGGCACAGGCAGCGAGGTCGGCAGGGTAAGCGTTCTCACCGACCCCGAAACAAACAGAAAAAAGAGCATTGCCCCCAACGACTGTCATCCCTCTCTCACCTTTGCCGACCCGAAATATACTCATTCTATGCCCTTTGCCATAACCGCCTCAACGGCACTCGACGCCCTTGCACACGTGCTTGAGGGCTATATGTCCGTCAAGTGTACAGATATGCCCACCCTTTTCGGAGAAAAGGCTATAGCACTTATCTGGGAGGGACTTACGTACCTTTATAACACAAAGGCATTACCCGACGAAGCTCTTCGTGAAAAGCTCTACTACGGCTCACTTTATGCAGGTCTTACCCTTGCCTACTGCGGCACCGCCTTCCCCCATCCTCTCGGCTACGTGCTTACAGAAAATTACGGCATACCCCACGGCAAGGCATGTGCGGCGTTTATGGGTGAATTTATGGAAATGGCGGTACAATATACCCCCGAAAGAGCAGAAAAAGCCCTCGCAATAATGAATACCGACATCGGTGAATTCAAAAAAATTATCGAAGAGCTCACTAACCTTCCCGAAATAAAAATGACAGAGGAAGAGATTCAGAAGCATTGCGAAAGATTCAACACCGCTCCCGCCAACTTCAAGTTCTCCCCCGGCGGATTTAGCAAGGAGGATGCGGTAAAAGCTCTTAAGGAAAGGTTTATGAAATAAAATGAACAACAACAGCTTTAAAAGCTACCTTATAGATTCAGCTTTACTGTTTTTACCGCTTGTTGTATTACACGACGTCATTATGTCCTCGGTTGAAAAAAACCTTATACGTTCCGAAGATATCATAGCTTATATTTCAGACTATTCCTTTGCATTTTTTATACCGATGGGATTTTTTCTCGCATTTATGATTAATTTCATCGTTAAAACGGCTCTGCTTAAGAAAAAAGAAAACAAGGTATGGAATCCCTTTGAAAAGGCTGACAAAAAGGAACGGATAAAATGGAAGCTCGGATTTTCTTTAATCAGCATCTGCATTTTTACTTTATGCTCACTCATTATGTGTGCCGGTATGCTTCAAAGAACGGTAATAACCGATGACTACAGGCTGAAAAGCTATAACTTCGTCGGTCAGAAAAGTCAGGAGCTTGAGGCGGAAAACGTAAGATTTATTAAAATCTATCCCGAGGCTCAATATTCGAGACACAGCGGTTTTGAAGACATTTACACTGTTGCTGAGATTTATATCAACGAGGACGATTGCTTTGTTTTTACTGAATATGACTTCGATAGCTTTGAGCAGCTTATAGAATATAAAAACACAGTTCAGAAGCACAGCATTAAGGTTTATGTTGCCGACTTAGCCTATAATGAGCCCGACCGCGAAGACCTGAACGAAGAAAAAATCAAGCTCCTTGATGACTTCTATTCAAAATATGAAACATTGAAATAACAAAAACGCTCCAACCGTAACGGAAGGAGCGTTTTAATTTAATGTGATCCGATGCCCGAAGGGCATCCCTGACTACTGACTACTGGCTACTGACTACTCTTACTCAGCTGCGAGTGAGTCAAGTGACTGCTTCTTAAGGTAAGCATTGATGAAGCCGTCGATTTCACCGTCCATAACGGCGTTGATGTTACCCATTTCAAAACCTGTTCTGTGGTCCTTTGCAAGGGTGTAGGGCATAAATACGTAGGAGCGGATCTGGCTGCCCCAACCGATTTCCTTCTGCTCGCCCTTGATATCCTCAATCTTGTCAAGATGCTCTCTTTCCTTGATTTCGATGAGCTTTGACTTGAGCATTCTCATACAGACCTCTCTGTTCTGATGCTGGCTTCGTTCAACCTGACAGGAAACTACGATGCCTGTGGGCTCGTGGATAAGACGAACGGCTGATGAGGTCTTGTTAACCTTCTGTCCGCCGGCACCCGATGCACGGTAAACCTCCATCTTGATATCCTCTTCACGGATTTCAACCTCAACGGTATCGTCGATTTCGGGCATAACCTCGAGTGATGCGAAGGATGTATGTCTTCTTCCCGATGAGTCAAAGGGAGAAACGCGGACAAGACGGTGAACGCCCATTTCACTCTTAAGGTAGCCGTAAGCGTTTTCACCCTCGATAACAACTGTCGCAGACTTGAGACCTGCTTCGTCACCGTCAAGGAAGTCAACGGTTGTGAACTTGAAGCCGTGCTTTGTTGCCCACTGACCGTACATACGGAAGAGCATCTGGCACCAGTCCTGAGCCTCGGTACCGCCGGCACCTGCGTGGAAGTTAAGAATAGCGTTGTTGTTATCGTATTCACCTGAAAGAAGAGTTGCGAGAGTCTGCTTTTCGAGCTCATCCTCAACTGCCTTTACGCTTTCCTCACAGTCGGAGAGAAGGTCAAGGTCGCCCTCCTCGTCAGATAATTCAATCATAACGAGGGCATCGTCAAAGGCTGTCTTAAGGTCCTCGTAAGCCTTGGTTTTGTTTTTGAGAGCGGCAATTCTCTGAAGCACCTTCTGTGAGTTTGCAAGGTCACCCCAGAAATCCTCTGCAGTTGTTTTCTCTTCAAGCACGGCAATTTCCTTTGCCATTTCCTCAAGACCGAGAGCGGAAGCAAGCTCTGTAAGAGGCTTTTCGCTTTCGAGAAGTCTGAGTCTTAATTCTTCAAACTGAACCATAGAATATATTCCTTTCTGAACTTTATATCAGTACTTTGTTTTTACACAAGCTGTATCTTAAATCATAAAAAACACCTGAACAAAATAATCCTTTTACATTATACACAATTATTCTTAAAGAGCAACACCTTTGAAGAAATTTATGTATATTTTAATTAAAAACCGTATACTTGCCCGCACAAGGATAATTTTTCGTCAAAATCGTTGCTTTTACCGTCAAAAAGGATTAAAATATTAAAAGCACTAAAAAAAAGGAGCAAGCTATGAATTATATCAACAGTATATGTGACGGCTGCGGTCTTGTCTTCAGGGAGGATGACGACGTTGTTGTCTGCCCCGAATGCGGCACACCTCAGCACAGAGAATGCTATAAAAAGAATAACTGCTGTGTAAATGCTCACAGACATACACAGGGCTTTGAATGGAATGCCCTTGCCGCACCTAAGGCACCTGCCTTTACTCCCACAGCCGAAAAGAAGGAGGAAACACTTCCCTGTCCCTCCTGCGGACATCTCAACGATAAAAATGCCAAGGTGTGCGAAAACTGCTCTATGAAGCTGATAGTTTTCGGTATGAACCTTGCCGAAACCGGTGAAAGCCTCCGCAATGAGACACCCGAGGAAGAAAACAGCGAGGAATCGGGCTATAAGCCTCCCTTTATTCTCGGTGAAGGTGAGGGCTTTGATTACGGCAATATGCCCGGAGCCTTGCGTGAGCAGCCCGACGCCTTTAATACACCGACGGTACCCCCCGTTATACCTACGGGCATGCCCCCGATGCATAACATCCCTCCCCTCGAGCATAATCCGAAGCACTTCTTCCTTTCACGCTTCATAGGACCTAACAGCGAAAAATATATAAACGCCTTCCGCAAGCTTGACAGCGGCAGAGCCGTAACCTTTAACTGGGCAGCATTTTTCTTTGCACCCTATTGGTTCTTTTACCGCAAGCTCTATAAGCCCGGTATAATCTTCCTTACCGTAGGATATATCATTGCAACGGTATTTTCACCCGTCTACGTCAGCTTTCTCACCGAGCTCGAGGCACTCAGAGCCATAACCGACGTAAACGCCGCTTACGAAGCAGTAATGCAGCTTTACAATGCCTATCTGCCTCAGCTTACGCTGATATTCCTTGTAGAAACCTCCCTGAACGTCCTGGCAGGTCTTATCGCTTATCCTCTTTATAAAAAATACACCGAAAAGAATCTGCAGAGCATCTCCCGCTGTCCCTCTCCCGAAATTGCTTCGCAGATGCTCTCACGTGCAGGCGGCTCCTCATTATTTGCACCCGTACTTGCCTGGTGTGCACTTTCCTTTATTGAATCAATTATTTCCTTTATAACGGAAGGCGGCAGTATTTTTTAAAGTTTGTACACTTTTATCTATTGACAAACAACGTGAAATTAGGTATGTTATTATGGATAAGATAAAATTTTATTTTTGCTAAGGAGAATAAAAAGATGAATCAGAAATATAAGGCAATCATCGCAGTTATCCTTTTTATATGGAGCTTTGCCATTGGCTTTGTTCTCGGTGAGGATAAGGGCGTTGCAGACACCAAGGCTACTGCAGTCGTTCAGCAGGATAGCAGCTCCGACAACACAGGCACCCCCAATCCTCCCACACCCCCCGTTAAGCCCGACACAGATAACGGCGCAAACAACGGTGTTGTCGACAACGGAACAAACAACGGTACCAACAACGGCACAGCTGATAACGGTGCAAACGCCGTCACTCCCGATAACGGTGCAAATAACGGTTCTGCCGATAACGGCACAAACAACGGCACAGCCGCAAAGGATCCCTCTCAGTACACTGACGACGAGGTTATCCAGTGGATCAACTACTATGTAAATCTTGTCAAGTCAGAGCAGAGCATGACAGCAAAGAAAACCGAATCAATCAAGGTTAAGGTTCTCGACTGCTCCGTTCCCTCACTTACAGACACAGTTAACAACATCGTTGACGGTCTTGTAGGTAACGGCGGAGATTCCTTCACATACACCATTGCAGGCGGTGCAGTCGCTTCAACAGACGACCCCGAGGCTTCAACAAGCGATACTCCCTTCTCACTTATCCCTCCCTGCGGCAAGCAGTTTGTTGTTTCAAAGGAAGGTGTTGTTGATGCAAAGGCTGAGGTTGACGCTAACGGCAACGTTACCTACACAGTAGTTCTCGTTGCTGAGGATACAACTCTTGCAAGCCCCGAGCCCTTCTACAATGCAACCGCGATCGGTTACCTCAACCTTGCAGATCTCGATATCCCCCTTGCAAAAATCAACAGAGCAGACATGCATTATCCCGGCTCAACAGTTTCAGTTACCGTTGATGCTAATGACAAGGTAATCAAGCTTTACAACAAGCTTCCCATGTCAGGCAAGGGTGAAGCAAGCATTGCCTTCGCAACAGGTACAGCAGATTTCGAGGGTGCCCTCGACGAAACCTGGGAATTCACCTATTAATCCAAAAAATCAAACCCCGTCCGAGACGGGGTTATTTTTTATCTCTTTTTTGTTGTTTCCGTTTCAGCCTTTACGGTTGTATCCTTCTTGTCACCCTCGAGCATCTCGCTGATATCCGTAATAGCCTCCTCGAGTGCGCCCTCACCTGTCTGGTCGGTAACGTTTCCGTTTTCCGTAAGCATATCACCGATATCGGTCATATCCTCCTCAACCTTGTCCATAGCGGAGGTAAGCTCGTTTCTTAAGGTCGTGATTTCGTCCTTTACATCATCCTTGATTTCATCCTTTTTTCCGCAGGCAGCAAAAAGTGCGAGCACAAAAACAAGTGAAAGTATTATTGCAATTATTCTTTTCATTGAAAAATCTCCTTTTTGTCAGTTGTAGTTTATGCTTATGCATATTATTGTCCGTTTATGCTCTGATATTCAGGGACGGATTAATAAATATAATTTTTTTCCATTATTCAGTTCTTGTGTTGACTTAAGCACCTTATAGTGCTAAAATTGATTCATCATAATAAATAAAAAAGGAGAAAATTATGAGTTCTAAAATCGAAAAGCCTAACAAAAACCCGTTATGGCAGACAACACAAAAGGAACGTCAGAGCTATTACCTCTACTTCTTCGGTCAGAATATGATTTACAGCCTTCTTGCAGGCTTCCTGACCACATACCTTGTGTTCAAGGAAATCGACCCGGTTATGTCCGGTATCGTTGTTACCATAGTCAAGGTATGGGATGCGGTAAACGATGCTATCTTCGGCGTTATATTTGACAAGGTTAAGTTCAAGAGCGGAGAAAAATATATCCCCTGGCTCAAAATTGCCTGCGCTCTTACCCCTGCGGCTACCGTTGCTGTTTTCGTTATTCCCTCTGCGGCACCGGATATCGTCAAGCTCGTATGGTTTGCCCTTGCATATATCATATGGGATACAGCATACACCATCTGCGACGTTCCCGCCTTCGGCATCATCACCGCTATGACCGACCAGATTGAGGAAAGAAACACCATTCTTTCACTCAAGGGAATCACCGGCGGTATCGGCTCAGCTCTTACTACAGTTCTCGTTACACTTTTCATCGGTCAGACAATCAACATCGGCTACGGTCCCACGGCTATCATTATCGCAATCGTTGCCGCCGCAACAATGTTCCCCGTTTGCAAAAAATGTAAAGAAAGAAACAAGCCCGTCGAGGAAGAGCAGTTCACCGTACGCAGCATGATAAAGTACGTAATACACAACAAGTATCTTCTTATCTACTACCTCGGATACATCTTCTACTCAGGCGCACAGACCTATACGGCGCTTAACCTTCTCACCGCTTACTATATTTTCGGCGATGAGCTTATCTCTCTCGTTACCGGTACGGTGGCCGCCGTTCCTCAGCTCGTTATGGCTCTTTTCGTGCCGAAAATCATCAGAAAGATCGACAAATTCACTCTTTTCAAGATCTGCGTTGTCGCTACAATCGTTCTTTCCGTTCCCATCTATTTCTCACAGAACAGCCTCGTTCTCTTTATTATCACGTTTATGCTCCGTTCAATTCCTCTCGGTGTTGTCGGTGTTCTTTCCTTCACCTTTACTCCCGACTGTGCAGAGTACGGTAAATTTTCAACAGGTACAGATGCAAAGGGCATCACCTTCGCTATCCAGACCTTTGCCGTTAAGCTTGCAGCCGCTATTTCAAGCGGTCTCGGTCTTGTTCTTCTCGGCATCTTCAACTTCAAAACAAAGTTTATGGGCTCAGAAATCGAAAACATCGAAGAGCTCATTGAACAGGGCCTTGTAAAGCTTCAGCCCGACGGCGCAGTTAAAATCGAAACCTTTGCAAACTATCAGGCTATCGACGCTGCCGCAAGACAGACCTCCGAGGCTATAGACGGTCTCTGGTTCACCTATAATATTGTTCCCATCATCGGTCTTGTTATCGCTCTCGTTATCTGGCTCTTCTACAGACTTAAGGATAATCAGGTGCAGATTATGACCGACTGCAACGCCGGTAAGATTACCAAGGCAGAGGCAGATACAGCTCTTGCACAGACAGGCTATAAGGGCTGATTGAATGCAAAGTGCAGAATTGCGCCCTATGTGAACATTAAAGGGTAAGTGTTACCCGCTTAATAAACGCACTAAAAAAGGCAGAGGATTTTTTCTCTGCCTTTGATTTTTAAAAAAAGTTGAAAAATTTTGAAAAAAGGTATTGACATTCCCGTTTCTCTTGTGTATAATAGCCGATGTTGATTGACAACAGGACGTTAAATGCGTCAGGTTAGTCGGTGTTTTTAGCGATGAGGGTCCACCCGTTCCCATCCCGAACACGGTAGTTAAGCTCATCAGTGCTGACAATACTTGGCTGGAAGCGGCCCGGGAAGATAAGGCGATGCCGACACAACATTAACCGTAGCAAAGGCTACGGTTTTTTTATTTTTCCTTTTTTGCGATTTGCTATTGATATTTCATAAGTGAATATAATATAATAGGTAGTGACAATAATAACAGTCAGCAGTATACGGCTGCTGTCAGGGGTGATATTATGGAAAAGAGAAGCGGCAACGTTATTTTTATGCCCGACATTGAATACAAGGCCTGGGTAAACGACAACCGCACCCTGCTTGATGAAATTCTCAAAACAGGCAAGGTTTCGACTCTGTGGCTTGCAAAGGATAACAACAAGGCACATCTTGTAAGATACTTCAAGGAGTGCGGCTACGTTATAACAATAGATTAAGGGGAGAAAAGCAAAATGAAGGACGAAATTAAAGATATTGCGAAAAAGATTAAGATAATCATCAAGGTCGGCAAAATAGTCGCTACCGCCGCAACAGTTGCTATGGCAGTTTACACTCTTATGCCGAAGTATGAGAAAATTGAGGGAATAAATACCGATGCTCTGATTGCACATAACGTGCAGGAGTAATCATCAGTCAGTAGTACGGGCAGGCAGAGGGAGACCTCTGTCTGTTTTTTTATAAGCAAAAATACGGGGGGATTTTCATCGAGAAACAAATACTGCCTTATGGGAAGGCGGCATAATCCCTCTGCTTTTTTACACATACCTTTCTCTTGTCACTTTTTCACAAAAAACACAGTCTCCGCTTATGCAATTTCAACTTGCTAAAACCAAAAAAGCGTGGTAAAATAAAAAGGTTGAAATTTATGTAAAAATAAGGTGAAATAATGGATATTCGAAACGAAGTCAGAAATGTTGCAATCATCGCTCACGTTGACCACGGTAAGACTACTATGGTTGACGAAATGCTCAAGCAGGCAGGTACCTTCCGTGCCAACGAGCAGGTTGCTGACCGTGTTATGGACTCAAACGACCTCGAAAGAGAAAGAGGTATCACAATCCTTTCAAAAAACACCGCCATTCATTACGGCGATATCAAAATAAACATCGTTGACACCCCGGGTCACGCTGACTTCGGCGGTGAGGTTGAACGTATCCTTATGATGGTTGACGGCGTGCTTCTGCTCGTTGATGCCTTCGAGGGCTGTATGCCTCAGACCCGCTTCGTTCTTAAAAAGGCGCTCGGTCTTAAAAAGAAGGTTCTCGTTGTTGTAAACAAAATCGACCGTCCCGGTGCAAGACCTGCCGAGGTTATCGACGAGGTTCTTGACCTTTTCATCGAGCTCGGTGCTGACGACGATCAGCTTGAATTCCCCGTTGTTTATGCTTCTGCAAGAGAGGGCTACTCCTCCCTTGACGACAGCGTGCGCGAGGGCGATATGAGACCCCTCCTTGATGCTATCGTTGAGCATATTGAGCCTCCCAAGGGCGATATAAACGGCCCCACACAGATTCTTTTCTCCTCACTTGACTACGATGACTACGTAGGCAGAATCGGTATCGGCAGAGTTGAAAGAGGCTCTGTAAAGCAGGGTCAGCAGGTTGTACTTTGCAACAATAACGGCGACACAAGAAACGTCCGTGTTTCAAAGCTTTATCAGTTCGAGGGTCTCAAGAGAGTTGAGGTGCAGAACGCAACTATGGGCGACCTTATCTGCGTATCGGGTATTGCAGAGCTCAACATCGGTGACACCGCCTGTGACCCCGAGCACGTTGAGGCTCTCCCCTTTGTAAAGATTGACGAGCCTACTATTTCAATGAACTTCATCGTTAACAACAGCCCCTTCGCAGGTAAAGAGGGCAAGTTTGTTACCTCAAGAAATCTCCGTGACCGACTTTTCAAGGAGGTTGAGACCAACGTAAGCATGCGTGTTGAAGAAACCGATACAACCGACTCCTTCAAGGTCAGCGGCAGAGGTGAATTACACCTTTCAATCCTCATCGAAACAATGCGCCGTCAGGGCTATGAATTCCAGGTTTCCCGTCCCCGTGTTATTCTCAAGGAGGAAAACGGCGTTACTATGGAGCCTATCGAGCTTCTTATCGTTGAGGTTCCCGATCAGTATGCAGGTGCAGTTATCGAGAAGGTCTGCTCAAGAAAGGGCGAATTAGAAAATATGGGCACCCGTGACGGCGGCAGCACTCACCTTGAATTCAGAATCCCCGCAAGAGGTCTTATCGGCTACCGCAGCGAATTTATGACAGACACCAACGGTAACGGCATTATGAATCAGCTCTTTGCAGGCTACGAGCCCTATAAGGGTGATATCCAGACAAGAGAAAGAGGCTCAATCGTTGTACACGAAACAGGCGAAAGCTCAGCCTACGGTCTTTTCAACACTCAGGACAGAGGCCGTCTCTTTATCGGTGCAGGCGTACCCGTTTACGAGGGTATGATTGTCGGAGAATGCTCCAAGAACGAGGACGTTGTATGTAACGTATGCAAGCAGAAGCACCTTACAAACACCCGTGCTTCAGGCTCCGACGATGCACTTCGTCTTGTTCCCCCCACAAACCTTTCACTTGAGCAATGTATGGAATTTATCAAGGATGATGAGCTTCTTGAGGTTACTCCCGTATCACTCAGACTCAGAAAGGCAATACTGTCAAAAGAGCTCCGTATGAAAAAGCAATTCAAAAAGAACTGATTTAAAGGCAGGTACACCGTACCTGCCTTGTATAAAGAGGTGAGAAAATGAAAAAATCACATCTGACCTATATAAAGAATATTCTGCTCCCCTGCTTTGTTTATCCTGCAATAACAGGCGTTTCTACCGGCGTTATTATCTTTCTTTTCAAGCTTGCCGTTTCAAGGGTCGTGCCTTTTTCGGCACAGCTTTATTCTGCCGCAAGAGAAAGCATAGCTTATCTTCCCCTGCTCGTTCTCGGAGCTGCAGCTCTCGCCGTTTTATCGGCTTCAATACTTAAGCTTGCACCCGACTGTAAGGGTGGCGGTATTCCCACTTCAATTACTCTTCTGAGGGGTCTTTCCGATTTCAGCTGGATAAAAAGCATCCTTCTGCTTTTCCCTTCAGCAATAATCACATACCTCGGCGGAGTACCGCTCGGCACCGAGGGTCCCGCAGTTCAGATGGGCACCGCCGCAGGCAGAGGAACAGTAAGAATTTTTGCAAAAAAGCATCTCGCCTGGGACAGATATATTATGACCTCAGGTGCCTCAGCAGGCTTTGCCGCCGCAACGGGAGCACCGCTCACAGGTATGATTTTTGCCTTTGAGGAGGCGCACGGACGCTTAAACTCAATGCTGTTTATGTCCTCTGCAGTAAGCGCTCTGGTCAGCACTGCGGTAATCCGCTTTCTCTGCCCGCTTGCAGGCATAAGTCCAGTCCTTTTCCATCTTACTATAGACGTATCCATGCCCCTTAAAAACGTATGGATATGCGGATTGATCGGTCTTTTCTGCGCCGCAGTCGCAGGCGTTTTCACAAGGATTTACAGTAAGGTTCACAGCCTTTCCTCACGCTTTGTTTCGTCTCTTCCCATGGCGGTGAAGGTCGGCTTGGTTTTTGTGCTTACTGCACTTTCGGGCTACTTCTGCCGCGAGATAACCGGCTCGGGCGACCATATCATCGAGGAGCTTTTTGAGGGACACGTAAATCCCTCTCTTCTCATTCTTCTGCTTTGCGTGAGAGGAATTATTCTCATAGTTGCAAACAATATCGGCATCACCGGAGGCCTTTTCGTGCCTAACCTTTGCTTTGGCGCAATAATCGGTGCGCTTTGCGGTAAGGCTGTGATTTCCCTCAGTCTTCTTCCGGAGGAATATTATATCGTCTGTGTTATAACGGGTATATCCGCCTTCCTCGCCGCCTGCTCAAAAACTCCCCTTATGGCTCTTGCCTTCTGTATTGAAGCGCTCAACGGTACTGCAAACCTTATCCCCGTAGCCGTCGGTGTAACCGTGGCATATATGGCGGTGGAGATTTTTGCAATACACGATTTTACCGATATCGTTATCGACTCAAAGCTTAAAAAGGCCTATAACGGAAAAACAAAGGAAACCGTAGATATTACCATGACCGTAAGGGAGGGCTCTTTTGCCGAGGGCAAGCAGGTCAGAGATATTCTGTGGCCGCCTAAATGCACCGTTCTTTCAATACGGAAGCAGCCCTCTACCCACCACCACTCTCACACGGGTATTTCTGCAGGTGATGAGCTTGAGCTTCATTTTGAAACCTATGACAGAGAAGAAACCACCCGCATTCTCGAATCAATAGTATACTGATGTACGTAAAAAGCTGTCGGCAATTCGCTGACAGCTTTGTTTTTTATTTATGAATTATAATCACTCATTGCCTTATCGATGCTTCCCTTGACTATAAGCTCAACTGCACCGATTGCATCCTCTGCGGCCTTCTTTATTTCCTGTGCTTCCTTTTTACTGAAGCGTGAAAGCACCCAGTCTGCAAGGTCGTATTCAGGATTGGGCTTTGCTCCTACCCCCATTTTAATTCTCGGAATATTATCGTTTCCCATAAGAGCGATAATGTTTTTCATTCCGTTATGTCCGCCGTGTGAGCCCTTACGTCTTATTCTGAGCTTACCCGGCTCAAGACTGATATCATCAAAAATAACAATGATATTTTCGGGCGGGATTTTATAAAACTGAGCCGCCTCTCTTACCGACTCGCCGCTTAAATTCATAAAGGTCTGAGGCTTTAAAAGAAGACATCTTCTGCCCTCAATTCTTCCGTCACCCATAAGGGCCTTGAATTTGAGCTTGTTCACCTTTATTCCGTATTTGTCTGCAAGCATATCCATTGTGATAAAGCCCACGTTATGACGGGTCTCCTCATACTGTCTGCCCGGATTACCAAGACCGACTATCATATATTCGAAGGTGCCCATCGGCTCTTTATTTTTTTTGAAAATCATTTTTATTCTCCTGCTGTTTATTTCTGCTATATTATGCCAATAAACCCGAAAATAATCAAGTGTTTTTTGTTTTTATATATACAATTATATATTTTTTTTGAAAACACCCCCTTAAGCTGATTTATATTTCTGTTTAAGAAATATTCTTTTTTCACCGCATGATATAATTAATCGATTATAATATAAAATACTCACAAAACGGAGGAAGCCTTGATGGACAGAAAATTTGACCGTAAAAAGAGCTCAGAATATAAAGAAAAAAGAAACGAAAGAAGCCGTGACGAAAGAGAAAACAGCACCCCCGAGGAAAGACCCGATCTTATCATCGGAAGAAACGCTGTTTCCGAGGCTCTCAGAAGCGAAAGACTCATTGACACTCTTCTTGTTGCAAGAGGTGAAAGAAACGGCTCTATCGGCAGAATCATAGCCGAATGCAAGGATAAGGGCATCGTAGTCAAGGAGGTCGACAAAAAGAAGCTTGACTTTATGTGCGGTCAGGGCAACCATCAGGGCGTTGCCGCTTACGCCGCTGCTCACAAATATGCTGAGCTTGAGGATATTTTTGCCCTTGCAGAGGAAAGAGGCGAGGAGCCCTTCATAGTAATCTGTGACGAAATCGAAGACCCTCACAACCTCGGTGCTATCATCCGTACCGCCGAAACAACGGGCGTTCACGGAATCATTATTCCTAAAAGACGAAACGCATCCCTCTCCTATGCGGTCGGCAAAACAAGCGCCGGAGCTATAGAATACGTGCCCGTCGCAAGAGTAGGCAACCTTGCTTCAACCATCGACGACCTCAAAAAAAGAGGCTTATGGGTATACACCGCAGATATGGACGGCCAGAACTGGTGCGAAACCGATTTTTCAGGCGGTGTTGCACTTATAGTCGGCTCAGAGGGTAACGGTGTCAGCCGTCTTATCAAGGAAAAAAGCGACTTCGTTGTTTCTCTGCCCATGCGAGGCAAAATAACCTCTCTCAACGCCTCGGTAGCCTCAGGCATTCTTATGTACGAGGTAGCAAGGCAGCGTCTCGGTATCAAGGCTAAGTAACATCAGCCGTCAATTCAGGCTGAAAACAATCAAATCTATCAGGAAAGGATAAAGAAATATGTCAGATAAGAAAAACGGCATATCCCCCTTCAAGGATCCCGCTTTCCTCAAAGGCTCAGATAATTTCCGCAGAACAGACGTTTCTGCTGACGATATAAAAGAATTCAGAAAGGCCTTCAGCGATGATGAAGATGTGAAAAGGGTCTCTCCCTCAGCATCAAGAGTGGCCTCGCCCGCCGCAAAAAGCGACGACGACCTTTACGCCGTACAGAGCGTGGACATTGACGCTATTTTAGAAAATCTTTCGGGAATTCCTGCTAAAAAGGACGTAAAAGCCGCAGCACCGCAGAAAAGGGATAAAAAGCTTCCCGATCTGCAGGACGGAAAAACCCGCAGCTTTTCTCTTTCAAATTCGGTAAAGAAAAAAATCTCCGAGACTGTAAAGGTGCCCGGAGAAGAAAAGAATATAAAAAAGAACGTACGTGTGCTTGTCAAGAGCAAGCAGTCAGACCGCCACATTCTTGAAACCGCAGCCGATGAAGAAGAAAAAACCAACATCATCGACGTGCTTTCATCTGTGAAGAATGAAAATATCTTTGAAGCCGTTGACAAGGCAGTTACAAAGGGCGGCAACAGCCCTCTCGTCGCCGAGGCTATGGAGGCACGTAACAGAAACGAAAAGAAAAAGCGTGACCGTGAGGCAATCCTTACCGGTAAGGCTCTCAGAGCATCGCTCATCAGAAACAACGGCACAAGAAAGGTTCAGCTTATTTTTGTCCTGGCTCTGTTCTTCCTCAGTCTTATCGTATCACTCCTTCCCCTTTTCTATTCCGAGGGAAATCTTCTTGAATTTATGTTCGGTAACGGCGGATTAGTTTTCAGCACAATGAATATTGCTCTTCTTATTCCCCTTGTCGCCGTGTTTTATAAAAACTATCTGAACGGCATCAGAAGCATCAGAAGCCTCACCCTTAACGGCGATTTTTCCCTTCTTCTTATCACCGTGTTTGTGCTTGTGCACGATATTTCAATACTTTTCCTCGGCACCGCAGGTGTCAGCGGAACAAAATTTTATACCTGCTTTGCGGTTTTCGCCGCAGGCACCGTATGTATAACCGATTATTTCAATACCCGTACCGCTCTCGGCTCACTTACCACGGTTATGAAAAGTAAAAACCTTCAGAGCGTCCAGCCCGTTTCTCTCAGAAAGGACGCCTCTTCACTTGCAAAGGGCATCACCGATTCCGAGGATCCTCTTGTGCTTTACAGCACGGACGTTGAAATGGGCGACAGTCTCACCGCCGAGGTAGGCCCGAGACACAACGAAAGCAGATTCTATACCCGTTCCTTCCTTGCAGTTATTGCTGTCGCTTTTGCTCTTTATGCTTTTACCTTTATCGCATACAAAAATGCAACTCTTTCCCTCGGTATGCTTCTGAGCACAATATGCCTGTGCAGTCCCCTTACAGGCAGAGCCGCCTGCTCCCTTCTCAACTACGTTTCAAACCGTCAGCTCAACAGAGAGGGTGCCGCAGCAACTCACAACGAGGGTATACACCTCGTAGGTAATGCCCACTGTGTAACAATGGACGTTTCAGACGTCTTCACCGCTGACGTTTCAGGCTTCAGGCTTGTCCCCGGTGTGCTTATGCAGCAGAACGCCGCAGCCACCGTAGCAGCGGCAGTGCTTATAAATGCCGGTGCTCTTCCCGGCAACAGCTTTGAGAGCTTCGTAAAGCAGGCAGGGGTTGAGCTTCCGCTTACAGAGGACATACAGTATGAGGAAAAGCTTGGCTTCTCGGCCTGGGTATCAGGCAAAAAGGTGCTCGTAGGCAACAGAGAAATGCTTATTCAGCACAGTATACCCGCCCCGGATGAAAGAGAAGAAAAGCTTTATGCAGGCAACAGGTTCGTTATGTATCTTGTTATCGAGGGCAGGCTTACCGCCTCCTTCCTTGTCAATTACAGAACACTTTCTTCAGTAAAGCGCTTCTCGTCGGATTTCAACAAAACAGGACTTGTGCTCCTTCTCACAAGCAAGGAGCCCTATCTCGGACATAAGGAAACAGCAAAGCGTCTGCTTCTTGAAAGTGCGGCGGTAAAAATCCTCTCAGGTAAGAATGAAGCTCTTATTGAGGACTACAGAAAAGAGCGTATTACCGACCTTAACGGCGGTCTTATGTGTGCAAAGGCAGGTCGCGGACTTATGAGTCTTGTTGTCAACGCCTATAATCTTTACACAAGAGATAAGTTTCTTTTCAACCTTCACACAGCAGGTCAGATTCTTGCCGTATGCCTTATTGTGCTCTCGTGCATTCTCAATCTTTCGCTGTTTATGAGTCCCGCACTCATTATTATATTCAAGCTTATATGGAGCCTTTGTGCATATATGATCACAACAGGCAAAGCTAAAAAATAAAGTAAAGGAAGTAATGTTATGGCAGAAAATATTATCACTGTCTCAGGTCTTAAAAAGTCCTACGGCAGAAAGCTCGTCCTTGACGACATCAGTATGAAAATACCCGCAGGCTCGGTTATAGGTCTTCTCGGCCCCAACGGCTGCGGTAAAACAACCCTTCTCAAAATTCTTGCAGGTCTTATCAAGGACTATGACGGCACGGTAAAAATCAACAACGAGGAAATCGGTGTAGAAACCAAGGAGGTGGTTGCCTTCCTTCCCGATGCATCCTATCTCCCCGGCTGGATGACACCCACAGATGCCATCGGTTATTTTGCAGATTTCTACAAGGATTTCGACAAAGCAAAGGCTGAAAAAATGACCAGAGATTTCAATCTCGACCCCAAGCAGAAGCTCAAGACCATGTCAAAGGGTCAGCAGGAAAAGCTCTGTCTTATCCTTGTTCTTTGCAGACAGGCAAAGCTTTACATCCTCGACGAGCCTCTCGGCGGTCTTGACCCCTCGTCAAGAGCTATCATCCTCGACCTTATTATGAATAACTACGCCAAGAATTCTACAATAATCATCTCTACCCACCTTATCAACGACGTTGAAAGAATCTTTAACAGAGTTCTTATGATTAGTCAGGGTAAGCTTCTGGTTAATTCCCACGTTGATGAAATCAGAAAGCACGGCAAAACAGTTCAGGAAGTATTTTTGGAGGTGTTCCCCTATGTTTGGTAAACTTTTAAAGCACGAGCTCAGACATACTGCAAGATATCACTTTGTCATTCTCGGCATCAGCCTTGTTGCTTCGGCGGTAATGGGTCTTTCACTTCTTTTTGATACTCAGGGAATGTTCTCCCTTGCAATACTCCCCCTTGCTCTTGTTGCCTTTGCGGTTATCATAGTTTCCCTCGTTTCGGTTATCAGAAACTTCTATGACACTATTTTTTCCCGTCAGGGCTATCTCACAATGACCCTTCCCGTCAAGGGCAGTCAGCTCCTTATTTCAAAGGTGCTCGTTTCCTTCTTCTGGATATGCGTAAGCTACGTTGCAGCCTTTCTTCCCTTCTTTTTTATCTTCCTTCACGTTAAAAAGCAGGTTGAGGACTTCGACGAAGCCATCGCTCTTATGATTGAGGAATTTGTTGCAGCTATGCCCTCAGGCGGCTCAGTTGTTTCACTTCTTGTTTTCCTCGTTTTCACAACGCTCTGCTCCCTTCTCACCTACGTCGGCTATATCTATTTCTCAGTTACCTTAGCCAACACCAGACTTCTTCAGAGCCACCCCAAGCTTTTCGGTGCGATTGTTTTCGGTGCCGTTCACTTTGTTTCGGGTCTCATCGTAACACTTACGGAAAAGGTTGCTCCTCTGAGCTTCGGTATCAATAATGAGGGCGCTTACCTTTCATTCAAGAGCGCTATGGAAATGCACAGCTTTATGGAGCCTTATCTTATCAATGAATATATCATAAAATCAGTTATTGCCATTGTGCTTCTTGTCGCAACAGGCTATATCATCGAGCACAAAATCAACATCAAATAATCCGTCGGAGGCATCCTATGAATACACCTATACACGGCTTTAACGAATGGCAGAATCAGGCAGAGGTAACAGGCATAAACCGCCTTGCTTCAAAAGCAACCTTTGTTCCCTACGATTCACTCGACAAGGCAAAAAAATGTGAGCGTACTCTCAGCGAGAGATATATTGACCTTTGCGGAGAATGGAAATTCCGTATGTATAGCTCCTACAGAGATATTGAGGAGGGCTTCTTCAGAGAGGACTTTGACAGTACCGGCTGGGATAATATTCCCGTACCCTCATCATGGCAGATGCAGGGCTACGATTACCCCATATACGCCAACGTACAGTATCCCTGGGAGAAATTTCAGGAGCCCGTCCCCCCCGAAGCACCCACGGACTACAACCCCGTAGGCTGCTACGTAAGAAAATTCACTCTCACCAATGCCGAGGCCTCAAAGCGTGTTGTTATCGCCTTTGAGGGTGTTGAATCAGCCTATTATCTTTATATAAACGGTCAGAGAATCGCCTATAGCGAGGGCACCTTCAGACACAGCGAGTTTGATATTACCGGATATGTACGTGAGGGTGAAAATACACTCGCAGTTGAGGTTTACCGTTGGTGTACCGCCTCATGGATGGAGGATCAGGATTTCTTCCGCCTTTCAGGCATCTACAGACCTGTATATATTTACACAACCGAAAATCAGTATATTGCCGACTTTACCGTTAAGGCAGAGCCCGACACCAACAGCTACAAATGGGGTACGCTTACTGCAGAGCTTCTTCTCGGCAGCAGCGAGGATTATGCAGAAGCTGAGCTTACCGTTTACGATATGAAGGGTGATGTTGTTGCAACCGACAGTCTTTCCACCGACGGTACTGATAAAATTCAGCTCAGGACTATGCTCCCCTTCATAAATCTGTGGAGTGCGGAAAAGCCCTACCTTTACACCGTTGTTATCACTCTCAGAAATAAGGACGGCAGAAACACCGAATTTGTAAGCTGTAAGACAGGCTTCAGGCACATTGAAATCAAGGACAGTGTTCTTTATTACAACGGAAAAAGAATCATACTCAAGGGTACAAACCGTCACGAGTTTTCCTGCGACACCGGAAGAGCTGTTTCAAGAGAGCTTATGATTAAGGATATTGAGATTATGAAGCAGCACAACATAAACGCTGTACGTACCTCCCATTATCCCAACCATCCCGATTGGTACGACCTTTGCGATGAATACGGTCTTTACGTCATCGACGAAAATAACCTCGAGAGCCACGGTACCCGTAAAATGGGCAATGCTACACCTCTTATGCCCGACGGTATGGAAATGTGGACTCCCTCCTGTATGGACAGAGTAGAATCTCTTTATCAGAGAGACAAAAACCATCCTTCGGTTATTATCTGGTCACTCGGTAACGAATGCAGTGCAGGTGAAAACTTCCTTAAAATGCATGACTATCTCCGTGAAGTCGACCCCTCACGTCCCGTTCACTACGAATCAATATGGGGAGAGCCCGAGCTCTTCGATTTCAATAAAAACGTAACCGATGTTTATTCTCAGATGTATCCTCACCCCCACGCCCTCGAAAAAGATATGCAGAGACTCACCGACAAGCCCTGGATGCTTTGCGAATACTCTCATTCTATGGGTAATTCCTGCGGTGCAAACGAAAAATATCTCGAGCTTATGGATAAGTATCCCTCCTTCTTCGGTGTTTTTGTGTGGGATTTCGTAGATCAGGGCGTACGTATAAAAAATGAGGACGGCACCTCCTTTATAGGCTACGGCGGAGACAGCGGTGAAAAAACCCACGACGGCTCCTTCTGCGGCAACGGTCTTGTTTTTGCCGACAGAGTCCTCAAGCCCGCCCTTCAGGAAATCAGACAGCTCTATCAGCAGGTTTCCTTCAAGGAGATTGATGCCTCTAAGGGTATTTTTGAAATCACAAACAACTTCCTTTTCACAAATCTCAACAAATATAATCTTCATTGGCAGCTTGTAAACAAGAACCGTGTCAACGAAAGCGGTGACCTCATTGTTGACGTAAAGCCCGGTGAAAGCAAGCTTGTAGCCCTTGAGATTACCTCTATGCCCGAAACCGAGTGCTGCCTCAACATTATGCTTGAGCTAAAAGCCTCAGAAAAATGGGCTAAGGCAGGCTACGCCATAGCAAAAACTCAGTTCATCATCAATGAGCACAAGCTTGAAAAAGCCTGCATTCAGGGCGACGAAATGAATGTAAAAATCACCTACGGCACCGTAAAAATTTACGGAGGAGACCTTGAGGTATGCTTCTCAAGAAGAAGTCACAGTCTTTATTCAATAAAGAAAGGCGGCAGAGAGCTTCTTGCAGGTGACCTTAAGCTGAATTTCTGGAGAGCGCTTACCGATAATGACAGAGGCAACAAGCAGCTTGTCCGTTGCGGAATGTGGCGTCATGCCGGTCAGCTTGCAGGCACGGAAATAGGTGAAATCAAAAATAACGGTAAAACCGTTTCCCTTGAGTTTCTCTTTACCGTACCCACATCACCGGCTTGTAAAGGCAGACTTATTTTCACAATAGGAAGCAAGGGTATTCACACAGACTACAGCTTCTTGCCCGATCCCTCTCTTCCCGAAATCCCCGAAATATCTGTCATTCTTCCTCTTAAAAACGTCTATGACAAGCTCGAGTATCTCGGCAGAGGCCCTTCAGAAAACTATATCGACAGAAACAAGGGTGCTTTCCTTGCACTTTATAAAACAGATATCGACTCACTTTTCGTGCCTTATCAGAAACCCCAGGAGCACGGCAACAGAACAGGTGTCAGATACGCCCGTCTCACCGCTTATCCTCAGGCACTTACAATACAGGCAGATAAGGAAATTGAGTTTAATCTTTGCAAGCACACCGCCTATGAGCTTGAAAACGCAGCCCACACCCACGAGCTGCCCGATAGCGACACCCTTTACGTAAGAGCAATTGCAAGGCAGATGGGCATCGGCGGCTATGACAGCTGGGGCTCGCATACCGAACCTGAATATAAAAATCTTACGGACAAAGAGTACCGCTACGGCTTCAGTGTGATTATAGAATAAAACCCGATATGCTTTGTCCGCAAAGCAAGAAAGGAATGTTAAATATGAAAAAATCATCCGGCGAACCCTTGGCAATGTTTTTTGCAGTAACCTTTCTCATTTCATTAAGATTTACCATCAGACGTATGGTTAAAAAATATTCCGGAGTTAAGCTGTAATGGATAAAAAAACAGAAAAGAAGGGCTTTATGCCCTCAAAAAAGAAAAGCTCCGCACCGAAAAGAGCGGGCAAGGGTAACTCCTGTCCCCTTTATAAAAAGTGCGGCGGATGTCAGCTTCAGAATATGACCTACCCCGAGCAGCTTTCCTTCAAGCAGGCAAAGGCTATCCGTACTCTCGGCCGCTTCGGTCATGTCGAAGAAATCATCGGTATGGAAAATCCCGTCCACTACCGCAACAAGGTTCAGGCGGCATTCGGCACCACAAGAGGCGGAATGATAGTTTCGGGTGTATATCAATCCTCAAGTCACAATATTGTGCTTGTTGATGAGTGTATGCTCGAGGATAAAACCGCCGATAAAATCATCGTTGATATAAGACATATGCTCCCCCGATATAAGCTCACCGCCTACAACGAGGATACGGGCAAGGGCTTTCTTCGTCACGTTCTTGTAAAAAGAAGCTTCTCAACGGGCGAAATTATGGTTGTACTCGTCACTGGTCATCACCTTTTCCCTGCAAAAAAAGAGTTTCTCAAGGAGCTTCTTAAAAAGCACAGAGACATCACTACCGTTATCTGGAACATCAACGGCGGCAAGACAAGTCTCGTGCTCGGCGACAGAGAAGAAATCCTTTACGGCAACGGCTATATTGAGGATATTCTCTGCGGCAAAAGATTCAGAATTTCAGCAAAATCCTTCTATCAGATAAATTCCACTCAGACCGAAAGGCTTTACGGCACCGCCCTCGATTTTGCAGACCTGAAGGGCACCGAAACCGTACTCGACGCCTATTGCGGTACGGGTACAATCGGTATAGTTGCATCTGACAAGGCAAAGCAGGTCATCGGTGTTGAGCTCAACAAGGATGCGGTACGTGATGCAATCCATAACGCCAAGCTCAATAAAACCGAGAACATAAGATTTTTCTGTGCCGATGCAGGTAAATTTATGGTCGCAATGGCTGAGGAAAGAGAAAAGGTTGACGTTGTGCTTATGGACCCGCCCAGAGCAGGCAGTGACCTTAACTTCCTTAAGAGCGTTGTCACACTCTCCCCCGAAAAGGTGGTATATATTTCCTGCAACATTGAAACTCAGGCAAGAGATCTCGGCTTCCTTTGCAAAAACGGTTACAAGGTGAGAAAAATTCAGCCCGTGGATATGTTCCCCCATACTGCACATATAGAATGTGTCGTGCTTCTGACGAAGAAGTAAGATTTAATTTCAGGAGGATTTGCATATGAATACACTTGAAACAGGTTATATCAATAAAAACAACCAAAAAAATTTAGGTCTCAAGGGAAAATCTGAAACCCATTACAATCAAAATGCTTTTGGAATGGAATGCCTTGATTGCGGTCACAGATATATAGCTAACGGATGTGATGTCTGGTTACGCAAATGTCCTGTATGTCAGACTAAAACAAAACGGACATCGAACAACAAAATGTCTGTTTCTAGAAAAATCCCTGACAAATTAAGATACCATGTCTTAAAAAGAGATAACTTTAAATGCTGTGCTTGCGGAGCATCTCCTGCAAAGGATCCGTCAGTCGAATTGCATATTGATCATATTATTCCTTGGTCTAAAAATGGAAAAACTGAAATTGATAATCTTCAGACTCTTTGTTCTAAATGCAATTTAGGCAAAAGCGATATTTTATAAGTCTACCTATTTTAAATTCTCTTCTCACTTAAGCAGTGCCACTTTAACACCTGCAGATACTCTGCAGTCTTATAAACGGAGGAATGTTTTATGAAGAAAACAAAGAAAGCTATCGCCCTTTTACTCAGCATTATCCTTTGCATGTCACTCGGTACTGTTTCAATTGCGGCAGAAGCCGAAGGAACGGATTTCACTATCATAAACCCCTATGAGGACGTTATCTGGCAGGGTGACAATGCCTGGGGCGCCTACAAGGGCTCTCTGCATTCACACTCAACCTACAGCGATGCCGACGTAACCCTCGAAACCATGGTCAAGGAATCCTACAGACAGGATTACGATTTTCTTGCAATTTCTGACCACGGTATCACAGGCGTTGATTGGGATAAGGCTCCCTTTATGCATCCTCTTTATCTCTATCAGCCTGTTCTAGGCAACACCTTCAAGCATCTTACCACCGAGGATTATCAGGCAATCAAAAACGGCACCTATGAAAACAGAGGTAAAATTATGTTGCCCGTTTTAGGCGCAAACGAATTCAACAACCTTTCACTTTCAAAAAACCACGTCAACGGTCATTTTCTCGACTCCTGGGAGGGAAATGCATTCCCCGGTGCGGAAAACGAAAGAGGCTTTGAGCAGGCAATAAAGTACATTCACGACCACGGCGGACTCTCATACATCAACCACCCCGGTGACTGGCTCGAAACCAATGCAAATCCTGCCGCGGTTGACGATGCTGAAAACATCAGCTTCTTCGGCGATCTTATTCTCGGCTACGACAGCTGTCTCGGTATAGAGATTCTTAACGAAAAGAACGGTCCTACCGGCTATGACAGAATTCTCTGGGATAATCTGCTTATGTACTGCCTTCCCTACGGCAGAACCGTTATCGGCTTCAGTAATACAGACGCTCACAACGTTAAAAATATCGACTCCTCCTTCAGCGTATTTATGATGGAGGAAAACAGCGAGGAAAATATCAAGGCTACTATGCAGAGCGGTGCTTTCTTCGGCATTACAAGAAATCTTCGTGCCAACGACAGAATCGGTCCTTATGAGGAAATCGATGCAATGAACAAGGGCATCCCCTACCCGATGTTTACCGATATCAGCGTAAAGGGTCACTCTGTGACAGTATCAACCACCGATGCTGACACTCTTCAGTGGATTGCAAACGGCAAAGTTATCGCAACAGCAGACGTTTCAGACGGCGGCTCATTCACCCTTAACCTTGATGAAATCAACGGTGCAGAGGACTTCCTTTACATAAGAGCTGAGCTTATCGGTGACGGCGGACTTTGCTGCTCTCAGGCCTTCATCCTTGACAAGGGCGATGCACCCGAAAAATTTGAGGGTATTGACGGCATTGTAGCTTTCTTTGAAAAATTTGTTTATTTCCTCAAGGGCACAAAGCTTTGGAGCATCGTAGTTGAGCTGTCAAGGCTTTGATAATAACGTATTTGCATCATTTCATGATGCAAATATATCGCAATCGAACACGGTGAGATTATATCGCATTCAAATATTTGAATATATCTCAGCCGAGTGTAACGAGGCTATATCGCAGAAAGGACTGACTTGGGAGAATTTAAAACTATAAAAGAATTGGCTCTCGAACTCATCGTTGAAACAACCGCTGTTTGCGATTCAATTAAAGGTAGATCGGTTTTTACTAACCAGCTTCTCAGAGCTTGTTCATCAATCGGTGCCAATGCCCACGAGGCCAAATACGGACAGAGCAATGCCGATTTTATACATAAAATGGAAATAGCCTTAAAAAGTGCTACGAAACGGAATACTGACTGGAAGTTATTTTCAGAATTAATGCCATAGATGCTGACACTTATAAAAAGTTATTTAACAAGTGCGGCACCATAAGGCGAAAACTTATTTCTTCAATTACCACCGTAAAAAACAGGTACAATATTGAAAGTGAGCAAACAACAAAGCAATCAACGATATAAATTCCTTACGGAATTTGCGATATACTTACGTGCGATATATCTGCGATGCGATATATTCGCTTTGCGAATGTTAAAAAGGAGTAGATTATGAACGGACTTACACGACGTGAAAGAGAAGTAACAGACATAAACGAAATCAGAAAAATACTTGATAAGGCCATGATTGTCCGCATCGGTATGGTTGACGACGGTGAATGCTATATCGTGCCTATGAATTACGGCTACACAATGGTCGGAGATACGCTTACTCTGTGGCTTCACGGTGCGCTCAAGGGCAGAAAGCTTGACGTTATGAGAAAGAATCCTAAAATTTTCTTTGAGCTGGACTGCGATATCACTCCCTTTGAGGGCGATATTGCCTGCCGTTACGGTATTACCTATGCCTCGGTTATGGGCAGAGGCACCGCAGTTATCACAGAGGATACCGAAGAAAAAAAGCACGGCCTTTCCGTGCTGATGAAAACCCAGACGGGCAAGGATTTTACCTTCGACGACAAAATGGCGTCCATCGTAAGCGTTATCCGCATTGACGTATCCGACTATACGGCAAAAAGAAGACCCCATCCTTCGCAAGAAAAATAAGACATAAAAACGCCCCGTTGTACAGATGCACTGCACCAATTTGTGCGGACAGCACAAAAAACCCCTATGGTAGAAATATTTCATTAAGCAACAAACTGACTTCGTTTTTCAAGCGGGGTCAGTTTCGTTTTGAGTTGGATTCGTTGGTTGTTGTAGAAATAGATATA
>JAZNIH010000077.1:0-91377 GCA_045577395.1 Acutalibacteraceae bacterium | reverse complement strand
GCATACTTCTTGAAGCCGCTGTCCTTCTTGGTTGAGTAGTAAACTGTATAGCCCGTTTCACCGCTTACGTTTGTGTGGGTAAGGGTTGCCTTGCCCTTTGTGGTTGTTACCTTTGAAAGAGTAGGAGTTTTTGTCTTGGTTGCAGTCTTGAGAAGTGCATAGCTGTCGCTGTCGTAAACCTTACCTGCAGTTGTCTTACCGTAGGAAACAACACGGAAGGTGTACTTTGTACCTGCGTAGAGACTCTTTACTGTAAACGATGTGCCTTCTGTTGTACCTGCCTTGACGTATGCCTTCTTTGAGGGGCTGTAGCGGTAAACTGTGTAGCCTGATGCACCGGGTACTGCTGACCAGCTGAGCTTTACAGAGCTTGTTGTCTGTGAAGCGGACTTAACTGTTGCGGGCTTGCCTGTCTTGATGTAGAAGTAAACACTCTTTGTGCCTGAGTAGTTACCGATGAAGGTAACCTTAACGGTATATCTGCCGATACCGCTTCTCTTTGAGGCGACGGAGAGCTTATAGTCGGTGTTTTTAACGAGCTTCTTGCCGTTTGCATCCTTAACTGTAACGGTAGGAGTCTTGTTTTTGCCGTCGTAGATGTAATTTTCCTTTGAGAGGGTGACGGAGCCGATTTTTGCGATTGTCTGTGTGCTTAATACCTTATCGCATTGGGAGCACTTTGTTTCGATTTTACCGTTTTTAGAGGTTGTTGCCTTTGTTACAACCTGCTCTTCGGTATGCGCACCTGTGGGAGGTATAAGAACATCATCTTTGTTTTCAATGGGCTCTGTTCCTTCTTCGTCCCAATACCATTTTCCGCAAGGGCAGGCAAAGTATCCTATATGACCTGTACTGTTGCAGGAGGGGAATTCTCCCTCAACAATCCCGGGAGCACAAGTCAATTCATCGAATGTATATGTAACAGCTACCATATAGGGATTGTACCAATCCAATAGGGCGGATTTACCGTTAACCTTTGCAGTTGCATTGCCGAATTCGTAATCACCCTTAGTACTAAGGCTGAAGGAAACCCTATAAGTATGTCCGCATGTAAATTTTGCGCCTGTTCCGCTTATCAGATACTTTCCCTCAGTAACGTCATACCATTTAATACCCTTTGACTCGGGAGACACATTGCCATCGCTATAATATTGGGGAGTATCTATCTTTACAAACGAGGGAGCTTCGCCTGTAGCGGGTGAATTAACTGTGATTTCAATTTCGTTTACGGTATTTGATTCGGCGGGAGCAAGGGGCTCATAGTCGATCTGTATGAGCAGCTGACTTTCGTTACCGGAAATAGAATAATAATCATCAATCTGCTCGCCGTTGTTAAGTATCGCTACAAAAGGATCACCGCTTACACCGTCTGTTCTGAATTCCCAACCGCCGGCGGTTACAACATAAATTTTAAGTCTGTAGCTGTGACCTGCAATAAACTTGCTGCCGGGCAGCATATCGGTACCGCTTTCCTGGTCGAACCACTCAACACGGACTACCTCGTAGTCAGAATCGTTGGTGCCTATGTTCCATTCGGGTTCTGCATTCGCCGAGGGCGGTACAATACCGTCAAGGTCAACAAGGTTGATGATTGATGCACCCAGGGCGACAAATGGAAGTGCGCCGAGGAGCATAATTGCGCTTAATAATAAGCATAGTGTTTTTTTCATAATCTTTTCCTCCTTTTTCTAAGGGTAAAATATATAATTACCCTATTGTAACACCTATTTTATCACCCGTAAGAAAGAAAAAAATCACCCGTCTTATCAAAAAAAGGGTGATTTTTCATTTTTTATTCTGTTTTGGCAAATATTTTATCGATAAGCTCCTTTTTCGAGGAAACTCCGGTCTTAGCAAAAATATGAGAAAGATGGGTTTTGACCGTGTTTTCCGAAACAGATAAGCTTTCGGCAATGGCCTTTCTTTTCTGCCCTGAGAGAGTCAGTATAAGTACCTCTTCTTCCCTTGAAGTAAGACCTTCCGCAATTTCGAAGCAAGCAATTGCATTCTTTATTTCTTCTGCAGTATAAGCCTTTTTCTCCTTCGGTGCTGCTTTTTTCTTTTCTGCTTCTGCCCGTGCTGTTTCAAGATTTCTGTGAAGCTCGTTGTGGTCATTGAGCATACCGTAAACAAACATAAGTAACAGCTCGCTTACAATATATGAAACAGAAAGCACCTCGAAATCCGTATTAATAATCTGCTCAATAAACCAGATGAGAAGATTAAGCAGCACAACTATAGCAAGCATAGCTGCGTATTTGTATGAAGAAAGCTTTTTTCTTATTATTGCATAAGCAACAAAGCCAACCATCAGAGCAAAATAAGAGACAAGATAAACGAGATACAGCACGTGAAGGTCACCGTAAACCTTTTCAAGTCTTGCGGTGCCGTTTTCGATAACGAGACTTACCTCTTTATAATAAATATCGAGCCATCCTCCGCTTGCAGCCAGAAGGAACACAATACAGGCAATTATAACTGCCGCTGTTACGGTTGCCTTACTCAGCTTTATTCTGCATACTCCCGCTATTGACATAAGCATACAAAGAGGGAGAAATACAGAGCCGAGGTAGGAAATTCTGTTTGCCCAAAGGGCACCTTCAAGGCTTAAGGATGCTGAGAGCATAAAATAGCCTGAGTTGACTATGCATACCGCAACGAAAAGCATCATCAGCCACTTTTCCCTGCTTTTTGCAAGAAAGCGGTAGCCTGCCGCAAGAAGAACAGAAATCAGGGCGACCGTACCGTAAACAAAAGTGAGGCTTATACTGTATGCCCTTGTTCCGCCTTCATAGGATGCACCAAGGCTCATAAAAGAGCTACAGTAAAAGAGAAAAAGAATTGCAGCCGAGAAAACAGTCGGTTTAAAAAGTAATTCTTTTTTATTCATTTCAGCTTACAAATCTGCCCATAAGCTCTGAGCCCTTTTCGATAAAGTTGCCCGTTGCCTTTGCAGTTTCCTCGTTGATTGTCTCAACACCGTCGGCGGGTACGCTCTTGTGATAAATCATATAGGGCACCGCATCTCTTGCGTGAGTCTTTGTAACGATAGGTGTGGGGTGGTCGGGAAGAATCATAATCTTATAGTCATCATATTTCTCAAGACCCTTAAGAAGGATTGAAAGCACTTTTTCGTCAATAAGCTCAATAGCACGCACCTTGTTTTCGGGCTCGTTTCTGTGACCGCACTCGTCGGGTGCTTCAATGTGGATATAAACAAAATCCTTACCGCTTTCAAGCTCAGCTAAAGCACATCTTGCCTTGCCCTCAAAGTTTGTATCGATATAGCCTGTTGCACCCTCTACATCGGGAGTGGACATACCTGCGCTGATGCCTATACCCTTGAGAAGGTCAACGGCGGAAATAACACTGCCCTTGAGACCGTAAAGACTTTCAAATGAAGGGAGGATAGGCTTATTACCCTCACCCCAGAGCCAGATTGAGTTTGCAGGTCTCTTGCCCTCGGCAATTCTCTTAAGATTTACAGGATGGTCCTTGAGCACGTCATAGCTCTTTTTCATCATAGCGATAAGCTCTTTTGCATTTTCGCTCTTTGAAAGATATGGTCCTACAACTCTGTCGCTGATATCGTGAGGAGGTGTCATATCACCAAGGTCTGTTGTGCCCTGCTTCACCGTAAGACAGTGACGGTAGCTTACACCGCTGTAATAGGTGTATTTATCGTTACCGAAGGCCTCCTGTACGGCCTTGATAATCTCTGCAGCCTCAGCGGTGCTGATGTCACCTGCCGAGTAATCCACCATGGTTTTATCCTCGTAATTTTCCTCATCGGAAAGGGTGACAACGTTACATCTGAGGGTAACGTCATCGTCAAGAAGCTTAACGCCGATGCTGACAGCCTCAAGAGGTGAACGGCCTGTATAATACTTAAGAGGGTCAAAGCCCATAACACTCATATTTGCAACGTCGCTGCCGGGCTTTAAGGTATCGTCAACGGTTTTGACAAGACCAACCTCCGCCTTTTTTGCAAGAGAGTCAAAAAGAGGCTTTTTCGCACACATCATCGGAGTTTTTCCGTCGAGTGCAGGTACGGGATAGTCTGCCATACCGTCATAAAGAACTACTACATACTTCATTTTATTTTATCCTTTCGGGTTAAATTTCATAAGTAAAATTATATCAGCATTTTAATTATTGTCAATAGAATTAATCCATACAGTATGTATTTCAGGCCTTGATTTGTCAAAACTATAGTCAAATTAACTTATTTTTCAATATCGGATATCAACGCCTTACATCAATTGACAAAAATCATAAAGATTATAACAATTTTTGTTAAAAGTATTGACTTTTCGGGGTTTATGAGTTAGAATATAGCACGTTGCAAAAATAAGATCCATTAGCTCAGCCGGCAGAGCACTTGACTTTTAATCAAGGTGTCCGGAGTTCGAATCTCCGATGGATCACCAAAAACCAAGTCTTCTGACTTGGTTTTTTCTTTTTATTCAGCATCTTTCTTTACTTACTTATATAAACTTGATATAATTACCTTGAGGTGATAATATGCTGAAAAATTATATAAAAATAATTGCTCTGTCTCTTGTTATGCTTATGCTTTTTTCCGCCTGCGCTATGCCTCACAGCACTGAGGGTGCGATGCTGTCAAACAAAAATGCAGATGCCGCAGCGGTAAAGCTTTACGAATATATAGTATCTCTTAACGGCGATAAAATCCTTACAGGTCAGCAGGAAAGCACCTGGATGGGCTCCGTCGATTACGAGTTTGAATACCTCACGGAAAAAACAGGTCAGCTCCCCGTAATAAGAGGCTTCGACTATATGAATGACGACTTTGAGGGAGTAAACGAAAGAGCAATAAGCTGGCACGAAAAAGGCGGTATCGTCACAATCTGCTGGCACTGCGGAAGCGATTTCAGCGGTGAATGGAAGGATGCTATGGAGGATACCGTAGCCGACTGGGATATGATGCTCACCGAAGGCACCGAAGCCTATGATGCTATGGTTGCAGGTATGGATAAGGCCGCAGAAGCACTCAGGAAGCTACAGGAAAAGGGCGTTCCGGTTTTATGGCGTCCCTTTCACGAGTTTGACGGCACTTGGTTCTGGTGGGGCAAGTGTACGTCCGAGCAGTTTGTTACCATGTGGCGTATAATGTACGACAGATACACAGAGCATTGGCAGCTTAACAATCTTATCTGGGTGCTCGGCTTCTCCGATCAGGGTGCTGACAGTAAAGAAAGATACGTAGGCGATGATTACTGCGACATAATCGGTGCAGATACATATAATATTGAGCTTTGCAGAGAGCTTTACAAAAAGATGAAAAATATAACCGATGCACCTAAGCCCCTGTGCCTTCACGAATGCGGCGAAAACCCCTCAATTGTTGAGCTGAACTTTTCTCCCTGGAGCTATTTTATGACCTGGCACACCGAATATCTTACCGACAGGAACACAGACAAAGAGCTTTTTGACCTTTATAACTGTGAATACGTACTAACTCTTGACGAAATATAAAAAAAACAAGTCTTCTCCCTGTAAAAAGGAGAAGACTTTTTCATTATCAGCCGATTTCAATAATACGGATAATATTCTCTATTTCAGCAATCTTTTCGACAAGTGCTCCGTCAGCCTTTTCGGGTGTTTCAATAAGAGTACAAGCATAATTACCCTTTGAGCTGTTTGCCATATGGTCGATATTGATTCCCTCAGCAGAAATCTTTGAGGTTATCTGACTGATGGTGTTAGGAACATTCTTATGAAGCACAAGAATTCTGTATCCGCCGCTTCTGGGAAGAGAAATTGCGGGATAGTTGACGCTGTTTGTGATGTTACCGTTCTGAAGGAAATCGTCAAGCTGATGAGCAGCCATAACCGCACAGTTGTCCTCTGACTCAAGAGTTGAAGCACCGAGATGGGGAATAGTAACAATCTTGTCGCACTTGACTGTTTCCTCTGTGGGGAAGTCTGTTACGTAAGCGGCAACCTTACCGCTTTCAAGTGCTTCAATCATATCAGCCGTGTTAACAAGGTCAGCACGGGAAAGGTTGATAATCTTTACACCGTCCTTCATCTTCGCGATGGTTTCTTTATTGATCATACCCTTTGTATCCTTTGTCGCGGGAACGTGAAGGGTGATGTAGTCTGCCTTTTCATAAATTTCATCATAGGATGAAGCCTGAGCGATAGAACGTGAAAGATGCCAGGCAGCACTGATTGTGATAAAGGGGTCATGGCCGAGAACCTTCATACCGAGGCTCTTTGCGGTGTTTGCAACCATACCGCCGATAGCACCGAGACCGATAACACCGAGTGTCTTGCCGAGAATTTCACAGCCGCCGAAAGCACTCTTGCCCTTTTCAACCTGCTTTGCAACATCCTCACCGGTGAGACCCTTTGCCCACTTGATACCGCCGACAATATCTCTTGAAGCGAGAAGAAGAGCGGCAACGGTAAGCTCCTTAACTCCGTTTGCGTTTGCACCGGGAGTATTAAAGACTATAATACCCTTTTCAGCACAGGTGTCAACGGGAATATTGTTTACACCGGCGCCGCAACGGACAATAGCAGTAAGCTTATAGCCGAAATCCATATCGTGAAGACTTGCGGAACGCACCATAATGGCATCCGGGTTATCTGTAGCGTCTGAAATTGTATATTTGCTTCTGTCAAGCTCATTAAGACCGACATCAGCAATTTTATTCATAGTTTTGATGATTTTCATTTCTGTCTCTCCTATCGGTTAAACTCAAAAGCTTTACGCCTTGGGATTTTCTGAAGCAAACTTCTTCATAAACTCAACAAGAGCCTCAACGCCCTCATAGGGCATTGCATTATAAATTGAAGCTCTCATACCGCCTACGCTTCTGTGACCCTTAAGATTCTTGAGTCCTGCATCTGAAGCTTCCTTGGCAAATTTCTTATCAAGGTCTGCATCGCCTGTTACAAAGGTAACGTTCATCATTGAACGGCTTTCCTTTTCAACGGGAGCAATGTAGTAATCCTGACTGTCGAGGTAGTCGTAAAGCACAGCTGCCTTCTTTTCGTTGAGCTTCTTCATCTCAGCGAGACCGCCGAGCTCCTTTATCCACTCATAAACAAGCTTTGCAACGTAAATGCACCAGCAGGGAGGTGTATTGTACATTGACTCACCCTCTGCCATAAGCTTGTAATCAAGCATTGCAGGGGTTATATCTCTTGCATTGCCGATGAGGTCTTCTCTTACGATAACGATGGTGAGACCTGCGGGAGCCATATTCTTCTGTGCACCTGCATAAATCATACCGAACTTGCTTACGTCAACGGGCTCGGAAATAATGCAGGATGACATATCTGCTACAAGAGGAATGTCGCCTGTATCGGGAACAGCGGGGAACTTTGTGCCGTAGATTGTGTTGTTATAGCAAACGTGAACGTAGTCAGCGTCAGCACGGAAGGTTTCACGGGTTGTTTCGGGAATCTTTGAAAAGTTGATATCCTTTGAGGATGCGGCGGCAACGACGTCACCGTACTTCTGAGCCTCCTTATAAGCCTTGGTCGAGAACTGACCTGAAAGCACGTAGTCAGCCTTGCCGTTCTTGTTCATAAGATTAAGAGGTACTGCGGCAAACTGTGTTGAAGCACCGCCCTGAAGGAAAAGCACCTTATAATTATCGGGGATTTCCATAATTTCACGAAGAAGGGCCTCTGCCTCCTTGATAATTACGTCATAGTCTGCTGAACGGTGGCTCATTTCCATTACGGACATACCGCTTTCACCGTAGCATACAAGGTCCTTCTGAGCCTTTTCAAGAACTGAAAGAGGAAGCATTGAGGGGCCTGCTGAGAAATTGTAAACTCTTTTCATTATATATCACCTCATAGATGTATTAAATAAAATAATTGCTTTATATTATACTATTATAAAAGAATTATGTCAATTAAAAACTTTAGCACACTAAAACTTTGTGAATTTCTACCTAAGGCTTTGTGCAACTTTAACCCATTAAACCATTAAATCTCATATCAAATTCCCCATAAGGCTTCTTTTCATTGACAAAACACCCCGTTTACTGTATCATAAAGAGGATATAACACACAGGAGGAATGTGACATGAAATTCAATATTGTACAGATGTACAAAAAATTCATCGCAACGATAATGGCCCTTTTGCTTTCCCTTGGCATATGCACAGGCGGCAACGGCTCAGGCACAGATATCAACAGAGGTGAAGAAAACACAGTATCCGCTTACAGCACAGAAAATTCCGACTATCAGCTCAGCATTGACGCTGCTGACGAGGTGCACGAAATAAGCGACCTTCTTTACGGTATTTTCTTTGAGGATATCAACTTTGCCGCTGACGGCGGTCTTTACGCCGAAAAGGTAATAAACCGTTCCTTTGAATTCGGTGAGCTTGCCGAAGGTGACGAGCTTCACGGCTGGAGTGCAGTAGGTGCTGCAGAATACGATGTTATCATTAACGCTGAAGACAGTCTCAACGTCAATAATCCCAATTATCTTGTTATCAAAAACTCAACAGGAGAAAAGAGCGGTGTTGCCAATAAGGGCTTCCTTGAGGGTATGGCAATCGAAAAGGATGTTACATACGACTTTTCAGTATATGCAAAGGCACTCTCAGATTATGACGGCAATATCACAATACGTCTTGTTGCAAACGGCAGCATCGCCGCAGAAGCAACAATTTCTTCAATAGGAAAAGAATGGGCAAAATATGAAGCTTCACTCACATCAGATATTACCGCAAGCTCAGGTGTTTATCTTCAGGTGCTTGTTGACAACGGTGAGGTAGCTGTCGATATGGTTTCACTTATGCCCCCCACCTATAAAAATCACGGCATGAGAATTGACCTTGCCCAAAAGCTTGCAGCTCTCGAGCCTGCTTTCCTGCGATTCCCCGGCGGATGTATCATTGAGGGCTACGATAAGGAAACCGCCTTCAGCTGGAAGGATTCAGTCGCAACAGGACCTGACGGTCTTCCTCTTGAATTCGAAGGCAGATACGGTGATATTGCCGCACGTCCCTACGGCACAAACCTCTGGACAAATATCGGCATCACAGACGACCCTCAGCCCTGCTATATGAGCTACGGTCTCGGCTTTTATGAATACTTTCTTCTTGCCGAGGATATCGGTGCAATCGGTGTTCCCGTTCTCAACTGCGGTCTTTACTGTCAGATGAGAGGTAAGGGTCCCGTTGATATGTATACTGCCGAATTTGAGCAGTATCTTCAGGATATGGTTGACCTTGTTGAGTTCTGCCGCGGCGATGTAAATACCACATGGGGTAAGGTAAGAGCCTCCCTCGGCCATCCCGAGCCCTTTGAGCTCAAATATATCTGCATCGGTAACGAAAACGAGGGTCAGGTTTACTTTGAAAGATATGCGGCCTTCCTTGAACGCTTCAACGAAGAAAAAGCAAAGAATCCTGAGCTTTACGAGGGTCTTGAGCTTATCTACTCATCAGGTGCAGACGATGCAACAAGCGGTGCAAACTACTTCGCATCCTATGAATACGCTTACAATTATATCAAGGATAACGGCATCACCCTTGAGGATTTTGCAGGTGCAACAGACCATCACTATTATAACGAGCCTCAGTGGTTCCTTAAGAATGCAGACCACTATGACGAAGAAAACTACAAGAGAGATTATGAAAATATGACCGACACCCATTACGGCGGCGGTATCAATGTCTTTGTAGGTGAATATGCAGCCCGCTCCAACAGACTTGAGGCAGCTCTTGCCGAGGCGGCATATATGACAGGTCTCGAAAGAAACGGTGACATTGTTAAGATGGCTGCCTATGCTCCCCTCTTCGGTAACCTTACCGCCACACATTGGGCACCCAACCTTATCTGGTTTAACAACCATCTTTCAACAGGCTCAATCAATTATTATATGCAAAAGCTTTTCTCAACCAACGCAGGTACAACCCTTCTCTCTTCATCACTCGAGGGTGCTGATATCCCTGCAGAAAACCTCAAGGGCATGGTAGGTCTCGGCACATGGTATACCAAGGCAGAGTTTGACAACCTTAAGGTGGTTGATAACAAGACAGGCAAAACTCTCGCAAAGGAAAACTTCACCGTTCCTTCCTTCTGGTGGAACTGGAAGGAAATCAGCGACGGTGACTGGAAGGAAAAGGACGGCAAGCTCATTCAGCAGGCAACCGCTATCCCCTATAACACTCTCGGTGCTTCTGCGGTTTATGGTGATGCTGAGTGGTCAGATTACACCTACACCTTCGAGGCAACAAAGCTTGAGGGCGAAGAGGGCTTCTACATTCCATTCCTTATTGAAGATGAGCAGAATATGTTCTTCTGGAATATCGGCGGCTGGGACAACACCAAGTCAGGTCTTCAGAGAATGGAAAACGGCGTCAAAACCGATGCTATACCCGGTACCGTAAGTGATTTCACCGTTGAAGACGGCAGAACATACGAAATCAAGCTTGAAATAAACGGCATTAACATCAAGGGCTATATTGACGGCGTACTTCAGTTCGAGTATACCGCAGACAACGGCTCCTACGCTGAAAGCTATCAGGTTGTTTCCACCGACGAAAGCGGCGATATCATTATCAAGCTTGTCAACATCACAGGTGAGGACAAAGCCTTTGCTATCGACCTTAAAAATGCAAATATCGACGGCACAACCGCAGTTGTAAATCAGGTTGCAGGTGACAGCCTTGACAACGATAACATTCTCGGTGCAACAGAGGACTGCACAATGAAGGAATTCACCGTTGACGGTATTTCCGCTCAGTTCAATTTCACAGCTCCTCAGTATTCCGCAACGGTTATCAGAATACCCACCAAATAACAAAAGCACCCTTCGGGGTGCTTTTTTCAATTCGCAATGCGCAATCACGGATGACAATCTGCTGACAGGAAAGGTTTATCCTGCTGTGTGCACAATCATAACGCACCGAAGTGCAAATCATTCCGCTCCCGTGGGAGATGTCAGCGTAAGCTGACAGAGGGCATTAAAACGCGGCGCAGCCCCACAACATTTTCCGAAGGAAAATATATCACTGCGAAGCAATATCACTCGCCGTAAGGCGAATATCACATCTGCGAAGCAGATATATCACTAAAAAAGCTCCCCGAAGGGAGCTTTTTTTATATGTGGCATGCTTCGTGGTCGTGTTCTTCAATCTTACCTACGATGGGCTCGGGATCGATTCCCTGTCTCTTATAATAGTCAGCAAGAGCTGCCTTGATTGCCTGCTCAGCAAGAACTGAACAGTGAATCTTAACTGCAGGAAGACCGTCGAGAGCCTCAACAACTGCCTTATTTGTAAGCTTGAGAGCCTCAGAAATTGGCTGACCCTTAATCATATCCGTTGCAATTGAAGAGGTTGCAATAGCACTTGCACAGCCGTATGTTTTGAACTTAACGTCAACAATAATGTCGTTTTCAATTTTGAGGAACATCTTCATGATGTCGCCGCACTTTGCATTACCGATTTCACCGATACCGTTAGCGTCGGGAATTTCACCAACGTTGTGAGGCTCTGCGAAATGTTCCATTACTTTCTTGCTGTATTCCATTTTAGTTGTTCTCCTTTTCCTGTTCTAATATATGATCCCAGAGGGGTGACATCGAGCGAAGTCTGTCAATGATGGGAGGCAGTACCTCAAGAATGTAATCAACGTCCTCCTCGGTATTGTTTTCGCTGAGTGAAAGTCTGAGTGAGCCGTGAGCAACCTCGTGCTTGAGACCGATTGAAAGAAGCACGTGGCTGGGGTCAAGGGAGCCTGAGGTACAGGCTGAGCCGCTCGAGCCGCAGATGCCCTTGAAGTCAAGCATAAGAAGGAGGCTTTCACCCTCTACGCCCTCAAAGCACATACTGAAGTTACCGGGGAGTCTGTGCTTGGTATCACCGTTGATTCTCGAATGGGAAATCCTGCTTGCACCCTCAAAGAGCTTATCACGGAGTGCGCTTACCTTCTTTGCATTTTCCTCGAGATTCTCACACATTTCAGTAATTGCAACGCCGAGACCTACGATACCGGGTACGTTTTCCGTACCTGCTCTTCTGCCTCTTTCCTGAGCGCCGCCCTCAATAAGATTGGGAAGGCGGAGACCCTTTTTGCAGTAGAGAGCACCGATGCCCTTTGTTGCGTGGAATTTATGTCCCGAAAGAGAGAGCATATCAATGTTCTGCTCTTTAACGTCGATTCTGATATGACCCACCGCCTGAACAGCGTCGGTGTGGAAAAGCACGCCCTTGTCACGGCAGATTTTACCGATTTCAGCTATAGGCTGAACAGTACCGATTTCGTTGTTTGCATACATAATTGTAACAAGACAGGTTTCGTCGGTAATAGCCTTTTCAACGTCCTCTACCCTTACAATACCGTTTTCATAAACGTCAAGGTAGGTTACCGTGAAGCCCTCCTTTTCGAGAGCGGCCACAGTATGAAGCACGGCGTGATGCTCAAACTTAGTAGTGATAATATGCTTTTTTCCCTTCTTTGCGCCGAGGGCTGCCGCACCCCTGATTGCCCAGTTATCAGCCTCTGAGCCGCCTGAGGTAAAAAAGATTTCCTTACTGTCGGCACCGAGGGCATCAGCAACCTGCTGTCTTGCCTTTTCAACTGCCTTATGAGCAACCTGACCAACCTCGTAAAGGCTTGAGGGATTGCCGTAATGCTCTGTCATATAAGGGATAATTGCCTCTACTACCTTTTTTGATACAGGAGTAGTTGCAGCATTATCTGCATAAACAAATCTCATTTCAAACACTCCAATTCTGTTTTTTCGATAGTACAGCTTCTTTCGGCTAAGTCTTTAAGTGTGATTCTGCTTACAACCGAAATAGTAGCTTTATATATTTCCGTCCATATAAAGGACGTAACACAGTCGCAGTAATTCTGACATCTGCCTTCATCCTCAGCGCAGGCAACGGGAGCAAGTGAGCCCTCGGTGGCCTTGAGAATATCCTCAACGGTGATTTTTTCTGCAGGACGTGTCAGATGATAGCCGCCCTTTGCACCGCGTACCGACTCAACGAGCTCTGCCTTGGTGAGCTTACCGATAATCTGTTCAAGGTACTTTTCGGACAGATGCTCTCTTTCGGCAATATCCTTAAGGGAAACACAGCCGACCTTGCCGTTGACTGCAAGGTCTGTCATAATACGAAGACCGTAGCGACCCTTTGTGGAAATTTTCATCTGTATCTCTCCTTTTTTGTCATAATTCCTACTTCAATGGTAGTATATCATGTTTTTTAATTCATAGCAAGTAGGTATGAATTATTTATTGTTAAAAATTATTATAGGCAATATATATTTTTTTATGCAATATCACAGTATATCAGCATTTCATTCCTGCCTTCCCTTTGGGGAAGGTGGCATGACGGAAGGGGTTAATCTCTGCTTTTTCTTCCACTCGTGCTGCGGATATATCGGTGAGGCTTTGCTTTTTCACCTTTATATTTTATCTCTCTTTCACTCGGGTAACGCTCATGCCGCTTGGCACTTCCTTTGGCTCAATCGAGCACCAAAGGAAGCAAAATGCCCTCTTTTATAGACACGGCTCGTTATTTTCAAAATATACCTGCAGTCCGCCTTCAACAGCAGACTACGAAGCGATCAGGTTGTGCTGTTCATCCGCGTATACGCTTAATAAAGCTTATACCGCAGATGCTGACGATTGCGAAAGGCTCTGCCTTTCAGTTAAAATTATTCCGCCTTCGTCTGCTGTTTACGCAGCGGGCAAGGTTTTTGATAATGTGCTGCCTTACTTGTATCTATATTAAACAGACCGCTACGGGCAGATTTACGTAAAAGAATGCCTCGAGTCTCCTACAATATTAGCAGATTTACGTCAGAGAATGCCTTTATGCCTTCTGCAGATTTTTCTTCTACGTTCTGCATAGCGGCGAAGCCGCCCCTAAGAGCCTGAAAGGGGCGGGCAGAAGTTACCCTCTACCCCTCGAGTCGGGCGCAATTTTGCATTTTGCACTTTGCATTCTGCATTTAAAAAACCGCCCGAAGGCGGTTTTTTTATTCAGTTCTGAGAGCCTCAACAGGATCCTTCTTTGCCGCAATGGACGAAGGAACAAGACCCGCAACAAAGGTAAGCACAACGCTTATACCGATAAGCATGAATGCCGATTCAGCCGGCAGCGATGCCGCGGCGCCCGTATTAGTCAGCAGCCTCAGCAGTATATTTATGGGCATCTCCATAATCAACGTGGAAATAATACCCAATATACCTGCTGCGAGACCTATCGTTATCGTTTCCGCATTGAAGACTCGTGAAACGTCTCCCTTCGATGCACCGATTGAACGGAGTATACCGATTTCCTTTGTTCTTTCAAGAACAGATATGTAGGTGATAATACCTATCATAACCGACGAAACAATAAGCGAAATTGCAATAAATACAACAAGCACATAGGTTACAATATTTACAACGCTGAGGATGGTTTCAAGCATTGAGCCTACAACGTCGGTGGGTGTTATCTGATATTCGGGATGACCGTCAGCAACAACCTGCTCGTTATAGTAGTTGATAATCTTGGTAACCTCTGCCTTCTGTTCAAAATTCTTGGGATAGAAGTAAATTGACGTGGGATTATCGACTCCGTCATATCCGAGAATTTTCATAGTGTTTTCATATGAGCATTTTGCGTTCATCGTATCAACGTAAGCCTGCTTGAGTGCGAGCACCTGCTCGTCGCTGAGATATCCCTCAATAAGCTTTTTCTGCAGATCGGTCATATCACCGAAGCCGAGGGTTGAGGAAAGGTCGGCAATGTTGATATTTGAAAGGTCAACGTTTTCAACAAGGCTCATAAAGGGAGCAAGATTTAGATAGGTCATATCTATGTCGTTGAAATCAATATCCTTAAGATCAAAATCGTTAACTGTAAGGGTATTGAACCTGAGGCCTGTAAGCACGTCAACGGAGGGGTTATTGAGCTGCTCCTGAACAACCTGTGAGTTTTCGGTCTTTTCAAGAGCATATTCCATAAGCTCCGTTCTGTAGCCGAGACCGTTTGTACCGAGTGAAAAAACAGTATCCTCATTGGGAAGAAGAACGCCTACGATGCTGATTTCAAGGCCGTTATCAATAGCCTTCTTAACAAAGTCGGGGTCATTGCTCTTATCCTTCCATACGCCTGTTTTCGGGTCCTTCTGCATAAGCTCAACGGGAAGAACGAGCTTGAACTTGAGCTTACAGATTTCTTCATAAGTATAAACCGTCTGCTCACCCTCAAGCACGTCTGTACCTGCAAGGCTTGACATAAGGTCGTTAGAGAATTTGCTCTGGTCACGAAGACCGAGGCCGTAAAGCACGAACTCTGTAATTTCACTGTTCTGGTCAAGAAGGAGAACTACCTCGTTTTTAGCCTGAGGAAGTCTGCCGTATACAATGTCATACTGCTGCTTGATAAAATCATCGTTACCGATAAGCTCGTACCAGGCATTAAGGATTGTTGTACCCGTAATACCCTCCATCATACTCATAAGGTCAACGCCCTGGAAGTCCTCAAGCAGAGTATTGGGGTTAACGTGAAGTATTCCGTTATCCGTATCGGCACGGTAAATATTAAGCGGTGTTGTATATCTGTACTGTATGTCGTTACAGATTTCGTCAAACTTATCCTGATTTTCGAGAATGAACTTTCTGAAGGCACCGACGTTGTTTACGTCTCTTTCGGAAACGAAGGTGTTAAGCATCTCGCTCAGAAGAGTATTGACGTAAATATGATCCTTATCATGGTCCACAGAGGTCGTGGTCGCCATCAATGCCGAAAAGCTGTTCATGATAGTGGTGGTATTGACAGCCTCACGCTCAATAGAATAGGGATATGCAAGAAGGGCGTCTGACTGCATTCGTCCGACGTAATTTTCGATACCCGTTGAAAGAGCAATAACAAGCGCAATACCGATAATACCGATTGAGCCTGCAAAGGCAGTAAGAATAGTTCTTGCCTTTTTGGTCATAAGGTTACGAAGAGAAAGACCGAAGGCAGTTTTCATGCTCATTGAGGGCTTTCTGCCCTTTTTCTTTTCCTCCTCAGCCTTTGCCCTTTCATAACGGAAATCAGCAGCCTCAGGCTCGTAGGGGTTGGTATCGTCAACCATTCTGCCGTCCTTGAAGCGGACGATTCTGTTAGCATATTCGTGTGCAAGCTCAGGGTTATGTGTAACCATTATGATAAGCTTGTCCTTGGATATTTCCTTAAGCAGGTCCATAATCTGAACGCTGGTTTCACTGTCGAGAGCACCTGTAGGCTCGTCGGCAAGAAGAATGTCCGGGTTATTGATAAGGGCGCGGGCGATTGCAACTCTCTGCACCTGACCGCCCGACATCTGATTGGGCTTTTTATTGATATAGTCACCGAGACCTACCTGCTCAAGAGCCTTGATTGCTCTCTCTCTTCTTTCTGTCTTGCCGACACCCGAAAGGGTAAGTGCAAGCTCAACGTTAGCAAGAACGGTCTGGTGGGGAATAAGATTATAGCTCTGGAAAATGAAACCGATTGAATGGTTTCTGTAGGTATCCCAATCCTCATCCTTAAAGGTTTTTGTGCTTTTACCGTTGATGATAAGGTCACCGCTTGTATATCTGTCAAGGCCGCCGATGATATTGAGCAACGTAGTTTTACCGCTTCCTGAGGGGCCGAGAATTGCAACAAACTCGTTCTCTCTGAAATTGATGCTGACGTTGTTCATAGCTCTGAGACTGCTGTCACCGGTAACGTAGTCCTTGACTACATCTTTCATTATGAGCATCTTAGCTTCCTCCTGTTAATCTTCCTCGGATTTGTTTTTTCTTTCCTCAATGTAATACTTTATTTTATCTCTGTTGATTATTGCAACCATTGCCGCAGCAACAAATATTACACCGAATACCGTAAGCACGGTTTTTACGAGCTTATCGTTACCGCCCTTATACTCGGGTACGTCGGGAACGTAATCGTCAGGCTCGGTTACTTCAACAACTACTCTTTCTCTGAAGAAGAGCTTATAAAGCCACTCGACCGCCTCATCAACAGTCATAGCCTTAACGTCTGCGCCGATACCCTGAGCAAAGGAAACAACCAGCTCATTGTCTCCCGCTTCTTTAAGAAGGCTGTCAAGAAGTGAATCTATAACGCCCTCATTACCGGGAAGCTTGACAATTTCTATAAGATATCGGATAAGAGTTGCCGCAACCTCGGGCTGATCGGCTCTGACGGCGTAAATCTGAATCATTGAACCGCCCTGAGTTCTCTTGGAGGGTACCGTTACAAGCTCACCCATACCCTCGAACTGAGAAAGGTTAAGCTCGGGAACGGCAAAGGGGAAATCAAGACTGACGAAAAGATCGTTGACAAGAGCACTTACATTGATGTTTGAAAGAGCCGAAAGGTCTATCATATCGGAAATGCCGAGCTTTTCAAGAATCGTCATTGCGGGATAGAAAAGATTTTCTATACAGATTTCAAGGCCGCCGTTATTAAGGAAATACATAAAGTTAGGAAGTATTTCGGTAATGGTATAAACAGGCTTATCGAGAACTCTTTCGATAAGAGTGCAGATTGAGGTAACCACCGGCTTGATAGCATCCTGAGTTTTGATGGTGTTCAGATATTCATCGTAAGAAGGAATATCGTCAGCATAAACGCCGAGTGCCTCCAGCAAGGGAATAATCGCCGTATTGTATCCGTCGCTGCCGTAAAAATCAACGGCATCAAGGAAGGTTATCTTGTCCGCTGCAAGAAGAAGTCGGAGAAGCTCGTCTGCAGGTCTGAGAACGGCGCTGACTGCATTTACGAAGCCCTCTCTGTCACCGTCGCTGAAGCCCCAGGAGAGGCTTTCGGATTTAACGAAGCTCCATGACGAGAAGTTCTTGAGCTGAGCAGCCACAGAGCTGAACTGTGATTCCTTAAGACTTTGTGCGATAGCCTCAGGTGAAAGCTCAACACCGAGAAGTGCTGTAACACTCTTCATCTCTTCATCCTCAAGAAGTGAGTAAAGCTTGAGAACAACGTCGGAAAGAAGCTTATTTGAATAAAGCATCGGCTGAAGCATCTCTCTGAGGGTTGTGACCTCACCGCCCTCGGCAACGATATCGTTAAGAAGTCCGTCCATTTCCTCAACTACCCTGATATAGGAATCGTGATTGAGGTTGGGAGTATAGACAACCGTTGCATCCTCCTGAGTAGCGAATGACCACTGATAGTTGTTGGGCTCGCCCTTCTGGGCGGAAAGCAGACCGACAAGAATAGCAATAATCTCGTCCGTGGGCTTTGCAAGAAGGTTGGTAATAACCGTACTCAGGTCAACCGTTCCCGCTTCAACGTTTTCATTAGCAATATTTATTATGAAATCCTTGCTGAGCTTGAGGGATTCAATAACCAGTCTCAGAAACTCAATATATACGTCGGCCTTGTTTGCAACAACGGTTCCGTCGGTTACGGTGCCGCAGGAAGCAAAGGTTGCAAGGTCGATAGGTGCTATTTTAATTCCGGAAAATGAGGTTCCGTCAAAGCTGAAATCAAGATTTATGCTTCCGTTAAGCGCGCTCAGATCCACAAAGGTATCAATATTGAGAAGAGGAACGCCGAGAACAGAAATCTTAAGAGGTGCCATAAGCTTTTCAATCGCCGTCTCAAGTCCGCCGTTGTTGATAAAGTAAGCGATAGCGGGAAGTCTTTCAGCGAGCATTATTGCGGGAGACTGGAGAATTTCCTCGACATAATTAAGAATATCGATAAGCACGTGCGGAATCATTGTGTAGAGATTACCTGCCGCATCGTTACAGAAGGTCTGAGGGTCTGTATACTTTGTCATTCCGAGGGTCTCATAAATGGGAATGATTGAATTCTGATAGCCCATTTCACCCTTGACACCCAGAACAAGAAGAAGGTCGTAGTTTCCTGCGCATAAGAGAGTGTAAAGAATGGAGTTGAGGGGACCGAAGGCATAGCTTGCCGCAACAACAAAATCCTGCTTGCCGTTTATTCCCCAGCTGACACCGGTAAGGTCAACGCCTGCCCACGAGGAAGCACCGCTGAGCTTTGCCACTACCTCAGGATAGTTTGCAAGATATTTTGCAACGTCTGCACATCCTGCCTTGATACCGAGAGTTGAAAGAGTATCGGCATTTTCCTCGAGAGCCTTATAAATCTCTGTCACAATAAAGGAAATAAACTTATCGGAACAGATTTCAGGCATAAGCATCTCACTCAGGGTAGTGTTGCTGACCTCTCTTAAAAATCCGCTTATAAGCTTATCTGTATTTTCAATGGCGTCCTCCGCCTGCTGAGGCGTAACACCCTGAGGGTACGTAACCGCACCGACACTCATAGGTGCAAGACAGGCCGCAATAAGCGTGAGAGCCATCAGAAGACTTAAAAGCTTTTTAGATAATTTTTTCATCTGTTTTATCTCCTTTACTGCTGAACGGAATAAATTCCTGCGAAGCGCTTGAATATACGTAAAAGCTCTGCCGTATCCTCTTCACCCAGCTCTTCAACAACCGCAAGTGCATTCCTTGTCATTTCACACCGCAGCTCTCTGCAGAATTCGGCACCGCTGTCGGTCAGTACAATAATCTTGCTTCTTTTATCCTCATCGTTACGGATAGTTTTCACATATCCCTTTGCTTCAAGTGATTTGATTACCGCAGAAAGCCTTGCTGCGCTGTAATCAAGCTTTTCAATAATCTTTGACGGTATGCTTTCACCTCCGAAGAAATCGTCAAGCATCAGAAGAAGTATGTTTTCACCTTTTACGGTGAATTTTATCTTGTCAAGAAGCCGCTCTGTATTCACGGTTTCAAAGGTGTCAATTATCTCTTTTGCAAGAATCTCTTTATTCAAATCCGCATACCTCCTCATATTAATTAATAGTGTTAATTAATATACCATAAAACATTTTTTATTTCAATCTTTATTTAGTTTTTTTAAGCCTAAAAGACAGAGTTTACACAATTTTCATATTTATGCAATCTTTCCTAAAACTTTACCTCACTTCTATTGACAACGCCTTAAAATCTGTATATAATATTAAAAAATTGTTCGTTATCTAACATTTATCTTTGGGAGGCTTTTTATGAAAAAAAGATTAGGCTTTGAAATAAGCCGCACCTCAAAGCTCATACGCCGACGGCTCGATAACAGTGCCACCAAGGACTATATTGACAACCTGACAGGTAACCACGGCAGAGCAATCGGCTTTTTGTGGTGCAACAGACACAGGGATGTTTTCCAGAAAGATTTTGAGCAGGAGTTCAATATCCGCCGCTCAACGGCAAGTGCTATGCTTTCGCTTATGGAAAAGAACGGGCTTATCACCCGTGAGAATGTTTCCTACGATGCGAGACTGAAAAAAATAGTCCTCACCGATAAGGCAGTTGAAATACAGCATTCGGTAAATAAAAGCCTTGACGAATTTGAAGAGGTCATCAGCAGGGGCATAACCGACGATGAGCTTGATGTTTTTGTCAGAGTTCTGAGCAAAATCAACACTAACTTAGAAAGGATCGACTGATATGATAAAACGGCTTTCAAAATGTGTCAGAGAATATAAGCTGCCTTCGATACTGTCTCCCATTTTTATCTCACTTGAGGTGGTTATGGAGGTTCTTATTCCTCTTATGATGGGCTGGCTGATTGACAAAGGCATCGATGCAGGTGACACCGGATATGTTTTAAGAACAGGCGGCATGCTTGTCGTTCTCTGTATTTTCAGCCTTTTTTTCGGCTTTGCCGCAGGCGATACCGCCGCAAAGGCCTCTTCGGGCTTTGCAAAGAATCTGCGTCACGATATGTTCCATAATATCCAGAGCTTCTCCTTTGCAAACATCGATAAGTTTACTCCGTCGGGACTTGTCACAAGACTTACCACCGACGTTACCAATCTTCAGAATTCCTATCAGATGATTATCCGTATTGCGGTACGCTCCCCCGCCATGCTCATTTTTTCGCTCTCAATGGCACTGAGCATCAACAAAAAGCTGAGCCTTATTTTCGTCTGCATAATACCTCTTCTTGCGGCAGGTCTTTTCTTCATAGTATCCAAGGCACATCCCGTATTTAAAAGGATGTTCAAGGTTTATGACAGGCTCAACACCGTTGTCAACGAAAACCTCCACGGAATAAGAGTTGTCAAGTCCTTTGTACGTGAGGACAAGGAGACCGAAAAATTCAAGGGCGTTTCCGCAACAATATATGCTCTTTCAAAAAAAGCGGAGTTCTATCTTTCATATAACGCTCCCCTTATGCAGGTAAGCTCCTACACCGCTATGCTTCTCATAGCATGGTTCGGCGCAAAAATGATTGTAAACTCTGCCGAAACCGAGCTTACGACCGGTGAGCTTTTCTCGGTTATTTCCTACACAATGCAGATACTTTCAACCCTGATGATGCTTTCAATGATTTTTGTTATGCTTACCATGTCACGTGCAGCGGCTGAAAGAGTGTGTGAGGTTTTAGAAGAAAAAAGTGACCTTACCTCTCCCGAAAATGCAATAACAGAGGTTAAGGACGGCAGCATCGTATTTGAAAACGTAGGCTTCAGCTATTCGGGTGACAAGGAAAAGCTTTGCCTTAAAAATGTGAATATCCGTATAGAAAGCGGAGAAATCATAGGCATCATCGGCTCAACGGGCTCATCAAAAACCTCTCTCGTACAGCTTATATCCCGTCTTTACGACGTTACCGAGGGTACACTTAAGGTCGGCGGAAGAGACGTGAGAGAATATGACCTTGATTCACTTCGTAAAAACGTTGCAACGGTGCTTCAGAAAAACGTTCTTTTCTCAGGCACCATCAAGGAAAACCTCCGTTGGGGCAACGAGAATGCAACGGACGAAGAGCTCATTGATGCCTGCAGACTCGCTCAGGCTGACTCTTTTATAAGTGAAATGCCCGAGGGCTATGACACCTATATTGAGCAGGGCGGCACAAACGTTTCAGGCGGTCAGAAGCAGAGAATCTGTATCGCACGTTCACTTCTGCAAAAGCCGAAAATACTTATTCTCGACGACTCTACAAGCGCAGTCGATACAAAAACCGATGCCCTCATCAGAGACGGCTTCAAAAGCTATATTCCCGAAACCACGAAAATCATTATTGCTCAGCGTATTTCATCAATCGAGCACGCAGATAAAATCATTGTTCTTGACGGCGGTGAAATCACAGGCTTCGGCAATCACAGAGAGCTTATTGAAAGCAACGAGATCTATAAAGAGGTTTATTATTCACAGATAAAGGGAGGTAAGGAAAATGACTGATTCAAAAAGAAGCACCCCTCCGAAGATGCCCCCTAAAATGCCTCCCAACCGACACGGCGGAGTGCCGATGAAAATTGAAGGCGCAAAGCTCGACCCCAAGGTTATAAAAAGAGTCCTCTCCTACCTCGGCACCAAGGAAAAAATACTTCTTGTGCTTGTTGTTCTGTGTATTTTTATTTCGAGCATAGCCAACGTTTTTTCGTCAGTTTTTCTCGGCGACCTTATTGACAATCACATCACACCGATGCTTGAAAACGGCAGTAAGGACTTCACAGAGCTTCTTTTAATGCTTATCAGAATGGCTCTGATATTTGCCGCAGGTATACTTTCCACCTTCATATATAACAGAATTATGGTAGTCGTGGCTCAGGGTGTACTCAAAACCGTCAGAGACGATATGTTCACCCACATGCAGACCCTTCCCGTCAGATATTTTGACTCCAACAGCCACGGTGACGTAATGAGCCGTTACACCAACGACATTGACACTCTGCGTCAGATGATTTCCATGACTATACCTCAGGTAATTTCCTCGGCGGTTACAATTATTTCCACCTTTACGGCTATGGTCGCTTCAAGCATTCCTCTTACCGTTGTGGTGGTTGTCTGCATCTTCTTTATGCTCTTTTTAACAGGAAAAATCGCCTCAAAGAGCGGTAAGTTTTTCATCAGACAGCAGGAAACCTTAGGCAGTCTCAACGGCTATATCGAGGAAATGATTACAGGTCAGAAGGTTGTCAAGGTATTCTGCAGAGAAAGCAAAACAAAGGAAGAGTTTGACGAAAAAAATGACGAGCTTTTCAGCAATGCCTACTCAGCCAATAAGTTCGTCAACATCGTCGGTCCCGTCAATAATAATCTCGGACATCTTCAGTACGTTATTCTTGCAATCATCGGCTGCTTCCTTGCAGTTCTCACCGCCTCGGGCGCGTTCCCGAAGACGGGCTTTATGAGCATCTTCGCCGTTACTGCAGGTACTGTCGCAAAGTTTCTTCAGCTTTCAAGATCCTTCACTATGCCCGTAAATCAGATTTCACAGCAGATGAACTCCGTTGTTATGGCTATGGCAGGCGCAAGACGAATCTTTGACCTTATGGATGAAAAGAGCGAGCTTGACGAGGGCTACGTAACGCTCGTCAACGCTGAATATGCCGATGACGGAAGCATCACCGAAGCCGACAGACACACAGGTCTCTGGGCGTGGAAGCACCCCCACGAGGACGGCACAACCACCTATACAAAGCTTGAGGGTGAGGTTCGCTTTTATGATGTTGACTTCGGCTATAACGAGGAAAAAATAGTTCTTCACAACATTTCACTTTATGCCGAGCCGGGTCAGAAGGTTGCCTTTGTAGGCGCAACGGGTGCAGGTAAAACCACAATCACAAACCTTATCAACCGCTTCTACGATATCGCCGACGGTAAAATACGCTATGACGGCATAAATATCAACAAAATCAGAAAGAGCGACCTTCGCCGCTCCCTGGGTATAGTTTTGCAGGATACGAACCTTTTCACAGGTACTGTTATGGAAAACATCCGTTACGGCAACCTTGATGCAACAGACGAGCAGATTATCGATGCGGCAAAGCTTGCCAATGCTCACTCCTTTATTTCTAGACTGCCTCAGGGCTACGATACGCTTCTGACAAATAACGGCGCAAACCTTTCACAGGGTCAGCGTCAGCTTATTTCAATCGCAAGAGCCGCCGTTGCAGACCCGCCGGTTATGATTCTTGACGAAGCAACCTCATCAATCGACACCAGAACAGAGGCCCTCGTCCAGAAGGGTATGGATGCTCTTATGAAGGGCAGAACGGTTTTTGTTATCGCACACAGACTTTCAACGGTTATGAATTCCGACGTTATTATGGTGCTTGAAAAGGGCGTTATCATTGAACGCGGCAGCCACGATGACCTGATAGCAAAGAAAGGCAAATACTATCAGCTTTACACGGGTGCATTTGAGCTTGAATAAAAAACACAAGAGGCTATCAATCGATAGCCTCTTAAACTTTGCTTATTCGTCGATGTGTGAGAAGAAGAAGTCCTTTCTTTCCTCTGTGTTGATAACGGTAACAGGCTTGACCTGATTGAGTACCTTGCCCTGCTTCTTGAGCATCTCTCTGTAATCTGCATAGGAATTCTTCTTGAGAAGGTTAACCTTTGCTGCGCCGAGCATACCCCAACGGCGGTACTTATGATACTTCTCATTACTTTCGCTGAGCCACTTGTCAAGGCTTTCCTCGATAGCAGGAATCATATCCTTTGAGATATCTGACTCGGGCTCTGCAAACATAACGTAGCGTACGGGCTCGGAAACGTTATCTGAATAGAAGCTGTAGCCTGTGAAGGAAATACCGAGCTCCTCCTGAACCTTTGCTGCTGCCCAGTCAACCATCTGTGTGGTTGTCTTTTCGTTGGCAACGTTCATTGCAAGATTGTTTCTGTAAAGGAACTCAACCTTGGGAGTCTTGTTAAAGTAGCCTGTAACACGTACAACGTCTTCGATCTGATAACGGTAAAGACCTGAGAAGTTAGTAACAACAAGCTCATATTCCTTGCCTACTTCAACCTCACCGATAGTGAGAGGTCTCTCACATTCGGGATCGTCAACGGGGATGAACTCGAAGAAAATTGAACGGGGAAGAAGCACGTAGTCGTTAACGTCAAGCTCAACAGGCATAGCCATATAGCCTTCTGCAGCAGCATAACCCATATTGTGGATGGGAGCATCACCGATATATCTTCTGAGCTTTGTTACATAGAACTCAAGAGTTGAGCCGACCATACCGTATGACCATGTGAACTTGGGCCATATTCTCTTAGCGATAGGCTCATCAAAGCCCTTTTCACATTCTCTGCGGATTTCAGCAGCTCTCTTGGGGTTGGGCTTGAACTTCTTTTCCCATTTCTTGCGAAGGTCGTCGGGGCACTTGATTGAGGGATCGATTGTACCCATTTCGATATCCTTACATACAAGCTCCCAGTTGTTTTCAAAATAGTCAAACATTGACGTAAGAAGAGTTACAACCATTGAGCCGAGGAAGGAAACGTCACGGTTTTCAAGTGCAAAGCGAAGGTGGAAATATGTTGAGTTTACAGCATCCTCATTTTCAGGATACATAAAATCGTTGGGAGTTGTCATAAAGAACTTTGAAATGGGCTTAAGATAGGTGAAGGGAACCTGACCTGCACCGTTACCCATTTTGCCGTCTCTCATCTTATGACCTGTAAGGATAAGCGCAACGGGACCGATCTGCTTGGGGAACTTTACTCCTCTTTCACCGAACCATTTCTTTGCGCAGGCAGGTGTAGCGGCAAAGCCCATACACTGCATATTCCAGAGGTCCTTGCCTGACTTGGGAAGCACCTTGGGCTTACCTACTGAGCCTGATGACGTACAGTAGCGCTTGCACTTTCTTGCCATCATAAGGTTTTCTTCACCGTCAAGCATACGCTCGATGTATCCGTCATAGGTTTCGTATGTTGAAAGGGGTACAATTTTCTGGAAATCCTCTACAGAATGAACCTTATCAAAGCCGATTTTCTTACCGTACTCTGTGTTCTTGTTTTCTTCCATAATCTGAAGAAGGATTTTTTCCTGAGTCTCTACGGGGATTGATGTAAAGTGGTTAACGCCCTTGAGGACGGAGTTACCGAGCAATACACCGATATCTGACATTGCCATAGGAATTACCTCTTTTCTTTTAAATATTTATTATCCGTAATATAATATCAACTTTTTCTGAGTTTGTCAATTGAATGTGAATAAAATGTAAAATATGCGCCGTAATGCTTCATAAAAGAATATTGCAGATAGTTTTGATACACTTTTTCGGTTTGTGTTTTGCACCGCAGGAAAGCATGAAACAAAGCATCAGGGAGGGCACACAGTCCCTCCCCGTAATTTCATATATATTTTTTCAGATTGCTTAATTGCCGTATTCCCTTGCAATTCTTGCAAAGCGGTAGTCGTTTTCATAACCGAGACCGCCCGACGAGCGGTATACGCTCAGCACAAGACCCATAGCAAGATAAAGACACACCGTCGACGAGCCGCCCGCACTGATAAAGGGAAGAGTAATACCGATAACCGGAAGAAGCCTTGTACACATACCGATGTTAACGACCGCCTGACTTACAATCATAAACGCTACACCGTAGCACATAAGCTCCGCCGCAAAGTTTTTACTGCGCTTACCGACCGCAATTATTCTGTAAGCAAGGAAAAGGAAAAGTAAAAACAGTATAACCGCACCGATAAAGCCCGCCTCCTCACAGATAACGGAAAAAATCATATCGTTTTCCTTTTCGGGAAGAAATCTGCTGTGACTGAGCTCGCCCTGAAACAGTCCCATTCCCGAGAAGCCGCCGTTTTTCATTGCCTTGAGAGCCTGATTCTGCTGATAGATTTCCGTAGTATAGGATTCGGGGTCAAAAAGGGCGAGTATACGGTTACGCTGAATATCGTCAAAAACCTTATACCATATAAAGGGTGCCGCCGCAACAACCGCAAGACCTGCCGCAGGAAAATACAGCCAATGGACACCTGCAATATACATCATACCGACAAACATCATCATAAAGATAAGTGCCGAGCCCATATCACCCGTTGCAACAACAAGCATAATGGGAATACCTGCATGGATACACAGAAAAACAACGTTCTTTATGTCGGAAATATTGTTTTTCACCTTGCTCAGATGCCATGCAAAGGTAATAATGAAGCCTATTTTTACAACCTCAGAGGGCTGAAAATAAAGGCTGCCGAGCTTAATCCATGAAATAGCATCGCTTCTACCCTCGGGAGAAACACCGAACTTGAAAAGCAACAGCATCGCACCCACACAGCCCAATGCGACAAAGGGCGCAAGCTTAAGAATTATATCGTAATCGATAAACGAAATCACCGTCGCTATACACAGTCCGAGAACAAGCGCAAGAATCATAACCTTGGCGTCACGTGAAAAATATGAGGTGCTTTCTGCGGTATATGTTGCACTCGAAACCATAAGAGTTCCGAAGGCTGAAAGAGCAAGAGTAATAAAAAGAAGTATAAAATCTGTCTGTCTGAAAGCTTTTTTCAGATTTTTCAAAAGCAAATAATCACATCCTTGTCCGACAGTTTCTATCATTATATAATGAATGCCGTCTTTTTTCAAGAGTATTTTATACATTGGCTTCTTCAACTGTTGACTTATAAATATTTTATGGTAAAATATCCACATAACTTTTAAAGGAGGTAATACCGTGACAAGCTTTATTTCAAACAGCAGGGAAGAAACAGAAGCCTTTGCCGAAAATATAGGCAGAAGGGTCGCTCCGGGTACGGTAATCGCATTTTTCGGCGGTCTCGGTGCAGGTAAAACCTCCTTCACACGGGGTCTCGCAAGAGGTATGGGTATAACCTCAGACGTTTCAAGCCCCACCTTTGCCATTGTCAACGATTACGGCGGAAATCCCCCGCTTGTACACTTTGATATGTATAAGGTTGAAACCTGGGACGACCTTTATTCAAGCGGCTTTTTCGATTATCTTGACATGGGCGCCGTGCTTGCGGTGGAATGGAGCGAAAACATCGAAAACGCTCTGCCCGAGGGTACCGTAAGGGTCACTATAGAAAAATGTGACGACGAAAACAAAAGAACTATAACAGTTGAAGGATTGGATATATAATGAGAATTCTTGCAGTTGACACAAGTGCCGTCTGCGCCTCAGTTGCGGTGACCGACGGTGATAAGGTGCTTTCAGAGTGCAGTATAAACACGGGTCTTACCCATTCCCGCACTCTTATGCCTATGATTGACAGCGCACTTAAAAACGGTGAAATCGACCTTAAGAGCATCGACTATCTCGCCTGCAGCGTAGGTCCCGGCTCATTTACGGGTATAAGAATCGGTGTTGCGGCGATAAAGGGTCTTGCCGACGGTCTTAATAAAAAATGTATTCCCGTTTCCACCCTCGAGGCTCTTGCATACAACCTTCTCGGCAGATGCTGTACTGCAGTAAGCGTTATGGATGCACGCTGCAATCAGGTTTACTGCGGAATCTTCCTTGTTGACGGAAACGAGATTACAAGGCTCACCGAGGATATGGCTATTAAAATTGACGAGCTGGAACAAATGCTGCCCTATTACGAAAATATTGTTTTTGTCGGTGACGGTGCAAGGCTCTGTCACGATAAGCTCGGCTATGAAATCGCACCCTCCGCCGTGCTATATCAGAAGGGCTCATCCGTTGCCTTTGCGGCAAAGAATAATTTCAGCCGGGACAAAGCCGTTGACGGAAGCGAGCTTATGCCCGCCTATCTTCGTCTGCCTCAGGCAGAGCGTGAGCTGAAGGCAAAAAAGGCTTCAGCCGACAATCAATAAGCATTGAGCAAGCACCTCGACGGGTGCTTGTTTGTTTTCGGTGCATACTGAAAAATCCCCTCGCCTCTCTTTACAAATCAGGCAGGCTGTGATATTATTATCTCAACAGATCATATAAAGGAGTAATTGAAATGATAGCATTAGGTGCAGACCACGGCGGATACTTCTTAAAGGAAGAAATCAAAAAGCATCTTGAAGAAAGAGGAATTGAATATAAGGATTTCGGTACCTACACACCCGAATCAATCGACTATGCGTCAATCGCTTACAGAACCTGCAAGGCAGTTACAGAGGGTGAATGCGAAAAGGCTGTTCTCTGCTGCGGAACAGGTATCGGTATTTCAATGGCTGCAAACAAGGTAAAGGGCATCCGTGCCGCCTGCTGCAGTGACTGGTTCAGTGCAAAGTTCACACGCCTTCACAACGATGCAAACGCTCTTTGTATGGGCGGCAGAGTTGTAGGTGCAGGCCTCGCTCTTGAAATGGTTGACGTTTTCCTCGATACAGAGTTCGAGGGCGGCAGACATCAGAGAAGAGTCGACCAGATTATGGCTATTGAGGCAGGTACATTCGAGGCATAAGGCTTTTACAGTCACTTTTCAGGAAGTGACTGCTTTTTATTGCTTTTTTATTTCTTTTTGTGTAAAATAGCATCATAACCGTGAAGGGAGACAGACTATGAAATATAAGCTTAAAAGATCACCGGTTACTCTTTTTATTTTTTCGGCAATAGCGGTATTTATTATGCTTTACAGTATATATGAGACTTCAGCTGTCAACACCGTTTCCTTCTCGTCAGTTTTCGCCTTACTTGTATCTGTCGGTATAGTCGTTTACGAGGCAGTAAGACTTAAAGGTGACTGCTTCTTTTTTGACGATGATACCTTCAGTATACAGGGTGAGAGCTACACCTACGGTCAGATTGACTATCTCGAGGTTTATTCCCCTCACACAAGATATTTTCACACGGAAAAAATTGATATTTACGTTGACGGAAAATGTGTTTTCGGCTTCAATAAAGGTTATGAAAATTCAGGCAGATTTCTTGAGCTTGCGCAAAAGCACTCAGTCAGAATAAAGGTAGGTCTCGGTGAGGATTAAAATAGCCTTCTCCCACTTGACAAACCTGCTGCATAGTGATAAAATAACCCGTAACGAAAGAAAATTCAACATCCCTTAAAGCGTTGAGGGAGACGGCCTTTTTCAAGGAAATTTTCAGAGAGTCCGGTGTTTGCTGTGAGCCGGATAAATTTCAGAAAACCGCTACCACTCCCGAGTGTGTGCCGAAACAAGGTACGCCGTATGACTGCGTTAAAGTCTTATGAGTGCCGTCTTATGACGGAATACGGGTGGAACCGTGGAGCTTTCAGCTTCATCCTGTGCGTAATGCGTGGGATGGAGCTTTTCTTTTTATACCAATCAGAAAGGATTAAAAACTATGATTAACGTAACTCTTAAGGGCGGCGTTGTCCGCGAATACGAGGACGGCTCAAGCATCATCGACGTTGCAAAGAGCCTCGGCGCAGGTCTTTATAAGGCCGCCTGCCTTGCTAAGGTTAACGGAGAAATCTGTGACCTTCGTACTGTTCTTACCGCTGACTGTGAGGTCGAAATTCTCACTTTTGACGACGATGAGGCAAAGAAGACCTTCTGGCATACCTGCTCACACATTCTCGCTCAGGCAGTAAAGAGACTTTACCCCGAGGTAAAGCTTGCTATCGGTCCTGCAGTTGACAACGGCTTCTACTACGACTTCGACAGCGACGTAAACTTCACTCCCGAAATTCTCGAAAAAATCGAGGGTGAAATGAAGAAAATCGTCAAGGAAGGTCTTTTCCTTGAAAAGGTTGAAATGGAGCCTGCAGAGGCACTCAAGCTTATGGAAGAAAAGGGCGAAATCTATAAGGTTGAGCTTATTAAGGAGCACGCCGACAAGGGCGAGCCTATCTCCTTCTACCGTCAGGGTGAATTCCTTGAGCTTTGCGCAGGTCCTCACATTCCCGACACATCAAGAGTAAAGGCTTTCAAGCTTACCTCCTGCACAGGCGCATACTGGAGAGGCGACAGCAAGAACAAGATGCTTCAGCGCATCTACGGTACCGCCTTCACAAAGGCTGCAGACCTTGAAGAGCATCTTGCAAGAATTGAAGAGGCTAAGAAGCGTGACCACAACAAATTAGGCAGAGAGCTTGAAATCTTCACAACAGTTGACTATATCGGTCAGGGTCTTCCCATTATGCTTCCCAAGGGTACTCATATTGTTCAGACTCTTCAGCGCTTTGTTGAGGACGAGGAAAAGAAGAGAGGCTGGGTAAGAACAAAGACTCCCCTTATGGCTAAGAGCGACCTTTATAAAATCTCAGGCCATTGGGATCACTATAAGGACGGTATGTTCGTTTTAGGTGACGAGGAAAAGGACGACGAGGTATTTGCACTTCGTCCCATGACCTGTCCCTTCCAGTATCAGGCATATCTCAACAGAGCACGTTCATACAGAGATCTTCCTATGAGACTCGGTGAAACCTCAACCCTTTTCAGAAACGAGGCTTCAGGTGAAATGCACGGCCTTATCCGTGTACGTCAGTTTACTATTTCCGAGGGTCATCTTATGTGTACTCCCGAGCAGCTTGAGGAGGAATTCAAGGGCTGTCTTGACCTTTGCGTATTTATGCTCAAAACTCTCGGTCTTTACGAGGACGTTTCCTACCGTTTCTCACAGTGGGACCCCAACGATACAGAGAAGTACATCGGTACTCCCGAGCAGTGGGATGAGGCTCAGGGCGTAATGTATAAGATTCTCGACAATCTCGGTATTGACTACAAGATCGGTATCGGTGAGGCCGCATTCTACGGACCTAAGCTCGACATTCAGATAAAGAACGTTCACGGCAAGGAGGATACTCTTATCACCATCCAGATCGACCAGATGCTTGCTGAAAAATTCGGCATGGAATACGTTGCTCCCGACGGAACGAAGAAGAACCCCTACATCATCCACCGTACGTCAATCGGTTGCTACGAAAGAACTCTTGCTCTTCTTATCGAGAAGTACGCTGGTGCCTTCCCCGTATGGCTTGCTCCCGAAAAGGTACGTATTCTTCCCATCGCAGACCGCCATCAGGATGCTGCTTATGCAGTAAAGAAGGCTCTTGCCGAGGCAGGCATCGATGACGTTGACGTTGATATCAGAAGCGAAAAGCTCGGCTACAAGCTCCGTGAGGCTCAGCTTGAAAAGATTCCCTACATGCTCGTTATCGGTGATAAGGAGGCTGAGGAAGGTACTGTTTCAGTAAGAAAGCGTGGCCACGGTGACCAAGGCTCAATGGCTGCAGCAGACTTCATCGAGCTCATTAAAGAAGATATCAGAACAAAGATTATCTGGTAAAAAACAGAAAAACATCTCACTTTTATATACAGTCATCCCTTCTCCGTAATATACGGCAAGGGATGATTTTTTATTTCTAAAGGATAAATTTACATTTTCGTAACAAATCATTGCGTTTTTTCATTTTTATGCTATTATATAATTGTAGTAATATAATATAAAAACAGGAGGTATTACTGTGAAAAAAATCATTGCTTTGTTTTTAGCACTCATTATGACATTCAGTCTCGCTCTTCCTGCATGCGCAGTTTTCAATGCTGACTACAATGTCCCCACCATCCTCATCAGAGGCGACGGTACCGATATCGTCAATGCCGAGGGTGAGCAGATCTGGCCCGTTGCTATAGGCGACGAGGACGGCGACACAAGCGAAATAATTGAATCTGTTGCCAAGGTGCTTCTCCCCCACTTCCCCAACGGTCTTCTTGCTGATCAGTGGGACGGCTACTATGAGGCATTTTATCAGGAAATGCTCAAGTACTTCGGTGATACTCGTCTTGACGGCGACGGTAAGCCCCTCAACGGCTCAAAGATTGCTCCCGCCTTTGAAAACGAAAACAAAAGCAACAGAAACAGAAATAAGAAGAACAACAACCGTTATGACTATATGGCATATCAGTATAATTACGATTTCCGTCTTTCACCATTTGACCATATGGAGGAGCTTGATTCCTACATAATGGACGTTATGAAGGCAACCGAATCAAAGCAGGTCAACCTTGTAGGACGTTGCCTCGGCGGCGGCTTCCTTATGTGCTACCTTGACTATTATGTAAACAAGGTTAAAACAACAGGCTGTGATCCATATGTTAAAAACGTAATGTTCCAGGCAACAGTACATAACGACTGCGGTCCCCTTACAGATTCATTCAGCGGAAATATTGCTCTTGACAGTGATGCTCTCGAGCGCTTTATGCACGAATACATCGACACAGATAAGACAACGGTTGACGGCGTGCTTGACACCGCAGCCTTCCTCAATGATGTTATTCTTACATCCTATAACCTTCTCAATGAGGTAGGAGTTGTTGACATAATGCTCATCGAACCTCTCGAAAACCTTTACGGAAAGCTTTACGCAGGTCTTACGCCCAAGCTTCTTGAGGCTCTTATGGGCACATGGGCAGGCTATTGGTCAGCGATTGATACCGAGCAGTTTGACGAGGCTCTTGAGCTCGTTTACGGTAAGGAGGGCTCAGAAAAGAGAACAGAATATGCCGGTCTCGTTGAAAAGCTCATCAAATATGACGAGCAGATTGCTCAGAGACAGGATGAAATTCTCGACGAGTGCGAAGCTTTAGGCGCACACTTCGGTGTTCTTGTAAAGTACGGCTATCAGATGTATCCCTTCATCGAAAGCCAGAACATGATAGGTGACTCAATGGTTACCGTTGAAAGCTCCTCCTTCGGAGCAACAACAACCAACGTAGGCAAGACTCTTTCTGATGAATACATTGCAGAAAGAGAGAAGCTCGGCTTCGGTGAGTATATTTCTGCCGACAAGCAGATTGACCTTTCAACCGCACGCTTCAAGGATACAACCTACGTTATCAAAAATCTCCACCACGATAACTGGACTCCCGACCACGCTCTCATAAACAACTTCCTCTGGAGCACAAACCTTACAACCGATAAGGACACTGTTTACTCAAGATTTATGGTTTACAATGACGAGACAGAAAAGCTTGAAACCATGACAGAAGAAAACTGTAATGTTTCACAGTGGGGCGGACTTGAAGATAAGAAGGAAAGCACCCTTTTCTCAAAGCTTATGGCTTTGTTCAAGTGGCTCAGAGCAATATTTGAATACATACTCAACGGATTCTCAAAAAATGAGGCACCCGCAGCATAAAAATTATTCCCTTACCGTAAATGCGGTAAGGGAAATTTTTCTTATTATATCCGACAACATAAAACGGAAGGGATGCTGTATCCCCTCCGTTTTTTTCAGATTATTTGAATGTAAATTGAGTTAATCAGATGCCGCCGCCTACTGAGCCGTCCCAGGTATCAACGGTGGTAGCCTTCATTTCTTCCTCGTCAAACCAACGTGTTGTGACTGCCTTTGTTTCTGTGAAGAAGCGGAATGCATCCTTACCGAGACAGTGGAGATTACCGAAGAAGGAAAGCTTATGGCCTGTGAAGGGGAATACACCGACGGGTACGGGAATACCGACATTGACACCAACCATACCGCCGTCTGTTCTCTTTGCAAATTCTCTTGCATAGTAGCCGCTCTGTGTGAAGATAACCGAGCCGTTAGCAAAGGGATTGCGGTTCATAAGAGCGAGACCTTCTTCAAATGTCTTTACTCTCTTGATGCAAAGCACGGGGCCAAAGATTTCCTGAGTACCTACTGTCATATCTTCGGTAACATTATCGAAGATTGTGGGACCTACATAGAAGCCCTTTTCATAGCCGGGAACAACCACATCACGTCCGTCGAGAACGAGAGTTGCACCTTCTTCAACACCCTTGTTGATCCAATCGATAACGCTCTTCTTATGCTCAGCGGTAACAACGGGGCCGAGGGTTGAATCCTTTTCATAAGCAGGACCGAGCTTAAGCTCTTCGGCATACTGCTTGAGAAGAGCTACGAGCTTATCTGCAATGCTTTCCTGAGCAACAACAACGGGAAGAGCCATACATCTCTCACCTGCGCAGCCGAAGGAGGAGTTGATGATACCTCTTGCCGAACGCTCGAGAGCAGCATCCTCGAGAACGAGAGCGTGGTTCTTAGCCTCGCAGAGAGCCTGAACTCTCTTACCTGTTGCAGAAGCTTCCTTATAAACGTGAAGACCAACCTTTGTTGAACCAACGAAGGTGATGCCCTTAACATCGGGGTGCTTAAGGAAAATGTCAGCCTCAACTCTTGAGCAGGTAACAAGGTTAACAACGCCCTTGGGGAGACCTGCTTCAACAAGAAGCTCATTAAGACGCATAGCGGTCATAGGTGTCATTGAAGCGAGCTTGAGAACGATAGTGTTACCGCAGGCGATACAGCAGGGAACCATCCAGCCCATGGGGATCATGCCGGGGAAGTTGAAGGGAACAATACCTGCGAAAACACCTACGGGCTCATAGTAAAGAGTTGTGTCATAGCCGTTTGAGGTATCTCTCATGCAGTCACCCATTGTAAGTGAGGGAGCTGAAAGTGCGTGCTCAACGGGCTCCTTAACCTTAAGGATGTCACCCTTTGCCTCTGAAAGAACCTTACCGTGCTCAAGAGCGCAAAGCTCTGAAAGCTCGTCAAGATGCTCAACGAGAAGCTCACGGAATTTATAGAGCACCTGAACTCTCTTCATAACGGGAGTATTTGACCATGCGGGGAATGCTGCCTTAGCTGAAGCGATTGCAGCTTCTACTTCCTCTGCAGTACAGCAGGGAGTTTCAGCGATAACTTCACCGGTGCTGGGATTGTAGACAGGCATATATTTTTCTGTCTTTGATTCAAGCCACTGACCGTCAACGAAATACTTAAGTCTTTTGATATTGCTCATTTTTATTGCTCCTTTGCATTCATATTTATACATTCTATATTAAACCCCAAAACCAAAAAGAAATCAAGAGAAAACTGTGAATTTTTATCTTTTTATATAATAATATTTTCACAGGCATTGATTAACATCTGTTTTGCGTTTTCTTTTATCTCCTCAAAGGGAAGATGAGTGGGATTTGTTTCGACAATTTCGTCTATTCCCATCTTCTTTGCTTCCTTCGGGTCTGCTTCACATACACCGACAAGAGCAAGAACTCTTTTGCCGCAGCTCCTTTTTGCAACCTCAAAGAGCACCTTGCCCATAAGACTCTGACTGTCCATTCTGCCCTCGCCCGTAATAATAAGGTCAGCCGCCTCCGCCTTCTGAGCAAAGCCGGTCAGATTAAGTATAAACTCTGTCCCCCGCACGAGGTCGGCACCGAGAAAGGCAGTCAAAGCAAAGCCCATACCGCCTGCGGCACCTGCTCCCTCAACAGAAGAATAATCCTTACCGAGAGTGCTTGCACACACCCTTGCAAAATTGCGAAGCCCCTCATCAAGAAGCTTCACCTCATTTTCATCAGCGCCCTTCTGAGGCGAGAAAACAAAGGCCGCACCCTTTTCCCCGTAAAGAGGATTTCTCACGTCGCAAAGAACGGTGAATTCACATTCGGAAAGTCTTTTATCAAGGGCAGAAAGGTCAATTTTTTCTATATGTATAAGGCTTTCGCCGCAAGGATAAAGCAGGTTGCCCTCTGCACCGTAAAGCTCTGCACCGAGAGCGGAAAGCATACCCGTACCCCCATCGGTGGTAGCACTGCCTCCTATACCTATAATAAAGCGTCTGACGCCCTTTTCCATTGCATCAAGAATCAGCTCTCCTGTTCCGTAAGACGAGCTTCTGAGGGCGTTTTTCTCCGTTTCAAGAGTAATGCCCGATGCCGCCGCCATCTCAATAACGGCTGTGCCTTTATCAATAATTCCGTAAAAGGCCTCGATTTCTCTTCCGAGAGGACTGTGAGCCCTGCAGTATTTCTTCTCACCGCCGACAGAGCATAAAAAAGCGTCTGTTGTTCCTTCACCGCCGTCCGCTATGGGTAAGGAAACAATTTCACAGTCAGGATATCTTTTTATAAGCTCTGCAGATACGGTTTCACAGACCTCAAGCGAGGAAAGTGTACCCTTGAAGGAATCGGGAGCTATAATTATTTTTTTCATTACATCACTTCTTTTTCAACGTCGATGATATTTTTAAGCATTTTTGCCCCTGAAGCAGCAAGAATCTCACGGGACTGATGTCCGTCAGCAATAAGCACACAGTCACAGCCTATGCTGTCGGCAACCTCCTTGTCGTGAACCGTATCACCGACAAAAAGCACCTCATCGGGGGATACGTTGTTTTCTTTCATCCAGCCCTGAGCCACGCTCACCTTACTTTTAACGTAAATATCACTCGTGCCGAGAATATCGGTAAAAAGATGCTCAATTTCAAAGTATGTAACCTGACTTAAAAGAAAAGCCTGCTCCGTAGCAGAAACAATAAGCTGACCCATACCCTGATGCTTGAGGTGTCTGAGAAGCTCCTCTGCGCCATGCATAAGCGATGCCGAGGGATACCTTTCATCATAAAGAAAGGCGTATTCTCTGGCAACCGACTCAAAGGGCTCTTCCTCAAAGGTAAAGCCGAGAGCCTTGTAAAACCCCGTAATCGGAAAGCCGAAAAGCTCACGGTATTTTTCTCTGCTGTCAAGGGAAGGAAGGCTTCTTTCCTTTAAAAGAATGTTGATTATTTCAATATTTATATCAACGTCATCAAGCAGCGTTCCGTTCCAGTCCCAGATAATATATTTGTATTTCGGCATAGGGCTACCTCAGCTTTCTTCAATAAGTTTTTCTATAAGAGCCACAGCGTCTCCGATGGTATGAATATCGGATTCGCTTCCCTCGGGCACCTCAATATCAAATTCATCCTCGATATCCATAACGATTTCTGCCATATCAAGACTGTCCGCACCGAGACTTATCAGCGACGTTTCCTCGCTCAGCTCCGTACCCTCGGGCACCTCAAGATATTCTCTTATAACAGAACAGAGCTTTTCAAAAATCTCCATTCACCTTCACTCCTTATAATCATATTATCAAATTCCGGCTTTGTCAATGGTATAAGAGCCTTAAACTCCGCCAATGATAGTATATGAAAAACAAACGGAGGTATGTATGAAAACAAGAATTTTTGAAGCATCAGTATTTTTATCCCTTTTTTTCTGTACCATGCTCTGTCTTTCCTTTGAAAAAGACTGCGAAGGCATAAGAGAAAGCGTACTGCGGCTTCATATTATTGCCGACTCGGATTCCTCCGAGGCACAAAGGCTGAAATATGAGGTAAGGGACCGTATTTTGAAAGAAGGCTCTGAATTTTTCAAAGAGAGTGACAACCTCGCACAGGTCAGACAAAATGCAGAAAGAGAACTCCCTGCACTTAAAAAAATTGCAGAGGAGGCCGTAAGGGAGAGCGGGTATACATATCCCGTCAGAGCGGAGCTTACCCGATGCTATTTTCCTACGAGGGAATACGGTGACAGAGTTTTTCCTGCCGGTGAGTATGATGCGCTGAGAATCGTCCTTGGCGAGGGCGAGGGAAAAAACTGGTGGTGTGTGATGTTTCCGCCCATATGTCTTCCTGCCGCAAGTGAAAAAGATGAGCTTAGCGGGGTCCTCGATGAAAAGGGTCTTGACATAGTTACCGCGCCCGAAAAATACCGTGTCAGACTGTGGGTCGTGGAAAAATGGTACGAGGTCAGGGAATATTTTGAAAAATAAACAAAAATCTGTCGGACAAAAGGAGAGGTTGCTAAGGACAGATAAAATTATTGGGAGACACTTCGTGATGAAGTGCTCCCAATTTTTTATATAAAAAGTGACACTTTCGGCTTGAAAGTGTCATAGTGGGTTATATACTTTGAAGGTAATTACGCCAAAGTGAAAATATTTTATTCGGTGAGTATTAAGTGATATTGCAAATTAAAATTTGCAGTTATATTTTTGAAAAATCAAAAGTGATATTGAAGCCTTACGGCTTCAGTGTTATTTTATTCGCCGAAAACTGCCGAAGGCAATATCACTTGTCGCAAGACAAATATCACTGCGAAGCAATAAAACTCGCCGAAAGGCGAATAAAACTGCGGAGTGTCCTTACGAACACCCCGCTAATTCCGACAGATTTTTACTTTTATTAAACTCAGTTCTGTACCGAAGCTACGTCAGCCCACTTCTGCACGTACCATGATGAGCCGTATTTATAAACGTAAACCTCAAATTCCGAGAAGTACTTTTCTCCGCCCTTCTTGCAAACAACCTCTACATTTACAAGAGCACCCTTTTTGAGCTTCTTATCCTTGAATTCCTCATAGATTTCATAAACCTCGGTAAGGGTCTTCATTTCATTTTCACCGTAGAAATCAACATCCGTGATTTCCCAGCTCATAGTGAAATCCTCGGATTCGAGCTTATCCGATGCTAAATTACGGAAGGTCTCGATTCGCTCGTCAAAGATCCCGAACCAATTCTCCTCGGTCTGTGTGACACCGATAATATTCGGGCTGTAGAAGAACTTGGGAACAAGCTTCACTACCGACTGAGCATCGTTTTTACTTACAGCCTTAAGAACCTTTTCTGCAGCCTTCTTTTCTCCGCCGACCGAAAAAGCGCTGATAATAACAATAAGCACGGCAATAAGGATAGCGGCAGCACTGCTGACGGTGATAAGGCTCTTTTTGTCGCCCTTTCTGACACCTGCCACGATTCCTGCAAGGTGTGTTGTTGCAGCGTCGGAAATTTTATTGAAATCAAAATTAAGCTTTATGTTCGGTTTTTTAACCTTCTTTGCAGCCTTACCGGTTTGGGGCTGCTGAGTGTAATAGCTCTGATATTCCTCGACGGGCTGAGCAAAATCTGCATACTCTGCAGTTGCAGGGCTTACAGACTGAACGGGTGTCTGAGACTGCTGAACAGGTCTTCCGCAGTTACCGCAGATAAAATCGGTATCCTCTGTCTGTGTTCCGCAGAATCCGCAAAATTTAGGCATATTATTTATCCTCCGATTATTTTAATATCACTTTAATCCGAAAAAGCTACAGGGATTATATTCCCCTGTCTGACAAAAGTCAACAAATTATTTGAAATACATATAAAGCTGACACTTGATCATACCGTTATAGAGCTTTCTTCTCTTGTCAGCCTTTCTTCCGAAGAAGGTTTCAAAATCCTCACTGGGGCTGATTACGTTATAAGCCCATCCTCTCTCGGGGCTGAAGCATCTGCCCATTGTTCTGTAAAGCTCCTCAGCCTGCTTCAAATCGAGCAATCTTTCACCGTAGGGAGGATTACAGATAACCGTACCCTTCTCACTCTTCTTTTCGAAATCCTTGATATCACGTCTTTCAAAGGTGATAAATTTGTCAACACCTGCTCTTTTTGCATTGGCAAGTGCAATCTCAAGGCTCTTTGAATCAATATCGGAGCCGTAGGCAACAAACTGACTGTCTGTTGTGGCAAGTGAACGGGCTCTTTCTCTTTCCTGCTGCCAGATGCTTTCGTCAATCTGCTCCCATCTTTCGGCGGTGAAGTTTCTGTTTACACCGGGAGCCATATTGTTAACCATCATGGCACCCTCTATAAGAAGAGTACCTGAGCCGCACATGGGATCATAAAGCGTGTGGTAGGGTCTGAGCCTTGCAAGACAGCAAAGAGATGCCGCAAGGGTTTCCTTCATCGGTGCGCCGTTTGACTCGATACGGTAGCCTCTCTTATGAAGTCCGTAGCCGGAGGTGTCAAGGAGAAGGCTGACCTTGTTTTTCATTATGGAAAACTGAATCTGATGAACGGGACCGCTTTCCTCAAACCAGGAAATGCCGTATTTCAGCTTAAGACGCTCAACAACCGCCTTTTTGATAATTGACTGACAGTCGCTGACGCTGAAAAGTGCACTGTTGAGTGAATAGCCCTTGACAGGGAAGGCATCGTAAGCTCCTATCCACTGCTCCCAGGGAAGTGCCTTGGTACCCTGAAAAAGCTCTTCAAAGGAAAGTGCATCGAAGGTACCGACAAGAATCTGTATTCTTTCCGCATATCTTGAGCAGATGTTGGCTCTTGCAAGTAAGGCCTCGTCGCCCTCAAAAAGAACCCTGCCGTTTTCGGAAATTACGTTCTGTGCACCGAGGTCCTTCATCTCATCGGCTATGAGCTTTTCAAGACCCAGCAGACAGGGAATTACAAACTTTATATTCATAGTAAACCTGCTTTCTGAATGACAAAAATCCGTCGGCTCTGACACCGACGGACGAATTATATCATAATATATCAGAAAAATCAATCAATAGCGGGAACAATTAAGCCGTATCCGCCGTCTTTTCTTGAATAAACAACACAAACCTTATCGTTTGCACTGTTGAGGAACACGTAAAACTGATGGTCAAGAAGATTCATCTGAAGAATCGCCTCATCAACGCTCTGCGGCTTGAGGATTATCTCCTTGGAACGGACAACGTCATAGGTATCCTCAGGCTCAAGGACGTCAATTGCCTCGTATGCCTCAAAGGCGCCCGAACGAAGTCTTTTTTCCACCTTGGTTTTGTTTTTGCGAATCTGACGTACAATCGAATCAGCGCAGCGATCAAGAGCATCATTCATATTCTGAGCTCTTTCCTGAGAGCGGAATATCATTCCCTCGTGGAAGATGGTAACCTCAACTATCTGCTCATTCTTTTCGACAGTTGCGGTTATCTTTGCCTCAGCGTCGGAGCCAAAGAATTTTTCAACCTTCATAAGTCTCTTTTCTGCTCTTTCCTTGAATGAATCTCTGGGTGTGCACTTTCTGCCGATAACTGTAATTTTCATATCGTCAGCTCCTTTCTATTATAAACTTCCTTTCGGAAGGTTTTTACGGAAGGATTCTGTTTCTGATTGTATTATAGCACAAATAAACATAAAAATAAATAGTTTTCGGAAATTTTTATATACTTTTTATAGTTTTTTTACCAGAGTTCTTCATTATGTTCAAAAACAACATCCGTGCAGTTCTTTAAATCATAAGGCGAAGCACCCTCCGCACCGTATATTTTATTACCCCTGACGGTAAGACCCTTGCAGTATTTACCCACAACAGCCTTCTGCCCTGCCTTAAGGTGAATACGGTTATTTTCTATTGTGATACCGCTGTGGATAGAAACACCCTCTGCATTTTTATCGGCAAGTATGGGGTCAATGAATATAGCAGGGTGCATACCCGAAACCGCATCGGTTATATAAAACTCATTGTCCCTGACAGTCATATCTCTGACGGGACCCGACTCATACCAATCATTACAGTCGTTTGAAATATAGATGCTTGCCATCGTCATACCGTCAAAGACGTTTTTCTCTATCAGAGTCTTCTTACGGGTTGTGCAGAGAATACCTCTTGTCGGGATAAGCGAAAAACGGCAGGAGCCGATGTAAACCTCGGGAGTATAGGTGACGTTTTCGCAGGCATAGGCGTTCCTTTCAGAAAGCTCATCGGGCAGCTTTTCGGTAAAGGTTACAAGCATCTCTCTGTCAGAATTACCGCCGCAAAGAGGATTGACAACAGACTCTACGGTAAACTCCCTTTCCTCAAGAAGACTGCTGAAATCCTTTCTCAGATAAAATACCGCCTTATCTCCGGCGTGGTACTGAACGAAGCCTCTTTGCTGATTGTGCATATATTCGAGCTTAAGGGTACGCTCCCCTGTCCTTTCTGTTACCTGAGTGTAGGTGCCGTGGATGTTTATCGGGTCATCGTGAGCGTTTGAAAAGTCACAGGACTCTATATGTATTTTTCCCTTTGCACCCGAAACGTGAATAAGGTCTGCAAAGCTTGTGCAGTAGCGGTCTGAGCCGTTCTTCGGTGTGAAGCTGCAGCCCCTGAAGCTTACGTTCTCGCACATCTGAGTGAGCCAGCCGAAGCCGTGCATATAATGAACGCTGACGTTTTCAACGCTGATATTCTTACTGTCACAAAAGAAGGAGCCGACACAGTCACGGTCATAATTGGGGCAAAGCTCATATATCATACCCTTTTCATGCAATCTTTTAACAAAGGGCAAATAATAAACCCGTATTTGTTGCTCATCAAGCTTCTTTATTCTGCTGACTGCAAAAAAGGGACCCTCATGCAACGGAACTCTTCTGAGGTTTCTTTTCATTCTGTCGTGCAGCACCACACAGTGACTTCTGCTCTGTCCCTTGTTTTCCCAATATTTTTCTCCGCTTACCGGACTTTTCTCAAACCAATAAAGATTACGGCCTCTTATCTCCCAACCTATATCCTTATTTATTCTGAAATCGGTGTAAAGACGCGAGATATCTGCAACCTCACACTCGAGGGTGCCTGCCGCAGGAAAATCCCAGCTGAAGTTTCTGAGGGTTATATTTTCACTGTTTGTAACGCTGAAGGGAATAAGCTTTCCGTGAAAAATAAACTCCGAGTCGTTACCGTCAAGAGTGAGATTATGCTGACCGTCCGCATCAACGGCAATATACTTTTCGGGGAAGCGGTCTGAATCGGTATTGGAGGCGTAGACCGTCCTTCTGATGCAATGCTCGGCGTGAAAACGGTATTCACCCTTTTCAAAGCTTATAAGCTTTTCGCCCTCGGTGTTTTTACATTTTTCAAGCACCGATGAGAGAAAGGCGGTAATATCTCCCTTTTCATCCCTGTCAGCAAGTCTGATCCTGTACTCTGTCATAAATATCTTCAACCTCCGTAAAGCTGCTGCATTCCCGCTCATATTCCTGTATCAGCACCGAATATCTCCTGCGGTAGCATTCGCACATCTGCGAAATCAATATATCGGACGGCATATTCCTACTGTACATTTCATAAATACGTAAAGTAAAAAGCACGTCCTTTGTTCTGTCCTTTAAAAAATCCGCCTTCTGCATCATAAAACACCTCGTTTACGGTACATTCTATGCTACAAAAGACGGAAAAGTTACTTAAACAAGCTCTTCGTAAATTCTGCCGATGATTTCGTTCATTTCATCCATATGCTTTTCGATTTCGCTGACAAGCTTGAACTGATTTCTTGCTCTTACAAGATTGTGATCGTGGTATGCAGTTCTGAAATATACGTCACCGTCAAGGTAGTCGGCAAGGAAACGTATACCGCACTCATAGGTCATAAGCTTTGCTGAAAAGGCAAGATTTTCAATTTCTGCCTGAGTGAGACTTTTCACGCATGAGGTAAGGAAGCCTCTGGCATAGCTTTCAAAAAGCTCAAGAGAAATACCGACATTATCAAGATTGTCGTCATCTTCTCTTGTTGTATTACCGCCGAAACGGATGGCATCGCCGAAATCGTAAAGCGATAAGCCGGGCATAATCGTATCAAGGTCAATTATACAGATACTGTCTCCTGTTTTTTCATCGAAAAGAATATTATTAAGCTTTGTATCGTTATGTGTGACCCTGAGAGGAATAAGCCCCTGATTGTAAAGGTCAATAAGCTTTCTTGTATCCTCTCTGCGGGAAAGTGCAAAATCAACCTCGTCCTTTACAAGAGCAAGTCTGCCCGCTCTGTCCTGACGGATTGCTTCCTCAAGGTTTACAAGTCTCTGGGGAGTGTTATGGAAATCCTTGATGGTTTCGTGAAGTGTTTCCATAGGATAGCCGCTCAGACGGTTAAGGAAAAGACCGAAGCTTTTTCCTGCCCTTTCAAAAACCTCTTTGTTTTCAATGGCGCTGATTGTGTAGGATTTATCAACATAGTTGTAAATTCTCCAGCACTTGCCCATATGATAAAGATAATACTTTCCGTTCTTTGCCTTAAGGAAGGTGAGAGTTTCACGCTCAGCGTTTCCGCCCTCCTTGATTATCTGCTCCTTGAGATAATCGGTAACACCGACAATGTTTTCCATAAGCTCGGCGGGATTTTTGAAAACGTGAGTATTGATGCCCTGTACAAGATATTTTTCAAATCTGCCTCTGTTGACAAAAATCACCAGATAGGTTGAGTTGATGTGACCGTCGGTGCAGGTTTTTGACGAATGGTATTCACCGTCTATGCTGAAGTGTCTGCACACCTCAATTATTTCTTTTTCAAGTCCGTTCATTTTATCAGCCCTCTGTTTTTTCAAGGTAATAAATTCTTGAATCGTTATCAAGAATGATTCTGCTGTCGCTGAAGTTAAAGCCGCTGTAATTGAAAAGCTGCTTTGCCTTGAAGCCTGAATACATAAGCATATCGCCGCCGATTGTATACTCTTCCTTTTCGTTTCTGATTCTGATTGTGTCGCAAAGGAAGTCGAAGAGCTTACCGTCTTCTACGTCAAGCTTTTTAGGCAGGGGTACGTTGATAATGTCGCCGAAATTCTTAAGAGGAAGAAGCTGAGGACGTACGCAAAGATGATATGCTGCATCCTCGTCGAGGTTAACCATTTTTATAACGTCGTTACCCCAGTTAGGCTTTACTCTGTTTACAAAGTAGCCGTACATTGCCTCTGTCTTATCCTCAGAGGTAATCTGCCACATAGCCTTATCATCGGTGAATATGTCGCCGATTCTTGAGAATTCTCCGTACTGAAGAAGCATACGGTGCTTCTTGTAATATTCAATCTGCTTCTTTACACAGGCCTTATCCTGCTTTGAAAGCATGGTTACATCAAGCTCATAGCCTAAAAGGCCGAAGGCTGAAACATTGAATCGATGCTCGATTGTTGAGTGACGGAAGTTGGCAAATGAATATGCAGCCGCAACGTGCATTGTCATAACCGACTGAGGATAACCGTATGAGGTACCTGTCTGGATATACATTCTGTCGAGGGGATCGGTGTTGTCACTTGTCCAGCACTGAGGCATATAGCAGAAGGTTGCAAGGTCAAAGCGGTTACCGCCGCTTGAGCAAGCCTCGAAGAGAATTTCGGGGAATTTGTTGGTAAGTGAATCCCAGACCTTGTAAAGGCCGAGGATATATCTGTGGAAATACTCACCGCTCTTTGCGCCCTTACGTCTTGAGAATACATCTGAGAATTGACGGTTATTATCCCATTTTATGTATGAGATATTGCCGTAGCGGAAAACGTCTGTCATTGTGTTGATAATATACTCGACAACGTCATCTCTCGTAAGGTCAAGAGTAAGCTGATTTCTGCCCTGAGCAGGAATATACTTATCGGTTGTCATTGCCCAGTCGGGATGTGCTCTGTAAAGATCGCTGTCGGGGTTAACCATTTCAGGCTCTACCCACAGACCGAACTTAAGACCCATATCGTTGACCTTCTTCGCAAGACCGTCAATACCGCTGGGAAGCTTCTTTTTGTTTACGTACCAGTCACCGAGACCTGCCTTATCGTTGTTTCTCTTACCGAACCAGCCGTCGTCGAGAACGAACATTTCAGCACCGAGCTCCTTGGTTGCTGCGGCAATGTCGAGAATCTTCTTTTCGTTGAAGCCGAAGGTTGTTGCCTCCCAGTTGTTTACAAGTATAGGACGCTCTCTGTGCTTCCAATAGCCTCTTACAATGTGCTCCTTGACAAAAAGGTGCATATTCTGACTCATACCGTTAAGGCCCTCGTAGCTGAAGGTCATTACGCTTTCGGGAGTGTCGAAGGTCTCACCCGCTTTAAGATGCCACTCAAACTCGAAGGGGTTGATACCGTTCTGAATTCTGAGAAGACCGTGAGTACCGATTTCTGTTCTTGCAATATGGTTGCCTGAATATACAAGGTTGAAGCCGTAGCAGTTACCGTCCTGCTCCGTACAGTCCTCTTCCCTGATTGCGAAGAAGGGGTTGTGTCTGTTTGAGGAGTAGCCTGCGATTGAGCCTACCGAGCATTCACCTGAGGTGAGTCTGTGCTCGTTCTTATATCTTTCTCTTGCCCATGCTCCGTCGAAGGTAAGCATAACATAGTTACCTCTCTGAAGGTCGAGCTGCATACTCATAAGGCTATGAATCTTGATTGTTTCCTTACTCTTGTTGATAAGTCTCGCGCTTCTTGTGATTACATTACAATCCTCAAAAACAGTATAGATAAGATGAAGCTCCGCACCGAGAATTGCATCCTCTGTTACAACGGTAAGGGTTTCACTTTCGCCGTAGCTGGAGGGAAGTCCGTTAAGCTCGGGCTTTACCTTTGTAACTGATGCACTCTTAAACCTGAAGTCTGTTGTGAAAACATCGTCCTGTGAGGTAAGCTGCATTGCGGGAAGCCTATAATCGCCCTTGCCGTATGCAGAATATTCAAGTGCTATATGGTCAAGAGAAAGGCTTTTGTCATCCTGAGTGTAGTTTGTGGCGTTTGAATAGCCTGAAGCGTGTTTATCGTAAAGGAAGGTAAAATCGTCAGCGTTTCTTATTTTTCTGCCATAGTACATGCTTTCAAGCTGTCCTGTGGGGAGAGCTCTGAAAATATAGCTTGTTTTCTTGGTCTGCAGATGAAAAACGTTGTTACTGTTGGTGTAAATCATTTTTATCTCCGTTCCGTCGCAGGGCGACCTGTTTTTTTACTGTAACAGACACAGTAAGTTGATTATATTTTATAACAGAATAGATACCGTGTCAATATGCAAGCGGTTTATTTGATTCACTATTGCAAAGTGAAATATAAACAAATTGTTAATATTTTCTCCACACTTGCACTTGTTTCTGCAACAAAACTGTGATATTATCTAATCAACACATAAAGCGAGGTATTTGTTATGGAGAAAATTATCGTTGCCGACGATGAACAGAGAATAAGAAAGCTTGTTTCGGAATTTCTCGTCAGATTCGGCTATGAGGTTATAGAGGCTGAGGACGGAGACAGCGCCTACAGTCTTTTTGAAGAAAACAAATCAGACGTCAGCCTGATTATTCTCGACATTATGATGCCAGGTCTCAACGGCTGGGAGGTCTGCCGTAAAATAAGGGAAGCCTCCAATGTTCCCGTTATTATGCTCACCGCAAGAAGTCAGGAATTTGACGAGCTTACGGGTTATGAATCAGGTGCGGATGACTATGTGACAAAGCCCTTCTCACCAATGGTGCTTGTAAAAAGAGTCGAGGCTCTGCTCAGACGTTCAAGGCCCTCGGCCTCCGGCGGTGAAAAGCAGTTCAATGAGCTCGTTTTCAACGATGATGCCCATGAGGTAAGAGTTGACGGCAAAGAGATTGAGCTTACTCTCAAGGAATACAACATTCTCAAAAAATTCCTTGAGGCACCGGGCAGAGTTTTTTCAAGAGAGCAGCTGCTCGACAGCATCTGGGGCTATGATTACTCCGGCGACATACGCACCGTTGACTCCCACGTTGCAAGGCTCAGAACAAAGCTCGGCTTATGGGGTACGGATCACCTGAAGACCGTTTACGGCATCGGATATAAGGTTGAGGAATAATATGAAGCTGAAAAAAGAGATTCCGAACCTGAAAAAACGTTATTCGGTCATAAGCATCGTCACCATTGCTGTTCTTATTGCTGTTTTTTCGGTTTTTCAGTACATCTATATGGATGATATTTTCATATATGAAAAAAAGCAGGATATGACAGACGTCGCAAAGCAGATTTCGGAGCTTGATCCCGACGATAAGGCATACCTTACAACTCTTGCAGACTTTGAATCAAATCACAATCTTTACATAGAGATTTACTCACCGAGAGATAAGCTGATCTATACGACAAGAAGTAACGAGGCAGTTTACGATAAGACCAACGGCTCCGGTACGGTTGAGCTCAAGCCGCGAATTATGAAAATCATTTCACACACCGAGCTTGACGACGGAAGCTATTTCGAAATAAGAGAGGAATACTTTGCAACTGCACAGTATCTTGTTTACGGTACCTTTTACGGTGAAAATTCAGGCATCGAAATTTATACCGCTATCGACGTTATGCAGGAAAACGCTACCGTTGCCTCAAATGCTCTTATGGCTCTGAGCATCTTTATAATCTTTGCAATTTTTGCCGTGTCGAGCTATTACACCGATCAGTTCACAAACCCTATCAGAAAAATCACCGCAACCACCAAGAAAATAGCAAATCTTGACTTCAGCGAAAGCTGCCCCCCCTTCAGAATCAAGGAGCTTAACGAGCTGAGTGAAAATATCAACACTCTTTCCGATAAGCTTGATACCGCTCTTACCGAGCTGAAAAGTGAAAACCGTCAGCTTGAAAAGGATATATTGCTCGGCAGAAAAATCGAAAAAACCCGCCGCAGCTTTATTGCAAATATGTCCCACGAGCTCAAGACTCCGATTTCCATTATACAGGGCTATGCAGAGGGGCTCAAATACGGTATAGGCTGTGAAAACAAGGATGAGTACTGCGACATAATCATTGAGGAATCGGAAAAAATGAATTCTCTGGTTTCAAGAATTATGGAATATATGCATTACGGCTCGGGTAACATTGAGGTCCATAACGACAGCTTTTCAATCAGAGATTTTGTGAAGGATTTCTTTGCTTCTGCGGAGCACAGCATTATGAAAAGCAACGCCGAGGTTACCGTGCACATTGATTCTTCCTTTAAGGGCTACGGCGACAGAGAGCTTCTCAGTCACGTATTTTCCAACTATTTTTCAAACGCTCTTTCTCATCTTGATTTTGAAAGAAAAATCGTCATAACCGCCTCTGACATCGGTAAAAGCTACAGAATTACCGTTTTCAATACAGGTAAGCCTATTCCCGGCAGCGATATAGAAAACATCTGGCAAAGCTTTTACAGAGCCGATAAGTCACATTCCAGGCATGAGGGACGCTTTGGTCTCGGACTTTCCATCGTTGCCTCGATTCAGGAGCTTCACAACCAGAAATACGGAGTGAGAAACAGAGATAACGGTGTAGAGTTTTTCTTTGACATCAAAAAAGCAGAATAAACGATAAACCGCCATCGGAAAAACCGACGGCGGTGTCTTTTTTTATTTCCTTTTATCAGAATTCGGCAAGGTTGTCGGAGGTCATCTCCCTCTTACCCTCTTCAATTTCGTGAATCATCTGAACGAGCTTTGTATTTACGGGAGTTTCAACACCGTAATTGTCACCCATCTGAACGAAATAGCCGTTAAGGATATCTATTTCGGTCTTTTCGCCCTTTTCAAGTGACTGAAGAGTTGAGGGCTTGACATCGGCATAAAGCTTTCCTACCATCATTACGACAAATTTACACATTGAATTGTAAGCCTTGTTGTTTCCGAGGGCGAGCATTTTATACTCGAGCATTACACCGTATTTGGGCACGTTGATTTTCATAGCCTTGGCAACAGCCATACCTTCTCTTGCAATGTTGAGGAAAAGGTCTCTCGCTCTGCCGTCCTTGAGGATTTCACCGAGGGTTTTGCCCGTGATACCTGCAACAGCATTGATACATGAGTTGATGATGAGCTTTGAATACTGTCTGCGTTTGATTTCACGTGTGATTTCAGTAGGAAGAACACTCTTGAGCATTTCTGCAAAGACCTCGAGAGTTCTTGTTGTTCTGCCGTCAAGCATACCTACGTAAAATTCACCGCGGCTTGTCATTGTCACGTCATTAGGGCCGTTTCTTGTGGCACCGAAGCCTATCATACAGCCTACAGCCTTATCTCTGCCGACAATAGCGCCGAGCTCGTCTGTAAGAAGACCGTTCTGCATACCTACAACGATTCCGTTTTCGGCAATATAAGGAAGCATCTCTTCGGCACATTCAGCCATGTGAGCGTACTTTGTGGCGATAATGATTACATCGAATTTTTCGTCACCGAATTCGCTTACGTCGGTGTAGCACTTAAAGTCAACTCTGTGCTCACCCTTTGCACCGTTAAGGAAGAAGCCGTCCTCCTCGATAAGCTTTTTTGTTTCTTCGCTGTGACATTTGATTCTTACATCGTAGCCGGCCTCCTTAAGAAGAACTGCTACCGTTCCGCCGATGGCACCGGCTCCTACAACTATCGTTTTCATAATTTTTCCTCCGCTAAAACCTTCCCTTATTTATCGGAAGGCTGATAAAATAATCAGTCTCTGTCAAGATATTCCGCCGACATAAAGCCGTAAAGCTTACCATAATCAAATGAATCGTAGCAGACATATAACCACGTAGAATCTGCTGCACTGACACCGATAACCCTTACAACCTCATCATCGGGTATTTCACGCACGATTGTGGAAGCATCGATGCTTGTAGGTGCAGTTCTCAGGTTAAGATTATGACCACTGCCTACGTCAATTTCAGCATCATAGCATTCGTAATCCTCATAATAAACAACGGCACGGTTATCTCTGAAGGCCGCATATTCATTAACCTGCTCGGATGAAATGTGCGCAGGATCAATCCAGCCGTAAATATCAAGCTCATTGCAGTAAACGTAAACCCAGTTACTGTCCTGCATAGCGCCCTTGACCGTAACAACGTCGTTAGCGTCGAGCTGTGCTATCTGTCCTCTTGCATAGCCTCCGCTTTCCTTATAAAGAGCGGCAATGCTGCAGCTGACATAATAATCAACATCGTTATAAAGCTTTTCGGGAGCAAATATTCCGCCCGGCTCATAAGCGGGAAGAATTCTTGTGTTGCCTGTAATCTCAACGGTATCTGCAGGCTCAGTCCGGTCCTCGGTGCCGTCAACGTCGGAGCTGTCAGGATATCCTCCGTCCGTGTCTCCGTCAGAGCCGGAAAGGAAGAACACAGCCGCACCGATTGCAGCAGCTATGGCAATTACCGCTATCACTACCCCGATAATCACACCGCTTTTATTCTTTTTTACAGGTGCCGAAGCAGGCTGACTTACATTATAGCTGTTATAATCCTGCACGGGAGCAGGGTTATTCATACCGTAAAAGGATGAGTCGGATACTATCTCTCTTTCCTCCTGATACTGACCGCTGTAGTCAGTCTGAAAATCCTCTATATCATTTCCGAAGCTTTCAGGCTCATGGGCATCGTCTGCCCTTTCTCCGCAGTTACCGCAGAAGAGACTGCCATCTTCAAGCTCACTACCGCATTTTCCGCAAAACATATTTTTCCCTCCGTGTAAAAATATTAATTTAATGTTACCACAAGTGTATATTTTTGTCAACGAAAGAAAGTCCATATCATACAGGAGTCGGAAAAAATTAATATAAACAGGCAAAGAATTTAACTTTTACATCACCTTTTCACTACACTTGTCGACTTTGTTTACAAAAACATCAAAAAAATAAAAATAATTTGTGAATAAATTATTTATATTTGATAAAATCCCTCGACAATCACGACATTTAATGATAGAATGTTGACAATATTTCCGTATTAGTTTACGGATGGTTTATCATAACTAAAGGAGAGATAATTTTGAAAGCTGAAGAAAGCGTAAAGAATTATGCTGCCTCTGTCAGAATGTATACAAACTACACTGTCAGAGAAATCAAAAAAATCTGTAAAACAATCGGCCCCAGACCTGCAGGCTATGAACCTGAAAAGCAAGTTCAGGAGCATGTAGCCGAAGAACTCAAAACCTGTGCGGATGAGGTTAAAATTGAATCCTTCAAGCTCGCACCCAAGGCATTTATGAGCTGGATTACCGTTGACGGTGTCCTTGTCATTTTGAGCTGTCTTCTCAACTTCTTCGGTCTTCCCTACATCGGTCTTGCACTCGGCATTTTCGCCATCATCTTTATGATCGGTGAATTCCTTCTTTATAAAGAATTTATCGACGTAATCGTTCCTAAAAAGACGTCTCACAATACATACGGTGTCAAGAAGGCAACAGGTGAGCTTAAACAGAGAATCATTTTCAGCGGTCACGTTGACTCATCATACGAATGGACCTACACTCATCTCGGCGGTAACATTCTTCTTTATATCTGCGGTGTTTTCGCTGTGGTTTCTCTCTTCTTCGTGCTTATTTCATCAGCACTCAACACCTTCGGTGTTCTCGAGGAAGGCACAACCTTCTACAATATCTTCCGTTACGGTCAGTTCATAGGCATCCCCGGCGGTATCATTGCAATCTGCTTCGTTAATTTCAGACTTTGCGTTGAAGGCGCCAACGATAACCTTACCGGTGCAATCAGCTCTGTTGCTATTCTTAAGTATCTCAAGGATAATGATATCGACTTCGAGCATACAGAGGTTATCGCCCTTGCAGCAGGTGCTGAAGAATCAGGCCTCAGAGGCTCAAAGGCATTCTGCAAGGCTCATAAGGAAGAATTCAAGGATGTTCCCACAATCTTCGTTGGTCTTGAAACCTTCAGAGATTATGAAGATATCGCAATTTATCAGCGCGATATGACAGGTACAGTTAAGATGGACGGCAGAGTATGTAAGCTTCTCAAGAGAGCAGGTCTTGACGCAGGTCTTGATCTCCCCTACTCATCAGTTTTCATCGGAGCTTCCGATGCCGCTGCAGTTCAGCAGGCAGGCATCCCCGCAGTTACTCTTGCAGCTATGAATCCCGGCCCGCCGAGATATTACCACACAAGAACAGATACGGCTGATAATATGAATCCCAAGACTGTTGAGAAGTGCCTTGAAATTGCACTTAATGCTCTTTTCATCTATGACGAAAAGGGGCTCGTAGACGAATATTAAAAGCTTTTCCCTCCGACAACTTACAGTCGGAGGGATTTTTATATCATCTGATATTTAATTTCTATTGACAAATACTATTAAAAATTGGTAAAATAATTTGAATAAAATCTTTTTGAAAGGAAGATGAAATATATGAATAAGGGCAAGTTTTATATAACTACCGCTATTGCGTATACATCAAGAAAGCCCCACATCGGCAACAGCTACGAAATCGTTCTTACCGATGCTATTGCAAGATATAAGAGACTTCAGGGCTATGACGTATTTTTCCTCACAGGTACCGACGAGCACGGTCAGAAAATTGAGGAATACGCAAAGGCTGCAGGTATCTCCCCCAAGGAGTACGTAGACAACGTTGCAGGCGAAATCAGAGGTATCTGCGACACCCTCAATACCACCTACGATAAGTTCATCAGAACAACCGACGATTACCACGAAAAGGTAGTTCAGAAGATTTTCAAGAAGCTCTACGAGCAGGACGATATCTATAAGAGTGAATACGAGGGTCTTTACTGTACTCCCTGCGAATCCTTCTGGACAGAGTCTCAGCTCGTTGACGGCAAGTGCCCCGACTGCGGCAGAGAGGTTACAAAGGCTAAGGAGGAGGCTTATTTCCTCCGTCTTTCAAAGTATCAGAAGCAGCTTGAGGAATACATTGAAAAGAACGACAGCTTCATTTATCCCGAAAGCCGTAAGAAGGAAATGCTCAACAACTTCATCAAGCCCGGTCTTCAGGATCTCTGTGTTTCAAGAACCTCCTTCAAGTGGGGTATTCCCGTTTCCTTCGATGACAGACACGTTATCTACGTATGGATTGACGCTCTTTCAAACTATATCACCGCTATGGGCTACGACCCCGACGGCAGCAGTGAGCAGTACAAGAAGTTCTGGCCTGCAGACGTTCACATCATCGGCAAGGATATAGTGCGCTTCCACACAATCTATTGGCCCATAATGCTTATGGCTCTCGGCGAGGAGCTTCCCAAGCAGGTTTACGGTCATCCTTGGCTTCTTTTCGGTGAGGATAAGATGAGTAAGTCAAAGGGTAACGTTATCTATGCTGACGAGCTTTCAAAGCTTATCGGTGTTGACGCTACAAGATACTACCTTCTTTCAGAGATGCCCCACGCTAATGACGGCTCAATCTCATACTCAACTATCATTGAGAGATTCAACTCAGATCTTGCAAATACTCTCGGTAATCTCGTAAACAGAACGGTTGCCATGACAAACAAGTACTTCGAGGGTACCGTTATGAGCCCCGACTGCCCCGATACACTCGACGAGGAGCTTAAAGCCTTCGCACTCGAAACAGTAAAGACAGTTGACAGCAAGATGAATTCATATCATATTGCAGATGCAGTTGAAGCCGTTATCAACCTTGCAAAGCGCTGCAACAAGTACATCGACGAGACTGCTCCTTGGACTCTCGCTAAGGATGAGGCTAATAAAGCAAGACTCGGCACCGTGCTTTACAACCTTCTTGAAGGCATCAGATATATCGCAGTTCTCACATCTGCATTTATGCCCGACACCTCAAAGGCTATTCTTGAACAGATTAACTGTGATATCGCTACTTATGACAGTCTTTCCGAATTTGGTGCACTCAAGGCAGGAAACAAGGTCGGCACCGCTACTCCCCTCTTTGCACGTATTGATGCAGAAAAGTTTATGGCTGATATTGAGGCTCAGCAGGCTGCAGCTAAGGAATTAAGCTATGAAGAAACTCTTCAGCAGCAGAGAAAGGAAGAAATCGAAGGCGTTGCAAAGATTGCTATTGACGACTTCGCAAAGGTTGATCTCCGTGTTGCTAAGATTACTGACTGTGAGCCCGTAAAGCGTGCAAAGAAGCTTCTTAAGCTCACCCTTGACGACGGTACAGGCACTCCCAGAACAGTTGCATCGGGCATCGCAAAGTGGTATAAGCCCGAGGATCTTATCGGTAAGAGCATTATCGTTGTTTCCAATCTCAAGCCTGCAGTTCTTTGCGGTGTTGAAAGTCAGGGTATGATTCTTGCTGCTGACTGCAGTGAGGACGACGTTAAGGTAATCTTCGTTGACGGTATTCCCGCAGGCTCAAAGGTGAGATAATGTACAGAAATATATTCGACACTCATGCCCACTATGATGACAGTCGATTTGATGAGGACAGAGACGAGCTTCTGTCCTCTCTTTCTGAAAAAGGCGTAAGTCACATAGTAAACTGCGGCTGTGACCTGAAAAGCTCACTTACTACCCTTGCCCTCGCAGAAAAATACGGCTTTATTTACGCCGCCGTGGGTGTTCACGCTCACGAGGCAGAGGAAGCAACAGAGGAAGACCTTCAGAAAATCGCAGAGCTTTACAAAAACGAAAAAGTTGTTGCCGTAGGTGAAATCGGACTTGATTATCACTATGATTTTTCACCCCGTGAAAGACAAATCGAGGTTTTTGAAAGACAGATAAGGCTTGCCAATGAGCTTGACCTTCCGATTATCGTACACGACAGAGAGGCTCACGAGGACACAATGAAGCTTCTTAAAAAGTACGGACCCAAGGGTGTTGTTCATTGCTTCTCAGGCTCGGCTGAAATGGCGAAGGAAATACTTAAGCTCGGTATGTACATCGGTATGGGCGGTGCAGTTACCTTTAAGAATGCGGTAAAGCCCGTCGAGGTTGCAGCGATGCTTCCCCTTGACAGAATCTTACTCGAAACCGATGCTCCCTATATGACTCCCGTGCCCTTCAGAGGTACGAGATGCGATTCGGCTCATATAGCCTTTACGGCTGAAAAGATTGCAGAAATCAAGGCTATTGATACTCAGGAGCTCATTGATATCTGCAACGAAAACGCAAAGAGACTTTTTAACATATAAATCTAACCCCCGACGGAGTCTGATTCTCCCGCCGGGGGTGTTGTTATATTATAATGCAGATAAGGCCGCTGCAGCCCTCGTTTATCACTCTTTCAAGGGTTTCCTGAAGCTTCATTCTCGCCTCTGACGGCATTTTATAAAGCTTGTTGTGAAGACCCTCGTTAACAAGACTGTTAAGGGTTTTGCCGAATATATTTGACTCCCATATCTTTTTCGGATCCTCCTCAAATTCCTTGAGCAGGTACATAATAAGCTCCTCAGACTGACTTTCCGTGCCGACAATAGGAGCAACCTCGGTGGTGATATCAGCCTTAAGCATATGAATTGAGGGCGCAGATGCCTTGAGCCTTACGCCGTAGCGTCCGCCCTGCTTCATAATCTCAGGGTCCTCAAGGCTTAATTCCTCCATGGTGGGCATTACTATTCCGTAGCCCGTCTTTTCCACCTCGTCAAGTGCGGTACGGAAGCGACCGTATTCCTTCTTTATACCCACAAGCTCCGTAAGGGTATTCATAAGCTGCTGCTCGTCGGCGATTTCCGTTCCCGTTTTTTCTGTCAGCACCTTATAAAAAAGCTCAGCGGGGGTTGAAATTTTAACCCTGACACAACCGCAGGAAAGGTCGATATTGCTTATCGCACAGTCAGATGCCCAGCTTGTATCGGAAATATCGCAGGCAAAGGTCTGAGTATCTCTGACCTTACTGAGCTTTGCGGCGGCGGCTCTGACGGAATCAAAAAGCTCTTTTCTGATTTTATGGTCACGGTCAAGTCTTGTAATCCAATGAGGGAAATCGAGCTGAATCTCACTTATGGGGAACTCATAAAGCACCTCGGTGAAGATTGAATTTATCTCCTGCTCGTCAAGACCTCGGCAGTCTACGGGCTTTACGGTAACACCGTATTTTTCACAGAGCTTATCTGCAAGAGCTCTGCATTCGGGCGACGTGGGGTGCTTACTGTTAAGAAGCACCACGAAGGGCTTACCCGTTTCTCTGAGCTCGTTAATCACTCTCTGCTCAGCGTCGATATAGTCATCTCTTCCGATTTCCCCTATAGAGCCGTCCGTTGTGACAACAAGACCGATTGTCGAATGCTCGCTGATAACCTTTCTCGTGCCTATTTCCGCCGCCATATTGAAGGGTATTTCCTTTTCGTACCAGGGAGTTCGCACCATACGGGGCTGACTGTCCTCTATGTACCCGATTGCACCGGGCACGATGTAGCCCACACAGTCAATGAGTCTGAGATTGACCCTTGCGGCGTTATCAATTTCAAGCTCGACCGCATTTTCGGGTATGAATTTCGGCTCGGTGGTCATAATTGTTCTGCCTGCAGAGGACTGAGGAAGCTCGTCGTTGGCTCTCGCTCTGACCGCCTCATCCTTTATATTGGGAAGCACCGCAACGTCCATAAGCCTTTTGATAAGGGTAGATTTGCCCGTACGTACGGGACCTACTACTCCGATATAAATATCACCGCCCGTACGTGTTGCTATCTGATTATAAATATTCGTCATCTTGCTTTCCTCTTTTCCCAAGTTATACGGTTAATTTATATGCGATGACGTGTACGGATATGCGAAAACGGAAAAAGAAACTGAAAATGCAACATTCTGACATATTGTTGCACTATTGTTTCAGCTATTGTTGCAGTGATTTTCTAAGTGTTTATGCGGGTTTTTACCACCTTTGGAACAAAGGAACAAAGAACAGTATAAAAAAGAGTTTGAAAAAATTAAATCAGAACTTTATAGAAATCCTTGTTCCTTTGTTTCTTTGTTCCTTTATTCACATAAAAAATGCACCCCTTACGGAGTGCATTGAACATTGTATTATCTGCCGCGCCTGCCTGAGCCCTGTCTTGACTCAGTTGATCGCTTGAGGTCTGACATCTTTTCGTCGCTGACGGCCTTGAACTGTGCCATCATATCCTCAAAGGACATAGCCTCCTTAGGCTGCTTCTGCTGACCCTGCCATACATTTGCTCTGGGTCTGTCAGAATTACGGTTGGGTCTGCTCTGTCTGGGTCTTTCCTCACGTGAGGGCTCCTCTGCCTTCTTGATAGAAAGACTGATTTTGCCTTCTTCACTTATAGAAACAACCTTGACCTTTACCTCCTGGCCTTCCTTGAGAAACTCCTTGATATCCTTTACAAAGGTGTTTGAAACCTCTGAAATATGTACCATACCGCTTTTTCCGTCGGGAAGACTGACAAAAGCACCGAATGCCGTAAGTCCTGTGATTTTACCTTCTACAATAGCGCCGATTTCGAGCATAAAAAGATGTTTTCCTCCTAAAATTTATTCACCGAAAGAAGAACTGTAAAACACCTTTTCACCGGGTTTACAATAACCGTATTCTTCTCTTGCAATCTTTTCATATAAGTCATCCAGATTGTTGAGTGAATCATCAATCTGTGTGCTTTCATCATCAAGAGCAGCCTTGTTATTAAGAAGCTGGGCTGTCTGATCGTCATATTCCGATGCCTTTGCATAGTTAGGCAGAATACAACCGAATACCATTACACCGAAAAGTGCAACAATAACAAAAATTATTAAAAAACGAGTTTTAGTAGGTCTGAACTTTTTGCTGCTTTTTTTAGCACTTGCAAAATCTCTGACTGCCACCGTTACACCCTCCAAACTATAACTTACCAATATATACAATTAATTATACTTATTTATTTTCAGATTGCAAGTGTATTTTTAAATTTTTTCTTCTGTCACCTTCACTTTTTTATTCTTTTTTGACAATAGTCTGACCGGAAGAGTAAAAATACTTTTAAGCATATTAAAAATAGCTCTGATATACACTCTGACAGGATAAAGAAGACTCAGAATAATACGGTGCAGCAGGTCACAGAGCTTAAAAAGATGTTTCATCACATATCTTCCGAGAGTGAGATACAATACTGCACCGCCGAAGGCCTGACCGAGAATGAGATTAAGCCTCACCTGACCGTTATTGCTGATAATCATAAAGAAAAAGGATACAAAGGATGCAAGAAGGACAAAAACCGCATCCCCCGCCATAACCGACCACCGTTTACTGCTGATAAGACGGAACAAGAGACGTACAGACATATACAAAAGGCACATAACAAAGCCGAAGCCCACCGAGGTTAAAAGGCTGCTGACCTGATTTATAAGGGGCTCGGAATAGGTCATCTGAACACCTTTGAAAAAAATGACGTGCTTCTCGGCTCCTCATCAAGATAAGTCAGCGACGAAATTTTACCCTCGATGAAAAGCTCTCCCGTTTCCGTGTTGAGCTTATTTATATGAAGCTGCTCCCCTCTTACCGTCAGCTCTCCGATATCGGTATATGCCACAACCGCAACCTCGTCAAAGGAATCAACGTCGGTTACACCCGTTACTGTGAGGCTGCTTCTTTCTTTGAGCGTCAGATTGTGGGGTATCATAAGCTTATCCTTGTTTTCGTTCATAAAAAAACCTCCCTAAAAAAAATAAGCAGAAGAAAGAAACTCCTCTCTTCTGCCATTGTATTGCTTTTACGGTTAAATTATTACTTTATAAGCTTATACATAAGCCCTGCATCGTTTTTTGTGGCGTGCTCGGTTACGATAAGCACCTCAGCCTTAAGAAGATTTTCACCCATCTGAATTTCGATAACGTCACCGACCTTCACGTCATAGGAGGCTCTTGCAACCTTACCGTTGACGGTAACTCGTTTTGCATCGCAGACCTCGTTGGCGATAGTTCTTCTTTTTATAAGGCGTGAAACCTTAAGGTATTTGTCAAGTCTCATAGTACCTCCAAAAAATCAGGGACCACCGTGAAGCAGTCCCTTATCTGTAATTATTTTACAGCGTTCTTGAGAGTTGAGCTTGCCTTGAAAGCAGGAACCTTTGATGCTGCGATTTCGATTGCTGCACCTGTGTGGGGGTTGTGACCTGTTCTTGCTGCTCTTTCCTTAACCTCGAAGGTACCAAAGCCGATAAGCTGAACCTTTTCACCCTTTGCAAGTGCTTCTTCGATTGAAGCGAGAACTGCTGCTACAGCCTTGTCTGCGTCCTTCTTTGTGATTTCAGCCTTAGCTGCTACTGCGCTGATAAGTTCGGTTTTATTCATTGTTTTATCCTCCATAGATAATTTTATTTTCCACGGGATTATTCCCGATTGGATACTAAGTTGTTTTTTGCTTCCTTCCACAGCTCGTCAAGCTCATCGATAGGCGTGTTTTTCATATCGATGCCTCTTTCCTGAGCAAGTCTTTCGACCTCAAGGAAGCGTGTTATAAATTTTTCGTTCGATTTCGTAAGAGCTTCTTCGGAATCAACACCGATAAACCTTGAAATATTGACCGCTGAGAAAAGCACGTCTCCGAGCTCCTCCTCGATATATTCCTGATTTTTTTCATTGATTGCCTGCTTAAGCTCCCTGATTTCACTTTCGAGTGCATCAAAGGCTCCACTCATATCGTCCCAGTCAAAGCCTGCTTTTTTAGCCTTGGACTGAATCTTCTGCGCTCTCATAAGAGCGGGAAGCTCCTTGGGTACCTTGAGCATTGAGCTGCCCTGAGTTTTCTGATTCTTGCTCTTACGCTTGATATCGTCCCAGTTTGAAAGCACCTCGTCGGTATTTGAAACCTTTACCTCGCCGAAAACGTGAGGATGGCGTTCAATGAGCTTTTTACAGATTCCGTCGGTTACGTCTGAGAAATCAAAGGAGCCCTCTGCTCTTTCAATCTCACAATGGAAGACAACCTGAAGAAGTGAGTCGCCAAGCTCCTCCTCAAGAAGAGTCTTGTCGTTTTTATTGATAGCCTCAATAACCTCGTAGGTCTCTTCAATGAAATCCTTTTTTATACTCTCGTGGGTCTGCTCCGCATCCCAGGGGCAACCGCCGGGAGCACGTAAAATCTTCATTATTTCAAGCAGATCCTCAATGGAATATTTATCCTTAAAATTAAAATCTGTCATAAAAAAACCTCATACGACTATTTTACCCTAAAATTCCAAATTTTGCAAGGACTTTTGCAATTTTTTCGCCCTTTGGAAGCATTAAAACATCATCTTTTGCAATACCCTTGACGAGAAGTATGGAGGCAACATAAAATGCACCGCCGCAGCACACGGCAATGATGGTTGTAAGACGGCTCTGAATACCCATAACGTCAACGAGAAGGTAGTTGCCGAGGAATGCACCGAGACCGCAGAAAAGAGATGCGATAAAGGGCTTTACAAAGACTGACTTATAGTTAAGCTTTACACCCGCTGCTCTTGTAAGCTGCAGGATGTTTATAACAACCATAACGACGTAGCATACCGTTGAGCTGATGCAGGCACCCTTAATGTTGATTTCGGGGTTGGCAATAAGAATAAAGTTAAGTGTAACCTTGATAACACCGCCGATAAGCATCGTCACGATGGGCACCTTGGTTTTGCCTACAGCCTGAAGCATATTTGTAAGAGGTGAAGCAAGAGCAAACAGAGGCACCGCAAGACCGTATACTGTCATCATAAATGCCGCTGAGGGAGCAAAATACTCGTTTCCGCTGCCGTAAAGAAGGTTGAGTATAGGCTCGGAAAGAACCGCTATACCGACACCTGCAGGCATAGCCACAAGCATTGCAACTCTGAGTGCTGATTCGATGCAAACCTTGATATCCTGCTTATTCTTAGCCGTCCATGCCTTTGAAAGCACGGGGATGGCGCTTATGCCGAGCACAAGTGTAAGTGAGGGAATAAGGTTTTTAATATTAATAACAGAGCCGTGCATACCGTAAAGATATGTGGAAATATTTTCGTCGAGGGTTTTGTCAACTGTAAGGGTGTCAAGATACATACCCTTAACGACATCGAAGCCCTCGCTGAGCGCAGTTACAAGTCTGCTTCTGATTGTGATATCGTCAATAAGGTTACTGATATTTGTAACAAGAGATGCCGCCGCAACAGGTATTGAAATGGCAAGAAGTGCCTTCATAATATTCTTGTTACTGTTAGCCTCGGGTGAGTTTACGAGCTCCTCTCTTGTAAAGCCGAAGCCCTTTCTCTTATATCTGATATAAAGATATACAAGACCGAAGGCTGAGCCGAGAGTAACACCGAGAATAGCGACCGCCGCCGCATAAGGATAAATTGCTGCGAGTGCCTCAGCCTCGTTTGTGACCTCAACGCCGAAAAGCTTCATTACTCCGTCAACTGCATTTTTCTCATAATGAGAAACTGTAGCCTTCATAAACACAAAGGTGGCACTCAGACCGAAAATAAGCTTCACAAGAGCCTCGATAACCTGAGATACACCTGTGGGGGTCATATTGTTAAGACCCTCGTAATAGCCTCTGAAGGAGGACATCATACAGCAGAAAAGAACACAGGGAGCAACGGCGAAAATACTTATGTAATTCATCGGTGCCTCGTTGATGGTTGAATAAGGAACGGCAATAGCCATAAGAACAAGCATACCGACTACGCCCACAAGGAAGAACATCTTCTGTGCCACCTTGAAAATAGCCTTTGCATCCTTGATTCTGCCAAGCTCCATATTCTGTGAAACGAGCTTTGAAACGGCAACGGGAAGACCCGCCATGGAAATTGCATAAAGCGGTGTATAAACCGCATAGGCTCCTGTGAAATATCCGTAGCCCTCTGTACCGAGAAGGTTGTTTATGGGAATTTTAAAGACCGCACCTATAAGCTTGACAAGTATGGTCGCAATGGCAAGAACTCCTGCACCCGTAAGAAGGGACTGCTTCTTTCTTTCTGCCACATCATCATCTCCTTTAAGATTTTAAGGCGTCAGCGCCGCATTGTAGTATATACTATTGTTATTCCGCCGTCAAGGGTATCAGCAGTCTGAGGCGGTAAATTTTCTGTAAAACTCACTTATATATTCCTTACGTCTTACTATTTCGTCAAAGCCGCTTATGTATTCGTAAGGATATTTATAGTTGAATATACGCTCAATTTCGGGTCCCTCGGGAGACTTGAGCTTGATTACCGCACCTGCACCGACAGCAAGAACGGTATGACACTCCTCCATCATATAGACGTTGTAAAGACAATCCTTGCCCTGCTTTGCCCAGCCCACGTTTTCAAGGTTGCCAAGACACTTGCTCTGACGGTACATATAATAAGGATAATAGCCTGCCTTAAGAAGCAGAGGCTGTGTTCTTTCAAGCATTTCCGTTACCGCAAAGGCTGAGTTCGTCTTTCTGCTTTCGGTGACAATATTTGACGAGCGCTTGAGTGCAAGGGTGTGTACGGTGATATTTTCGGGGTTCATCGCAATCGCCTTGCGTAAGCTTTCCTCAAAGGATTCAACCGTATCTGAGGGAAGTCCTGCAATCAGATCCATATTGATATTATCAAAGCCCAGCTCTCTCGCCTTGTTGTAGCAGTCAACGGTCATCTGTGAGGTGTGGTTTCTGCCTATAGCCTCAAGCACGTTATCATTGAAGGTCTGGGGGTTTATGCTGATTCTTGTACATCCGCACTCCCTTAAAACCTTAAGCTTTTCTTCGTCGGTACAGTCGGGTCTGCCCGCCTCAACGGTGTATTCCTTTACAGAAGAAAGGTCAAAGCATTCGCTGACGGTATCTGTAACTGCCTTGAGCTGAGAAGCGGTGAGCACCGTGGGAGTACCGCCGCCTATATAAATGCTCTCGAGCCTTAAGCTGAGCTCTGCGGCAATACGTGCGGTTATTCTGAGCTCCTCGCAAAGCTTTTCAACATACTGAGGAATAAGCTTTTTTGCACTTTCATTTGAGTGGGATATAAATGAGCAATAGCTGCATCTTGTCGGGCAGAAGGGCACCGAAATATAAAGAGAACAGGAATCGGGACGTGAGGTCTCGGTTATATCCTCCTCCTTATATGCAACACTCAGGGCAAGCTTCGTCTTTTCCTCGCTGACCTGAAGCTCATTGATGAAATAGGGAAGGGTCCAGAGCTCACCGTAGCGGCGGATAAGATTACTCATAAGCTTTGCCGGTCTGACACCCGTGAGTATACCCCAGGGCGGCTTATAGCCCGTAGCCTGCGTAAGAAGCTCAAACATCTGAAGTGCAAGCTTTCTTTCGAGAAAAGCCTCATCAGTTTCATCATTCACTTTATCGTCAAAAGAGTATTCTCTGCTTTGAGCAAGCTCCTTTTCTCCGATACGGATTTTAACCGTAACGAGAGAGCCGTCAAGCTCCGTACAGCAGTAATCCCCTTCCTCGGGAATCTCCTCGCTTACAGTAAGCTTTTCGGGGAAAAAGACTCTTAAAAGATTTTCTGTTTCATATTGGAATTTATGGTTTCTGATTATAAGGTGCATTTTAAAGACCTCTTGTATATGGATTATTTTCTCTTTCAAAGCTGAGGATTGTTTCATCGCCGTGACCGGGGCAGACTCTGTAGTCACCCTCAAAAGCATAAAGCTTTTTAATTGAAGTGAGGATTTCCTCCATGCTTCCGCCGGGGAAGTCTGTTCTGCCTATACCTCTGTTAAAAAGAGTATCACCTGAAAAAATATATTTATCCGTTTTGTAGCACACGCTTCCTACGGTATGACCGGGAGTAGAAATAACCTCTATTTTTTCCTCACCGAGGGCAAGAATATCTCCGTCGCTGACAGTCATATCGCACTCAAAGGGCGGACAGGCAAAGCCTAATACACCCGCAAGGCTCTTTCTGCTGTCAGAAAGACAGTCCGCATCGGCCTGATGAATAACGATTTCTCCGCCAAAGGTCTTCTGAAGCCTTTTCACACCCATAATGTGGTCAAAATGACCGTGAGTGAGAAGAATATACTTAAGCTTTTCAATATTCATCGACCTTATAAGTGCTTCAAATCTGTTATTGAAAACACCCGCATCAATAACTGCCGCTTCACCGCTGACAGTATCCTTGATAATATAGCTGTTGGATGCGACCATAGGAGGTGCAAATTTTTTAACTAAAAGAGACATAGTAACCTCCTTAAAATCAGAAGCTGTTATTTTTTCCAGACGTCAGTATCCATTATGATAGTAACGGGGCCGTCGTTGAGAAGCTCAACCTTCATTTCTGCGCCGAAAATGCCTTGTGCGACCTTTTTAACGCCTAAGACTCTCAGCTCTTCACAGAAGGCTTCGTAAAGCTCATTGGCAATCTTCGGCGGTGCAGAGCCTATGAATGAGGGTCTTCTGCCGTGGGAAATATCAGCACAAAGAGTGAACTGTGAAACAACAAGTACCTCTCCGTCAACCTTATCGAGTGAAAGATTCATTTTATCGTTTTCGTCGGTGAAAATACGGATTTCCGCAACCTTTTTTGCAAGAAGCTTCATTTCCGCTTCGGTATCACCGTCAACAACGCCTAAAAGCACAAGAAAGCCCTTACCGATTTCACCCGTGATTTCACCGTCAACCGTTACTGAGGCTCTTGAAACTCTCTGTATAACTGCTTTCATAAGTAATTATCCTTTTTTATTATAATTTTAGTTTAAATATCCGACGGGAGAGTGCAGAGACTCTCCCCTGCAAAGTTACGAATCAAAGACCCGAGCGCTCTGTGGAAAGAACACCCTTGACCTTTCTGAGCTTTTCACAGACGCTTGCCATATGCTCAGTACCGTTGACGGTGATTGTCATATAGATAGTAGATCTGCCGTCATTGGTGTCCTTGGTAAAGATTGAATGAATCATAACGTGCATATTTGCAATAACCGCAGAAAGATCTGCAAGCATACCCATACGGTCAATGCAGGTTACAGCAAGCGTTACCCTGTAGGAATTCTGAGTTTTGGTATCCCAATAGGCGTTTATCCATCTTTCAGGCTCGGCGCACTTTGAAATATCCTTGGGCACGTTGGTGCATCTGCGTGTATGAATCGATACGCCGTGACCTCTTGTTATAAAGCCGATAACCTCGTCACCGGGAAGAGGATCGCAGCAGCGTGAAAACTTGATAAGGCAGTTGTCGATGCCCTCAACGATAACACCCTCAGGACTTTTTACGGTCTTTTTGGGCTGAGTGACAATCGGTTGAACGGGTGTCTGAGGCTGAAGCTCTTTGACGAGCTTTGCATACTCCTCCTTCATTCTCGGAATGATGTTCTGAAGGTTTACGCCGCCGTAGCCGATAGCCGCATAGAAATCGTCAACTGTATTACAGTGGTATTTTTCAATAAACTTGGATAAGAAATCGGGAAGCTGCTTATCTGTGAGAGAAATATTGTTACGTCTGAACTCTCTGTCAACTTCCTCCTTACCCTCGATGATATTCTCTTCACGCTTTTCCTTTTTGAACCAGTTTTTGATTTTTGTTCTTGCTGATGAGGTGCGGGCAATTTTAAGCCAGTCACGGCTCGGGCCCTTATCACGTGAGGAGGTTGTGAGAATTTCTATAATCTCACCGTTATTGACCTTATGGTCAAGGGTCGTGATTCTGCCGTCAACCTTTGCGCCTATCATCTTGTTGCCGACGCCTGAATGAATAGCATAAGCAAAGTCGATAATACACGAGCCCATAGGCAGGCTTACAACGTCACCCTTGGGTGTGAAGGCAAATACCTCTTCGGGAATAAAGTCGGTTTTGATAGTTTTTACAATATCCTCAACATCGTCGCTTTCCTTCTGATTTTCGAGAAGCTGTCTTATCCATGACAGTTTTTCCTCGAACTTTGCCTTACCGCTCATACCCAGCTTATACTTCCAATGGGCGGCGATACCGTATTCAGCGGTGTGGTGCATTTCCCACGTTCTTATCTGAACCTCAAAGGGAACGCCTGACTTACCGATAACGGTGGTATGAAGCGACTGATACATGTTGGGCTTGGGGGTTGAAATATAATCCTTGAAGCGTCCGGGAAGCGGGTTATACATATCGTGGATAACACCAAGACAGCAATAGCACTCATAAACCGAATCAACAATAAGGCGTACTGCATATATATCATAAATTTCGTCAAAGGTTTTACCCTTCATATAGGTTTTACGGTAAATACCGTGAACAGACTTGATTCGTCCGTCAATGTGGACGTTGGGTACCTCATGACGTACTCTTTCACCGATTTCGGCTTTGATGGTGTCAAGAAAGCTCTGTCGGGACTGCATCTGATTTTCAAGATTTGCCGCAATTTCGTTATATGCAACCGGGTCAAGAAAGCTGATTGCAAGATCCTCGAGCTCCTCCTTGAAGGCACGGATACCGAGTCGGTGAGCAATGGGAGCATAGATTTCAAGGGTCTCCTTAGCCTTATAAAGCCTTTTTTCCTCAGGCATAAACTTAAGAGTCCTCATATTGTGAAGGCGGTCAGCGAGCTTTATAATGATTACTCTGATATCCTCGCTCATTGCAAGGAACATCTTTCTTATGTTTTCGCTCTGCTGCTCCTCCTTGCTTGCGGAAAGTGGAATCTGACCGAGCTTTGTTACGCCCTCGACAAGATGCTCTATATCCTTACCGAAAAGCCTGCGGATTTCCTCGTCGCTGATTTCCGTATCCTCAACAACGTCATGAAGCAGTGCGGCACAGACGGAGTCTGCATCCATACCCATATCACAAAGAATTTTTGCAACGGCAACGGGATGGATAATATAGGGCTCACCCGAACGGCGCTTCTGATCCTTATGTGCATCATAAGCTATGTCAAATGCCTTTCTGATTTTAAGAGCTTCCTGCTCGTTAAAAAGAGAAGCTACCTTTTGCATAAGCTCGTCAAAGCCGACATTGTATTCTTCTGTCATATATTATCTCTCCCTTCCTTATATTTCATCCTCGGTGCTTCTGAGCCTTGTCAGAATAGCTGAGGAGTCAAGATTAACCTTTCTGGTTGTATCTGCAAGTAAAACCTTTCCGTCGGTAACCTTCAGTATACCGAGCTCACAGAGGACGTCAATACATATCAGCACCTTGCAGGCATTGCCTCCGTCGTCACCGATGCGATAGCAAAGAACGTCGGTGCTGTGCTGCCAGCCTCCCCTTTCCTTGATAAAGCGGTAAACATTGGCGAAAAGCTCTCTTTCAGGCAGAAGATACTGTGCCTGATTTTTGGTGATTCTGTCCCCTCTTTTTACCTTTTCATACAAGCGGATACTCCTGAGATATTTTTCATCATCCGTTGAGCTCATACGGATTTCTTTTATATAAATACTTACCCTTGTCTGACCCATATATTCGTTTTTCTCAAGCTTTACGGCAAGATCAATAACGTCACCGTTCACATACGGGAATTCATCAGGTGTGGTAGAGAAAAGCAGTCCCGTAATATTGCAGTTACCCTTTTTAAGACCGAGTCTGAGGTGCTTGCCGCCGCCGATAGGCTGCACGGAAGAAAGTTTCATACCGTAAAGACCGAAAACCGGCTGAAGATTACCCGCACCGAAGGGTTCAAGAGATGAAATAACCCCGAGAAGGTCGGCGCTGATAAAATCAGGTCGGATACGAAGGTCGATGTCAAGCGTGGGGAAGGGCATTTCAACTGTCTTCGCATATTGCTCGATTGCCTCACAAAACGCAGGCAGATTTTCACTTTTAAGGCTGAAGCCCGCTGCAAGCACGTGGCCGCCGAAGTGAGTAAGCAGCTCAGAAGCAGAGGAAATCGCATCGTAAAGAGAAAAGCCCTCTATGCTTCTTGCAGAGCCCTTTGCATTTTCACCGTCGTCGGATATAACAATGCAGGGCTTACCGTATTTCTGAGTAAGTCTTGCGGCGACAATGCCGATAACACCTGCATGCCAGCCCTTACCGCAGAAAATAAGCACCCTTTTATTTACCGTATCGGGATTTTCACGTATCATCACCATGGCTTCCTCATAGATAGCCTTTTCGAGTGACTGTCTTTCTATATTTGCACTGTTAACCACAGAAGCGAGCTCACCTGCAACTTCTTCGTCCTCACTCATAAGAAGATTAAGGGCTGTTGAAGCGTGACCCGTTCTGCCGATAGCGTTGATTCTCGGCACGAGAGAAAAGGCAACGGTGCCTGCATTTATTTCTTTATCGTCAACCGAGGCGACCGCCTTAAGACGGGAAACGCCCGTGTTGTTATCTGAATTTATAAGCCTGAGTCCTTCCTTGACGAGAGCTCTGTTTTCACCGGTAAGAGAAACAACGTCACCTACAGTACCGATGCACACAAGGTCGGCAAACATGGAAATAACCTCGCTGACGTCATCGCAAAGAGCACAAGCGAGCTTGAAGGCAACACCTACACCCGCCCACTGAGTAAAAGCACAAAGGCAATCCTTACGGTGAGGGTCTACAACCGCCTCGGCACGCGGTAAAATATCGGGCACCTTATGATGGTCGGTTATAACGAGCTCCATTCCGAGGCTGTAAATAAGCTCAGCCTCCTCCACGGCGGAAACACCGTTATCAACGGTAACTATGAGGTTTACTCCCCTTGCGCTCAACAGCTCAACGGCACCCTTATTAAGACCGTAGCCCTCACTGCTTCTGTCGGGTATATAGGTTATGACTCTTGCGCCCTGCATCTGCAGAAATAAGGCAAGCAGAGCCGTTGCGGTCACACCGTCGGCATCATAGTCGCCGTAAACCGCAATAAGCTCGTCGCCGTCAATAGCTTTTCTGATTCTTGCGCAGGCCTTATCCATATCAATTATGTCAAAGGGGTCGCAAAGCATAGGCTCTTCCGCAAAAAACTCGCTGATTTCATACTCGTCAACAACTCCCCTTGAAACAAGCAGGAGTGCGGCAAAGGGGTCGATTCCGTACTCGGCTGCAATATCGGATGCAAGCTCCTTATCTATGTCTCTCAGACACCATTTTTTTCTGTTCACGGCTCATTCCCCCTTCTGTTTTTTGTAAAAATTTATTATTCTTTTATTATATCATTCATATCAGATTTTTTCAATCGTATTGTTACAATGTTTTTCAATTAAATTGATGAATTCCTTGCCGTATTTATTGAATTTGGCCGCCGAAACACCGCCTATGGCAAGGAAGGACCTTTCGTCCCTGGGCTTATAGGTTGCAAGAAGCCTGAGAGTAACGTCGGTAAAGACGGTAAAATCGGGTATGCTCTGCTTTTTTGCCTGCTCCTTACGTAAAACCTTAAGTGCCATAAAGAGCCTGATATCGGTCTTAGGACTGTCAGTCTTCTTTTCCGCACGTACAACGGGTCTTCTTATCCGCTTACCCTCAAACAGAACAGCTTCTGCCTTATCTGTAAGCGAAAGATGCCCCTTGTTATCTCTGTTTATAAATCCGTGCTCATAAAAATAACCGATATAATCAGTTATTCTGTCTCTTGCAAAATCCTTCATCGCACCAAAGGTTTTTATTCTGTCATATTCACGAGTGACAATGTGTTCCGTCTGCTCACCCTTAAGGATACCTGCAACGATATCTGCCGTTTCTTTTCCGCCTGCCCTTTTTATGCAGGAAAAAATCTTCTGAGCCTCAACGGTAACGTCTATACTTGTTGCGGCGCCGTTACAGCCTGAGCAGTTTTCACATCTGCCCGTTGCATTTTCACCGAAATACTGAAGAATGTAATGTCTCAGACAGTATTTCCCCGAGGCGTATTCTATCATCTTATCAAGCTTTTCCAGTCGCATTCTTTTAATATTTTCTCTCTGCTTGTCGGTAAGAGCGTCATTTTCCTCGGGATTTTCGATGAAATATTTCTGTATTGCCACGTCCCTGCCGCCGTAAAGCAGTATGCAGTCTGCACTTCCTCCGTCACGTCCCGCTCTGCCCGCCTCCTGATAATAGCTTTCAATATCACCGGGCATATTGTAGTGTATAACGAAGGATACGTTGGATTTATCAATACCCATACCAAAGGCGTTGGTAGCAATAACAATCTCTTTATCATCATTTATGAACATATCCTGATTTGTCTGTCTTTCAAGCTTATCAAGACCTGCATGGTATTTTGTGACGCCGTAGCCGTCCTTTGAAAGTGAAGAATAAAGCTCCTCAACCTTTTTTCTTGACGAGCAGTAGACAATTCCGCTTCTGCCCGTATAAAGGTCAAGATAACGTCTGAGAGCAGTTTCCTTATCGGTGGGTCTTACAACCTCAAAATACAGATTCTTTCTGTCAAAGCCTGTCACCGCCACCTCAGGTGAATTGAGCCCTATAAGTGAAACGATATCCTGACGCACCTTACCTGTAGCCGTAGCGGTAAATGCGGAAACAACAGGTCTTACAGGCAGATTTTCAATAAAGCCTTTTATTCCGAGATAGGCAGGTCTGAAGTCGTGTCCCCACTGAGATACACAGTGAGCCTCATCAACACAGACCATTGATATGTTCAGCTTACTGCAGAAATCCGTAAATTTCTGATTTTCGAGCCTTTCGGGGGCCACGTAAAGGATTTTACACTTACCTGACAAGGCAAGGTTCATTATTTCTCTTTTTTCCGCAGTTGTAAGCGACGTATTTATGCAAGCACAGCTCACACCGCACTGGTTAAGTGCATTTACCTGATCCTTCATAAGGGAAATCAGAGGTGATATAACAAGTGTCAGCCCCTCCATCATTATTGCAGGCAGCTGAAAGCATATACTCTTACCCGCACCTGTGGGCATAATACCCATAGCATCTCTGCCGTCAAGAAGAGCGTCAATAAGAGCCTCCTGACCCTCACGGAAGGTACTGTAGCCGAAATATTTACTTAACACATCATATTTATTCATCACAGCACCTCCTCAATCAGTTTTTAAGGTATGTAAATTTCATCGGAGTAAGCTTTTTCATCTCCGATGCTGAAAAGCTCAGACCAGCGCAGAGCCTCTGCTCTTCTGTTGGTTTCAACGGTGACGTCAATACCCATATCCGTAAGGCGGGTAAAAAATTCTCTTTCTATGTCCCCTTCCTTGTAGCAGTTGGAAAAGGAGAAGGAGAAATTGTCTCCGCAGGAGGCAACACCGCATCTTGCTCCGTTCACGAGACCCGGTCCGGTATATAAGAAAAATCGCTCAACATAAGGTCTCATTTCCTCGGGTAAGACAATATTGCCGAGGTTTGATATAAGCACGGTCGTGCTTTTTTCCGCAGTAAGATGAAAGCCTATACCGATGAAAAGGTTTTTCAGATCAGTCGGCAGAAAAGCGGTTGTCTTTGTTTCCATTTTGACGTTTCTGGTCATCATGGAATTAAGTATCTCTGCTTTGTTTGCTTCGCGGAGCATTGAAGAAACACGCTCAAGTATTTTCTCAAAGGTATAAATCTTATCAGAGGGCTCAATCCACGCACGAAGACAAAGAACAAAGTTTCTGAGAGTTCTGCTCGGAAACGCCTTGCGGAGATTGACGGGAATCTGTGCACTTACGGCTTTGTTTTTGCCCTCGGCAAGCATCTTTTTATAATGAATTTCGATAAGAATCGCAGCTAAAAGCTCCGTAACCGTAACGCCGTAGCTCTTGCTGACTTTATGAAGCTGACTGAAGGGCATTGTTCCGACGGTGTAGTTTGTGATATGGTCTGGAAGCTTTGTTCCTCTGCGGTGGTAAACCCAATCGGAGGGATAATTATACTTTACGGTCGAATCGGCATGTTTTTTATATGAATCCTCGGTTTCCTCCGGTGAAGGCTTTACATCGGTATCAAGAACATATTCGTTTGTTGATATGCTGTAGCCCTTAAGTCTGAGATATTCACCCGTAAGAGTACAAAGAAAAACAGAAGCACCGTATCCGTCACAAAGAGCGTGGTACACGTCAAGGCTTATTTTTCTGCCGTAATAAAAAACACGGAAAAGATAGCCGTTATCCTCCCTGCCGTTATAGCGGTAGCAGAAATTTGATATATCCCTTCTTACAGGGCAGTCCTCGGTGTTTTCCTCAAAGAAGTTGCGGAAGATGCCTCTTCTCATTCTGACCTTAAAGCCCGGGAGTCTGACGAGAACCTTATCAAGTGCAGCCTTAAGAATTTTTTCATCTACCTCTTCCTTAAGCTCAACAGAAACACGGAAGGTATTTGACCAGGTCGGTATATTCTGTCCCGGGAACACCGTTCCTGCATTATCAAGCTCAAAACGAAGCTTTTTCCCCTCTGCCATAATACTTCTCCTCAAAAATTAAATAATTAAAGTTATTATACTATAATGTGTTCTTTTATGCAATATTTTAAAGTCAAAAAGGCGAAAACACCCGATAATGCTGACGCATATCGGGTGTTTTTAGTCAAAGGTTTAATTTTTTAAAGAAATACTTACTTATGGGAAGGCGGCATAATCATTCGATTCTGTCGTACCAATATTCCCTGCGCTTCATAGCGATGCGCTTTCTTATAACAAAATAGACAGCACCAACGCCTATAACCGTGAAGCCGACGTAAACGTGACTGACGTCAACACCTCTGATTTTTATTTCACTCCAGAGCTCGGAAATATGTGAGAGAGTCTCTTGAGGAAGGTTGTGGAAATATTCGGTGTCCGGCATATCAGCCTCATCGGGATAGAGGTATTTGTTATTGAGCATATCGGCATAATCGGGATGTTCAAGCACGCCCTGATTCGGGGTTGCATAGCCGATATAAAGTGCATTGTTAAGCGCAATCTCGGGATCAAGCATAAAGTTGATATAAAGCAATGCCGCCTCGTAATTCTGTGTGCACTGAGGAATACACATAGAGTCAACAAATATGTTTACTCCCTCCTCGGGATAAACGAAGTCAAGGTCAGGATTGACGTCCTTCATACAGACAAAGTCACCAACGTAATAGGGCACGAGTGCAGCCTCGCCGCTTTCCATCTTGTTATAGATTTCATCCATAACGTAGCCCTGCAGAAGAGGCTTCTGATCGATAAGCATCTTCTTTACCTCTTCAAGCTCCTTCTCATCGGTAGAGTTGAGAGAATAGCCGAGAATCTTCTGCGGAATGGCAAAGGCATCTCGGGGATTATCTATCATAAGAATCTTTCCGCGGTATCTTTCATCCCATAAAGCCTTCCAGCTCGTAGGCGGCTCCTCAACCATTTTTGTGTTGTAGATAAGACCGACCATACCTACGTTATAAGGCACGGAATATTCATTGTTCGGGTCATAATACATATCTCTGTATTCGTCCCTGACGTAGTGATAATTGGGAAGAGCGCTGACGTCAAGCTTTCTGAGCAGATTTTCACTTATCATTCGCTCAATCATATAATCCGAGGGAATGATGATATCGTAGCTTGCACCGCCGTTTTTGATTTTGGGATACATATCCTCGTTGCTTTCATAGGTTACGTAATTGACCTTGATACCCGTGAGCTTTTCAAATTCGGCATTGACATTGATAAGCCCGTCCTCATAGGTGTCGCTGATGTATTCACCCCAGTTAAAAACATTGAGCTCGGTACCCTCAAGGCCTGTATTCTGATAAAACTCCTCGTTTTCATAAGCCGATGCAGAGAAGGCAAGCAAAAGCATAAGAGAAAGGGTTACAATTATTCTTTTCATTTGCTGCCCCCCTTACCGAGCTTGTTGTTCATCTTTTTGTCACCCTTAGCCTCGGCAACGTTAAGAAGAACAAGAAGAACGAGAATCGTTATAAAAATAATGGTTGAAAGAGCATACATATCGGGGGTAACTCTCTTTTTGGTCATCGAGAAAATTCTGATGGGAAGAGTCTCGAAGGAGGGACCCTGTGTGAAATAGCTGATAACAAAGTCATCAAGAGACAGGGTAAAGGACATCATAAGACCTGTGAGAATACCCGTTGAAATTGAGGGAAGCACAACCTTGAAAAAGGCACCCACAGGTGTACAGCCTAAATCCATAGCGGCCTCGGGAAGAAATTTGTCAAGCTGTCTGAGCTTGGGAAGAACGGACAGAATAACGTAAGGCAGATTGAAGGTGATATGGGCGATAAGCATTGTCGGGAAGCCCAGAGCGTCGTTTCTGCCGACGAGATTTGCACAGAAAACAAAGAGAAGCATCATTGAAATACCCGTAACGATTTCGGGGTTCATCATGGGGATGTTCGTCACGCCCATAGTAAGCTGCTTGATTCTTTTGTTTTTGAAGTTGTTTATACCAACGGCGGCAGCAGTACCCATAACTGTTGCGATAAATGAGGAGCTGACCGCAAGGATAAGCGTATTTGCAAAGGCCTTCATTGTGCCTTCGTCCTGCATAAGTGACTTGTACCAGCGAAGAGAAAAGCCGCTGATAACACTTGTACTTGCAGAATCGTTAAAGGAAAAGACAATCATAACAATAATAGGCGCATAAAGGAAAATCATTATGAGAGCCACGTAAAGCTTTGATAAAGGTGTCATTTTTGTTTTCATATAAGCACACCTCCGTCATCGTCTTCACCGGTAAAACGGTTCATAACCATCATACAGATAACAATAAGCACCATCAGAACAAGAGAAAGCGCCGCACCGAGATTGTAGTTATTGGCACTCTTGAACTGCATTTCAATAACATCACCGATAAGTGAGAAGGTATTTCCGCCGAGCTTTTTGGAAATGTAGAAGGTTGAAACCGAGGGGACAAAAACCATTGTAAAGCCCGAAGCAATACCGGGAAGGCTGAGAGGCAGAATAACGTTTTTAAGAACGGTAAGCTTGCCTGCACCGAGATCCTCCGCCGCCTCGATAAGATTGTGGTCCATCTTTGCCATGATTGAATAAAGAGGCAGAATCATATAGGGTATATAGTTATACACCATACCAAGCACAACCGCTCCCTCGGTATTTATCATATGTATCGGGGAAAGATTGAGCTTTTCGAGAACGGTGTTGATAATACCCGTATCCTGCATAATAATCATCATTGAATAGGTGCGGATGAGAAGATTCATCCACATCGGAAGCATAACGAGAATCATCATCGTTCTTTGAACGTTGGCGGTGGTTCTTGCCATAATATAAGCCAGCGGATATGAAATAACAAGTGAAATAACCGTGGCAATAAAGCCTAACCAGATTGAGTTAAGCATAACGTCTTTGTATTTTACAATATCGGAAACAAATTCAAGAGTAAAATTACCCTCGGCATCGGTAACCGAATACACAAGAACAAAAATCAGCGGTACGATAATGAATATAGCCGACCATACCATATACGGTGCCGCAGTAAGCTTTGCTCCGAGTGACTTTTTCTTCATTTATCACTCCTCCTCTTCCGTAACGTCTGAAAGGCGTTCAAGCTCATCACTGAAGGAGCTGTAGTCACCGAACATACCCGAATATTCACTCTTTTTCATAACGTGAATTGCATCGGGCTCTATCTGTATACCGATTTTTGTACCTACGGGGTAGTAATCAGTTGTCTGAATCATCCATTTGAAGTTGTCAATGTCAACAATCATCTCAAAATGTACGCCCTTGAAGGTGTTTGAGGTGATCACACCGCTGATGGTGCCCTCTGAAACGGGAACAACATCAACGTCCTCGGGACGTACAACAATATCAACGCTTTCATTAACCGCAAAGCCCTTATCAAGGCACTGGAAAACAGCACCCGAAAACTTAGCCTTGAAGTCGTCAAGCATTATACCGTCAAGAATATTACTTTCACCGATGAAATCGGCAACAAAAGCATTTTCAGGCTCGTTATAAATATCGATAGGTGTGCCTATCTGCTGAATTCTGCCGCCGTTCATAACAACAACGGTATCACTCATAGAAAGAGCCTCCTGCTGATCGTGGGTAACGTAAATAAAGGTGATACCCATTCTCTTCTGGATATTCTTAAGCTCAACCTGCATATCCTTTCTGAGCTTAAGGTCAAGTGCACCGAGAGGCTCGTCAAGAAGAAGAACCCTGGGATCAACGGCAAGAGCTCTTGCAATCGCAACCCTCTGCTGCTGACCGCCCGAAAGAGAGGTAACGTTTCTTCTTTCAAAGCCCTTGAGGTTAACAAGCTCAAGCATCTCGTGAACCTTTTTGCTGATATCCTTTTCCTTCATCTTCTTGATACGAAGACCGAAGGCGATATTTTCATAAACGTTAAGGTGAGGGAAAAGCGCATAACGTTGGAAGATTGTGTTTACCTGCCTTTTGTGAGGCGGTACGTTGTTTATATCCTTGCCCTCGAAAATAACCTGACCGCTGTCAGCCTCAAGAAAGCCTGCAATAATACGGAGCGTTGTCGTCTTACCGCAGCCTGAGGGACCGAGAAAGGTCATAAATTCCTTATCCTTGATTGAAAGGTTAATTTTATCGAGAATAACCTCGTCGCCGAATTTCTTTGAGATATCCTGCAGACGGATGATGGTATTATTTTCCATAAAAGTTTACCCCCTTTGAGAAGTGCTGTTGAAAAACTGATGAAATCCCAGAAAATGCAGAGATGTTTCGGTTCTGCGTTTCCCGGGACTTTTGTTTATTCTTATTAGACACAATATAGAACAAAATCTTGCAAATGTCAACAGTTTTTTTGTAATTTTCAGCAAATTTCCGTCACAAATTTGGAGCTTTTTGCGAAAACCTCGTTATTGCTTCGTTTTCCTCTGTTTTCCTCTGTTTTTCTCGAAAAAACTTTTTAAAGAAAAACAGGACTGTTTCGGGAACAATCCTGCACTTTTTACATAATTTTTGTTTCAATCCACGCCTTGATAACGGGCAGGCTTTCCTCGCTCATTTCAAAAACCTCGGTGATAACGTCGTCGGGATTCTGATTTTCATAGCAGGTCATACCGTAATAAACCGCCGCCTTGATAACCTCGGTTTCCTCAAGCTTTTCAATCCAGATACGGTAGTTGGTAATATCTCTGCCAAAGCAGCCCTTTTCGCTGTCCGTACCGCGGCTGCCGATATAAATATTGTAGCTTCCTCCGATTCTTGAACCGCCGATAAGCCAGTTAAGAAGAGGAACAAATACTTCCTTTTGTGACATTTGAATCATTCCTTTTTGTTTACTGTATTACATAATAGCAAAAAAAACTTGGTTTGTAAATATCAATCCTCAAGAAATTTTGCCGCCGCAACCGCAAGGGTCTGTCTGTAATAATTCCACACATAGCCGACGGGTAAAATAAAAGTGCAAAGCATAAACCAACCGTAAAAGCTTCTTCTAAGACGGAAAAGTCTCCTCGCCTCTTTTTTCATAACCGACAATGAAACGGATAGAAGCTGTCTGAAGCTTACATACTCCCCTTTTATAAAAATATAATCGCAAAGGAAAAATAAGGCGGAAAATCTGCGGTAAAGGGCTATACCGTTAATGAACAGTACAGCACCGCCCACCGAAAGAAAAAGCGCCACAAGGGACGATACTCCGTCATAAGAAAGGCCGCTCAGAAGCACAAGGCATAAGACCGAAGGTAAGACGGCAAGAAGAAGCACAGGCAGCTTTATAAAAGCAATTTTCAATTTGAAAAGAGCCGTTTCAGCAACTCTGAGCGGATGGAAATAGTAAAAAATATCCGAAGGTCTGCCGCCTTTTTCCTCTGCAAGGCGGAAATAGTATCTGTCTGCACCGAGCCTTACCTGAAGCCATACCAGACGAGTAAGCAGAATAATAAGCATTGGCAGAAGGATATCAGAAGCAGTAATAAATGCACCCGCAAAAGAGCGAAGACTCTCCCGCAGATAGACTTCATAGGTCAGTACACCCATATTTATGCACGTAATCAGCGTTATTCCGACGGTAAAAAACAGAGTCATTAACGCCGTATTGCCTATCATCAGCCTTCTGCCCTTTAATCTGAGTATTGAAGTCATAATATCACCCGAGATTATTATGGGCATAAAGAAAAGAAAAAATCCGCAACACCGAAGTATTGCGGAAAGCATATTAAACGCCATGACTTATAGAAAAAGCTCTGTTATACATCGATCCAGATTTGGTAGTAATTGCTCCTTCTGGAACAGAAACAGTAATCGTCATGCCACTTGTAATATCTAAATCTGAAATATCAACAACTATTTCGCCTGATTTTATAGTACACGAGGCATTTTCTGTTTTTGAGCCGTATTTAACGGAAACCTTGGTTGACCTTGTAGCGATTACACCATCCCAACCATTTACATCAAATTCAATAATAAAGGTTTTATTTTCGTGACCGCAACCTCTTGAAGTAACATTTACGATCTTTTCCTGCTTGGTTACCGCTTCGGTGGTTTCCTCCTCGGGAACGACGGGCTTGGTTGTGTTATCGGGAGCGTCAACAACCGTGGGACCCTGAGGACCTGTGGACTGTGTCGGCTGCTTTTCCGTCGTGCTTACCTGAGACATGCTCGGGTTATATGCGGTACTGTTCTGATTATCCGTAAAGCTGGGAACTGTAACAACACCCGATGAGGGAACAGTTGTGGGGAGAGTTGTCTGAAACGCTGTTGTAATACCCCATGAAACCGTCATATTCGGGTCGGTAGTCAGAATATATCCGTTTGCTGCTTTATCTGCGGTGGTGGATTCTTCGGTTTTCTGTGTCGTTGTGGCGCTTGTGCCCATATAAGGCGGAAGGGTTGTGTTGTCGTCGCCATTACCTTTACCGCAGGATACAAATACAGTCATTACGGCAAAAAGTAAAACAATTGCTGCAATTTTTTTCACTGTATCAGCCTCCTTCAAAATTACATAGAGCCATTATACAAGTAAAATGTCCGTATGTCAAATAAAAATCAGTTAGTTTTCAAAAGATTTATAATTTTTTCTTATATATTCGGCTGAGCTGACCTGAATCTGCGAAAGAATATTCTCTTTTTCGATATATTCATCAATTTTGTCTATCTTTTTAAGGTCGTAGGACACGTCCTCGTTGGAGTTATCGTACATATCATATATAGGTCTGAGAAGCTTTGCAAAGTCACTCATACCGATTTTTTCAAGGGCGCTGATAATTCTCCCCTTGAGGATTTCACCGTTCTGAGAGAAAAATTCCTTGCTTGTTTTATCCTGAACAAAAACATCAAGGGTGTAAATATCCTTAACGTCATCGTTGAAGCCTTCAAACATCTCTTCCTGCTTTTCCTCCTTCTGAAGCTTAAGCTGATACGCAAGTGCAATACCCTCAAGAAGCTCCTCATCAGAGGCGGAGTCAATAGCCTCCCTTGTAACAGGTCTGAATTTTTCCTTAAGAACCACAAGGCGCTTTATGTTAGCCTCCTCCTGACGTAAGAGTCTTGTTCTTTTACGTGAGGCCTTGACCGCCATAGTTACCGCAATAACCGCTAAAACGATTGATGCGGCAAGAAATATAAGAAGATACCAGTATTCGCTGAGCCATTCCTTCATTTTTTATTCCTCCGTTGTTTCATCTTCAGTAAGATATTTGTATATGTCACCCTTCTTGAAGCCTGTTTCCTTGGCAGCCTTTTTAGCCGCCATGCTTGCCGCAAGACCTTCATTCACATAAACTCTTGCAAGAGAAACCGCATCGTCAAGGGTTATCTCAGCTTCCTCGGTTACGGTTTTGCCCTCAACGACGAGAACTATCTCACCCCTGAGACCTTCCTCAGAATACTTTTCAGCCGCCTCGGCAAGGTTGATTCTGATAACCTCCTCGTAAATCTTGGTTATCTCACGGATTATGGCAATACGTCTGTCGCCGAGTGCCTCGTATAAATCCTTAAGGGTTTTAGGAAGCTTGTGGGGTGCCTCGTAAAAAATCATCGTTCTTCTTTCATCACGAAGCTCACTGAGATGCTCCTTACGGGCATTTTTATTCATACTGAGAAAGCCCTCGAAGGTAAATCTGCCTGTGGGAAGACCCGACAACGCCACGGCAGTTGCAAAGGCGGTAGGTCCCGGAACTGCTCTGACGGGAATCTCTCTTTCATGACAGAGTGCAACAAGGTCCTCACCCGGGTCAGAAATTGCAGGCATACCCGCATCGGTAACAATGGCGCAGGATTCACCTGATGCTATTCTGTCAGCAATCACCTCACCCTTTTCACGGCGGTTATGCTCAAAATAGCTGATGAGCGGCTTTTTTATTTCAAAATGATTGAGAAGCTTAAGGGTAACTCTCGTATCCTCGGCGGCAATAAAATCAACCGATTCGAGGGTTTCGAGTGCTCTGGGTGAAATATCACCGAGATTGCCTATCGGCGTTCCGACTATATATAACGTTCCTGACATAAATCCTCCGTTAATTCGGAATTCGGAATTCGGAATTCGGAATTACCGTTTAAGAATAACTCCCTTTTGTATCCGTCAGACCTCACGCCGAAGTTTGATTTCATTTATTTAGAAAAATTTAAAAATCCAGATGTAGCTTTGTTCTGCGGAATATTTGTCATTAAAAAATCGCACTTGATGCGCAATTCATAATTCCGCATTCCGAATTCCGAATTTTCACTGATGTCCGTCCATATAATCGCCGAACATTGCTCTGAATTCATCGGTGGGCTTACCGTCTGTGCCGAACATAACAAGGTTTTTTTCAACGGTAACGCTGCTTTTTGCTCCCCTTTTGCCCTCAACGAGAACAAGCCACGGAGCCTTCCCCTCCTGCTGAGAGACAAAACGGATTCTTTTGACCTCGACGGCACCCTTACGCATAGCAACAATTATATCGCAGAGTCTTTCGGGTCTGTGACACATACAGAAGCGTCCGCCGAATTTAAGAAGTCTTGACGCCGCAGTAACCGCATCGTCGACGGTGCAGGTAACCTCATGACGGGCAATTTTTTCAGCCTCGCTGAGACTTTCTATACCCGTGCCCACGGGCTTATAGGGCGGATTCATTGTAACGAGGTCATACGTACCCGCATCAAGCACACCCTTTATATTACGAAGGTCGCAGTTGACGGGATTGATTCTTCCCACAATAGAGTTCTGCTCAAGTGATTTGTTGAGCTGAGATATTGCTTTGGGCTGAATATCAACGGCGGTAATCTCTCTCGTTTCACCCTTGCACCATATAAGAGGTATAATACCGCAGCCTGTGCCCATATCGCAGGCCTTGTCTTTTCTTTTAATTGCCGCAAAATTGGCAAGCAGCACCGCATCGGTACCGAAGGTATGACTGTCACTTACAACAATTTCCATACCGTTACCGAGAGGCTCTATTCTTTCATCGGGTAAAAGCTCAGTCATACAAACTCTCCTCCATTACAGCATACTCCGACATTTTATCATATTATTATTTAAAAGTAAAGAAATAAAGACAACAAAAAAGCTCCTCGTACGAGGAGCTCATTTTTATGTAGTGAATTATAACTCAAGACCGCCGAGAATCTTATTCATCATAGCAACGCCTGCTTCTGTATCACCTGCATAGAGGAGGATACCGAGGATAGCACCGAATACCTTAACGAGAACGTTAATAACTGTTGCCATTGTGTCGCCCTCTTCGGGGATATTGTCATATACAGCTGTGAAGCAAAGCATATCGTTTGCAAAATCACCGTCTTCGGGGAATGTAAATGTACCGTTCTGGCCACCTGCATAGATGCTGTAGTTGTGTGAAGCATACCAATGCTGGAAATACTGCTCTGAAGGAGCTGTTACAACGGGAAGATCCCAAGGAGCACCGTAGGTGAACTGTGATGAAGCAACTAATACTGTGCCTGTAACTGTTGCGGGAGCATTAACCTTTATACCGTCCTCGGTATAAACAACGCATGAGCCCTTAAGCTTAGCAATGTTAAGCTTGCATTCGCCGAGTTCAAGAATTACAAGGAAATCGCCCTCACCCTTAAGGCTTGACATTTCATTATTTACTGCTGATGTGTTAACTGCCATAACGCTGAAAAGCATCATTACGGCTAAAACTACTGATAATACTTTTTTCATAAAGATTACCTCCGAAAAATTTATACATATTTGGTATATTACCTGTGATGATTATAGCATTACAAAACGGAAAAATCAAGGTGTTTTTTTAATAATTACAATTTTTTTTATATTTGTTAACATACTTTTGATTATTCAATTTTTTTGTAGTAATAAAGTTTAAAAGCACTTAACATTTATTGTGCAAAATGACAGTATCCGACGAGATTTCATGTTTTCTTGACTTTAAATAAATATATATAGTATAATCAAAAGCGTATATTCCATATGTTATGAGGTGAAAAAATATGACAGATAAATTCGGGCTTTTTAACGGCTGGGGTCCCTTCGGAAAAAAATATGCAGGTCTTTCAAGAATAGAAAAGCACGCCGAGGTTGACGGTGTACGCTTCGACCTTTCCGTTGCACCCGCAATCCACGCCTTTGATATAAAAGTACCTAACGTTACTCTCCCCTCGGCATATCACCCCTGGAAAAGCGATGAAGGCTACGGCTTTTTCAGCTTCAGACACGATCTTGAATGGAAGGATAAGGTGTATGCCGACGTTTCATATACGAGGCTTGACAACGAAAGCTATCTTGTAAGAACTGAAATAGTAAACAATACGGATATCATCAAGGACTGCGTCGTGAATTACTTTTCCTCATTGGAATTTCACTGCAGCAGCTATGCGATGCTGAGTCTTCCCGAAAAGTGTGACCATGTTGATGCACTCGACTATGATACGTATAACTATGCAATCACCCGTCCCTGGGACGAGCAGAGTCAGGACGGTTATAAAAAGGGAGAATTCATCGACAAAGCCTTTGTCGGGCAGAAGGGTCTCGGTGACAGAGCAGGCAAGTGGCATATGCCCTATAAGGTTTTAAAGCCCTTCGGCGGTGAAAAGGGTGACGAGGTAAGCTACACAGTCAAGCTTAAAAACAGCTATGACAACGCCGTGCTTGCACTCCGCTACCGCACAAGCGATATTTTCTATGAGCAGGGAAAGCAGGTCGGAGTACACTACATAAACAGTAAGAATACCGCTACCTTTATGCTTAACGGCAAAACTACCGTAGAGCTTACTCCCTCTGATGAGCCGAGAATCATATATATCCATCTCGGAAAGCTCACCGAGGAGGAGCTCAAGCTCAGCTTCGTATCCCTCGGCACCGGTGCGGCTGAATTTGACTTTCTTGCCGTAACAGAGGCTTCTGACAGAGAAGAGGTACGGGTGACAATGAAGTCCGCCGATTTCGTACCCGAAATTACAAACGAAAAGGCTGACAGAGGATATATAACAACCCTTAAATACAAAAACATCGAGGGTGAGTATAAGCTCAGAGTATTTGACGACAACACCCGCTTCCGTGAAATTGAGACGGGTGCTCTTGAGGACTGTATGACCGCAAGACTTTCCAACGCTGACGAAACCTTTGATGATCTGACTGAAAGCTTTACGGGTGCTTTTAACCGTAAGCACAGTGACGACGGCTTCTTCCACAACGCTATAAGCCACACTATTTTCGTACCCGCAGGTGAAATCAGAGTTCAGTATGCCGTAATTTCAAAGGGTGAAACTGAGTACAGGAGCGAAGAGAAATACGAAAAAATATACAATGAAAAGAAATCAGGTGCTATCGACCTTAAGGTTAACCCCTCGGGGGAAAAGTACAAGCTTTCAAATCAGCTTCTCTCCGCCGCTCTTATGACAAATGTGGTTTATCCCATTTATAAGCACGGTGAGTATATTATCCACCACACACCGGGTAAGCGTTGGGACTGCCTTTACACCTGGGACTCAGGCTTCATCGGTCTCGGCATGAATGAAATCGCACCGAGATTTGCCGAGTATATTATCGATACATACTTAAGCGATGAGGATAACAAGGACTACGCCTTTCTTCATCACGGCTCGCCCGTACCCGTGCAGATTTATCAGCTTTATGAAATGCTGCAGAAGGCTGACTGCAAGGAGCATCTGCTCACATATTATCCGAGAGCAAGGCTTTATTATCTGTATCTTGCAGGTAAAATCAGAAATTCAACTACTGCACGTTTTAAGTCAGGAATTCTCACAACCTACGACTATTTCTATTCAACAAGCGGCATGGATGACTACCCCGCTCAGGTTGCGATGATGAAGCAGAATCTTCGGGATAAGGCTTCGCCTGTAATCACGACAGGTCAGGTTATCCGCTTCGGTAAGCTTCTTTCAATTATGGCTGACAAGCTCGGAAGAGCAGATGATATAGCCGAATACAAGGCCGACTGTGAAAAACTCACCGAAGCCCTCAACAAGTACTCGTGGGACGAAGAAAGCGGATATTACAGCTACGTGCTCCACGATGAAAACGGCGAACCTAAGGAAAAATTCGTCACAAAGGACGGAGAAAACCTCAACAAGGGTCTTGACGGTATTTATCCTATCATCGCAGGTGTATGCGACGAAAATCAGAGAGAGAAAATCATCGCACACATCACAGACGAAAACGAAATGCACACCCCCTTCGGCATCAGCGCCGTTGACAAGAGCGCATCATACTATATGGTAAACGGCTACTGGAACGGTAATATATGGTTCCCCCACCAGTGGTTTATATGGAAGAGCATGCTCGACTGCGGCAGAGCCGACATTGCAAAGGATATTGCTCACCTTGCACTCAATATATGGAAGCGTGAGGTTGAAAGCACCTACTATACCTTTGAAATGGTCAACACCGTAACGGGTCTCGGCGGATGGTTCCACAACTTCGGCGGCCTTTCAACCCCCCTTATTATGTGGCTGAAGGCTTACTATGCACCGGGCACTGTCAACGTGGGCTTCGACACATGGCTCGACAAGGTCAGCTTCAACGAAGATAATACTGAAGCTGAAATCGAATTTACATATTACGGTAAAAATGAGAAATTCATCCTTCTTGCAGTTATGAAAGAGGGAGAAGAATACATCTGCACTCTTGACGGTGAGAAAATCGAAGCCGAATGGGATAAGGGTGCTGTGACGGTGGAAATACCCCGCAAGAAAGGAAAATACACTCTTAAGATTAAGCGTAAATAAGGAGAAGGATTATGTACGAAAACATCAAGCCCTTAAAGGTGAATATTATTTCCGACATTCACTACTACTCAAAGGAAACAGGCATAAGCGGTAAAGGCTTTGAAAAGGAAAATGCAAAAACCCCCAACGATCTTGTTAACTGTGAGGAAATTCTCACTTCTCTTATGGATCAGCTTGCCGAGGACGAAAGCGATATCGTACTCGTTTCCGGTGACGTTACAACAAGAGCAGAAAGAGAAGCTCACGAGGGTGTTATAAGGCTTCTGCGCTCACTCAAGGAGAGAGGCAAGAGGGTTTACGTTATCACCGCTACTCACGACTATCACGACGGCGACGTTACGAGAAAATATGTTGGTGATGAAGCTGTTCAGGTGCCTTCCGTAAAGCGTGATGAGCTCTTTGACCTTTACCGTGAGTTTGGACCCGATGAGGCTATTGCAGTACACAGAGAGAGTATGTCATACATCGTTCAGCTTTGCGACGGATACCGCCTTTTTGCTCTCAACGACGACAGTAACCGCAAAAACGGCAGCGGATTTTCAGATGAATGCTTTGAGTGGATAAGCGACCAGATTAAGGATGCCAACGAAAAGGGTCAGTTTATTATCCCTATGACACATCATCCTATGCTTTCCCCCTCCCCCTTCTATAAAATTATCGGCGGCGGAAACATTATGAAGGACCCCGACAAGAGAATTGATCAGCTTACCGAAATGGGTGTAAGCTATATGTTCACAGGTCACACCCATATGCAGGATATCTCCTATAAAATCACCGAAAAAGGCAAGGTTTTCTATGATATCACAACTGCGGCAGCCGTAGGCTACCCCGCAACCTTCCGTCAGGTTACCTTCCTTCCCGCAGAGGGTAAAATCAACGTAAAGAGTGCCGACATACAGTGTGATATTGACGGCAGACCCCTTAAGGAGCATCTTGAGGATAAATTCTTTGGTATGATACGCCGTGTTATTGCGGCCGCAGGCCATGATATTCCCGAATTCGCAAAGATGGCTACCGCCTTCAGCGTTAAGGAAAAGCTTATTTACAAAATCGGCTGGATTATCAAGCCCTTTGCAAAGCTTCTCGGCAAGCTTAAAATCGGCACAATCGCAAAACTCGTCAAAAAGGAAAGCGGACTTAAAAAGAAGGATTACGCTCACATAAAGAATCAGAAGGTTGTAGACTTCATTGTTTCTCTCGTACGCAATCTTTACGGCGGAGACAGCCCTTATTCACCCGATACGGCAGAGTACAAAATCACTATGGGTGTTCTTGCAATTATCGACAGTCTCTTAAAGCTTTTCGGCGTGAAAATCGGCAAGCTCGTCAAGGGTGCTGAGTCAGTACAGAGCCTTGTTGAGCCGCTTCTTTACAACCCCGGTATATGTGACGAAAAGGCAGTGCTTAACCTTTACGAAAACATCCCCGAAGCCCTCGACGGTAGGGCAGGCTTTGTAAAGAGCAACAAGGGTCTCGGTGTGGTTATTCTGCTCGTATTACTTGTACTTGTTTTCCTTCCGCTTATACTTTTGTGGCTCGGCTTCGGCTTTGCGGTTAATCAGATTAAGTATGGGAAGCTGATGAAGTGAGGACCTCTCCGTCATCCTACGGATGCCACCTCTCCTTTCAGGAGAGGCAGTAGTGAACTCAGAAAGGTTAGTATTATATGGATGAAATTAAGTCAGGTAAATACCGTCATTTCAAGGGCAATGAATATGAGGTGATTGCCGTCGCAAAGCACAGTGAAACCACAGAGGATATGGTGGTTTATAAGGCGCTTTACGGTGAGGGCGGTCTTTGGGTAAGACCTGCCTCAATGTGGAATGAAACCGTCGAACGTAACGGGAAGATATTCAGGAGATTTGAATATATAGGTGAATAAAAAAGAGAGAACAGGTGAAGTCAGGTGCTTCATCTGTTCTTTTCTTTATACTTTTATTTCATAGCCCAAAAGCAAAAAACCAAGTTCAATCTTTTGTAAAATGCCGTCGGCTTTTTTATATCCGTTCTTTTCATAAAACCTGATTGCAGGCGGATTGCAATCAGCAACAAAAAGTCTCAGATATTCTCTCCCCTTTTCTTTGGTCAGCCTTGCTGCTTCCTTAAGCATAAATGTGCCAATGCCCTTGCCGTAATATGAGGGTATCATACCCATACGGTAAAGATAACAGGCAGAGGCCTGCTGATTTTCCCACTGAACGGAGTCTCTGTCACTATCCTCATCCATAAGGGCAAATGCAGAAATTACAGCTCCTTCATCTTCAAGGACATACAGTCTTTCATTCTGCACATCCTCGAGGAAAGCACAGTTAGGATAAACCTCATCCCAAATATGTATTCCCCTGCCATTGAGGTTCTCTGCTATGAGATTAAATGCAGCATAAAGCTCAGGCAAATCCTCTGCAGCTGCTTTTCTGAATGTCATATTATCTCTCCTTGAAGGTGATTTTTTGATTTTTGGTGTCTACGGTAGCCTCTACACCAAAGGGAATGATACACCTCGGAAGTGCGTGACCTACATTTATATTGTAAGCAATCGAAAGATTCGGATTGTTAACTGTTTCAATAAGCACCTTTTTATATTGCTCATAATAGACTTCATCCATCGGCTTTCCGACCAATATTCCGTTAATGACATCAAAAATGCCCGTTTTTTTCAACACTTCAAGGGCTTTCTTATATTTGTCGGGAGAAATTTTTTCTTCACTTGATTCAAGAAGGAGTATTCTCTCCTTCCAGAACTTCAAATCAGGAAACAAGCCGTACTTCTGACAAAGCACGGGTGAATCTGCATACCATTCACCGTCCAGCATATCAAATATGGTTTCGATACATCCGCCAAAAATTTTACCTGAAAAAACGGAACTTCCTTGTAAAAGCTCAAAACCTCGGTTTCCATGAGATTTCAGCTTTACTCCCATTTGCTCTTTGCTGAAATCAGTTCTGCATTCATACCACACATCACTCGGGGTGATTTCCTTTATCGTACCCGTTGTAATCAGTTCGCAAAAATACTTTTGTGTATACGGGAGCATTTCATCTTCGAGTTCGCAAATATCCGCAAGAAAAGATTGACCGTAAAAAGTATTAAGACCAACCTTATTGAGCATGAAATGATTTACCGTAGAATCTGAAAAACCGAGGAATATTTTGTCACTTACAGCATTTTTCAGCTCATCATTTTCAAACAAAAAGGTAGTCAGACGGTATGTGTCATCACCGCCTAAAGCACACAGAATCATATCAATTTCGCTGTCACGGAAGGCCTGAATTAAATCTTCGGCTCTTTTTTCCGGGTGCTCCTTTAAGTAGACATGACCTTTTAGAGCATTATCCATAAATCTGATATTAAGACCATAGGCTTTTAATCGAGATAAGCCCAACTCAAGCTCGTGTTTTGCAAACTCCTCACCGATTGTTCCGTGGGACAAACTGACAATAGCCACAGTTTTAACCATAATTCACACCCTTTATTAAGATAATAACAGAATTATACCTTATTGAGTAGTTTTTTGCAAGGTGAAGTTAAAATGAATTGGCTTCGCCATGAATTGCTGACGCATGAATTGACTTCATCATGAATTGCACCTGACGGTGCATTGTAATTAAAAAGAACAGACCTGTCGGCCTGTTCTTTTCAATTACTGAAGTGATGCGAGACTTTCGTCAATCATCTTGATTTTTTCTGCAAGCTTTTCTGCATCAGCCTTCTGACCTGCGATAACAGCCTCAGGTGCCTTTGCAAGGAAGCCGGGGTTGCTGAGCTTGCCGTTAATCTGCTGGAGCTTCTTTTCAGCTGTTTCTTTTTCCTTGAGAAGTCTCTTTCTCTCAGCCTCGAAGTCAACAAGGTCGCCCATAGGAATGTAAATCTTAGCATCGGCTGTTACAATGCTTACACTGCCCTCGATATTGAAGCTGTCACCTACTGTTACCTCTGAGGCGGAAGCGAGCTTCTGTATAAACACTGCTGACAGTGAGAAGATATCTTTTTTATCGGTAGCAATATAAACGTGAGCCTTTCTTGAGGGAGGTACGTTCATTTCACCGCGTCTGTTACGGATAGCTCTGATAGCATCCATAATAATGTTCATCTGCTCTTCGTCCTCAGTGAATACAAGCTCATCGCTGAATACGGGCCAGGGAGCCTTCATAATTGTTTCACCGTCGTGAGGAAGTGTCTGCCAGATTTCTTCTGTAATGAAGGGCATAAAGGGATGGAGAAGCTTGAGAGTCTCGCTCATTACATAAACAAGAACCGCTCTTGCAGTTGCAGCCTCGTCGCCGCCCTTCTGGAGTCTGATCTTAGCAAGCTCGATATACCAGTCACAGAAGATATCCCAGATGAAGTCATAGAGCTTCTGCACAGCAACACCAAGCTCAAACTTATCAAGGTTGTCTGTAACTTCCTTAGTAAGTCTGTTGTACTGTGAAAGAACCCATTTATCTTCAAGAGCAAGGTCAGCAGGAATATGAGGAGCAGATTCGTCCTCGGGAAGATTCATAAGAATAAATCTTGCCGCATTCCATATCTTATTGCAGAAGTTTCTTGAAGCTTCAACCTTCTTTTCGCTGTAACGCATATCGTTACCTGGGCTGTTACCTGTAGCAAGAGTAAGACGAAGTGCATCAGCACCGTACTGATCGATAACTACAAGAGGATCAATACCGTTACCCAGTGACTTTGACATCTTTCTGCCAAGCTCGTCACGCACAATACCGTGAATAAACACTGTATCGAAGGGTACCTCACCCATCTGCTCGCAAGCTGAGAAAATCATTCTTGCAACCCAGAAGAAGATGATATCGTAACCTGTTACAAGTGTGCTTGTGGGATAGTAGTGCATAAGCTCGGGAGTCTTGTCGGGCCATCCGAGAGTTGAGAAGGGCCAGAGTGCTGATGAGAACCAGGTATCAAGTGTATCGGGGTCCTGAGTGATTTTTGTGCTGCCGCATTTACAGCACTTTGTAGCATCTTCTTTTGAAACGGTGATTTCACCGCATTCTTCGCAATACCAGGCAGGAATTCTGTGACCCCACCAGAGCTGACGGGAAATACACCAGTCGCGGATATTTTCCATCCAGTTATAATAAATCTTGTCAAAACGCTCGGGAATAAACTTAACCTTACCCTGACGAACAACGTCAATAGCAGGCTTAGCAAGAGGCTCCATCTTAACGAACCACTGCTTTGAAACACGGGGCTCAACAGCAGTATGGCAACGGTAGCAGGTGCCAACCTCGTGCTTTGTAGGCTCAATCTTAACAAGAGCACCTGCAGCCTCCATATCAGCTACAATAGCCTTACGGCACTGCATAAGATCCATACCCTCATATTTGCCTGCAGCTTCATTCATAAAGCCGTCATCGGTCATTACATTGAGTACGGGCAAGTCACATCTCAGACCAACCTCGAAGTCGTTGGGGTCGTGAGCAGGTGTGATTTTAACGGCACCGGTACCCTTATCCATCTTAGCGTAGCTGTCTGCAACGATGGGGATTTCTCTGCCGATTACGGGAATGATAACAGTCTTGCCGACGATATCCTTATATCTTTCGTCATCGGGGTGTACAGCTACACCTGTATCGCCGGGGATAGTCTCGGGACGTGTTGTAGCAACCTCAATATAGCCTGTGCCGTCAGCAAAGGGATATCTTAAATGCCAGAAATTTCCGTCTTTTTCCTCGTGTTCAACCTCAGCGTCTGAAATTGATGTCTTACAGTGAGTACACCAGTTGATCATTCTTTCGCCACGGTAGATAAGGCCTTTTTCATAGAGGTTTACAAATACCTCCTTAACAGCCTTTGAGCAACCCTCGTCAAGGGTAAAGCGCTCTCTGTCCCAGTCACAGGAGGAGCCGAGCTTTTTAAGCTGTTCAATAATTCTGAAGTCGGATCGTAGC